>DATBLR010000057.1:0-2863 GCA_036555275.1 Gemmatimonadales bacterium | reverse complement strand
GCCAGGGCGCTAGTCCGCGCCCGTCGTATTGCCGACTCTCCGGGGATCCGCGACCTCCACGAGCTACGGCAGGAAGGGTTTCAATGCGAACCGCCACGCCGCGTCTGGCCTTGATGGTCGCGCTTGCTCTGGGCGCCGTCGCCTGCTCCCACACCCCGGCGCCGAGCGTCGATCCAGGTGCCCCCGGATCAGAGGTGGCGGTGCAGGTCCAGAGCCACCATATGACCGATGTAGTGATCTCAGTCCTCCACAATGGAGTCTGGGACCGCATCGGAACGGCCGGCGCAGCCGGAGTGTCGAGCTTCTTCGTGCCCTGGCGGCTGATTGCCGGGTCCGGGACCATACGGCTCAAGGCGGACCCGATCGGAGAGGGAAACGTGCTCGTCAGCGAGCCCCTGAGCATCCGTCCGGGCGAGTTGATTCGCTGGACCTTGGAGAGCGACCTGGAGCGATCCAGCATCGGGGTCTTCTAGTCGGGGCTCCGGTGGACAGGAGGCTCAAAAGTTCGCCACGACGTCAGCGGATCAGCAGGCTGGCAAAGTTGCGTACCGACCACTATCTCATCGCGGACAATGCGCTGTTTTGCCGCTGAAATCTTCCTCTTCTTGGCCGTGGCCTGTCACCCTACACCCGCCGCCACGCCGACGCCCACCGGGTCCGCCGAACCGGTGGCCCTGACGGTCCGGAATCACCACTGGGCCGACGTCCGGGTCTACGCGATTCACGGTGGTGTCAGGGAACGGCTCGGTCTGGTGCCCGCAGCCTCCAGCAGGGCGTTCGAGCTCCCGTTGCGCATCCTCTCCTCCGGCGCGTCCATCCGCCTCGCAGCGTCGCCGGTCGGCGGTGCCCATGGATTCACTTCCGAGAATATCCTGGTACGGCCCGGCCAGGTGGTGACCTGGACGTTGGAGACCGAGCTGGCCCGCTCCACCGTGATGGTCCAATAACACATGCGGGCCGGGTCTGTAACCCGTTGCAGGCCGTCCCCGGCTCAGCACACCAGGGAGTCGTTGCTGGCCGGTGCGAGCGAGTCGGCCGGTGCCAGGTGCGGAGGGGCCGACTCCAGTGCATGGGATCAGAGGCTGTCAGTGATGCTGCGGGCCAGCGCCACAATCGCCCTCGCGAGCGTGCGAAAGGCGTTGCGGAGGGCCGGATTGGTCGTCGGCGTGGTGGTGCTTGCGTGCGGGTGCGGCGGCAAGCCAGCTCCGGGTCCCGTGTCGGCCCAGGAACCCGCGGAAGTCGGTATTCAGGTGGACAATCGGTTCGCGGCCAGCCTCACGATCTACCTCCACTCCGGCGGAACCTCGCTGCGACTCGGTCAGGTCAACATCCAGGAGGTTCAATCGTTCGTCGTGCCCTGGCGGCGGCTCCGGGCGGACGGGGTCTTCTTCCTGCGTGCCGAGGTCATCGGGTCGAGCGAGCGCACCGTCACCGATGACCTGCGGGTTCAGCCGGGGCAGGTGGTCAGGTGGACCCTGGCCCCGAATCTTGGCATGTCCAGCGTTACCGTGTTCTAGCTCAAGGTGCGTCCGGGTTGCAGTTTGCGCGATCGAAGTGCGGGTTCTGATCTTCCGTTGCCGGAACCGGGAAGGCCACCCGCGTCCCGTAATCTCCGCCTCGCAGGTACGCGCCGGTCGGGAACACTGCATCCGGGTTGAGGCCGTATTGCCGCGCGAGACGGCGCAGGTCACCCAGCCGGTGCCCGGTGGCATACAACCAAAAGGCTCGCTCGCTGAAGAGCAGATCCCGCGCCTCTGCCGCGGTGGCCGGGACGGCCAGGGGCGCCAGGCCGGCTACCAGAGCCCGCAGATCGTTGAGAGTCGTGGTCATCCCGGGGAAGTCGTTAACCAGCATCTGCGATTCGGCCTCGATCAAGCGCGCCTCGACCCCGTCCGCGAGCACCACCGAGGTCCCCGGGTCCGGGTACTTGAGAATGTCGAACTGCGGTGTGGTCTGGTCGAGTCCGGTATGCCCGGTGTCGAAGAAGGGGGTCCGGGGGTCGTTGGCGGTCCGGAATCCGAGTCCATTGGTGCCCTCGGCGTCCGCCATGGAAATGGAGCCGCCCGAGGGGCCGGAGACCCCATAGACGGCCACGGCGTTAGCCAAACTCAACGGGGAGGCGTCATGCTCCGTCAGATACTGGAAATCGGTCGGGACTCCGGCCACGGCGGCGGCCGCGCCGGGGACATCACCCAGACTGAGCAGGGCCCGCCCCTTCCCGACTTGCGCCAGGTATTGAATGTTCGGGTCCACCGCCACAGCCGCTGTGCCGAGCGCGGAATCGAATCGTGCCACCGCGGTCTGCAACGACCCGACGGTCGAGTCCTGGGTGCCGGGCACCACCACGCCGTTCACCACCGAACTGTAGGTCACCCCCGAGCAGAAATCCTCTGCGAAGAAGATGTAGGTGTAGCCTGAGAGGCTCAGCATCTCAGGGATACCGGCGTTGGTGGATGGGTCGATGGCGAAGCGCTCGAGCGCGGCCGTGGCCTCCTCCGCCGCGACCCTGGCCCGGTGGAGCCGGAACCAGACGTCCTCCAGGCTGCTGTTGTTGGCCGCGATCAGCCGCTGATCGAATTCCACGGTGGCGGGGATGAACCCCGAATGCTGGAACTCGTCGACCAGGTCGCCGGTCAGAACCAGCAATCCCTCCGTACTGACCTGACTGCCGTCCCCGTCCTTCGCGAAGACGAAGTCGCGGATCGCCCCGACCCGCCGCGCCTCGGCACCCTCCGGCGAATCCAGATTGCCGGGTTCGATGATGTTGGGCTGATCGGTGTCGAGGAGGCCACACCCGGTGGTCAGGACGGCCAGGACCGCGAGCACGCGCCAGGGGGCCGGTGAGATGGATGGCATCGCTGCC
>DATBLR010000055.1:0-65984 GCA_036555275.1 Gemmatimonadales bacterium | reverse complement strand
CGGCAGCCCGGCGGGCGGCCGCGGAATGCTGATGGGAACCAGCAATGGCCAGATGAGGATGGCTTCCGCGCTGGAGATTCCGGCGGGCGGAGAGGTTCGGATGCACCCCGGGGCAATGCACCTGATGTTCGAAGGGCTGCCACGATCCTACGGGATCGGCGACAGCCTCGAGCTGCGACTCCGTTTCGCGCGGGCGGGCGAAGTGACCGTAGGGGTTCCGGTGGTGGCCTACGGGGAGATGCCGGAGTGACGGCGGGTCGGGGGTGGGTGGCCAGTCGAGTTCCGGCTTCGCCGAGGGAGGTGAGGAGGACGGGGAAGGGGTCGCGATCCTTCCAGGACTGGCGACGCGCCCGAGCGGCAATCCGCCCGGGCGCGCCTGTCGAGATGAGGCGAACTAGAATGCTGTGCTCAGCCGGAGAATGACCGCCCGCCCCTGCCCCGGATTCTCGGCGTTGGTTTTGATGCGGCTCAGGAAATTGGCATAGGTCTTGTCAAACAGATTCCGCACTGAAAAATCGACGCGCAGGGCCGTACGAGCATTCCCGACGGTGAATCCAGCCCCCGCATTCACCAGGGTATAGGCCTCGGACTGGTACCCTTGGCCTCCGAATGCCTGCGCAAAGAACGCGGCCTCGGCGGGATCGAGCCGTGTCTGACGCGCGTTGGTCTCCCCTCCGAATGACAGCCAGGGATCCCGGAAGACGCCTCCGTGCGAGCTCTCGAGTCGTACCTCGTAAGTGGCGCGAAACGGGGGCACCGCGGGCAGGGGCTCGCCGGTACTGGTGTTGGTTCCCCGGACGTAGTCCGCAGTTCCTTGGAGGTGGAGCCAGCGGGTGGGATGAAACCGCGCGGCCGTTTCGAAGCCCTCCAGGCGGGCGTCGCCCTGGGTGACATCGTAGATCTCGAACCCGGATCCCGGATCGGTGGTCCCGGTGGGGACGGTATAGATGTAATCCTGGATCCAGTTGACGAAACCACCGACCTCAATGGCAAGGTTCGTGGTCTGCACCCGCAATGCAAGGTCGCCATTGGTGGATTTCTCGGTGCGCAGGTTTGGGTTGCCGCGCTCGAAAGCCACTGTTCCCTCATGGACGCCATTGGAGAATAGATCGAAGCTGGAAGGGGCCCGGAACCCACGGCCGACATTCAACACCAATGCAGCCGGCTCCGCCAGCTTGAAGAGAACGCCGGCGTTCCCCGTAACGGAGTTCCAGCTCCGAGTGTCTTCGACCCCGGCAATCGCGGTGTCCTGGATGGACAGGCGGCGGTAGTCGTAGCGGGCGCCAAGGGAGAAATCCCACCTGTCGGCGTGCAGCTGCTCGAAGCCGAAGACCCCGAGGTTGGACAAGTGAGTGTTGGGAATCAGGGTCTCTTCGCCGAACTTGTCGAACACGGTCCTCATGGCGCTCACCCCGAGCACACCGGAGAGATTCCCGCTCGGCGCCTGGTGCAGGTGTGCGTCGAAACTCCAGTTCTGGGAGAGGAGGCCGAGCGCCACGTCACTGGTCTGGTCGTCCTCGAATTCCCGACGACGGTTGCGCTCGTATCCTGCGCTCAGCTCGAGCCGGGAGCCGCCGATCGGGAACAGGCCATCGAGCCGCGCGCGGGAGGTGGCAATTCGCTGGGTGGGTGTGGCGGTGGGATCCTCATCGGTCAGGGAGATCCGCTCGTCACGCTGCGCGAAGGTGGCGGTGACGTTCCCCCAGTCGCCCCGATCGCCGATCGCCAGAGTGCCCCCGACGGCCCGGTTGCCACTATTCCACAGGGTGTAATCAGGGGTGCGGACATCTCCAGACGAGCGTCCGCTCAAAGTCGCGCGGAAGCCCACACCGCCGCTTGCGCCGTCGACCAGCAGCGCCCCGTCCGGTTCCTTGCCGTTGGTGACATAGGCAGCCGTCACCTCCCCCCCGAAGACGTGCTCCCCGGGAGCAGTCGACGGGAGAGATTTCGGGATGACGTTGACCACGCCGCCCAGCGCGTCGGAACCGTAGAGGACGCTGGCTGGACCGCGAATCACCTCGATGCGATCGGCGAGCGCCGTCTCGATATTAGGTCCGTGCTCGTCGCCCCACTGTTGGGTCTCCATCCGCTGACCGTTGTCGAGTACCAGCACCCGGTTGGACGTGAGCCCGCGAATGACCGGTTTGCCGATGCCCTGTCCGGTGCTGAGGCTGTGGACGCCGGCCACCCGGTCGAGGGTTTCCCCGAGGCTCGGCGCCTGGGTCTCCTCCAGGTCGGCACCCTGCACTACCGCGGTGGGTTGTGGAGAGGTCAGCGGGTCGCTGGTGGTGGGGGTGGCGGTCACCTGGATCGCAGGCAACTCGACCAGGGAGGGCTTGAGGACGAAATCCTGAACGAGGTCGCTGGTGGCGACCCTGATGCCGCGCACCTGGGGCGCGTACCCGATCGCAGACACCGAGAGCGAATAGATGCCGCCCGCGAGAGCGGGCATCGCATAGTGGCCCGCGGCATCGGTTTCGGTGCTGCGGCCCGCCTCGACCAGAACGACACGGGCATCCGCCACCGGCGTGCCGTCCTGGGCCGTCACTCGACCGCTCAAGGTGCCACCGGTCGGCGGACCGGGAGGACTGATTGGGATAACGGCGGCCGCCATGACGAGCAGCGCGCCGGGAAGGCCGGAAAGCATAGTACCCCTCCAGAACGGGTGATCGCCTCCGGGGCGTTCCCGGCGGCGCGTTCAGATGACCAGCGGATTGGAGAATCAGCCGGTGGAGGGAGGAGCCCTGGAGCGATAGGAGGGGTGATGCCTGACGAGGGCGGCGGCTGCGGGTTCTACGTGGCTAAGGACGAGGTCGACTGCGGCGCGGACGACGGCCGTGCCACCGGTGGGTCCCAGGGCCTGAAGCGTGGCGAGCAGTCGGTTGAGCGGGCAGTGCCCGGCATGATCGCTCGCGCCTCCGGGCCGCTCTAGATGAACCTGGAGCTCGGGTCGTGGGTCGCCGGTGCCGTGGTCCAGCAGGATGTCCGCCTCGGGGAGGCCGAAGCCTCCCACGGCGAACACGACCGCGAGCAGGAGGGGCGGGAGCCGGGACGGGCGACGCATCGGGCTAATCTGTGAGCGCCACAGGGAGGAGCCTGCGCACAAAAAACGCCAGCAGGAGCAGAAGGCCGAACACGCAAACGACCAATGGCCCGGTCGGGAGATCGTAGCGGAAAGAGACCCAGATTCCGAGTCCGGAGGCGCTCACTCCGGCGATCCAGGAGATGATGGCCAGGATGCCCCGCCTGCGGGTGAACTGGAACGCGATCGCCGCCGGGACCACCAGGAACGAGAAGACCAGCAACACCCCCACGATCGGCACGGAGAACGTGATCACGATGCCGAAGCTCAGATAGAACCAGAAGTCCCACCAGCGTAGCTGCCAGCCGCGGGAGGCGGCCTGCTCCGGCTCAAACGAGATCGTGAGGAACCTCTTCCGCAGGAGCCAGTGGAACAGACCCACGATCAGATACACCGTCGCAAGCCGACCGATCGAAGGCCACCCTACCCAGAGGAGACTCCCCACGAGGATGTCCTTGATCGCTTCCCCACCCCGCGGCGATTTGTCGGCGACCAGCAGGGCGGCCGCGGAGGCGACGACATATACGATGCCGATGATGGCTTCCTGGGGCACCCGGCCTCGCCCATGGGCGGAGCGGGTGAGGGCGAACAGGGCCGCGCCCACGGTGGTGAAACCCAGAGCATAGAGAAAGGCGGTCGCCGAATCGGCTTCGGCCCCGACGAAGATCGCGACCGTTGAGCCGAGAGCCGCCACTTGGGCCAGCGAGAGGTCGACAAAGATGACCTCGCGCGCGAGGACGTGGAGTCCCAGGTAGGAATGCACCGCCACGATGACCATGCAGGCCACCAGCGGCGCCAACCACAGGCTGTGGATCAGATAGTCGAGCATCAGGAGGCTGCTCCCCGGAAACCTGCGGCGAGCTCGTTCACCCAGGCGTTCATGAGGTCGAAGTAGGTCTCGATGCCCGGGGCGCCATGGGTGTTCTCGGGGACGATCACCGCCCTAGCCCCGGTCTTCTCCGCGACCCGTTCGATCTGATTCCGGTTGAAGTAGTTTGACGCGAACAACACGGGAATCCTGCGCTCCTTCATCAGGGCAATGACCTCCTCGACGTGCTTCGGCGTGGGCGGGATTCCCGGTTTGGCCTCGATGTACTCGGCGCAGTTCACCTGGAAACGGTGGCTGAAATAGGCCCACTCCTTGTGGTAGCAGGCCATCTCCTTCCCTCGAAACGCCTCCGCGGTCCTGAGCCAGCCACCCAGCCGGTCCTGAAGCGGCTTCCCCTGGTATTTGGTCGCGGCGAGGAAGGAGGAGAGCTTGTCGGTCTTGAGCAGGTCGAAGGCGGTGGCCGGGGTCAGAATGTTCACGAGATCGGCACCCATGGTCGATTCGAGGACGCGCTTCTCGAAACTCTGCTCCCGGTCGGCGAACACGGCGGCGTCCCCCGGTGCCACCCGCTGCAGGCCGGTGAGGATGTTGCGCGCGATCAGAATGGCATTGAGCGGATCAGTGTGAATGTGCGGATTGCCGTCGGCGTGGATGTCGCCCTGAGCGCGATTCAGGGAGGTGGGCACCTCCAGCAGGGTGATGCCGGTATAGGCCGTCACATACCCCGGTCCGCCCTCCGAGACCTTGCGGTTGTTGGCCCGGTCCAGGAGAGCCGGGACCCAGAGCTCGAGGTCGAGGCCGGTCGTGACGAAGAGGTCCGCGTCGCGGAGCACCGCCACGAAACTGGGCTTGGGCTGAACGAAGTGCGGGTCTTCGTCGCCCTGAGCGATCGAGGTCACGGTGCCCCGGTCTCCCACGATTTCCCGGGCGATGGCCCCGTAGGTCGTGAGGCTGGTGACGATCCTGAGCGGCGGCTCACCGGCTTGGCGGCTTGGCGGCTCGGCGGAGGCCATCGCAATACTGAGTGCCCAGAGCAACATTCGGGGAGCCCTTTCGGCTAACGGCTAACGGCTAACGGCTAACGGCTAACGGCTAACGGCTAACGGCTAACGGCTAACGGCTAACGGCCAACGGCTAACGCCCCTCAATACGTCTCATGCTTGTGCGGCCCCATGGCGAACACGGCCTGCAGCAGGAGCCGGTCGGTGTTGCCAAGCAGCTCGTCGTGATGGTGCTGGCCTTCGAGACGGATATAGACGAACTCGCTCTCCCACCAGGTCAGGGTCGGGGAGAGTTGCCACTCCTTCACGTACGCGCCGCGGGCACGTTCGACGTAGTCGTAGCGGGCGCCGAGGATCCAGCGTTGGGTCACACGGGCGGTGAGGTCCGCGAAGGCCCCGTAACGGGTAGTGGCCGAGCCCGGCTCATGCTCGCGGAGTCGATAGCCCTCGGCTCGGAAGGTCACCTCGTTGCGAGTGCCGGCGCTCGGGGGTCGCCAGGTGAGGCGAAGGTCGAGGCCCAGCAGGCGACCTCGCAGGCTGTCGGCGTTGTTGCCACCCAGCGCCGTAAACCCGATCTGACCGTAGGTGCTCCGTGACAGCTGCCAGAAGTTCTGCACCCGGCCGAGCAGGGTGCCGTGCCGGCCCGCGCCGTAGAGCGGCTCACTCTCGGCCGTCGTGCCCTGGGCCCAGATCTCGTGAGTGCCTCCGGCGATGGAAAGCGGTAGCGCGGTGTACAGAGACAACCCTGCACCCGCGAGTCCTTCCTCACCCAGGAATCGCTGATAGACCAGCGGATACTCGGATTCCGGGAGGGCGTGCAGGTGCCAGCGGTTTAGATCACCGACCTGCTGGCGGTAGAGGCCGACATCCGCGCGGACCCGCCCGGGGAGGCCAGTCCACCAGGCGTAGCCTTCCTCGACGCCGACCGCATCGTTTTCGAAGGTCAGGATAACCTTCGCATTGGAGTAGGGATCCAGCGTGGACTGAAGCGCCACCTCAAACTCGCGGGCCTCGCCCTGGAGGTCTTTGTGGCGTTGGCCCGCGAGCCGGATATCTCCAGTGGCGCTGATCTCGGGGTTGAGAGCCGAGCCGCTGCGCTGGCGGCCCACGAACTGGGTCGGGCCTTTCCCGGCTGTGTCAGGCGCGGTCTGGGCCGCCGCACCGGTGGCCGCTGCGGCGGCTGCCCTGAGCGCGGCCAGGTCGTCGGAGACCGAGTCCGCTGCGGCGGGCCGGGCCGGGGCACAGCGTGCGGCAACCAGGCGCTCGAGCCGGACGATGATATGGGCTAGGCTCACGCTGAGGGAATCGGCACCGAGGGGCGGGAGCAACGCCGGGCCGGCGGGGCAGCCGCCTGCCTCGAGCGTGTCCAGCCGGGCGGCCAGCTGATTCAGGGTCTGGCGTAGATCTCCGGCTGCAGGTTGCTGTGCGAGCGTGGCGACGGGCACAGCGCTAACCAGAGTGAGCAGAACGATTCCGCTTCTGAGTATGTACCGCATGAGGCTCTCAAGGTCGCCCTCGGAGTGGAGGGCAGTCTACCAACCGGGACGCTGGCGAAGAGAACGATCAGGCGGTGGGCGGTGCGCGGGAAAAGCAGAGGCTGTGGCAGAGCTGAAGGATGGGGAGCCCCACTAGCGGTGCACAGGCTTCTGCGGCCCGCGCTGCGGGTGGGAGAAGTGCGGGAGTGAAGACCGGAAGGCCCCGCTGGCCGCGGTGGCGTTAGGCAGCACGCACACCTGCGGGTGGGCTCGGACGCCGCCCTGTTCCGCCAGGGTGGGACCGAGAGGACGGCAAGCGGCGGGGCGCGAGTGATAGGCGACGACGTCGAACAGCGGCAGCCCCAGGCCCCCGCCCAGCAGGGCGAGGAGCAGAATCATGGCCTCAGCGCGAACGTGGCGTGGGGGCTGCATGGGGTACCAAGCTATACGGGTGAACCGGCCGCGCAAAGCTTTGGCAGCTGCAACGTGGAACCTCAGTCGGGGCGGGGCCGGGGCCGACGTTGAATCAGGTCTGCGAGTTGTTCAGGTGGCCGTGGCGATCGGGCTGGTCGCCCGGGTCGCGGCTCTTCGCGCTGCTGCGGAGTCGTACCGGTCGGCCTCGCCCGGTTCCGAAGGGGCCGTTCCGGAAGAAGCTGCCGGGCGCCATCCTGAATCGACCGCCTTGGTCAGGGCCTCGACCGCCCGCCGATCGAATTTGGCGTTCGAGCCCTGACGCAGATACTCGAGGGCCTTCTCGATCGGCCAGGCTTGGCGGTACGGTCGGTCCGAGACGAGCGCGTCGAACACGTCCGCCACGGTGAGAATGCGGACGATCAGGGGGATCTGCTCGTCCTTCAGGCCATGGGGATAGCCGGTGCCATCGAGCATCTCGTGGTGGTGCAGGACCAGCGGCAACGCGCGCCGGAACGCACCGACCGGTGCGAGAATCCGGGCGCCGATCGCAGGGTGACTGCGCACGATGGCAAACTCTTCGGGCGTGAGCGGGCCCGGCTTGTCGAGGATCGCCGTGGGTACGCCGATCTTGCCTATATCGTGCAGGAGTCCGCCGCGGTGCAGCAGGTCTAGGTCGTCGCGGGACGCGCCGAGCAGCCGGGCGATCTCCATGGCGCCCGCGGTGACTCGTTCCGAGTGCCCCGCAGTCCAGGGAGATGCCGCGTCTATCGTGCGGGCAAGAGCCGTCAACGCGCCCCAATGCATGGCGTCGAGCTGCTGGACCAGCTGGGTGTTGGAGATGGACACCGCGATCTGATCGGCCTCGCGGCGGGCTTCCGCCAGGGCTTCCGGACGGCCCTCCTGATGGGGCTCGCATGATACCACGAGCGCGCCCGCAAGAACGCCGTTCCGAAGCAGGGGCAGAACCATCACTTCATGGAGCAAGACCTCGCCCGGGCGGCTGAAGTAGTTCCGCGCCAGCTCTCCGCGGCGTAAGACGACGCCCTCTGGCTGAGACAGCAGCTCGGCCAGCTCCGAAGCCCCGGGCTGCGCATCGTGGGTCCGGCTGGTCTGAGACCCGGTGGGCGGATCGGTCACGGTCCACCAGGACGGGTCGTCGGGCCGAGCCAGGGCGATTGTGAGGTCTTGACCTGGAAGCAGGTCTGCCCGACCCGCGAACACCGCTCCGAGCACGGCCTCGGGCCCCGGCGCTCCGAGGGCGGCTTGGTGGACCTGGCGCAGGGCCTGCTGATTCCGGAACTGTCGGCCCAGGTCTCCGGCCATGCGGTTGAACGATTGCGCCAGCACGGCGAACTCGTCATCACTCGAGACCCGGACCGGGTCGTCGAACCGTCCCATGGCGAGCCGCCGGGTGCCGGCCTCGAGCGCTTCCAGCGGCTGCATGGTGCGCCTCAGCTGCACGTGGCTCAGCGTAAAGACCGTCGCGAGCGCGAGGAGAAGACCGAGGAAGAAAGTCTCGCGGAGCGTGGACAGCGGGGCGAACACCTGCTCTTCCGGGAGGCTGAGACTGAGCGTCCACGACGGAGTTGCGTACAGCCGGGTCAGAAACAGGGTCCATTGACCGGTGACGTATCCCACGCCATCTCGGCGCCAGCGATAGCTGGAACCGGCCGGTTCAACGAGATCGGGGAGCGCCATTTCCTTCTCGGGGCAGGTCAGGACCTGGCCGGCCGTGGTGGTAAGGCAAAGGAGGGTGCCGACCGGAGCCACACTCCGGCTGGGGTCCAGACCCCATACCGAGGCGGCCTCGATCCAGCCCCACAGCCGCGCTCCCGGCATGGTCTCCATGGCGCGGACCAGATAGACGTCCAGACCACCGGGACCCGCCGCGGTGACCATCGCAACGCCCCCGCGCCGCAGATGCTCCTCCTGGCCCGGCAACAGTCGCGGAAGCTCCGGCGCCGCCTCACCGGACACAACGGTTGTCCGTCCGTCGGGTCCGACCAGCACCAGGGCACGGAACCGCGGGCCGGCGACCGTTGCGTCGTGGCTCGCGGTCCGCTTGTGCAGCGGCACCTCACTGTCGATCTGCGTGGACACGGTCTGGAGCAGCGCCGCGAGCGAATTGAGCCGATCCAGCAACATCATGCCGGAGGTCTTGCTCTCCTGCCGCACCCGCCCCCGGGCGCCGTGCTCGAGATCCATGGTGAGATACCGATAGCCGAGCGCCGCGAGGACCGTGAGCGGGAGAACGGCGCAGAGCAGAAACAGGAGGAGGATGCGGCGTGCGACGCGGGTTCGGAGGAAGGCGGAGGTGGCCACGTGACGCTCGCTAGAACTGCTCTGCGACGCCGATAAAGCCGCCGTCGTTGGCCCGAATGATATCGTCGTGGCTGGCGGCGGCGGTCAGGGGGAGAGACGTATTCCCGTCCGGCCCCACGCTGTACAAGTCGAAGCTCGAATTGAGGGGGACCAGGAAGCGGTCGCGCCGGGCCCCGGGGGGATTCCCGTGGGCGGCTGTGTCGAAGGGGAAGTACACATAGGGCCGGCCCCACGGGTCGGTTATGCCAGCCCGTCCGATCGCGGAGAGGTTCGCCGGGAGCGGCTGGCCGCCAACTTCGATCGCCATCAGGTCGATCTGGATGGCCCTGATATCACCGATCGCCCTGGCGATCTTCGCCCGCTCGGAAACCCCATGCAGCTTGGGGAGGGCGAACCCGGCCAGTGCCCCGATGATGACCATCACGGCCAAAAGCTCCACCACGGTGAAACCGCTGGCGGCTGAGGGGGACATCGGAGGTGCCTGACGCCTCATGATCCCGATGCGCGAGCAATAGGCATGCCTCTGGCAACATGTTGTGTTGTAATCACTTAGTGCAGCATGTCTGGCCGCAGCACAGCAGGCTGCGCCCCTCCGGGAGAATCGCGGATGGCGCTGCAGTGGCGGGGGCTAGAACGGCACGGACAGCAGGAAGTCCAGCGAGCGGTTCTTTACCTCCCCCAGGTCCGTGACCGACCGAACCCCCCGGGAGAGCCTGGCCTCAAGGGACAGCTCGTCCCGTTCGATCGGGATGCCTATGCCAATCCCGCCGATGAGGGACAGGTCCACGCTGCGGAACGTGAAGGTGGTGGCCCGGTCGCAGGCGGTTCGCAGAAGACTGAGGCCGTTCTGCACGAACTCCACATTGCAGCCGATGCGCACCCCCGGGGCGGTTCCACCCAGAAGAATCAGCTTGGTACCCAGTAGGGCCGGGAGCCGGCTTCTCACGACGAGTGGAAAGTCGAGATAGACGAGGTCGATCTCGACCCGGATGGGCGAGCTAGGGCTGTCGGTCCCCGCGGCGGCGCCACCCTTGCTTGCGATGAGAATTCCCTGCTGCACGGCGAGCCAGGAGGCGAGTGGGATTCTGAAATAGGCCCCGGCCACAGCCCCCTCACGCCGGAGGGCCCCGCTGACCCCGGATCCGACGAAGTCGGCCCGGGTGTACCCAAGTTCGACGCCGAGCGACGGTCGAGTCTGGGCCCGGGCCGCGAGTGGGTCGAGGAGCAGTAGCGTCAGCAGCAAGGGGGGCTTCATGCCCCCTGGGGCTCCATGGCGACGGAGGGCCGGGAAACGGCTTCGAGACCCGAGGCGGCTGCGCGGAGCGGGCCTTCACACGGGAGGATGAACCAGAAGGTGGCGCCGGTGCCGTACCTCGATTCACAGCCGATGCTGCCCCCATGCATTTCCACGAATCGGCGGGAGAGAGCAAGCCCGAGGCCGGTCCCCTGCTGCTCGCGGCTCGCCGAGCTGTCGACCTGGCTGAACTCGCGGAACAGCTTGGGCATGTCCTCCGGCTTGATCCCGATGCCGCTATCGCGAACCGAGGCCCAGACGGCATCGCGGGCCACCACCCGGCCGGTCTCTCCCGGGCGTTCGCCGGGCAGTGGCAGGGGTGCCCGGGTGGCGATCGCGGACACGGTGACGCGGCCGCCCTCCGTGGTGAACTTGGAGGCATTGGAGAGCAGGTTGTACAGGATCTGGCGGATCCGGGTCCCGTCGGCGAGGACGATGAGCGGCTCCAGGCCGATCTCCAGCCGGCACTCCTGGCGCTTCGCGGTCCGGAGCGGCGCCGTGTCCGTCACGGCGCCCAGAATAAGCTCGCGAAGATCACAGGTGGCGAGGCTCAGGGTCATGCCGCCCGCCTCGATCTTGGAAAGGTCGAGCACGCTGTTGATCAACCCGAGCAGGTGTTTCCCGTTCCGCAGGATCGAGTCGAGGAACTCCCGCTGGGGGTCGTTAAGGGACCCCAGCTCCCCGGTGAGCAGCAGGTCGGAGAACCCGTTGATGGCGTTGAGCGGGGTGCGGAGCTCGTGGGAAATGTTGGCGAGAAACTGGCTCTTGAGCTCGGTGGCGCGCTGCAGCTCGCGATTCTTGGCGGCCAGCACCTCCTCCTTGCGGCGGCTTTCCTCCATGACATGCGCCCGGTCGAGGCCGACCACGACCTGATCGCCGAGTGTCTGCAAGAGCCGGACATCCGCCTCCCGGAAGGGCCGGCCATCCCGCCGGTTCAGGGCGGCAAGGACTCCGATCACCACTCCGGCGGAGCGGAGCGGAACGGCGACCAGGGTCGTGAGCGGAAGATCGGGCACGGCGTAGTTGCGCGGATCGGCCGCCATGTCAGGCGTGGTGAGGGGCGCCTCGTTGGTGACCACCCATCCGAGAAGGGAGTGATCCACCGGCAGCAGCCGGTTCAACGCCACCCGCATCGGGCCAGTGCCGGCGACGATGCGGACGAAGCGACCCTCCTCGACCACGAACCCGATCGCGGCGCTTTCGGTATCGAAGAGGTCTGCCGCCGCGCCGGCCACGACATCGAGGACCTGCTCCAGGCCGTCGCCCGCGACCATGGCATGCGCCACGCGCTGGAGCCAGGTGAGCTCCCGGTCATGCAGGTCAGCCCGCGAGGGGACCGCGCGTCCATCGGCCTCGTGCCGACGCCGCTCGCGGCTCACCAGCGCCACCCCAATGCCCATGGCGACCAGCGCTACAGCCAGGAGAGCCCATCCAGGTCCGAGGCCGCGGCCCGCCAACCAGCCCCCCGCGATTCCTGTCGGCAGGGCCGCAATGAACAGCAGCGCCGCCCGGGGGAACCGCGACACCTCGGTGGGGTCCGGCTGTGGTGGCACGTCTGACGTCATCTGAGTCGCTCATGTTGGGCCAGGCCCGCCCGGGACGTGCGGAGGACCAGGGCTCCACCCCACACCTCTATTCCGTGAGCAATTCGGTAAACGTGGTCTCTCCGGTCGCGAGCATGCGGCGAAGGTATGGCCGGCAAAGCCCGCAATTGGCGCCACACCCCGTTTCCCGCATCACGTCCTCCAAGGTCCATCGCTGCCCCCGTGCGCGGGGCAGCAGCCGCTCGAAGGTGACGCTGCGACAGACGCACATGGTGATACGCGGGGTCGGCACCGTGGGGAAGTATGAGGCGGGGAGACGAGAAGGCAAGAAGGGGAGAGGCGAGAAGGCGAGAAGGCAAGAAGGTGAGGGTGCGACAACCTGGCCTTCTCGCCTTCTCGTTCTTTTCGTCTATGGATTCGTCGGCCTGACATCCAGCTCGCTCACCGTTGCTCTCTGGGGCAGCCGGAGGGCGGACAGTACCGTGTCGGCCACGTCCTCGGCCCGAAGGATTCTGGCAGGATCCGGTTTGAGCATCGATTGCTCGCGGATGAGTGCGGTGTCGACCGATCCGGGACAGATGGCGATGACCCGGACGTCGTCCTTGCGGACTTCAAGGAGCAGCGCACGGGAGAAGCCGAGGACAGCGTGCTTGGAGGCGGCGTAGGCAGTGCCACCGACGAAGCCGTTGCGGCCGGCAAGACTGGCGATGTTTACGATGGCACCGCTCTTCCGTTGCCGCATCCCCGGCAGCACTTCGCGGGTCACCAGGTAGAGGCTCCGCAGATTGGTGGCCATGGTGGTGTCCCAGTCGTCCAGGGAGAGCTGGTCGAACGGCCGCACGATGGCGACTCCCGCGTTGTTCACGAGCACGTCCACCGGTCCCAAGGCCCCGGTCACTTGGGCGACCATTTGGCGAACATCCGATTCCACGCCGACATCGGCCGGGTGACCATGGGCGGTGATGCCTGCCTGGGCAAACTCTTCGAGCACGGCCCGGAGCCGGGACGGGGTCCGGGCACAGACACCAATCCGGTAACCGGCGCGCCCCAGAGCCAGGGCGGTCGCGCGGCCGATGCCTTCGGTGGCTCCGGTGACGAGAGCAACAGGTGAGCCGGTCATGCTCGGGAAGGTAGGGGAGGGGTGGGAGGGGCGGGAGGGGTGGGGGCCGGCACGGAAGCCCGCCCCGCGATCCGCTACGGCGCTTTGAGCTCCGCGAGTTTCGCCTTCAACTCCGAGAGCTCCTGCATGATCTGATGGTGATGTGCCGCGTCGGGTGTGGGCACTTTGCCAATGAAGCAGACTGTCCCGCCGGGGTAGAGGATCGCCTGGTCCACGTCTTTCAGCGAGGCGAACCCCTGCTTCCGGGCCGCGGCCTCGAGCTCCTCGACGGTGATCCGCTCCATCTCGAGTTTCCCCCGACGGATGCGACCACCGTGGATCAGGACGTCCGGCCCGCCCTCGATGAGCATGCCGAGTCGGCGATTGCGATAGAGGACGGTTACCACCGCCCAGTTGACGAGGAGGAGGGTCGTGGCGCCGATCAGTCCGCCAAACACCGAATTGTCGTCACCGATGATGGCGTTCTGGACGGTGTTGGAGAGGGTGAGCAGGACCACCAGGTCGAAGGGATTGAGCTGCGCCAGCTCCCGCTTTCCGGCGAGCCGGAGTCCCAGCACCAGGAAGATGTACACCAGGATCGGCCGGACGATCTTCTCGAGGATCGGGACGCCCGGCATCAGCAGATCGTTCCAGAAGGGGGACATGGGGACTTGAGGTGAGAGGTGAAGGGGCACGGGGAACGGGGAGAGGTAGCGCGGTGTCGCCGGAAGTTCCAGAGGTCATTGCCGCTCCTCCCGCACCTCTCACGTCTCTCCGGGTACCTCCCTAGCTTCCCTGCCTATGTCACAGCCAGTCCCACCGCTGCCGCGGCGGCGGCCGCCCAAACCGCTCGAAACCCCGCCCAGCTGGCGGGAGCGGCTGCGCGCCACCCGGCATCTGCCCCGACTGCTCCGCCTGGTGTGGGAGACCAACCGGGGTCTGAGCGTCGCCATGGTCGGGTTGCGGGTGATGCGGGCTCTCCTGCCTGTTGGTGTGCTCTGGATCGGAAAGCTCATCATCGATCTGGTGGTGCAGGCCGCCGGTTCGGGGGAGGGGCCCGGACCCGCCGTGCTGCGCCGGCTGGCAAGCCTCCTGGCCATCGAGTTCGGCCTGGCGGTGGCGGGTGAGGTGCTGGCCCGCCTGTCGGCGCTGGTGGAATCACTGTTGGGCGACCTGGTCGCGAATCGCACCAGCGTGGAGCTCATGGAGCATGCGGCGAGCCTGGACCTGGAGCAGCTCGAGGACGCCGAGATCTACGACAAGCTCGAGCGCGCCCGGCGGCAGACGGTGGGCCGGATCGGGCTGGTCACCGTGATCCTGGCTTCGATCCAGGATCTGGTCACCCTGGGGACGCTCGCGGCTGCACTCACCGTTTACGTGCCGTGGCTGCTGGTGCTGCTTGCCCTGGCCGTACTGCCATCGTTCCTGGGCGAGAGCCGGTTCGCTGCCCTGGCCTATTCGCTGCTCTACTCGTGGACCGAGGAGCGCCGGCAGCTTGACTATCTCCGCTACGTCGGCGCCAGCGATGTCTCGGCCAAGGAGGTAAAGCTCTTCGGCCTGGCGCGGTTCCTGGTCGGCCGGTACGCCGACCTCTCCACCAGGTTCTACGAGGCGAACAAGGCACTGGCCACCCGGCGTACCCTGGTCTCGTCCGTGCTCTCCGTCGTGGGCACGCTGGGGTATTACGGTGCCTATGGCGCCATCATCTATCTCACGGTGACCCACCATGAGTCGCCCGCGGGGCCGTTCACGATCGGCGCACTCACCTTCCTGGTCGCGTCCTTCCGCCAGAGCCGGGACCTGATCCAGCGTACCCTGCTCTCCGCGTCACAGCTGGTGGAGCAAAGCCTGTATCTCGACGATCTGTTCGCCTTTCTCGAAGTGACACCCCGGATCGGTTCCGCCAAGGGGGCACCGCCGGTGCCGACGCCATTCCGTGAGGGGTTCGTCTTCGAGGACGTCGGATTCCGCTACCCGGGTTCGGACCGGTGGGCGGTCCGGCACCTCTCCTTCCGGCTCCGGCCTGGCGAGCGGATCGCCCTGGTGGGCGAGAACGGGGCGGGCAAGACGACCCTGGTCAAGCTGCTGGCCCGGCTCTACGACCCGACCGAAGGGCGGATTCTGCTTGATGGGCGGGACCTGAGGAGCTACGACGTCGAGAGCCTTCGTCGGCACGTGGGCGTGATCTTCCAGGACTTCGTGCGGTACGACTTTTCGCTGCGGGAGAATATCGCAGTTGGCGACATCGCCGAGCTGCACCATGAGACCGCGATTACCCGGGCGGCGGCGCGGAGCCTTGCCGACGCGGTCGCGGCGCGTCTGCGGGGAGGATTCGACCAGATGCTCGGCCGGCGCTTCAAGGAAGGGGTGGAGCTATCGGGGGGCGAATGGCAGAAGGTGGCGCTGGCGCGGGCCTACCTGAGGGACTCGGAGCTGCTCATTCTCGATGAGCCGACCGCGGCACTCGACGCCCGCGCGGAGTACCAGGTCTTCCAGCGATTTGCCGAGCTGACCGTCGGCCGAATGGCGGTCCTCATCAGTCACCGCTTCAGCACCGTCAGGATGGCGGACCGGATTCTGGTGCTCAAGAACGGGGAACTGCTCGAGGAGGGGACCCATGAGCAGCTGGTGGCGAAGGGCGGTCTCTACGCGGAGCTGTTCCGGCTGCAGGCGGCCGGGTACCGTTGACGCGTGCGTCATGTGCGCTGGGTCACGGGCCTAACATATTTCAGCTCTGGCCGTCACCGGATTACACGACTTATGGACCTTCCCCGAACCGAGGAGCAAAGCCCATGCACGCAGTCCATCATCTGCCAGCGGCCGTGTGCCTGGCGGCGACGCTTGCCGCCACCCGCCTGGTCGCTCAGGAATGGGAGCTGCTTGGCAGCCGCCAGGTGAGCTTCCGGGCCGAAAAGGACGTCATCGCGGTGACGGGGCGACAGGGGAGCTTCGGCGCGATCAAGCTGGAAGTCGAAGGCGGCAACCTCGACATGTACAACATCGGGGTGATCTTCGGCGACGGGAGTGTATTCTCGCCGGAGACGCGGGTGGAGTTCCGCCAGGGGAGCTGGAGCCGCAGCCTCGATCTGCCCGGCGATGCGCGAGTGATCCGCCGGGTCGAGTTCCTCTACCGGAGCGAGCTCCGGCGTGGGCGGGCCACCATCCGATTGTACGGTCGTGAGGCTCATCTATCGGCCGACCCCTTTCACGGGGGCGCGCCGGCCCCGGCGGAGCCGGGGTCCGGAGGGCGCTTCGCCGGGTGGGACCATCTAGGCCAGCGGCAGGTGAGCTTCCGGGCCGAGCGAGACGTGATCTCAGCGGCCGGCGAGGGCCTCTTCCGGCGGATCATGATCGTGGTCGACGACGCCGACCTGGAGGTGTTCAACGTGCGGATCGTCTTCCAGAACGGAGGCGTCTACTCACCCGAGACGCGGCTCTATTTCCGGGAGGGCAGCCGGACCCGGGTCATCGACCTACCGGGGGACGCCCGGGCAATACGCCGGATCGAGTTCGCCTATAAGAGCGTGCGGGGAGGCGGGGATGGCCGGGCGGAGGTGCACGTCTACGGCCAGCACTAGGGGAGAAACGAGGAAGGGCGGAGCTCAGGCCCCGCCCTTCCCGGGCCGCGACCGGAGTCAATTCACCGGCGGCGAGGGCGTGATTGAGGCGCCGGCGGGCTGCCGGCGGGTACCGGCGGTGGGCTTCGCGGCCATCCGCACCAGCGGGGCCGCCTCGGTGGTGCTCCTGAGATAGGCGTTCGGGTCGTGGTACAACGCGCCGTCGGGCAGCCACTGGTAGAGCGGACCGAGCTCGGTCCGGATCCGATTGTGATAGAAGTCGGGCAGGACCGTCGTCTCGCCGTCCAGATAGGCGCGGACGGTCCGGTCGGTATCGAGCAGGCGGCGGATGGTGGTGTGGTACCTGATTCTGCCGAAACCCTCGGAGGACACCGCGCGCACCACGTTCATCCACTTCGAAATCGAGTTGTTGGTGGCGGGGATCCGCCGGGCAATCGCCTTCCACGAGAACGAGTAGCGGCTCACGTTCACCAGGCGATCGTAGAACTCGGGCCAGGTATAGTTGAGCGGCTTCACGTTCATCGCGTGATTGTTGTTCAGGAAGTGGAACGGAAACGGCAGTACCCGTCCGGCCCGCTGGTACTCGAGGTTGTTGGGGGCCGCCCGGCCGAAGGCCGAGAGCAGCGAATACGCCGGGAAGGCACCCGGCGAGCGATCCAGGAAGCGATTGGTCAGCTCGAACGGCTCATCCCCGGCATCGCTGTCCAGGCCCAGGACGAAGTTGGTCTGGATGTAGGGGATGTAGCGCAGAATCATGTTCACGTGCTCGGAGACCTGCTCCACCTTTTCCATCCCGGTGTTGCGGGTCTTCGATTTGTTGCCCAGGTCGAACCAGGACTCGATGCCCGGCAGGATGGCCTTGAAGCCATTCTGCTGCAGCCGCTTGAGGTGCGCTTCCGACAGCAGGGAGAGGCTGCTCTCGGCGATATGGCGCATGCGACCCGGCGGCACAGCGGCCTCGATGGCTTCCATGTAGTCGTCGAACCGCACCCCGAAATTGGGGTCATGCCAGCCGAGAATGGGGCTCTTGAACTTGGTGAGGAGGAACGCGAGGTCGGCGCGCAGCTGCGGAAAGCTGAACGGCTGGTAGTCCACAGTCGAGTCGATGCAGAAGCTGCAGGTGTAGGGGCAGCCGAGGCTGCCGAGCATCGGGACGATCTTGATGGTGGGCGCCTTGGCCAGGGTCGCTTCGATGAACGGCCAGCGCTCGGCGACGGTCGGGATTTCCGCCGGCTGATTCTGCGCGCTCAGGAACCGCCCGAGAGGGCGATGCGGCGTGCAGTCGGCGAGGACCTCGTCGATGACCCGCTTGTCCGTGAAGCCGACCACATAGTCGTAATACTTGACCGCGTCCTCGGGGTAGCAGCGCGCATGAGGGCCACCCAGGATGGTGATCGCGCCCCGGCTGCGGAACAGGTTGCTCAGCGCATAGGCGAGCTGGGCCGACTGGGTAAACGCTCCCACGAAGAGCACGTCGAGGTCCGCCGGCAGCTCGGTGAGGAGATCCTCCATCCCGGTATAACAAACGAACCGGACGTCGTGCCCGGCCTGTTGACACCAGACCCCTACCGCCTGCGGCATGATGCTGGCGAGATTGGGATTCATTAACCGCCCATACAGCGACGGATTGGGACTCTTGGTAACGAGGTCAAGAATTCCTATGCGGAGACGTCGCAAACACCCTCCGGTGTAAATAGCTGGCTCAGGTTGGCCGACGGACTACGCGTGCGGCCGCTGGGAGGGGATGACGGTGGTCGGGGGGGCCCCGCGGCATACGAACAATCCTTGGAGGGACGCCCCGGGTCAAGGTCCGGCGTCACAACGGGTCATTTGACACCCTCCGGCCCGACCTGCATGATAGGCCAACCCCATCAAGGAGGTCGGCCCCATGCGGG
Organism: Gemmatimonadales bacterium; assembly: GCA_036555275.1. GTDB lineage: Bacteria > Gemmatimonadota > Gemmatimonadetes > Gemmatimonadales > GWC2-71-9 > JADJOM01. The sequence goes on along the minus strand of DATBLR010000055.1, from coordinate 47,451 downwards.
TCTATGGGTCAAGCGCCATCCGCAACGTGGCCTTCGTCGGCCACGGGGCATCCGGGAAGACCACCCTCGTTGACGCGCTCGCCTTCGTCGCCGGCTCCAGCAAAAGGCATGGCAGTATTCAGGACGGCACCACCCTCACCGACTATTCCGCTGACGAGATAGAACGCAAGCATTCGATATCCCTGGGCATCGGCTTCGCCGAGTGGATGGATACGAAGATCAACCTGCTCGATGCCCCGGGCTTCCTCGACTTCCTGGGCGAAGCCACGGCGGCCCTGTATTCCGCCGACGCCGCCGTCGTCGTCCTGAACGCCACCGGCGGCGTGGAAGTCGGCACCGAGAAGGTCTGGGAGCTATGCGACCATCTGCACCTCCCTCGCCTCCTCTTCGTGACACAGATGGACCGGGAGCGGGCCAACTTCGAGCGGGTGTTCGATGATGTGAAGGCCCACCTTTCCCCCAAGGTCGTACCGGTGGAGATCCCCGTCGGCAACGGGGCCGAGTTCCACGGCGTGGTGAACCTGCTGACTGACGAAACCCAGTTCTACAGGAAAGGCACCAAGACCGGCGAGCATGACACCGTTCCGCTTCCGGACGACGTGAAGGGCAGTTATCAGAAGTACCACGAACAGCTGGTGGAGGCGATCGCGTCCACCGACGATGCGCTGCTCGAGAAGTATCTGGGCGGCGAGGAGCTTTCTCGGGCGGAGATCGTCACGGCCCTCAAGAAGGGCGTGCTGGCCGGTGACATCGTGCCGATGCTGGTGGGGAGCGCCACCCTGACCTACGGCACCCGGGCCCTGCTCACGGAGATCGTGGATCTGCTCCCCTCCCCGCTCGAGGCGCCCATCCCGGACAGTGAGGGTGACCACGGGGGCGCCCCGCTGCTGGGCCACGTGTTCAAGACCATTTCCGAGCCCCACGTGGGAGACGTCACTCTGTTCCGCCTGTACCGGGGATCGGTCAAGAGCGGAGACGAGGTGTGGAACCACGAGCACAACGTCGCCGAGAAACTCAATCACCTGTCGGTTCAGCAGGGGAAGGACCGGATCGAGGTCCCGGAGTTGCAGGCCGGAGACATCGGCTCAGTCGCGAAGCTCCGGGATACCCACACCAACGACACCTTCTGCCGGAGGGATCGGGTGGTGCATCTGGCGCCGATTCCCTATCCCGAGGCGGTCGCGACCTCCGGCGTCGTAGTGAAGAACCGGGGCGAGGAGGACAAGCTGGCCGCCGGGCTCCACAAGCTGCACGAGGAGGACCCGACGTTCCACTTCGAGTACAGCTCCGAGCTGCACCAGACGCTCATTCACGGCATGGGTGAGCGGCATTTCGAGATCCTGCTGGGGCGGCTGGAGAAGAAGTTCGGAGTCCACGCCGAGCTGGTCCGGCCGAAAGTGGCCTACCGGGAAACGCTGCGGGGCAAGGCGGAAGGGCAAGGCAAGCACAAGAAGCAGAGCGGTGGCCGGGGGCAATACGGGGACTGCTGGATTCGGCTCGCCCCGCTGCCACGCGGCGGGGGCTACGAGTTCGTTGACAGCATCGTCGGCGGAGTCATCCCCAACAAGTTCATTCCGGCCGTGGACCGCGGAATCCAGGAGGCAGCGGTCCGGGGCGTGATTGCCGGGTTTCCCCTGGTCGACTTCAAGGCCGAGTGCTTTGACGGCTCCTACCACGATGTGGATTCCAACGAGATGTCATTCAAGATGGCCGGGATCCTCGCGTTCCGGAACGTCGCGCCGAAGGCCAAGCCGGTGCTGCTCGAGCCGCTGCTCGATGTCACAGTCTGGGCTCCGGGTGAACTGCTCGGAGACGTCATGGGCGATCTGTCCTCCCGCAGGGGCCAGATCCTCGGGACCGACACCGATGGGCGGCTGACAAGGATCCGGGCCATTGTTCCCGAAGCGGAGATGTACAAGTACGCCACCACGCTCCACTCGATCACTCACGGCCGCGGCACCTTCCACGTGGACCCGCGCGGCTACGCGGAGGCACCCCCGGAGGTCACCGCGAAGGTGGCGGCCGAGCACAAGAAGGACGAAAAGGAAGAGGAGTGAGGCGCCGACCTCCCCGGGGTCACCCCGTTAGATTCGGTGAAGCCCTACTCCCCTGTCGCAGGCTGGAGACGAGTGATCTACGCTGTGCTCGCGGATCTGCTGCTGTTGGTGCACCTGACGTTCATGAAGTTCGTGGCCGTCGGCGGGCTCATGGTGCTGCGCTGGCGCTGGATCCTTTGGGTTCACCTGCCCAGCGCCATCCTTGGGGCGGCGATGGCATTCGCCGGATGGCTGTGGCCCTTCGCCGGGATCGAGCGCTGGCTGCGCGACCGGGCCGCGGTCCTGGGTCACCACGCCAGCCTAGTCGAACGGTTGCTTCCCGCCTGGCTCCACCCGGCGACCATGCCCCGGGTCCTGGAGCTGGTGGTGGGCCTCCTGGTGCTGCTTCTGAACGTGTACATCTACCGGCGGGTCTTTCGCGAACGAAACAAGGCCGCCGCGGCATGAGAGAGCCCGATGGCGATCGATCCCCAGTTCACAACAACGGCGTTCGGGCTGGAAGGCTATCGGATCGCGCGGACGCTGGGCGTAGTCCGCGGGATCACGGTGCGTTCGCCGTCCGTGCTCGGCACGATAGGGGCGACCTTTCAGACCCTACGCGGGGGCAACATCACGGTGTGGACCCGGCTGTGCGAATCGGCTCGTGAGGAAGCCTTCAACATTCTCCTGGTCCATGCGGAGGAGGTGGGCGCCAACGCGGTGATCGGTATCCGCTACGATGCCGGCGAGCTGATGCGAGGTGTCACGGAAGTGCTCTGCTACGGAACGGCGGTGATTGTCGAGAGTGAGTGAGACAGAAGATCGCACGGGGTTGCGGACGGTGCAACGCGGCGAGCCAGGGTGGCACGCCGCGTTTCGATTTCAGGGTTTGCTCAGGCTGCCATGGCCCCGCCCCGCGACGAGATACGCCGCTGGCGCTGAGCGGCGTGCGGCTTGCTGCGAAGCGGCCGTCACGGCAGGGCACGGACTTTCACTCTGGATTCATCTTGGGCGGGTAGGTTGCCTCCGCCTTCAGCGTCAGGATTCCTTCATGAACACCGTCCTTCTCGCCCTCGGGGTACTCCTGGCGCCGACGGACACAGTCCCGAACGTGGCGCCGCCCGACTCGGCGCCGGCGGCCACACTGCTCCCGAGCTACGCCCCGACGCTCGATCACCTGTCGGTCCTGCATGGCAGCGAACGCCTCGCGACGTTCGCCCCGGGAGCCGGGCCGGCTGCGCCGGTGGTCGCTACCGGCCCCGACTCCACCCGCCGCCCCCGCGCGGTGGAATACAGTGATCTGTATTACACCCGCCTGAAGATCCACCGGATTGGGAGCTATCTCACAGTCCCGCTTTTCGTCGCTCAATACCTTGCCGGAAGGGAGCTGTGGAACCATCCCGACAGCCATGGTCTGGCCCGGGATGTCCACGGCCCCCTGGCCGCCGGCATTGCCGGCCTGTTCGCGGTGAACACGGTGACGGGGGCCTGGAATCTCTGGGACAGTCGCAAGGATCCCAGTGGCCGAACCCGGCGCTGGGTGCACGGTCTCACCATGATTGCCGCCGACGTCGGGTTCGTGCTCGTGGGAGCCACGGCCCCGGATGATGACTTCGGCGAAGCAGAGGGAAGTCGTGGTAGCCGCTCCTCCGGCGCGTCGACCCACCGAAACCTCGCCATCGGCTCGATGGGACTCGCCCTCGGCAGCTACGTCATGATGCTTGTCTGGAAGGATTGACGACCATGTCTCTGGTGCACCAACTGGCCACGCTGGTGGCGCCGTGGGCCGACTTCTACAACGACAGCAAGGTGGCCCAGACCGCGGTGACCTTCGGCCACTTCGGAGGCATGATAACCGCCGGCGGTCTGGCGCTGGCAGCCGACCGGGCCACGCTCCGGGCCCCGGCGAAGGATCTGTCGCGGCAGCTGCGGGAGCTGGCGGGGGTTCACCCGATCGTGATCGCGGCCCTGGCCGTGACGGTCTTGAGCGGGCTCCTCATGCTCGGGGCCGACCTCGAGAATCTGATCGCCTCTCCGGCCTTCTGGATCAAGATGGCGCTGTTCGGCGCGCTGCTGCTCAACGGCGGGCTGATGCTCAGGGCGGAACGCGCGGTGGGCCGGGCGGGGCCGGCAGACTCCGCCGGCCGGCGGCGCCTTCGGGCCGCCGCGATCATGAGCGTGGTGCTGTGGTTCGCGGTGGTGCTGGCCGGCTCGGTACTCCCTAACGTCACCTGACCGAGGCCGCCGCTATGTCCGAGTGCGCTACCGATTGTCAGCTGCATGGTCGACGGCAATTCCTGAAGGAGGCGACCATGGCCGTGGGTGCCGTGATGGCGGCGTTGTCCGCTTCGCCGCGCGAGGCGGCGGCCATGCCGCTCGCCCTGGTGCGCGCCCTGCGCCAGGCCGGTGACGAGGTGACGTATCCCGAGCCGGGCGCCGATGGCGTGACGATCGACAAAGAGAACGAAGTCATCCTGGTGCGGTGGAAGGGGGAGATGTACGCGTTTGCCCTGTCCTGTCCCCATCAGCACACCGCACTCCGGTGGCAGGGCAATGACGGGCGCTTCCAGTGCCCCAAGCACAAGTCCAAGTACCAGCCGGATGGCACATTCATCAGCGGCAAGGCCACCCGCAACATGGACCGGTTCGCCCTCCGGAAAGAAAACAAAAAGGTGATCGTGAACGTCGGAAAGCTCTTCAAGAGCGACAAACAGGCGTCGCTCTGGAGCGGGGCCCGGCTCACGGTCTGACGCGGCTCACCCGGAGAGTCGCCGAACCCGCCTGAGAGACTGGTCTATCGGGCCGTAGTGGTGCTGATTTGAGGCACTCCCCACCGGAGACCCGATGGGCCTACCCGTCCTGGTCCTGGCGCAGGCACTCGCCAGCCTCGCCCCGACGATCGACAATACCAGCCTGCTCGCCCCAGTGGTGAGGGGAGCGACGCTGCCCGCCGCGACAGACACCGGGGGCTCGCTGGCCGCGATTCCCGACACCGTTCGGACCCACGCCGTCCAGCTGTCCGACGGCTACTACACCCGGCTCGACATCCACCGCTACGCCGGGTACGCGATGCTTCCGCTGTTCGCCATCGAGCTGATCGCCGGTCAGAAGCTCCTGGAGAAAGGGAGCGCCGCCCCGCTCTGGGCGGAGAAGGTACACAAACCTGCCGCCTATCTGGTTGCCGGGGTCTTTACCCTCAACACCGTCACCGGCCTCATGAACCTGGCCGAGGCGAACAAGGTTCCGCAGGGCCGGAAACGACGCTGGGTGCATTCGGTCATGATGCTGGCTGCCGACGCGGGGCTCATCTACGGGGTTTCGGTGGCGCCCAGCACGGCCAAGATCGACGCCCGGATCGCGTCGGGGAAACGCGGCGGCTGGACGCCGCACAAGATCTCCACCGTTGCTTCGATGGGGGTCGCCACGTTCAGCTATCTGATGATGTACGTCTGGAAGGAGAAGGAGTAGAACCCCAGGCCCCCAAGCGCCGGTCCAGTTCCTCCCTCAATCGGTCCGCGCCGAGCCGATCGAACAGGCGCAGTGCCTCGGTCCGGCTGGCCCTGGCGGCCTCGGTGCGACCGAGAAGATGAAGGGCAACCGCCGCGACGCCGGCGCATTCGCCCTGCAGCTGCAGGCTGCCGTACCTGGCGGCGAGCTCCCTCGCCGCGGTCGCCAGGTCGGCGGCCGCTTGGGTCTGTCCCCGGCGGAGGGCCAGCAATGCCCGAAGCCGACCGACCTCCGCCAGTCCCACCTGATCCAGGACCTCGGTACACAGTCGTTCGGCCCAGCCCAGCTCCTGCTCGGCGACTTCCAGCTCGCCCCGCTCGAGTCGCACTTCGGCGCGCCCCATCACGGCCAGGGCGAGGAGTGAGCGCTCCCCGACCATCTCCGCATGCCGGACCGCCTCCATGGCCGCGTGCTCCGCGTCGTCCCACTGCTGCAGGCTCCGGAAGGCGGCGCTAAGGTTGCTGCAGGTCTGCGCCATGCCGCGGCGATCGCCGAGCCGCTGGTACTGGAGCAGGGCGGAGCGGTAGAGCGGCAGGGTCAGGGCCAGCCGGTTCCTGATGTAGGCGACGGAGGCCAGGTTGTTCGTGGCATGGGCTACGATCACGGAATCGCCGACGGTGCGGGCGAGCTCGAGGGCGCCGGCGAAGAGGGTCTCCGCCTCCGACAGACGCCCCTGTTCCCAGGCGATGGCGCCGAGCAGGTTGGTTGCCCGCATGAGCCCATCGGTGTCCGCATGGGCATGGAACCGGGCCTCGGCGGATTCCGCCAGCTCGGCCGCGAGCCGGAATTCACCGATGCGGGCCGCGCAGGTGGCGGCCAGCAGAGCAGCCTCGGGGTTCTGGTGCCGATGGGCGTTCTCTCCTGCGCGGTACCGCTCCAGGGCGTCCCGAAAGCGTCCGCCCTCCACGAGCTGGCGCAGCTCGCGGCTGGAGTCCTCGGAGGCGGGGATCGCGCTCATCTGGCCGGGTTCCGACAGCGTGCCTAGTACGCGATCGCGATCCGGCTGAAGCCGTTGAGCTTCGCCTCGATCTCGTGGTCTTCTTCCGAGTGGGCGGTGCCGATCCGGAAGAAGGGGTCCCCGGGGTTCTCCTGGCGCCAGATATCGAGCTGGTGTTGCACGGTCGAATCGGCGTTGTCGCTCCGACCGTCATCGTTGAGGTCCTCACCCGCCTCGCCGTACTCGATCTTCAGTTCGGCGGGCTGGCTCGGATCGAAGGTCAGTCCGGTGGGTTGGAGCTGGAAGAGAATTGAGTCGTTGCCGACCCACTTGGCGGAGACGAAGACCGAGTCCCCGTTGGGGATGAGCAACCCGTCGGGTCGGCGCAGCAGGGAGGTCTTCCCGATCTTGAGGCGCAAGAAGTCTTCAGTCTGCAGAAGCGCGCAGTTGGCCGGGTCTCCGTCCTCCGGGAAGGTCAGGGCGATTTCCTTGTCCTGACCGTTCGGATCCTTGATGAACCAGGCGCCGACGCTGTCCTGGCAGAGGGATGGGGCGGTCGCCATCAGCCTGAGGAAGTGCAAGTCGGCGGGCGGCGTGCCATCATTGCCGCCGATCGACTCGGAACAGGCGAGGGCCGAGAGCGCGAGCAGGGCCAGCAGGCTCGAACGGATGGGGTGGCTCATGGTGTGTGGCGTCTCCTTACGCGTCATCCCGCGTCCGGCGCGGGCTCCGGTTCTGCCCATCGTTCGATGGAGCTAGTCGTCATCGCCCTGACCATCGAGGATTCGCTGCAGCCGAGGCCGCGAGATTCCCAGGCGCCGCGCGGCCTCGCTCTTGTTGCCGCCCACCAGCTGCAGCATCGCCTGGGCGGCCGCCAGGGTGATGGCCCTGAGCGAGGCGGGAAACGGCAGGGCCCCGTCCCTGGGTGGTTCGGCGGATCGCTGGCTCGGCAGCTCGGCCAGCTCGATGGTGCCGGGCGCGGACAGCACCAGCGCCCGCTCGATCGCGTTGCGCAACTCCCGCACGTTCCCGGGCCAGGGGTAGGATCTCAGGCAGGCCCGGACCTCGGGGGAGAGCTCCGGCAGCGGCAGTCTGTATTGCCCTGACAGTCGCGCGACGAACGCCTCCGCGAGGATCTCCACATCTGCGCCCCGCTCCCGCAGCGGAGGCAGGACGAGCGCTACCACGTTCAAGCGGTAGAAGAGATCCTCCCGGAACTCACCTCGCGCGACCGCGGCCGACAGGTCGACATGGGTCGCCCCGATCAGCCGCACGTCGACCTTTCGGGTCTGTTGGCCGCCCACCCGGCGGATTTCCCGGCCCTCCAGGGCCCGGAGCAGCTTGGGCTGCAGCTCCAGTGGCAGATGCCCCACCTCGTCGAGGAACACCGTCCCGCCATGTGCCAGCTCCATCAGTCCGGGCTTGGCACTGCTTGCACCGGTGAAGGCCCCCTTTTCGTGGCCGAACAGCTCGCTCTCGAGCAGGTTCGCGGGGATTGCGGCGCAGTTGATCTCCACGAACGGGGCCGGCGCGCGGGGGCTATCGTAGTGCAGCGCGCGGGCCAGCAGCTCCTTGCCGGTTCCGGTCTCACCCCCGATCAACACGGTGACGTCCCGGTGCGAGGCCACGCGCCTGGCCTGCTCCAGCGTGCGGCGCAACGCCGGACTCTCGCCCAGAATCGCCTCGAAGCCATTCAGCCGTCGCTCGTCAGCGGCGAACCGTGCTGCCTCGGCGCGCCCGGCGGCCTCGCCCCGTTCCCGTTCGAGCGAACGGCGCAGGAGCCCGAGGTCCTCGGGCAGGGCGAAGTAGTCCCGCGCTCCGCGCTGGAAAACCGCCGCGGTCAGCCGGTGATCTGCGGACGCGCCGACCACGTAGCGCGGCAGGCTCGCCGACAGGGTGGCGAGCAGGTCGAGCGCGGTGCTCTCCGCGCCGCCGGCCAGCACCAGCGCGCAGGTCGCCCCCGCCGGCGGGCCTTCCCCATCGCCGGGCTTCCAATCCACAAGCCCGGCGCCGAGGTCGCCGGCCAGCTCGGCGATGGTGGTCCGGAAACTGTCGGAGAGACGCACGGTCGCGATCTTCCAGTTCGGTTCGGTCAGGTCACTGCTCCTTGGGGCCATCGGCTATCGGCTATCGGCTATTGGCACAGAACCTGACAGTCCGCGGGCCGATAGCCGATAGCCCATAGCCGATAGCGCCCTCAGTCGTCGCTCCCGTCGTCGTTGTGACAGTCGTGGTTATCGTCATGGAAGGCGCGGAAGGAACCCCGGATGTTATTCCGGACGAGCTCCTGGTTCGCCCCGCCCGTTCCGGCCGACGCCGGGTCGATCACGTTGCCGCTGCCGTCCACGAACCACTTGGTGACATCGACCTTGACGGTGACGTCGTAACTGGTCGTGGTGGCGTCGATGGTGATGCCCGGTGGCGGGATCTCGATCTTTTCCTTCGCCTCAAGATCGCTGGTGAACTGCAGGTCCGGGCCGCCATCGAGACTGTAGGTGACGCGGATGCTGATGCCCTTCAGGTCCGGGTGCTGGGCCAGGAAGTCGACGTCGGCCGGGTCGCCAGAGTCCTCCCGGGGTTTGTGAATCTTGATCCGCACCTCGTCATAGGTGCCGGGGTCGGGCGTCACCGTCACGATCCCGCTGACCACGCCCTCGGCCAGCGGCAGACTGGCCAGGAAGGGACCAATGCGGAACGACTCGCAGGCGTCGCGCTGGCCGTTGTCCCCGTCGTTGTCGCCGTGATCGCCATCGCCCCCGCCATTCCCGTCGTGCTGCCCCGTGACTTGCGGGTTGTCGTCGTCGGGACAGGAGCCATCCTCCACCCGCTTGAGGGAGATGTCGCGAAGGACCAGTTCGACCGTCTTGAGTTCCAGGGTATGGCTGGCGTCACTGACCAGCACCGAGGACAAAACGCTGTTCGCCGCCGAAGCACTTCTGCTCGCGATCCCCAGGCGGAGCTGGGTACGCGCCGATGGACCGGAACCGTCGCTGCACGCGGCCAGCGAGCCGGCCAAAGCCAGGAACAGCGATAGTGATGCTGTCTTTGTATGCATCCTTCCCTCCAAGTCAGATCAGGGGATCTAGTGCTGCGAGAGGGAGGATGGCGCAATCGGAGTGCCGATGGTTCCTGATTGCTAACACCGTTCAAATCAATGACTTACACCATTTCATCAGGGCTTCAGGGTCATCAGGATGTTAGAGCTGCAACGGAACGTTACACTTCATGTGGCTCCATGTGAATAAGGACGCCCGCGACCTCGGGAACCGCGGCGCGGATGGCAGATTTCACCCGGCCGCTCAGCACGTGGGCGTCGTGCAGTGACATGCTGGGCTCGGCCTGGACGTGGAGGTCGACGTAGTATGCCAGCCCGGCCTTGCGCACCTTGAGCTTCTCGATGTGGCGTACATCAGGTGTCGCGAGCGCCGCGGCGCTGATCCGCTCCATGATGCCTCCACCGGGACTGCGATCCATGAGGTCCTGAACGGCGGGTCGAAGCAGGAGGAGCGCATTGGCCACGATCACGACAGAGGCGGCGAGCGCGGCCCAGTCGTCCGCTGACTCCCAGCCCGGGCCACCCAGCAGCGCGATCGAGATGCCCAGGAAGGCCGCGGCCGAGGTGATGGCATCACTGCGGTGATGCCAGGCTTCGGCCTTAACGGCGGTGCTGGCCACTGCCTCGCCGACCCGGGCCACCCGGCGAAAGAGCAACTCCTTGACGAGGACCACGGCGACCAGCACGGCGAGGGTGAAGGGAGCCGGGGAGTGATGAGGCGTATGGATCTCGCGCACCGCTTCGACGGCGATCCCGACGGCAGCGCCAACCAGCATCAGCGCAACTACCGCGGCAGCGAGCGGCTCAGCCTTGCCGTAGCCGAAGGGATACTCCTCATCCGCCTGGCGGGACGCGATCCGGAGCCCTCCCCAGACGATGAGAGAGGAGAAAATGTCGGCGAAGGACTCGACGGCGTCCGCGATCAGGACGTAGGCATTCCCGACGACTCCCGCGACCAGCTTGATGATCGCCAGGCCGGTGTTGGCAAGCAGCCCGAGCTGAGCCGATTGCATGCCCCGACGCGCGGACGACGACATGGGCACTAAGATGCCACCGGGCCTCGGGGAATGCGACCGAGGGACCTCCGCCGTGCGGGCAGAGATCCCTCGATGACGCATGACCGGGGTGTCGCTCAGATGCCGCCGTGGTCGTCCTCGCCATCGTGGTTCTCATCCTCGAAGGCGTTGAGGGATGTTTCGATATTGCTCTTCACTTCCCCCTCGAACGTTTTTCCCTTGTTCGCCTGGGACGGATCGATGAGGCCGTCCGCGGTCTGGTTGAGGAACCAGGATTGGAGGTCCACGAACACCGTCAGCTGTGCGCCGGTTGAATCGGTGACCGTGAGCGGAGGCGTGAACTCGTGCTCCTGTTCCACATCGAGGTCGCTGCTGTAGGTGAACGGCGTTCCGTTGAAGGTGCCGGTCATCTGGATGCTGACGCCGTCGAAGCCGGGATGACTGGCTAGGAAGGCGGCGTCGTTGCCGGCTTCCGGCCGGTGAATCTCGAACTTGACCTTGGCGTAGGATCCGGTATCCATCGCGACCGAGAAGTTGTGGGCCGCGCCCACCCCGAGGGGAAGATCAAGGAGGACGGGGCCGGCCTTCAGCTCTTCACAGTCATCGTCGGCCAGCAGGCTGTCGCAGACCGGCGAGGCTGCGGCCCGCTCGAGCTCGATCCGGCGGAGCACCATCTGCACCCCGGTGACCACGATCGTGTCGGAGCCGGCCGCCAGGATCTCCTGGCCCGCCAGAAGCGCCTTCGCCGGGGCTGCGGCGCCGCTCCTGGTGGCCAGCTGGAATGCGACTTGGCGGCCGGCACTACTAGGGCCATTCGAGCTGCTGCAGGCGCCCAGCAGTGCGGCGGCGGTGCTGACCGCAAGAAAACGGAGTTTGAACGAAGACATCGTACACTCCTGAGAGGGTCGTGGGTTGCGCGTCTCTGCTGCCGGGACCCTCCGAGGCAATCGCGGTGCCGATGCCATCGCTCCCGCCGAAGCCCTTCGCTCGTCGCTCATTAGGTGCGATGGGTGAGCCGGATCACGAGCGTCCGAGGAGATACGGAACGTTCCGCGGGGAACAAAGCGTGCCACTGGCAATCCTTCATGAACGGTTGTTCCATTCACAACGATGCGCCTGGATTTCCACCGTGAGCGCTGCTCGCAAACCCAGACTTGGCGGGTCGATCATGTCCATTTCACGCCCCGTGCCTGAGGAGTTCCCGCCGTACTACGGCACCTATATCAAGCAGGTGGCCGGCGAAGACGCCCTCCCGGTGTTGATCTCCCAGCGTGAGAGCACCCGGAGTTTCCTCGCGGGTATTCCCGAATCGCGGGCTTCCTTTCGATACGCCCCGGACAAATGGAGTCTGCGGGAGATCATCGGCCACCTGAGCGACAGCGAACGGGTCTTCGCGTACCGGATGCTGCGCTTCGCCCGCGCCGACCAGGCGCCGCTGGCGGGCTTCGACGAGAACGCCTATGTGCCGGCCGGTGAGTTTGAGCGCCGGAGCCTGGCGGACGTCGCGGCCGAGTTCACGGCGGTACGGGATGCCAGCTTGGCAATGATCCGCTCCTTCGACGAGGCGGCGCTGGCCCGAAGGGGCAGTGCCAACGGCAAGGAGATCAGTGTCCGGGCGCTGGCGTGGGTGCTTCCCGGACACGAGGCCCACCACCTGAAGGTGATCAGGGAGCGGTATTTGTGAGGGAAGGGGGAACGGGGAACAGGGAACGGGGAACAGGGAACGGGGAACAGGGAACGGGGAACAGGAAAAACGATTCGGCCGGGGGGACGGAGAGAGCGGTGAGGGCTTCCAGACTCGTACTGGTGATGGCCGCGGTACTGGCGGGGTGCGGAAAGGGGAAAGGCTGTCCCCGCTGTGATCTGCTCGTCATTGCGGCGACGGGCGAACCCCAATCGCTGCTGCCGCCTCTGGTGGTCGAAACCGTGGGCCGGGATATCAGCGACCAGATTTACGAGCGACTGGCGGATCTGGCCGCGGAAGCCGCTCCGATCGAAGTGAACTCCTACCGGCCCCGGCTCGCCGCGCGCTGGGAGCGAGTGGACTCGCTGAGCTGGCGCTTCCACCTTCGGCCGGGGGCCCGATGGCAGGACGGGGAGCCGGTGACCGCGGGAGACGTGGTGTTCTCGTTCGGAGCCTTCAGCGACTCGGTGCTGGACCCTCCGGCGCGCTCCTCGCTCTCCTCGATTCGGTCGGTGTCGGCCGAGGATTCCTCCACCGTCGTGGTCCGGTTCGACCACTTCTACCCGGAGCAGCTGTATGACGCGACCTGGCACGTGCGGATAATGCCGGCGCATATCTGGCGCTGGATCACGCGCGACGATTGGGGCGCCGACACGGCGGTGAGTCGGCTGGTGGGAAGCGGGCCCTACCGCGTCGCCCGCTGGGACCGGGGCCAATCCCTGATGCTGGTAGCCGATACGGCCGGTGGCGGGCGTGCGCGGATCGGGACGGTGGTGTGGCGGTTCGTGGCGGACCCGGAGGCGGCGCTCAATCTGGTGCTGGCACGTGAGGCGGATCTGCTCGAAGCGCTGGGCTCGCCGGAGCGAGTCGCCCGAGTCGAGGGCGATCCGGCCCTCCGGACCGTGCGCTATCCCGCCGCAGCCTATGGCTTCCTGGGGTATCAGCTCGCGCCGCAGGCCCGAGGTGCCGTGTTCGGCGACCGGCAGATCCGTCGCGCTCTGAATATGGCGATCGACCGCTCCACGATCGCAACCGCCGTGTACGGACCGGGCAGCAAGGCCCCGCCCGGCCCGATGTCTCAGCTGCTATGGATCTGGGACGACAGCATCACGGTGTTGCCGTACGATACCGCCGCCGCGGTCCGCATCCTCGCGGCAGCCGGGTGGATGCCGGCTTCGGACGGCATCCGGACGCGGAGCGGGCGACGGCTTGGCTTCGATATCCTGGTGCCCTCCACCAGCCCCGGGCGGCGGCGGCTGGCCGAGGCGCTTCAGGAGCAGTGGCGCGGCGTGGGGGCGGCAGTGACGGTGACCGCGGTGGATTTTCCGGTATTCATTGAAAGGCTGGGCAAGGGCAAGTTCGACAGCTACATCGGCGCGTGGCTGGATGAGCCGAGCGCGCGGAGCATCGCGGAACAGTGGACCGAGGCGGGCATCGGGGACCTCAACTACGGCCGCTACGTTAATCGCGCCTTCGACCGTCAACTGAAGGAGGCGGTCGCAACCGACGACGTATCGCGGGCACGCCGGGCCTGGCGCGCCGCCTTCGACACCCTCAACGCCGACGCGCCGGCCCTTTTCCTGTACGCTCCCGTCAACGTGGCGGCCGTAGCCAGGCGGGTGGAGGGCCTGTCGGTGAATCCGTATGAATGGCTGGGGGGCCTTTCGGCGATGTCGCTCAAGCCCGAATGACGGTGCCGCGAGGCCGTCCCTTCCTCCGGAGTTTTCCCCTCCTCCTGTGTTGGCTGCCAGCAGGGCTCACCCTGTCGGCTTGTCGGCTTGAGCGCCGGGCACCGGTGGCCCCGGCGGACCTGGTTCTTCGGCACGCGGCTGTTTGGACTGGAACTGCGGAGCGGCCGTGGGCGGAGGCGGTGGCGGTCCGGGAGGGGCGCGTGGTGTATGTCGGTGATGACAGGGGCTCAGAGCGGTACGCCGGCAAGACCACCCGGATTCTGGATCTGAGTGGCCACATGGTCCTTCCCGGCTTCCAGGACACGCATGCCCATCCCCTGGCGGGTGGCCTAGAGGCGGGGGAGTGTAATCTCTACGACGCTGGAACGCCGGCCGAGGTCGAAGGAGCAATCCGGGCCTATGCCGGGGCCCATCCCGATCTCCCGTGGATACGGGGCAATGGCTGGGAGCTGCCGGTCTTTTCCGGAGCCAACCCCCACCGTGACCTGCTGGACCAGGCGGTACCTGACCGCCCAGCGTTCTTCTACGCCGCGGACGGCCATTCGGCGTGGGTGAACTCTCGCGCGCTTGCCCTGGCGGGGATCACCCGGGATACCCGTGACCCTCCGAACGGGCGGATCGAGCGGGACCCCGCGACCGGCGAGCCGAGTGGAACTCTGCGGGAGGCTGCGATAGCGCTGGTGGAGGCAAAGCTGCCGCCGTATACGCTCCCGGAACGGATAGGGGCCGTGCGTCGGGCGCTGGCCGAGGCCAACCGGTTCGGCATCACCGCCATCACTGATGCGGAGGTCGACGCGGAAAACCTCGCTGCCTATGTCGCGTTGGACCGACGGGGCGAGCTGACCGCGCGGGTGACCGCAGCGCTGGAGGCGGACCCAAAGCTTTCTCCGGCGGAAATGGTGGGGAAGCTGCGGGCGCTGCGGGCCCAGTTTCGCGGCGGCACGCGGCTGAGCGTGAACACGGTGAAGCTGTTCGCCGACGGCGTCATCGAGGCCCATACGGCCGCTCTCCTCGCTCCCTACGTCGGGCGAGGGAATGACCGGGGCTCGCTGGTGTACCAGCCGGAGGATCTCGCCGCCAGGGTGATTGCCCTGGACCGGGAAGGGTTCCAGATCCACATCCATGCGATGGGAGACCGGGCCATCCGGGTATCTCTCGACGCGCTGGCCCGGGCGCGAGAGGTCAACGGCCTCCGTGACAGCCGTCCGGTGCTGGCGCATCTCGAGCTCATCGATTCAACCGATATTCCGCGGTTCCGGGAACTGGGCGTCATTGCCAGCGTCCAGCCCTACTGGGCACAGGCCGATGACTACATCACGGACCTGACCGAGCCGGTGGTGGGCCCGGCCCGTTCCCGGCGACTTTACCCGATCGGGACGCTGATGGCCAGCGGCGCGGAAGTAGCCGGCGGGAGCGACTGGACGGTCTCGAGCCTCAATCCGCTGGACGCGATCCAGGTCGGCATCACTCGTCGCGACCTGGAGGCTGGGGAAGGACCGGCGTGGCTGCCGTCGCAGCAGGTTCAGCTGCCCCAGATGCTCGCGGCCTATACCATAAATGCCGCCTACACGACCCACGCCGAGCATGAGACCGGGTCCATCGAGGCCGGAAAGCTGGCTGACCTGATCGTACTGGACCGGAACCTGTTCGCGCTCCAACCCACCGAGATCCACCAGGCCCATGTCCTGCTCACGCTTCTGGAAGGACGCACGGTGTGGCGGGACAGCAACTTCGTCGGGGACGTGCCGTGATGCAGAGCCGGCGGATGACCTTCGCCGGCAGCCGGAGAAGCGGGCACAGGCCACCAGGTGAGGAATGGCGGCGGCGGGGACGAACTACCGGTTGTCCTGAGCCAGCCCCCGGGCCTCGCGCTCGAACCAGTTGTCCCGGTAGAGATCCCGGCCCTGCAGCAGGGCGATCAGGCTCGCCAGGACGTACACCAGCGGAAACAAAGGACCCCAGCGCTCGAACTGCCGGACGTGCACTCGTTCGTGGATACGGGTGCGTTCCAAATCGCTGTGGGAGCTGGCCAGAACGACATGCCCCAGGGTGATCGCGGCGATGGGCATGGGAGGGTACACCCGCCGGAGCAGCCAAGGCAGCGGCCCGCCGTACCCTTCAAGTACCCCGCTGTGCCAGGCTGCCGATCCCCCGCTCAGGCGAGCAACGAGGGCGAGCAGTGACGCCGGCAGGGTGATAGGCATGACCCAGAGGTACAACAGGGCGATCCACAGGACCGACACCCAGCGGGACCGAACCCGTGGATGCGGATCCCCCGGGCGAGCCGGACTCACGGTGCGCCGGTCGTCAGGCGACCCCACGGTCAGTCCCGCAGTTGATCTTCCAGGCCCACGCCGGAGCCTTCGAACCAGCGCAGGGCCCGCGACAGTTTCAGCGCTTCGGTGACGGCCTCGGTTGCCTGAGGGGGGACCCAGCAAACCAGGTAGCTGCGGGCGGGCTCCTCGATGTACGCGATCCAGGTGTCCCAGGGGGGAATGTCCCGATCGTCGAAGTACCCGGCGCTGGCGGAGCGGGCGCGGCCTCGCGAGTGGGGTGGAGTAGGAAAGTAGAGGACCAGCTGGCCCCCGCCGAGCGGCTCCAGCGACCGGCGCCAACTGCGACCGAGGCGCTGGACTCGGGCCTCCGCGACGGCGCGCACGGTTTCATGCCAGGAGCTGGCTGGGGGAGGGGCCAGCTCGGCGGTCCGTAACGCGTCTTTCAGGTCACCCTGCTCGGCACGGCGCTGGCACCACGACACCGTCTCGGCCAGGCGCTCCCGGAAGGGGTGAACCGAATCGGAGAGGTCCGGCTCACTCCGCACGATGCCCAACGCGGCCATCCGGTGGCGCTACTTGGCCGGTGGAGGTGGAGGAGGCGGGTTATCGCTGTTCCAGATGTCCTGGACCACGAGCCAGGTGTTGCCGCTGCGGCGCCAGCTGACGAGGTACTTACCGTTGTCCTTCTGCTCACCCTGGGGTGTGGGGGCGGACCAGGTCCAGGTGCCGTCCTCGACGGCCAAGTCCCCGAACACGCGAATGGTGCCTGGCGTAATCTCCAGGCTCGCCTTGAGCGGCCAGATCTCAGCGAAGAACTTCCGGATATTCTCGGAGCCGGTCACGCGCGGCATTGAGGGGGGAAACAGGACAGCGTCCGCGGCATAGGTCGCCGCGATGGCCGAGTCGTTCTGCGACCGGAGAAACTCGTTAAAACTGGCGTCAATGGCCCGGATGGCCGCCTCATCGGCAGCCGTATCGCGCGGCTTGGCCTGGCCTCCGCAGGCGAGACCGAATCCAAGCCCCATCACGACCAGCAGCTGTGCAGCGTGGCGCATGAAGCCTCCGTGTGATGCGGGGAGGGGGGCGGCGCATTCGCTGACAATCATGATGAGGCCGTCGGGCCGTGCGCGCCAGCCCCGAGGGCCACCCAAGCAGGCCGGACCGGGAGGGGGCGTCCGGGATACCGAGGTGTCGTGTCAGGTGCGCTTGGCGCCACCGGCGGCCAGGCATGCGGCCGCCGGTGCAGCGCGCAGCACGATGCACTGACGGGGACTCTGAAGTGGCGGGAGTGTTACCGCTTCTTCGGAGGCTTGCCGGTCTTCTCCAGCTTCCGGAGCCAGCTGGTCGCGGCGGCGAGCGCATGCTTGCGTCCGCCGTGGGTGAAGTCGCCGAAGTATGCGGTGAACTTCGGACGCCAGCCCCGCGCCGATCGCCGGTGGCCTACCCGGACGACGTACCCGAAGGTTCGGGTACTCGCCTGGTCGACGCGGCAGATGCCCGGCGGGAGGTTCTGGTTCACCCTGCGTTCCCGTGCGGCGGGGAGGGTGACCTTCTTTCTTGTTGCACGTCGGGTCGGCGCCTTGGCGCGCGACCGGGAGCTCTTTTTAGGCATTCCTTCATTCTCCTCCAAGACACCCACGGGGCGAACGGCCGCTCCGGGGGCCGGAAAATAGGCAGGCCGTGCCGCGTTTTGGAAGAGGATGAGCCGGAATCCGGCTGCGGGGCGGTATGCTACGGTGTGACGCTCCGCTGAGCTTCCTGGATCAGGTTGACGTAGAACCGCACACCCCAGCCGATGTTGGCGAGCGAAATCCGCTCGTTATTGCCGTGAACCTCATAGCGGTTCTCCTCGATGGGAACCAGGTATGGATCGAGCCCGTAGCAGATGATCCCGGCGCTGGCGTAGGTGGGACGATCACTTGCTCCCGGGCTGACCGGCGTGGCGACCGGAACCCCCGGGAGCATCTCGCCCGCCACGCGCTCGATGGCCTTGAACAGCGCCGTCCCCAGAGGAGCATCGAAGCGCGGAGTGATGGGTGCGATCTCCTCGAGCCGGACTTTCGGATCGGCAATGACCCTCCGGAGTTCGCGGCGGAAGCGCTCCGGGTCTTCGTCCGGGAGCAGACGGATGTCGAGCTCAGCCGAGGCGACCTGGGGTATCGTGTTGGTCTTGTTGGAACCGGTCAGCACGGTGGGCGAGATGGTGTTGCGGAGCAGGGCGTTGCGCTCCGGCACGCTGATCAGCCAGGCTCGGCCCGCCGGGCTCGCCATGGCAGCCCGCGGGTCCGAAAGCCAGCGCCTGCCCTGGCCAGTCTCGTAGCGGGCCTGGGCCCTGAAGAACCGCTCGACCGCGGCCGACATCCTGAGTGGTGTCTGCCATGCGGCGACCCGGGCCACCGCCCGGGCGAGCCGGGGGACCGGATTCTCATCGCCGATCGGCACCGATCCGTGGCTGGACTTTCCTTCAACGACCAATCTGGTCCACAGCGGGCGCTTCTCGCCCACATCAATACCGAACCAGCGCACCGCGCCGCCCTCCACACGGGTATCCGCGCCCTCCGTGAGCAGGTATTCGACGTCCTGCAACAGGTTGGGATGCTTCTTGACGAAGACGATGGCCCCATTCCCGTCGCTCTCCTCGTCGGCGTTGGCGATGTACACGATGTCCCGGTCCAGGACGATCCCGGCCCGCTTGATCGCGATCAGGGCCATGAGCTGGACGATGCCGTGGCCCTTCATGTCGAGCGCCCCACGACCGTACAGGTGGCCGTCGCGGATCTCCCCGGCGAACGGATCGACCGACCACTGGTCCCGGGTGACCGGGACCACGTCCATGTGGTGTACCAGGGCGATGGCCTTCTGCCGTCCGGTTCCCTTGAGCCGGGCGTAAAAATTGGCCCGCCCCGGCCCCAGCTCGGCGGTGTCGAGGATCTGTCCCTCGATGCCGTCGCGCGCGAGCACCTCCTGGAGCCAGCGCGCGGCCGCGAGCTCGTTTCCCGGCGGGTTGGAGGTGTCGATGTGGATGTATTCGGCGAGCAGCCTGGTGGCCTCATCCTGGAGCGCAGACCAGTCGAAGGCGGCCTGCTGGGCCTGAACCGGTGTGACGCCGAGCAACGATGCGAGCAGCAGGATTGACGTGCGCATGCGCTGTAATATGAGTGGAAAGAGAACGGGTGGCAGGCCGACCCCTCAGATCGCGACCACTGCGAGGGAGGTCCCGCTGATTGCCAAGGTGCGAGTTGATAGGGCTTCGCGAATGCGCGCGAGTCGCGCCGCGTCGGCGGTCAGCTGAATCGCGCCCAGGACGCCCCGGTCCTGGGCGAGCTTCGAGGCGACGTTGACCGGCGAACCCGCGACGTCGCGGAGCCCCGGGCCGAGCTCAAACAGCAGGATCCTCCCCACATCCATGCCGATTCGGAGTTGCACGTCCTGGGCTCCGAGCATCCGGCGGAGCTCACGGCAGAAGTCCACGCCCCGGCTGGCGTCATCGAAAAGATAGATGCTGACGCCGCTCGAGGTCTTCACCTCCGATCCGGCCCGCTCGGCCGCCAGACGGCGGCCAACCCGCCTGAGGGCCGCCGCGAGCGCGAGGTTGTTGAGCACGGCGATCTCAGGGACATCCTGTTCCTCGCGTTCCGGATCGACGACCACCACGGCGGCCTCGCGGAAGGCGGGATGCGGCACGACCGAGGTGCGCCGGGTGCGCTGGAACTCCGCCAGGCCGCCGAAGAACTCCTCACTAAAGGGGAGCGGGTAGTGGTAGTCATCCACCTTGATCCCGCTGAGGCGTGGACCGTCCTCGACCCGGAAGATTTCCCCGAATGCAGGGCGGAGATCCTCGCGTGGCGACAGTCGGAAGTCAGCCCGGCCTCCGAGTGCGGCGGCGAGTTCCCCGGTCACGACCAGTTCGCCCGACTCGGTGAAGTCCTCCGCTACGGCCTGAACCCGCTCCGCGTCGGTGCCGTAGATGCCGGTCCCCAGTTGATAGAAGACACCCGGATGAACGCAGATCCCGATGCCCACCTCGCACTCGCGGCGCACCTGATCGAGAACGGCCAGGACCATGCCGAGGACCCGGTCCGCGGACAGGTCCGGCGGGTACAGCATGAGGGTATTGTCCGCGGCCCACACGCCCAGGGCCTGACCTCCGATGGCTCGGCCATAGGCGTGGACCAGCTCCTTCGGGCGGCTCACCATGGCCATGATCTCGATCAGAGAGCGCTCCTGGGTGAGACGGGTGAGGCCGGTGGAGTCTGACGCCGCCACCGTCCCGTGCAGGGTGCGGGGAGCCAGCAGCTCCTGGGCTGTCTCCCGGGTTTGAGCGCTCTTGGTCCAGGCCGCAATGACGTCGAGGGGCAGGTCCCGGCCCGCGTCGGCCGGTAGATCGAAGAAGTCGGGTGGGAACCGAGTAGGGCTGAAGCGGGGCATGGTGGGCGGCTCGGCGGCTCGGCGACTCGGCGGGTCGTGGTGGGAGGAAGGGGACTACCAGCTCAGGGCCCTCAGGTAACGATAACTCTCTCGCGCAAAGGCGATCGGATCGGCCGGGTTGTCGTGCTCGGTCAGAAAGTGCCGCACTCCGGCACGACGGGCCACCCCGAGCAGCTCGGGCCACCGCGTCGTTCCATGACCTACATTCACCATCGCTCCATTCCGCGCCATATCCTTGATATGCACCAGGCGGAATCGACCCGGGTAGTTCCGGAAATAGGCGAACGGGTCCCGCCCGCCCTGTCGAATCCAGTACAGGTCCAGTTCCATGCACACCAGCTCGGGGTCGGTAGAGTGGAGGAGGAGGTCGTAACCGATGCCTTCCAGGCCCAGCGGCACGAACTCGAAGGCGTGATTGTGGTAGCCGAGCCGCAGGCCCTCCGCTCGCAGGAGTGCGCCGGCGTGATTGAGCAGGTCGGCGGCGCGGCGGAACCCGTCACGGTCCTGGTACTTCTGCGGCAGCCAGGGGACGATCACATACTGCTGGCCGAGGGCGTGCGCGTCCGCTACGGTCCGGCTCAAGGTGTCGGTGACTGCCTGGAGGCTGACCTGGCTGGACGGGCACGCCAGCCCATGCCGATCAAGAATCGCGCGTACCTGCTTCGCCGGCCGGTCGAACAGTCCTGCAAACTCGACTTCCCGGTAGCCGATTCTCGCCACCTGCTCGAGCGTCCCCTCGAAATCGGTCGCGAGGATGTTCCGGAGTGAGAACAGCTGGATGCCGAGTGGGGGGCTCGTCGGCCCGGCGGCTCGGCGACTAAGCGCCTCTTGCGAGCGCGTCAGTGCGACCGAGGCGCGAAGGAGTCCGCTGGGGCGGCTCGGGCGCTCGGTCAGCACGCCCAGGACGCTTGCTCCCAGACTGCGGAGGAGGTCGCGGCGCTGCATCGAGGATCCTCCGGCGGCTCGGCGATTGGAGGTTACCGCCTTGTTACTGAGCGAGAAGGTACGGATTGCCCGGAGAGGCGTCCAGCGCGGGCACTGAATGGTGCAGGTTAGGTGCCGAGCGGCAAGAGACGGAGTGCCTCGGCTTTGGACACAACGCGGGTGACGATTGTCACCGCTCACGAGGCCGGCATGCGGTAAGCTCAGCGAGTCGAAACTGGACCTGGCCGTTGGGCCGGGTTGCCGGATGGGAGGGGCATCGGCCTCTTCAGTCGCAGGCGCGAATCCCGCTGCAGCAGCGCGGGCTCGCGCCTGTCGCACTTCCGGTCCCTCATGAACGGCGAAGGAGAGAGCATGCCGACGCTCAAGGCCTCTTGGAACGCTCCGGCGCCAACGCCCGACGTGTGGCTGCGGATTCAGGTGACGCACCGGCGGCTGCGCTTCGCGACGCTGCTGAGCCAGCTCGCCGGGAGGACGCTGGAGGAAGCGTGGCGCGCTTTCCGACCTCTCCCCGGACCGGATGGGCCGTGGGGCGTGCCGCGACGGACATCGGTCCACGCTCCGCGGGCGTCCCGAGCGAGTGGCAACCAATCGCGCGGGCCGGGACGCGGGTGGACGGACTGGGAACTGCTATTCCCGGACGAGGAACTCGGGCCGGAGAGCGGGATCGGACCGCAGCAGTCCGTGCGCGGCCGGCGATGATGGTCGTCATCGAGGCGCCACCCAAGCGCCGGTCAGCGGCGGGCACTCCCGGCCCGATTCGATGGAATCCGCAGGGAAGAATCACATGGCATCAGCGCAGGAGGAACTCGTGGCAAATGCGATCATCCCCACCGGTCTCGTCGTACTCGCGGGGCTGACCCTGGCAGCGACCCGGGCGCCGACAGACTGGTACGGCAGCTTCAAGGCCAGTGACGGCTCAGGGCTCCAGGGCTCGGCGCGGGTCGAAGCAGTGGGCAAAGACTCGAGCCGGGTTCAGATCGAGGTGACAGGTGCGAAGTCCGGTAGTCAACTCCCGTGGCACATCCATAGCGGGGCCTGCGGCGCGAAGGGCGCTGTCTTCGGGGATGCGAGGGCCTACCCCCTGCTACGGGTCGATTCCTACGGCAAGGCCTCCAGTCAGGCGACCCTGCCCCTGCCAGCGCCCTCGTCGGGCAGCTACGCGGTCATGGTGCATCGCTCGGCATCCGACATGAGTCCGGTGGCCTGCGGTGCCTTGAAGCCGGAGGCATCGACTCCGTCGTACCCGCAACGGGACACCGCCGGCTATCGGCCGTGAGAAGGGAGAAAGCGAGAGGGGCCCGGCGCCGTCTGGCACCGGGCCCCTTTTTGCCGTGGTGGGAGGAACTGCGGGGCTTATTGGGAGGGTCTGCGCCCGGTGGCGACGCTGAAGAACAGCGTGAGTAGCGCCAGCACCAGGAAGAGGTAGAACAACAATCTCGCGATATCGGCCGCTGCGGCCGCCAGTCCGCTGAAAGCCAGAACGGCGGCGACCAGGGCGAGCATCAGGAACGAAACGGCCCAGCGTAGCATGCCGGCCTCCAGGAACACGGGCCGGTCAGGGGGTCGCAAGGGTCTGGCGGGCGATCATGCCGCTCCCCGCTCCGGGACTCACGTCACAGTCCTGCGGGCGAGCAGATGCCGCCCCAGGGGTGAAGCGTTGCGCGACGGCAGGCGCCGGTTCGGCCGCGGTGAGCTCGGCTACCTGCAGGCCGACACTCCCGATTCGAAGAGCTGCCTGCCATTCCATCCGCCGACTCCTGGTTCGGGCACCCCCGAGAGGGTGCCGATCGGAACCGAAGGCCTGAACCGGCCCCGCCGCGCTCTATACCTCCAGCAGGCCAGAAAAACAAAAGGCGCG
This sequence comes from Gemmatimonadales bacterium, assembly GCA_036555275.1. GTDB lineage: Bacteria > Gemmatimonadota > Gemmatimonadetes > Gemmatimonadales > GWC2-71-9 > JADJOM01. The sequence continues at coordinate 24,018 of DATBLR010000055.1, read as the reverse complement.
TCGGCCCCCGCACTTCGGGGTCGCGCGCCCTTCGACTGGTGAGGCCGCTGCCTCAGCCGTCAAGGTGTCCGGAGCGATACCGGACCTATGGCCTGCGAGGCTAAGCTAAGAAGCGCGACCCCCCGGCGTCAAGTGATCGGCCTCACGTCAGGCCCTGAATTGCTCAGTTGTGCTCAAGGAGCAGCTCGAGCCGCTGGCGCAACTCGCCCAGAGCCTTCGACTTGAAGGAAGATTTCGTCTCTTCGAGCACTCGGATGGTCTCACGCACGGCCTCCTGGAGCTGGGCCCCACGGGGGCAGTTGAGCAACTGGCAGGGATGCTGCGCCACTGGCTGACCGGCGAGCGCGCGGCCCAGCTGCTCCAGATCGGTCAACGAGCCCATGACGTTGCGGAGCGTGAGCGAGAGGAAGACATCAATGGGTGCTGCGCCCGACGCAGCGTCCCGGTCACCGGCGGCTAGGTGCTCGAAATCGTGCCGCCATTCACCCAGACGCCGCTCCGCGTTCTGCATCGTCTGCCAGGCGCGGAACCGGGCGATGGCGGTGTGGACCTTGTCGATCAGGTCGGCGAAGAGCACCGGTTTCACCAGGTACGCCGCGACCGGCAGCTCGACACAGGCCATGGCGGAGCGGACCGAAGGGACACCGGTGATGACCAGGACCGGGAGGCCGCCCCGCGTCGCTGCGATCTGCCGGATCAAGGCCAGGTCGCTGTTGCCGGGCATCTGGAGGTCGGTGATGAGCAGGTCAAAGGGCTGTTCGGCAACCCGCGCAAGCGCGCTCGCGCCGTCGGCGACGGTGTGGCACTCGTATCCTTCCCGTCGCAGCAGGTCGGCCGTGGAGTGGAGAAAGGTCGGCTCGTCGTCGGCGAGCAGGATGCGGCCCCGGGAAGTCATGCAGGAACTCCTGATTCGCTGGAATAGAGCGGCAACCGGACCACGAACTCCGACCCTTTGCCGTTTAGGTCGACGATGTCCACGCGCCCGCCGAAGGCCCGGACCGACTGTCGCACCATGGAGAGTCCGAGCCCCATACCGCCGGTCTTGAGAGTAGCCGGTTTGGTGGAGAAGAACGGCTCAAAAACGCGGTCCCGGCTCTCCGGCGGGATGCCGGGACCCTGATCCGCAACTCGAAGCACGAAGCAGCCGTCGTCGAGCGTGGCCGTCACGTCGATCCTGCCCCCGGGTGGCGAGACCTCGACGGCATTCTGGACCAGATTGTACACCGCCTGGCGCAGCAAGGCGTCGGGGAAATGCACGACAGCCGGCGCGCCAGCGAGATCGACCACGATTCGTACTTTGCTCTCGCGGTTCAACTGCTCCAGCAGGGCCACGGCGTCACCAACGGCGCTTGCCACTGAGGCCTCTCCCTCCCCGCTCTGCTCTTGGCGATAGGTCTCGTACAGCTGGCGCGTTACCCCGGCGATCCGCCCGATCTCCCGCTCGATCGCGCCGACATAAGGTCGGTGGGGATGATCCAGGGGAACGGCATCCTTTATCAGAGTGAAAGCATTCTGGATTCCGGCAAGCGGGTTGTTGACCTCGTGCGCCACGCGCGCCGCGAGGCGCCCCATCGTGGTGAATGACTGAACCTCGCGCAGAGCATCCTCCGCGCTCCTCCTGGCAGTGACATCGGCGCTGATACCCAGCATGCGGAGCGGCGCGCCGGCGGCGGACCGATCCACCACGCGCCCGCGATCGATGACCCAGTGCCAGCGACCGCCGTGATCGCGGACGCGGTATTCCGCCTCGAAGGTCTGACGGTCTCCCCGGAGATGCTCGTTGAGCACGTCCTGCACCCGGCGGGCGTCGTCCGGGTGCACCAGCGCCATCCAGCCATCCAGGGTCTCGGGGATCTCGGTCGGCGGGTATCCGAGGTGACGCCAGAGTGTGTCGCTCCGGGTGGCCAGTCCGCTCTGGGGATCCCACTCCCAGATGCCGTCGGTCGCCGTCTCCAGCGCAAGATTGAGGCGTACGCGCTCGGTCAGCCGGGCCCGGGTGAGCGTCATCTGTCCCAGACGGACCGTCACCGGGAGAAGTGCGGTGACGAACAGGCCAAGCATGAGGAGCAGATCCGGCAGGCCCGTCCGGAATCGCATCAGACTCTCGCCCGTGGGCCAGACGACGAGCTGCCAGGTGACGTCGCCGATGTTGAACGAGCTACGCTCCGCCCACGCTGACGGTATTCTGGTTCCGGCGCGGGGCCCCAGCAGGCGCGCCCCGGCCGAGGTCACCCGGAATGCGTAACCGTCGCCGCGATTGACCAGGATTGGCTGGAGCAGCCGTTCGGCGTCGAAGACACCGACGATGTATCCGGTGCAGCCCTGGAGCGGACAGATCCGTACAACGGCGGCGAACGCACGACTGCTGTCACCCAGCGCGAGGTAGCTCACCTCCGGCAGGGGACCGCTGTCGGATCTGGCGGCCAGCGACGCAAGCCGGCGCGGAATGTTCATCTCGAAGGTGTCGGAGGGAATCGGAGTAGGCCGGTAATCACGGATCACCGCGGACCGGTCCGCCCATCCGATGCCCTTTAGCCCGTCGATATCGTGGGTCAGGGTCAACATGGAGGCGACCCATCCGGGCGAGGCCGGCCGCGGTTCCGGGCTGAACCGGGCGATACGCACCAGGCCCCGGGTGGCCGTTTCCACCTGCCGGGCGATTTCCCTGAGGGCGGTGCCGGCGACGGCCGCGGTCTGCTCGTGGGCCTGGTGCACTTCGTAGGTCACCATGGTGCGCCACATCAGGAGCACGGTGACGAGGCAGGCGAGGCCGATGGAGAGCGGCACCCATGGAGTGGTGGCCGCGGTCGAGTCCGCGGTCCAGCTGACGAACACCAGATCGAAGCCGAGTAACAGCGAGGCCAGCAGCACGTGGACCGAGGATCCGGCCAGCAACCCTTCGGTAGAGCCGGGCAACCCGACCAGGCCCACCAGCCGGGTCACGGCAATGCCCAGGCACAGCGCAACAACGATCGACCCAATGGCTCCCGCGAGAGTGCGACGGAGATCCATACGGAGCGGCAGAACGAAGGCCAGCAGCCCGGCCCCGCCGAACTCGAACAGCAGGGCGTTGGACACCGGGATGTTGAGGGGAGCCGCGACATCAAGGAAGGCGACCGGGTCGGTGAGGGCGCCGGAGCCGAGATTGAGGCCGGTCGCGCGCTGCAGAAGGGCGACGATGCCCAGCAGAAACCCGATACCACCGCCCACGGCCAGCGCTCGCCGGTGATTGTCCGCCAGGCCGAGCACTCCGGTGCCGAGGGCGAGGATGCCCAGGGCCGAGGCGAAACCCACGGGAGGAAACTTCACCAGCGGCTGGCGCAGGGCCGGCAGCGCGAGCAGCCAGCCCGCGAATCCGAGGAGGCCGACTGCAACGATCACCCACCCCGCGGCCCGGCTGGCGCGCCGCGCCCGCGGGTCCGGTGCCAGCGCGCTAGGGTGGAACCCGCCACTGGTCCTCAAGGTCACCTCCTGATCGGATGCTCCGGCCCCCGAAAGCGGAGAAGGCACGATGGCGCCATCCGCCTGGGCGGACAGCACATTCGTGCCTTCGACTCGCGGGGCCCTCCCCCGCTCGACAAGGTGTCCCGCCCGAGCAGGGCTCAGCGGTTCGGCCGATGCGCGCTCAGGGCGATATTATCAGACGGGTTCCGGCGAATCAAGCGTTCAACACCCTTCACCACCGACGGAGTGACATGCATCACCTTGCCGGCGAGCCCGCTCCGTCGGGACTCCTTCTCGACGTCGCCCGACTCGAGCGTGACTACTACGGGCAGGCCTTGGAACCCGAAAACCAGGCGAAGCTGGTCAGCTTCGGCACCAGCGGCCACCGCGGAACGCCGTCCGACGGCAGCTTCACCGAGGGCCACATCTTGGCGATCACCCAGAGCATCTGCGAGTATCGGGTGGGGCGGGGCATCAATGGCCCGCTGTTCCTGGGCAAGGATACCCACGCCGCATCCCGATGGGCCGAGCGGACGGCCCTGGAGGTGCTGGTGGCGAACGGGGTGAGGGTAGTGGTCCAGGCGAACGACGGATACACGCCGACGCCGGTTATCTCTCGGGCCGTCCTGGTTCATAACCGGGGGAACGGGGAACGGGGAACGGGGAACGGGTCGCAGGCCGACGGGATCGTGATCACGCCTTCCCACAATCCCCCAGAGGATGGAGGGTTCAAGTACAACCCGCCCAACGGGGGCCCTGCCGACACCGATGTGACCGGGTGGATCCAGGAGCGGGCCAACGCGCTCATCAAGGATGGCAACCGTGGGGTACGGCGCACGGCGTCGCCGATGCCGACCGTGCAGGAAACCGATCTGGTGGCCGACTACGTCGGTGACCTTGCCCACGTAATCGATTTCGGCGCCATCCGGAATGCGGGGGTCAGGATCGGGGTCGATCCCATGGGAGGGGCGTCGGTGGGCTACTGGCCGGCTATAGCCGACCACTACAAGTTGGCGCTGACCGTCGTAAACGAGGTGGTCGATCCGACATTCCGGTTCATGACCGTGGACCACGACGGCAGAATCCGGATGGATTGCTCGAGCCCCGCGGCGATGGCGAGGCTGGTGAAACTCAAGGACCGGTTCGACATCGCCTTTGGCAACGACCCCGATGCCGACCGGCATGGCATCGTCGCCCGTTCAGCGGGGCTCCTCAATCCAAACCATTATCTCGCCGTCGCCATCCGCTACTTGCTCCAGCATCGCCCTCAGTGGTCGGCCGAGGCTGTGGTCGGGAAGACCCTGGTCTCGAGCGCTATCATCGATCGGGTGGTCGAGAAGGCGGGGCGACGGCTGATGGAGGTGCCAGTGGGATTCAAGTGGTTTACCCCGGGGTTGTTCGACGGCAGCTGTTGCTTCGGCGGAGAGGAAAGCGCCGGGGCGAGCTTCCTGAGGATAGCTGGCACCGTCTGGACCACCGACAAGGACGGCCTGCTCCTGGGCCTCCTCGCCGCCGAGATCACCGCAGTCACCGGAAAGGACCCGGGCGAGCTTTATCGAGAGATCACCGCGGAGCTGGGTGCTCCGGTGTATACTCGGATCGACACTCCGTGCACGCCGGCAGAGAAGGCTGCGTTGAAGAAGCTCACCCCCAAGGCGGTGAATTCCACCAACCTTGCCGGCGACCCGATCGAAGCGAAGCTCACCAGGGCGCCGGGTAATGGCGCACCGATCGGCGGACTCAAGGTGACGACCCGGAACGGCTGGTTTGCCGCACGGCCGAGCGGAACCGAGAATGTCTACAAGCTGTACGCGGAGAGCTTCCGGGACGAGGGTCACCTCCAGCGGATCGTAGCGGAGGCGCAGGAGATGGTGGCTACGGCGCTGGGGCAGGGGTGATGGGGTCGTGGAAGGCCGGTTCGTGCCCAGTCAGGCGGTCCCCCCTTCACGTCGACCGGACTGTCATATGAACGAGTTTGAAGTCGTGATCCGAACATTTGTCAGCGAGGCCGACGCCAACCTCGCCCAGGCCATTCTGGCCGCCAACGGTATCGAAGCGATCGTCCTGCGTGACGATGCCGGTGGCATGCTTCCGTCCATGTCCCTCGGCTCCGACATCCGTCTCGTGGTGCGAGCGGCGGATGCTGCGCTCGCCCGGGAGCTGTTTGAAGCGGGAGATGGTTAGGCGCTGGAAGCGCCATTCTCCCGGGGGAGGCATCGCAGGCTGGTGAACGATTGCCAGGCCTTCACGCAGGGGCTGCAAGCCAGCTTGCCCCCATGGTCCAAGGAGTCCGGGTTAGGCCACAGGATCGAAAGGAGCCCGATGCCGCAAGAACAGTGGACCGCCGTCGACGAATACCTCACCAATCTGCTTCTTCCGCCTGACCCGATCCTCGAAGCGACGCTGCAGGCGAGCGCCGAGGCACGGCTTCCGGCCATCGCCGTGTCCCCGCCGCAAGGAAAGCTGCTGTTCCTGCTGGCCCAGGTGCAGCGGGCACGCACGATTCTCGAAATCGGGACGCTGGGGGGCTACAGCACGATCTGGCTGGCCCGCGCCCTGCCACCGGGCGGCCATCTGGTCACCCTCGAGGCGGAGCCGACCCACGCCGAGGTGGCGCGCGCGAACATCGCGCGCGCCGACCTGGCCGACGTCGTCGAGGTTCGACTCGGCCCTGCACTGGACACCCTTCCCCGGCTTGAAGCAGAGCGGCGTGAGCCGTTCGACCTGATCTTCATCGACGCAGACAAGCCGGGCTATCCGGAGTACTGGCGGTGGGCACTCCGGCTCTCCCGCCGCGGTAGTCTGATTGTTGCTGACAATGTGGTCCGCGAGGGGGCGGTTGCAGATCCGCAAAGCACCGACCCGAGCGTCCAGGCGGTGCGCCGCTACCATGCGCTGGTGGCCGCCGAGCCAAGAGTCACCGCCACTGTGCTGCAGACGGTCGGCACCAAGGGATATGATGGGTTGTCGCTGGCGCTGGTGCTGAAGGATCCCGGCCCGGCCTGACATGACCGACCTGCCCAGCTTTCTCGGCTACCTCGACCATGTTCACGCGCGCACGCGACGGGTGGCTGTCCTCATTCCCGCGGCAGACCTCGAGTGGGCGCCCGCCGGGGTCAGCTGTACCTGATGCTCGGGCTCCGGGGGGTGGCAACCCCGCGGCTCTACGGGCTGAGCTCGGAGGAAGTCCGCGCACGGTCGGTCGAGTGAGCGGTTATCGGGGTTCCGGGACGCCCGAATGCGGGCCGGCGCTCGCCTACCGATTCGTCTCGAGCCGCCGCACCTCCTCCAGCCCGGGCACATCGCCGTCCGCCTCGCTCCAGTTCTGCTTGAGCTGATCCAGCGCCCGGCCAGCGACGGTTGAATCCCCGGCGGCTCGCGCGGCCCGCGCCAGGCCCAGGAGCGCCGCGGACCGGCCCGGCGCTAATTCAAGAGCGCGCCCGAACTCCCGCTGAGCCTCGGCCGGCTGATTGGCCGCCAGGAGCATCTCGGCGTACAACTCATGAGTCGGTTTCACGATGTCGGGAGGGCCGAACTCCAGGGGCAAATCGTCTTCGAGCCCCGAGGCGTCGCGGAGCAGAGCCAGCGCCGAGTCCTTTCGGCCACGAGCCCACGCCAGTCGGCCTCGCAGCTGGGTGGCGAGGATCGAGGGGACGCGAGGGTTGCCACCGTAGCTGTTGTCGTCGGTGGTTGCCCGGGCGAGCCGGTCGAGCTCGGCGAGCAGGCTGTCCGCCCGCCTCGCACCGCCCCTCTCCAGCTGAGCCACGGCGAGCGCATAGACGTCCATCGCGCGGGGAATCGGGCCGGCGAGGGTCCGGTTAAGGACCCAATCGGCGACCGGATCGCTCCAGCTCCCGGTATCGATCAGATAGTGGGCGCGCATACTCAGCAGGTAGCTCTGGCGGCCGGCTACCTGAGACGACCCCGCGGTGCCACGAGTGACTTCGAGGATGCGACGGGCCAGCTGGTACCTGCCCTGCTGGAGGAGGCCGTAGTCGAGCCACGAGGTGTAGTGGCCGGGGCGCCAGGCGGACGTGTCCCGACCCGAGGCGATGGCGTTCTGTCGCACGGTCTCGTTCCACATGCCCAGCGCCAGAAAAATGTGGGTGGTCATGTGCTGGGCGTGATCGGCGTCCGCCGCAATCAGCGAATACTCTCGCGCCGCGAACAGGCCCAGCGGCGCGTGGATCGGATCGTCGAAGGCGTGGATGATGTAGTGCAGCGCGCCGGGATGGCGCGGGTTGTGTCGATAGACCTCCTCCGCCAGTGCCCCCGCCCGCATGTAGGTCGGGATGTTCCGGACCCCCTGACTCAGTCCCATGAGCCACAGGGCGTAGAAGGCCTTCGCATCGTCGTCGGACGGATTGGCGCGGAGCAGCCGCCCGAAGGCCTCGGCGCAGAGGGTGTCCCGCTTCGGCTTCGGGGCGTCCGCGAAATACAGAGCCTCGGTGGTCTCGAGATAGAGCCGCTCCCGCTCAGTTCCCGCCCTGGCCAGTCGCGCAGCCGATGAGCCGCCCAGCCGTCCAAGCACCGCCCGGGCCGTGGCCCAGTCCTGCTGGTTCCAGAGCGGGTGGGTGTAGGTCATTGCTTCACCCCAGTAGGCCAGCGCAAAGCCTGGGTCGGCCGCCTGGGCTTCCCGGAACGCGCCGGCCGCGTCGTCGTACTCGAAGCTGTGCAACAGCAGGAGGCCGCGCAGAAAAGGCGCCTGCGCCGCCGCGGCGCCGCTGTTGGGGAATTCGACGGCGCCCAGGGTCTGCGCGGCGGCCGGAGCGGTCAGCGCCGCGAGCAGCAAGAGGGCGAGGGTCCGCATGAGATCGCTTGGTCGCATGGGTCTGATTCCGGGTCGCGGCTCCTATTGAAGGGAAGTATGGAGCGAGAACCGGCGAATGTGCGGGTCCCCAATCGAGGCCTCGATGACCAGCCGGACATCGCTGGCGGAGCTGCCCGGGATACGATGCAGCCGCTTGCTGCCGATTGTGGTCCCCTCGGCGACAGTGAGCCATGCGCCTTCGCGACGAACATCGACATGGTGGGCGCTCACGGTCTGGCCGCGGTCGATCTCCTCCTCCAACATCACCACGTCGAACTCCACCGCCCGGGGCAGGATAAGCCGCATCTGGTGCCCACGATCCGACTGGGAACGGACCGCCCCAACGGTGAGGTCACGCATGAAGAGCCGCTCGCGAACGTTGCCAAACTCAGTCAGGTGTCGGACGTCGCTGTCCTGCAGGAGGCCCGCGCGGGTGGGCGGTACACCGAGCCTGAGCGCCGCGTTCCTCCCCACCGAGGCAAAGTACAGATCCATCAGGTCGCCGGAGGAGCGCACCTGGCCGTCGTCCTCCGGGTGCCAGAACCAGTGGGGGCGGATCGAAACCTCTGACTCGGCGGGGCGCCATACGGTGCCATCCGGATCTCCGTGCTGCAGCATGTCCCGGACGGCTGGGCCCTCCACTCCCGGATACGGGACGACCCCGGGGTCCACCGCGCACCAGTTGGGGTCTCCACTCTTACCTCCCTCATCGCCGATCCAGCGGAGATCGGGTCCCGCGTCCGAAAAGATGAGGGCGGCGGGCTGGTACTTCCGAACCAGGGCGTAGATCCTGGGCCAGTCATAGACCTGCGGCCCGCCACCGGGGCCCTCCCCCGCGGCGCCATCGAAGCGCACCTCGGCAATCGGGCCATAGCGGGTCAGCAGCTCGGCGAGCTGTTCGCAATAGAAGTCGTTGTAGCGGGGTGAGTCGCCGTAGCTCGGCGCATTCCGGTCCCACGGAGACAGGTAGAAACCGAAGCCGAGCTGCTCGGCGCGACAGGCTGAGGCCAGTTCCCCGACGAGGTCACCCCGTCCGTCCCGCCAGCGACTGGCCCGGATCGAATACCCGGTGACCTGACTGGGCCAGAGGCAGAAGCCGTCGCGGTGCTTGGCGGTGAGCATGAGGGTACCGAAGCCGCCGGCTTTGGCGGCCCGGACCCACTGCCGGACGTCGAGCGCCTCCGGAAGGAACAGCATGGGGTCCTCGGTGCCTTCACCCCATTCCTGACCGGTGAAGGTGCTGAGCCCGAAGGGGAGAAAGAGCGACAACTCGCGCCGTTGCCAGGCGAGCTGCTCGGGGCTGGGCCTGGGACGTGGGGGTTCGACCCGCCTGGACAGAATGGCGGAGCAGGCGGCAGCCGAGGTCAGAGTGAGAAACGATCGTCGGTCCATATCGTGACTCGACCCATTCGTTGCTCCTCTACTTTGGCAGCTTCGCCAGCGCGTCCTGAACCATCGGTGCGTTCGGAAATCGCTGAGCCAGGTGGGCAAGCACGGCGCGAGCCGAGTCGGGGGACCCGGCTGCGACGTAGGCGTCACCGAGGAGAAGACCTCTTCGCACCTCGAAGGAGCGGTCGTTCGGCGGGGGCTGAACCGCAGCCAAGGCGGCGATCGCGGCGTGGGGATCCTGCTTGTCCCGGAGCAGCGATTCGATAACGAGGAGCTTCACCGCGGGGTCGTCCGGCAGCTGTCGCGCCAGCTCGTCGGTGAGCCGTGCGGCCTCGTCGGCACGCCCCGAGTCGCGCGCCGCCCGGGCCTCATGGTAGAGACCGGCGATCAGGAGCCGGCGCACATCGGCCGGATCGCCGGAGCGGGTGCCGACGCCGCCAGCGTAGGAATACACCAGCCTGCCACCGTGCTCCCCCGCCTCGTACAGCGCGACCACTCCTCCCACTCCCATCAGGCCGGAGGCGACAAGGACCCAGCGGCCCACCGGCTGGCGGCGGCGGAGGGCCAGGGCCGCGATCTCCAGGAGGCCCACCACTACGAAAACGTTACGGGCGAGCTCTCCCGCCTCCTCGTGCTCATGGACCGCCTCCCGGGCGCCGGGGATTTGCTCCGCGAGGCCGTGGGCCTGGTGTCCCGCTTCCGCAGCGATGATCCCGACGACGCCCGTGACCACCAAGGCGAGGGCAGCGGCGGGACCTGTCCACAAGAGTCTGCCGCTCAGCGACACGAGCCTGAGCAAAACGCCGGCGACGCCGAGGGCCACAACGAAATGGACGAGCTGGGGATGGAAGATCCCGATGTTGGGCATGGTTTTCTTTTCTTGCGTAAGCGATGGACATACAAAAGTACCGCGTACCGCGTTCCGAGTACCGAGTACACTGGCCAGGTGCAAACTCTCGAACGGGCCTTGTGCGGTGACCGGCAACCCCGCCGACCGGCTGGCGCACCGAACCTTTTGCGCGGTACGCAGTACGCGGTGCGGGGTACTCCGTATTCGGCACCGGAACTCACCAGCTCACTCGACCCCATCCATGAGCCAGATATCCCCGCCCCGGGTCGCAGTCCGGTCGAACAATACCCAGTGCCCGTCCGGCGACCAGACCGGATAGTCGATCCGGATGTTCGGGTCGAGGAACTGGAAGATCTGATACGGTGCCGCTCCCGAGAGCGGATGAACCCAGAGCACCTTGTGGCTGCGGACGTCCATGATGCGGGACTGATCCGGGGAAAACGACATGTGGGCGCCGCTCAGGATGTCGGGAAGCTGCTCCATGGCCCCGGACTCGACCGACACCCGGACGGCGCGCCACCCTTCCGGCGTGTCGGCCCGGAGAATCACGGCCTGACCGTCCGGCGACCAGCGCATGAAGTGTCCTCCCGTGGCCGTCGGAGCGAGCCGGCGCTGGTCCGACCCGTCGGCGTTCATGACCCACGGCTCGACCCGTCCGCCCCGGTCAGAATGGAACGCGATGCGACGCCCGTCGGGCGAGAAGAAGGGATTGGTGTGATTGCCGGGGGCGCTGGTCAACCGGCTGAGCTTGCCATCCGCCACCCGGACGGTCCAGATGTCGTTATTACCCTCCCGCGCGGAGAAGAACGCGATTGCGTTGCCATCAGGCGACCAGTTCGGCTGGTAGTCGCCCCCGGGGCCCTTGGTGAGCTGCCGGTCGGTCCCGTCGGCAAGCGAGTGCAGCCAGAGGTTCATATCGCCGAGCCGGTCCGAATTGAAGGCGATGATCCTGCCATCCGGTGACCACGCACCCCGGCTGTCGACCCGGGTCGTCGCATCGACCGCCACCGGCTCGCCGGTGGCGCGCCCGGTGGCCGGATCCACGGGGAGGCGCCAGATATCGGAATTGATGCCCAGCACCGAGAACGCCAGCCGGTTTCCGACTGGCGCGACGGAGAGCTCCAGGTCATCGCCGGCACCGTTGGTGAGCTGCTGTGGCGGTCCGGTCGAACGGCCGTCGGGAGCGACGCGAACCCGCCAGAGATTGAGCCCGCCCCCGCGCGCGGAAGAGTAGATGATGAATCGACCGGAGCGGGACCAGTCGGGGTTCACGTCGATCACGTTATCGTCGGTAACCGAGCTGGTTGCCTTCGAGGCCACGTGGACGACCATGATGTCCGACTTTGCCTTCTCGATTCGCCGGAACACGATCCGGCTCCCGTCCGGTGACCAGCGGGGGGAGGTGTGCACCACCGCCTCGGAACTGTCGGTGGTCAGCTGCTGCGGATTCGCGCCCCCTGCGTCGGTGACCCAGATGCGACGGGGGCCGGCCAGCGCGGCGTCAAACGCGAGTCGCTTGCCGTCGGGTGACCAGGACGGGCTGACGGCCTTGGCGATCAGGCGCGCCTCGCCGCCGCCCTCGGCGTCGATGACCCAGATGTCGGCTTCTTCTCCGTACCAGCCGAGGACGTCGGACGGCTCCAGCTTCCCGCCGGGGAGACTGGCACGCACGAAGGCGATATGACGACCATCGGGGGACCAGGCCGGCTGGATATCGTCCGCTGGTCCTGTGGTGAGCTGCCGCTCGGTGCTGGCCTCGAGTCGCCTGATGAAGAGCTTCTTGAACCCGCCGCTTTCCGCTGCGTACACGAGGTATCGACCGTCCGGGGACCATGCCGGCCATTCCTCTACGCCGGCCAGGAAGGACGCCTGAGTCAGGTGGCGCTCCCGCAGCGGGGCTGGACTCGCCCCATCCAGAGAGGGGGATCTACGGCGTATGGCCCACAGGGTTCCAAGGACCAGAATCGCCACTGTTAGGCCGATGGTCGCGACCCGTTGGGCCGAACGCGGTGCCGCGGGGCCGCCGACCGCCCGGCTGGTGAGGGCTTCCACGAACTGGCCCGCAGTGGCGAAGCGATCCGCGGGGACCTTGGAGAGAGCCCGCTGGATCGCGGCGTCGACTCCGGACGGCAGGTCGGGCCGGAGAGTGACGAGTGGGGTGGGCCTCTCCGCCAGAAGCCTGGCGACCACCGTCTGCACGCTGGCGCCCATGAATGGCGGCTCCCCGGCCAGCATCTCGTACACCACGGTGGCCAGGCTATAGATGTCGCTCCGGGCATCGAGCTGTCGGTCGCCGGCAGCCTGCTCAGGGCTCATGTATTGCGGGGTGCCGATCGGGAGCCCGGTCTCGGTGAGCCGGCTGCCACCCGCTTCCTTCACGGCGAGCGCAATGCCGAAATCGGCCAGCATCGCCTCGCCTTCCTGCAACAGGATGTTTTCGGGCTTGATATCGCGGTGCACGACATTCTGGCGGTGGGCGTAGTCCAGGGCGCCGCCGATCTGCCGGGCGATCACCAGCGCTTCGTCGAGGCCGAGCTGCTTCTCGTGCTTGAGCCGGTCCCGCAGCGACTCGCCTCGTACAAATGGAAGCACGTAGTACAGGAATCCGTCGGCTTCGCCCGAGTCGATGAGAGTAAGGAGATGGGGGTGGTCGAGCCGGGCCGCGATGCGGATTTCGTTGAGGAATCGTTCGGCGCCCAGCACGGCCGCGACATCCTGGCGCAGCACCTTGAGGGCGACCTCCCGGTCGTGCTTGAGATCCCGCGCGAGGTAGACGGTGGCCATCCCTCCCTGGCCCAACTCCCGCTCGATGCGGTAGCGGTCGGCGAGAGCGGCGGTGAGGCGGGGTGGCGTGGTCATGAAGCGGAGGGGATGGAACGGACGGGCCGGAGGACCCCTGGCCCGCGCTCCGTGCCAGCTGGGGATGAGGAGAGCAGCCGGTAACGGGCGGGTGCAGTCAAGGGTCGGTCGAGGAGGGCACTCACATCGAAAGAAGATGCAAGCTCGGTCCCCGCGATGCGAGTCCCGTGAGGCTGAGTACGACGCGCACCGTCTACTCCGCGACCCGCTCCACCGTCCAGATATCGCTCCGAAGCTCCTCGACCAGGCACACGCTGCGACGGCCGGCTGCGGCGACGGCGACGGTTGCCGGATTGCAGGGGGCGGGCAGATTCGCGACCCGGGTAGGGGCTCCCCCGGCAACGGGCACTCGCCACACACTCGGCGTCGGCTCGGTTCGAAGCCAGCGGCCCAGATAGAGGTCGGCGTCGCCAGACCAGCTGAGCCCGGCTTCGCGGTCTTCCGGGAGCAGTACCGCCACGCGACGGATCGGACCGACGCCCGGCTGTCCCACGACCAGCATGACTGTGTCGGCTCGGTTACCCAGTAGAGCGAATCGGTCTCCGCCGGGGGAGACTGCAGCGTCGAACAGACGAAGGGAATCGGCCAGCGGAAGCGGAGCAGGCGCTCCCTGGAGCGAGTCCAGCAACACCCATTGGTAGAAGCGCCTGTTGCGCAGCAGCAATCGGTGGCCAGCCAGGGGCCAGGCGTCAGCCGGGAATGTGATGCGAGCCCGATCCAGCCGTCGAGACTGCAAGTCGAAGGTCATCAAGGTGAGGTCAGTCCCCTCCGCCCAGGCGGAAAACGTGAGCCACCTGCCGTCGGGAGAGGGAGACACCTTCTGGGTGGCGACCTGGTGCTCAGCCGTCAGGGCCTCCTCCGCCCCATCGCGGAGGCGGTTGCGATAGAGGTTGTCGCCCAACGCATCCCCTCGCATGTAGAACGCCACTGAGCCGTCGGCGGCCAGCCCGGGCTCGCCGTACCAGGTCGTGCTCCGGGTAAGCTGCCGGGCGGCGATGCCGGTGGCGCCGATGTCGAAGGCCCACAGATCGTGGCTCGCATCGCCGGTGGCCAGCGTCACGCGCCCGGTTCGCCGGGCGATATCGAACTCGCCCTCATACAGAGTCGGGGTCCGGGGCAGCACCACGGTGAATCGACGCGCCAGGCGGCCATCGGCGCCAACCGTGAATCGGGCCAGCTCATCTTCCCGGGCGCGCCCGGGGCGAAACACCAGGACGCCATCCCCGCTCCGGGTCCAGCGCACGACGCCACGACTGTTGATAGCGAGAGTGTCCAGCACCCCGCCCCTGCGATCGACCGTCTGGAGCACGCCCCGCGACGCCACGAGGAGGCGGCGGCCGTCCGGGCTCCAGCTGACGCTGGAGATCCCACGGAACGCCGGCAGGATCAGCGAATCGGCAGGGGCGGCGGTGCTTAGCGAAATCACCCGCAGCAGCAACCGGGAGACAGCCGGCGCCGCGACCACCACCGAATCTCCCCTCGGGTGAACATCGAAATCTCCGCGATCGGCGATGCGCCTGGGCGCACCTCCCAGCCGCGCCAGCGTGAAGAGGCCCGAACCCGCGGAGTCGAGGTCTCCGCTCAGGACGATGGCTGAACCGTCCGGTGTCCAACCCAGCCGATCGATGGAGCGGGCCTTGCTCAGAAGGGTGACCGGCCGGGTATTACCCACTTCCTGAATCAGGAGGGCGTCGCGACACAGATCCGCCGCGTGCTCGCAGACCCTTTCCACATAGGCCACGAACTCCCCGTCGGGCGTGATGGCCGGGTGCCAGGCCCGGCCGGTGAAGCTGAGCTGGGCTCGCTCTTCTCCGGCCGCGACGGTCGGCCGGCCGCCCAGGACCCGCAGAGTGCGACCACCGATCAAGGCTGTCAGCACGGCACCGACCACCGCCCCCGCGAGGGCGGCGCGACGGACCGGGCCGCGATCGGGTCCGCCCGGACGGGCGCGGCGAGCGGCCGTGGCGCGGCGTCGGTGCTCCGATGTCAGTGCCTGGGCGAACTCGGCGGCGCTGGCGAACCGGTCGGCCGGCACTTTTTCCAACGCGACCATGACGGCATCATCGACTGGCGGCGGAACCGCCTTCCGGTGGGCGCTCGGCGGCCGGGGCTCCTCGGTCACCACCTTGGCCAGGATGGCCTGGGCGGTGGGGCCGGTGAATGGCGGCTCGCCCACCAGCATCTCGTACAGTACGCAGCCGAGGGCGTACACATCGGAACGAGGACCGATGTCACGCTCCCCCATCGCCTGCTCGGGGCTCATGTAGTGCGGCGTGCCCAGCGACAACCCGGTTTCCGTCAAGCGCCCGCCGCCGGCGGCGCTCACGGCCAGGGCGATCCCGAAGTCCGCTACCAGCGCCTGACCGTCGTGGAGGAGGATGTTCTCCGGCTTGATGTCCCGATGGATCACTCCGTGGCGGTGGGCATAGTCGAGCGCGGTCGCAACCTCCCGGGCGAGCTGCACTGCCTCGTCCACCGGGAGCTGCTTCTCGCGCAGCAGCCGGCTCCGAAGGCTCTCGCCTTCCACGTAGGGCATCGCGTACCAGAGCAGACCCTCGGCGCTGCCCGAATCGAACAGCGGAAGTACGTGGGGATGCTGGAGCTGAGCGGTGACCTGGATCTCGTTGAGGAACCGCTCTCCACCCAGCATGGCGGACAGCTCGGGGCGAATGACCTTGATGGCGACCCGGCGGTGGTGCTTCAGGTCCTCGGCGAGGTAAACGGTGGCCATGCCGCCGTGGCCCAGCTCCCGCTCGATGCGATAGCGGTCGGCTAGTGCGGTGGTGAGGCGGGCTGGAGCCTCGTCAGGCTCGCTCATTTCACCTTCAGTTCCGCGATCCACACGTCGCTCTCTCGCTCACCCAGCGTGAAGTACAGCCGGCCCCCGTGGGCCCGGAAGCCGAAGCGATGCCACGGACGGTCCGGGTCGTCAAAGCGCACCAGGAGCTGCGGCCTCCCGCCGGCCAGAGGCATCGCCCAGATGCCGGTCGCCTCGCCGGTGGCGTTTGGCAGCACTTCGCCTCTCGCGGTCGCGAGCAGATACAAAGCCCGGCTGGCGTCGTCCGACCAGGCGACGTAGGGAAGCACCTGTTCTCCGGCCGGGGCGGGAACCAGTTGCCGCAGGGAATCGGACCCTCTGGGGAGCAACACGAGGTCGAACCGGCGATCCGACCCTGCGAGGTAGCGCCCATCCGGTGACCACTGACCGCGCTGGACCACGAAAGCCTGATTGAATGGTCGGGGCCGGCTCCAGGCGCCCTGGTCGTTCCGCTCCATCAGGCTGGTGTAGCCGCTGTCGGTCAGGTTCGTGGTCAGCAACAGTCCCCGGCCATCCGGCATCCACACCGCGGCCCGCTGGTCGTCCGGCCCGTCGGTGATCTGGGTGGGCTGTCCTCCCTCGGCGGAGACCAGGAAGATCTGGCGACGGCCGTTCTTGAGCGCATGATAGGCGATCTCGCGCCCATCGGGCGAGAAAGTCGGGAAGAACTCGGGTTCCTCGCCGGTCACGAAGGACTCAGGCTGGCCGTCCGGCAGGTGCATCCGGTACAGATCCACCCGTCCCCCCCGCTCGGCATCGAAGACCATGGTGCGGCCATCGGGCGAAATGGCGAAGGACTCGATCACCTGATTGCCGGCGGTCAGCGGGCGCGCGTCGCTGACGGATACCGGCCCGCCTTTCGGGACCGGCAGCGACCAGATGTTGGATCGCTCGCTGAACGGTGCGAACCCCACGGTCCGGCCATCCGCCGCGAGACTGATGGTATTCGCGCCGAGGCCGGTAGTGATCCGCCGGGGCATGTTGCGGGGCCTGCCGTCGGAGCCCAGCGGTACCTCGTAGATATCGTTGCCGCCATCCCGGTTGGAGATGAAGAGCAGCGTTCGGCTTCCGGGCACCCACTGTGGGCTGATGTTGGCACTGGCTCGGTCTGTGACTTCCGCCGGGATCCCGCCTTTGGCGGGCACGACCATGATCTGGCTCGGTGCGATGTTGCCGTAGACCGACCCAGGAAGCCGAGCCTGGCTGTTGCCGACCACGAAGGCGAGCCACCGCCCATCGGCGGACCAGGCCAGTGAGTGGGCTTCCTTGGCGACCGCGATGGCCCGGGTCGTTCTGGTTTCCACCCGGCGGGCGAGAACAGTGTCGCGGAAGACGTAGCTGACCTCGGTACCGTCGGGACTCCAGCAACCGGGAAAGAAGAACTGCGGCACCGACGGCGCCGGCACCGCCACCTTCGCGTTGCCTCCCAGCGCCGGGATCACTTCTACACCGCGCTCGGAAAGGAACAGCAGCCGGCGGCTGTCGGGGGACCAGGCGGGAAAGGCCTGCAGCGAGGGGGCGTCCCGGGCGATCATGACCGGCGTGCCGCCATCCACCTGCTGCACCATGATTCGATTGCCACCCTGGTACGCCACCGTGTACGCCACGAACCTTCCGTCCGGCGACAGCACCGGATCGTATTCGAGGCCGGGGTCCTGGGTGATCTGAGTCCGCCGGCCGATCTCGATGTCTGGCGCTTTCCCTCTGGGCCAGAGCAACGCCGCAAGCCCGGCCACCGCCGCCAAAAGAGCGACGGGCATCAGTCGGCGCAGGCCCGCCGGGGCAGATGCTGCGGGGAAAGGCTGGGTCTGGGCCGGCGTCAGGCCGCTGCTCGGCGTGGCGAGCGGCTCGAGCTGGCCTAACAGCTCGTCCGCCGTCTGCCACCGGTCCGCTGGACGTTTCTCGAGGCACTTCATGATGACCGTGCCAAGCGGCTGAGGCACGGAAGCCCGGTGGGCTGTGACCGGCTCCGGTGCCCGGGTCACGTGCGCGGCGAGGACTTCCTGAGCGGAGATGCCGGTGAAGGGTGGCCGGCCGGTGAGCAGCTCGTAGCCCACGACGCCGACGGCGTAGATGTCCACCCGGTGGTCTATGTGGGGATCGGCCGCCGCCTGCTCGGGAGCCATGTAGGCGGGCGTTCCCAGGGCCACGCCAGCGGTGGTGAGCTGCTGCCGGCCGGTGGCCTCGCTCACCGCCTTGGCCACGCCGAAGTCGGTGACCAGGGCGTGGCGCCCGGAGAGGAGCACGTTGTCGGGCTTGATGTCCCGGTGCACTACACCGCGGGAGTGGGCGTAGGCGAGGGCGTCCACGATCTCAATAAGGATCTTGACCGCATCGTGGACCGGCAGCTCGCGCTGCCGCAGCAGCCGCTCCCGCAGCGATTCCCCCTCGACGTAGGGCATCACGTAATAGAGGAAACCGCCCGCTTCCCCCGAGTCGTGGAGCGGCAGAATGTGGGGATGCTGGAGCCGTGCCGCGACTTCGATCTCGCGGAAGAAGCGCTCCGAACCCAGGGTGGCCGCCAGCTCGGGCCGGAGCACCTTCACCGCCACCTTGCGACGGTGCCGGAGGTCCTCGGCGAGGTACACCGTCGCCATTCCGCCCTGGCCCAGCTCCCGCTCGATACGGTAGCGGTCGGCGAGGGCAGCGGTCACAGCGCCAGGAGGCTCAACCATGCCGGGGAAGATAGGAACGCCGAGACCGCAGGGGCCAGTGGAGCCGAGGGGCGACTGGATGGCAGGTCGCTCCTGCAGGCGCCACTGGCTCAGGTGTTCGGGGGACCGCGGATGAGTGGTGAGCAGGCTACGGGTTGCAGTTACCTGGCCGTGCGACCCTTTTTCGTTGCATTCTCGAACCAGTTCAGTGTGACGGCGACGGCCTGCCCCGTTCCCACCAGCGGCTGCAGCATGACGAACGTCCGCCCGTCCCGGTTGACGTCGTAGGCGCGAGTGCCAAACTGGGCCTGATCGAACGCTCCCGTAAAGAGCTGAGTCCGGCTCCCGATTTCGAACCCACCTTGGGTCCGAACGGCCGCGGTCATCATCCGCTCGGCCTGGCGATAGAAGATCTCGCGGCCGGTGGGCGACCAGAGCGGCTCGGCACCACCATCGAGCGACACCTGCCAGCGACCGCCGGGTCCCGGATAGGGACGCACGTACACCTCATTGCGGCCCGACTCGTTCGACACATAGGCGACCCACCGGCCGTCAGGCGAGAGCGAGGGCGAGCCATTGTCGAATCCGCTGGCCAGGACCTGTTGCGGAGTCGAGCTGCCGTCGAGGCTCAATCGCCAGGTCTCGGCCTTTCCCTGCGTCTCGGTCCTCCCGAAGTAGAGGAGGCCACGTCCGCCGGGCTCGAAGCTGGACGGTCCCCACCGGCCGGGCTGCGCGGGCAGGGATTCCGGCCGGGCGCTCCCATCCGCCGGCAGCCAGCTGATCCGATCGCCGAAGCCACCGAAGCCCTCGGGGAACCGCGCGTATGCGATGCGTCGCCCGTCCGGCGACCACAGGGGATAATAGGCGGCGGTGTCGAAGGTGAGCCGGGTGCGGGTGTGCTGAACGAGATCGATCACCCACACGTCCGCGGTGGCGAATTCGTCAGGGGAGCGAATCAGGGCCACGCGTCTTCCGTCAGGCGAGAGACGTGGCAGGGCATAGGTAGCCGAGTCGGTAGCGACCTCACGCGCAACCCCGCTGCGATCCACCAGGATCAGCCGGCTTCCCGCGGTAATCGAGGCCTGAAAAGCGAAGTCCCCGGTGCGGGAGACTCCCAGGTTCACGTCGCCGTCCGTACCTACTGACAGCTTGTCGGCCAGCGGGAGCGCCGGCCCGGTGACCTGCAGGCGCGCTGGGTTGAACGGAACCGCCGAGATGATGCCGGATGGGTCGGAGAGCACCACGAAGCCACCGGTGATGTAGCGGGGATAGCCACCCTGCTGGTTCAGCCGCTTCACCTCGCCGGTTCGCCGGACCAGGGCCGCCATCTTCAAGGCCCCCTTGCCGCTCACCCCGAACAGTATCGCACGCCCCTCTGGCAGGACCTCCGGGAAACGGAACACCTCCCCGCTGTCTGGCCGGGCGATCAGGCGAGGACTTCCGCCCGCGGCCGGAACGTCCATCAGCCCGGAGTCGGCCCCGAAGATGATCGTGTCGCCGGCGGTCCAGGTCGCGCCATAAATGGCGCCGCGCACGGTGCAGATCGGCGTGACCGGGCCGCCGGCCAGCGCCACCCGCACCAGCTTGGTACCCTGGCTGAAGCCCAGCCACTGCCCGTCGGGTGAGAAGAAGGGCAGCGATGCGGCCTCGGAGCCCGGGACTGGCACAGGGTCGGGCCGATCCATGCGGCGCACGTACAGCCGCTGACCCGAAGGCGCCCTCCCGACATAGACGATCTGCGACCCGTCGGGGGAGAACGCGATAGTGGATCCCGTCGCGCCGACCGGCTGAGCGTCGCGCGGCAACTGGATGTCGAACCGGACGACCGGTCGAA
The DNA here is from genome assembly GCA_036555275.1 of Gemmatimonadales bacterium. Classification (GTDB taxonomy): domain Bacteria; phylum Gemmatimonadota; class Gemmatimonadetes; order Gemmatimonadales; family GWC2-71-9; genus JADJOM01. Next base: position 3,360 of record DATBLR010000055.1, on the reverse strand, counting down.
CCGGGCTCTCGGGTGTGGACCGAACCCAGGCCCAGAGCGCCGCGCCGAGCACCGCTGCGAGTGCCGGTGCGCCCACGAGGCGGGCGAGGCGCGCGGTGCCGCGACCGCGGAATACCGCTGCCGACGCGGTAGCGCCGGTCGCGGTGGGCATCGGGGGAAGACTCCCCGGGTGAGCGAGCGCTTCCGCGAATTGTGCGGCGCTCGAGAACCGGTCGGCCGGCAGCTTCGCCAGCGCCACCTGCACCGCTGCCTCCACGTGAGGCGGGATGGTCTTCCGCTGGATGGTGAGCGAGCGCGGCTCCTCGGTCATTACCCGCGCCACGATCGCCTGGGCGGTAGGGCCGGTGAAGGGCGGTTCCCCTACAAGCATCTCGTACAGCACGCACCCCAGGGCGTACACGTCGCTCTTGGCGGTGATCTCCCGCTCCCCCATCGCCTGCTCGGGGCTCATGTAGAACGGCGTGCCGAGGCTCATCCCGGTCTCGGTCAACCGGCCGCCGCCGGCGGTGGACACCGCCAGGGCAATCCCGAAGTCGGCGACCAGCGCACTGCCGTCGTGCAGCAGGATGTTCTCTGGCTTGATGTCGCGGTGGATGACGTGGTGGCGATGGGCGTAGTCCAGGGCGCTGGCGACCTCGCTCGCGATCCGCACTGCCATGTCCAGCGGCAGCTGCTTCTCGTGGTTGAGCCGATCCCGGAGCGATTCGCCCTCGATGAACGGCATCACATAGAACAGGAAGCCATCAGCCTCTCCCGAGTCGTGCAGCGGAAGGATGTGCGGATGCTGCAGGCTGGCGGTGGTCTTGATCTCGGCCAGGAACCGCTCGGCACCGATCACGGCGGCCAGCTCGGGGCGTAACACCTTGACGGCCACTTTGCGGTCGTGCTTCAGGTCGTGCGCCAGATACACCGTGGCCATGCCGCCCTGACCTAGCTCCCGTTCGATACGGTAGCGGTCGGCCAGGGCGGCGGCGAGACGAGTGGCTGCATTCATCGGGGATGCCATTCGGCTATTTGGGCGCCTCGCCCCGGCGCCGTACTTCCTCGGTCCAGTTCTGCACCATCACGATCTCCGAGAGCTGCCCCTGGCGAACCATCACGAAGCTCTTCCCGTCCGGGGTGACATCGTAATTCGCGTGCGGGGTGGCCCCCTCGTATCCGGCGAGCTCGAAGAGCGGCGTCCGGGAAACCACCCGCAGCTCTGGAGAGGTCTGGAGGGAGACGGCCACCAGCGGTGTTCCCTGGGGGGCGGAGCCGCGGTAAAACAACTCCCGGCCGTCGCGAGACCACACCGGCTCGGCACCACCGTTCTGCGACACGATGACCTTGCCGCCGGTCCCCCGGAAGTCGCGGACATAGACCTCAGCCTGGCCGGACTCGTCCGATTGGTACGCCAGCCATCGGCCGTCGGGCGAGAGCGCCGGCCACCCCTCGTTGAAGGTGGTGGTCAGCAGCGGCTCAGCCTTGCGCTCGCCGGTCAGGGAAACCGTGTCCAGATCGAAGTCCCCGTTCCTTCCGGTCCCCACCACTACCAGTGTCTTCTCGTCCCGCGAGAAGGATCCGGCGGTCAGGTTGGTGGTCGTCACCAGCAGGGAATCGGCCGTTCCGCTCCCGTCGGCGCTGCGCAGGAAGATCCCGATGGCGCCGCCGTGCGAGTGCAGATAGGCGATCCGGCGCCCGTCGGGCATCCACACCACGTCGTGGCCGGTGTTGTCGAAGGTCAGGCGGGAGAGCGAGCGCTGCTGCAGGTCGAGCATCCACACGTCCCGGCTTCCCTGCTGGCTGAAGTCCACCGCGATCCGACGCCCATCGGGTGAAAAGCGCGGGCTGTGAAACCGGCGCTGAACGTCCGCGACGGCGCGCCACCGCCCGGTACGGTCCACCAGCACGAGGTCGAAGGGGATCTCGGGGACGTAGGCCAGTGAACCACTCTGGGAGACAGCGAACTGCGGGAAGCCGCCTACCGGGACCCGGACCCCCTGGGCGATCGTGGCTGGGGAGCCGGTGAGCACCAGACGCCTGGGGTCGAAGGGGGCTGCGAGCAGGCTCCCGTCGGGCTGCACCCACACGAGGTAGCCGCGGTCGTAACCCACGCCGGTGATCCCCTGGAGCAGCGCTTTCTGCTTACCGGAACGGAGGTCGACGGCTACGGCCTGGCTGACCGCGTTCCCCTGGTTCACGGCCACCGCCAGAACCACGTGCCCGCCGGGTAGCACGTCAGCCGGGAGCAGAGCCGTCTGGCCAAGTCCAGAATCGGGAGAGGCGATGTGGGTGGTCGAGCCGTCACCGTTCAGGCGGGCGAGGGAACCGTCCGTCCCGGTGATGATGAGCGTCTCATTGTCGAGCCATGCCGCCTCCTGGATCACCTGGCTCCCGGTTGGAATCGTGAGAGGGGCTCCGCCGGTGAGCGGGATCTTCTTCAGAGCGCCGCTGGTACCCACGAAGTACGCGATCCAGCGGCCGTCCGGAGAGAAGATCGGTCCGCCGCCGCCTTCGGAGCCGGCGATCGGCGACGCGGTGAGTTCGTTGAGGCGGCGAAGGTAGAGCTGTAACCCCTTTGCGCTCTGGCCGACGTAGACCAGGGAAGTGCCATCCGGCGACAGCGCCACGGTGCGGATCGGCGCTCCGCTCAGTGGCTGGTCGCCGCTGGTGTTGATGGTGAATCGAGCGACGAGTGCCGCAGGAAGCTCCCCGCTCCGCATCAGCCGACCGGCGACGAGTCCGACGATGAGAGCTGCGGCGCCGACGGCCGCCGGGACGATCCAGGCGGGACGGCGGGACGGCGGAGCGGCGGCAGGGATTGCGCGACCAGTTGGACCCCCGTGCCGCCGTGCCGCCGTCCCATCCAGCGCGGCCGAGAACTCCGCCGCGGAGGCAAACCGGTCTGCCGGCAGCTTCTCCAGCGCCGTCAGCACTGCCGCTTCGATCTGCGGCGGCACGGTGTGGCGCTGCGGAAGCAGAGGCCGGGCGTGCTCGGTGAGGACCTTCGCCACGATCGCCTGCGCGGTGGGTCCGGTGAAGGGCGGCTCGCCGACCAGCATCTCGTACAGGACGCAGCCCAGGGCGTACACATCGCTCCTGGCGGTGATTTCCCGCTCCCCCATCGCCTGTTCGGGACTCATGTAGTGCGGGGTGCCGAGGCTCATCCCGGTCTCGGTCATCCGGGTGCCGCCGGCCGAGGAGACCGCGAGGGCGATGCCGAAGTCGGCGACCAACGCCTGGCCGTCGTGCAGCAGGATGTTCTCCGGCTTGATGTCCCGGTGAACGACCTTGTGCCGGTGGGCATAGTCGAGGGCGCTCGCCACCTCCCTCGCGATGCGCACCGCGTCGTCGACCGGGAGCTGCTTCTCCCGGTTGAGC
>DATBLR010000044.1:0-22828 GCA_036555275.1 Gemmatimonadales bacterium | reverse complement strand
TCCCAGCCCCTGGCCCCGAACACGATTGGCTTGCCCGCCTCCAGGTCTGCGGTGACCACGAAGAGCTTGTGCCGCAGCTGCCGGAAGTCGTCGGTCCGGCCCCGGAGCCGGAAGCTCCGTTCCAGGTGCCGGCGGATCGGCTCATTGTCGAAGAGGCCCAGCGGCAGCGCCCGGCTCAGTCGAGCGAGCGACTGGAGAACGGCCGTTGGAGCCCGGGCGAGTTCAAGCGCCAGATCAGCCAGGACCCCGGGGAGCTGCAAGGTGCGGCGAACCCATTCCCGGTAGGCGGGGAGAAAGAAACTGCCCGGATCGAACGGGGGTTCGCCGGGCAGGGGAGCGATGAGTCCGCGGACCAGCTCCGACGGCGTCAGGCCGTTGGCCAGTAACGCCGCGATGTAAGCACCGGCACTCACCCCCACATAGACGTCGCAATGCGTCAGGTCGAGGCCGTCAACTGCCTCCTCGAGAGCCCGGAGAGCGCCGACTTCATAGACGGCGCCCGCCGGACCCCCTCCGGCCAGAGCGAGCCCCAGCCGGGCAACCCGCCGCCCGCGCCGTGCGGGGCGCATGCCAACGCTCAAACGCCGGCGGCCACAGCCTTGGGCGCCCTACGGGTGTGGCGAGCGCGACTCTTGGACTTGGCAACCACGCGAGTCAGCTCTTCCACCCGCTTGGTGAGCGTAGTGATCTCCTTGCGGGTCGGCACACCCAGCCGGTGCATGGCATTGGTCATCCCCGCCTCGATCGGCGTGCGGAGCCGCGACACCGCGGTACGTGCCTCACCCTGGAATCCTTCCGCACGACTAACCAGCTTGTTGATGCGGGCCTTGTTGATCTTCTCCATACCGGCGCCGCGCTTCACCAGCTGTCTGAAGAGCCTCCCGCCCTCCTCACCGGCCATCGCGAAGGCACCCAGCCCCGCGAGATAGATCTCGTGGGCAGACTCCTTCAGCATGGGGACGGTCCGCGCCTTCTTGCTGTTCTTCTTGGCTGCCATGGTGCCCTCCTGGTTGCCGGCCGCTGGGGCCGGGACTGCGATGTCTGAATGCCTGACTGCCGTACCGAAAACCTCTTACGCCCTGCGGGCGGGCCGCCGCTTGGGTCGGGCCCTACGCACCCGCTCGCCGGCGGGTGGTTCCAGCTCCGTCAGCGATGCCTCCAGCTCCGCCAGTCGTTCGCGCAGCACATCCAACTCTTCCTGCATGCCGGCGACGGGGCTGAGTCGCTCCACCGAGGCGCGCATGAGGCGGTCCACTCCAGCCTGAACATGCTCGACCCCACCGGCGATGGCCCGGCCCCCCCGCCGGATCGCGTCATGAAGGAAGTCGGTGGGGAGGAACGACAGACCCCTCTTATGATCTTCATAGATGATCTGAGCCAGTGTCTGGGCGGTGACGTCATCGCCGCTGGTACTGTCCACTACCTGCAACTCCTGCCCTGCCCGAATCCAGGCCGAAATCTCGTCGAGAGAGACGTAACGGCTCTCCTCGGTGTCGTACAGCTTTCGGCTGCCGCCGCCGTACCGCTTGATGAGCCGGATCATTGTGAGCCTCCCGTTCGGACTGAGACAATGTACCGCATTGCGGCAAAAAGTCAAGAGGCGATACCGCGTTGCGGTAAACTCTTGATTCACTGTCGCATGCCCCGCTGCGGCGCCGCCGTGCTCGCAAGCCGATGACGAATGGTCGATTGGAGTGGCCCTGCAGGGTGACACTTCGTGAGCAATGCTTCAGCCGGGTTTCAGGGACTTCACACCGGCTTCTGGCTCAGCACAATCTGCCCCAGGGCTGCGAGCTGGGTGAGATCAGTCGGCGGAACCGGCTGGAGCGGAACCGCGAGGAGCGGCTCCTCGTGCGAGAGGAGCCTGCCCAGCTGCTCCAGTCCGCGCGCGTCCCGCTCGCCCAGATAGGCGAAGAGATCGAGTCCGACGTCGAACGCATCACCGGCCCTGGTGAACTCCTCTCGCCGAGCCGCCAAGGCGTCGGGGTGTATCTGGTTCACGATGATCGGCCCGAGTCGGTGGCCCGCCTCCCGGAGTTTGCGGGCAAAGAACAGCGTATCCGGAATTCGATCCGGGCCCGGGCCCGCCACCAGCGTGAAGAGAGTCTCAGGAGCACGGAGCAGATTGCGGACCTCTTGTGCCCGGTCACGAAAACCATCGTACAGAGGACTGAAGGCGCGGAAGAATTCCACCATATCACGCAGCAGCCGGCGCCCCACGATCCGGTCGGCCAGTCGCTCCACAGCCTTGGCCGCGAGTCGCATCGGCATCCGGCCGAGCCCGCCGCTCTCCTCCCACCAAGGCCTGAGCGCCAATCGCACCGCACCGCTGTCCAGGAAATTCATGATCCGATCGGGAGCCTCGAGAAACTCCAGTGCCTGCCGGGTGGGCGGCGTATCGAGGATGATCCGATCGTACTGCCCCTCGGACTGCACCTCGAAGAGCCGTTCCACGGCCATGTATTCGAGGATTCCTGCGAGATTGCCGGCGAGGTCGCGGTAGAACCGATTGCTGAAGATCCGCTCCGCCGCCCCGGCGTCCGGCGCGTAACGCCGGATCAGGCGGTCGAAGGTGGTCTTGGCATCGAGGAGGGCCACCTCGAGCCGGCCCCTGGTTCCTGCCTTCACGGGCACTGCCTGGTCCTTCGCCTCCTCGCCAACGCCGAGCGCATCCTTCAGACGGAGCGACGGATCGAAGGTCATCACCAGGGTGGCGGCACCGCGCTGGGCGGACTGCAAGCCCAGCGCCGCGGCCAGGGTGGTCTTCCCGACGCCACCGGCCCCGACCACCACCAGCAGCCGCCGACTGAGCAGGCCCGGATTCATCCCAGCTCCTCCGCCAGGACCGAGGTGACGGCACCGAGCAGCCTGGGCCCGCGGTCCAACGGAAGGAGCGGCACCTCCACCAGCGGGCCTCGCCACGAGCGGCGCAGTCGTTTCAGCTCGCGCTCGTTGACCTCCCGGCGCTGGCGCCAGAGTTCGAGGAGGTCGCTCAGCGCCTGCGCGGTGACCGCCGTACCGGCCCGCCCGGCTGCCGGCCCGCCGGCCCGCCCTGCCGGGAACTCGGGATACAAGGCGTTGGCGATCACCAATTCCGGCGGCCGGCCCAGCCGTGCCTTGAGGAGCGCGATGAGCTCGATCGCCTCCTGGACCGGCATTTCCTCTGCAAGCGCGGCCAGCACCACACCGCATCGCTTCGGATTGGCAATGAACTCCGCCAGATCGCCCGCCATCTCGCCGAGCTGACCGCCCTCGATCGCGTCGGCGAGGACCAGCGGTGCCGCCAACATGGACGCGCCGTGACCGGTCGCGGGGGCGTCGAGCACGACCACGTCCGCCTTGTGGCGGTAGTCGCCCTCGACGGTGCGGAGTGCGTAGCCGAGTACCGACATCTCCTTGAGGCCCGGGGCGCCGTCGGCGAAATGCTGGAACACCGGACTGGCGATGATCTTCCTCGCCAAGGCCCCGATCGGCACCTTCTCGCGCACCAGACTCTCGATCACGGCGCGCGCTTGCAGATTCTGGGCGAACAGCCTTGCCCCGGCCTTCAGGATGCTGCCGCCGGATGGCTCGGTGCCGAGCAGTTGATGCAGGCTCTCGCGCGGATCGACCTCAAGGAGCAGGGTCCGTCGTCCGCGCGCCGCGAGCAACCGTCCGATCGCCGCGGCGATGGTGGTCTTGCCCACGCCACCCTTGCCGGTGACGACGATCAGCTGGCAGGTCGCGAGCCGGTCGAGCAGCACCATGAAGCCCCGTTCAAGAAGAGAGATTCACAACGATCCCGGCCATTCTATCACCCACGGGGAAGTCGGCCAACCCGACGTTGGGGAAAGGGGGAACGGGGAACGGGGAACAGGGAACGGGGAACAGGGAACGGGGAAAGGGGAAAGGGGAAAGGGGAAAGGGGAACGGGGAAAGGGGAACGGGGAAAGGGGAACGGGGAAAGGGCTCGCGAGGTCCGCGATTTCCGTTACCCCTCACTAATCCACCGTTCCCCGTTCCCTGTTCCCCGTTCCCCGTTCCCCCTTCGTTCGGCTTGCGGCCCCTGTGGGGAGAGCCTACGCTTCGGCGTGCCGGAAACCTACGACTACATCATCATCGGTTCGGGCTTCGGCGGCAGCGTCTGCGCCATGCGGCTCGCGGAAAAGGGCTACCGCGTCCTGGTGCTGGAGCGCGGTCGTCGTTTCGAGGACCAGGACTTCGCCGAGACTACCTGGAATCTGCCGCGGTACCTCTGGGCCCCATCGGTAGGCTGCTATGGCATCCTCCAGATCAGCCCGTTCCGGGACGTGTTCGTGCTGCACGGCGCCGGAGTGGGCGGTGGCAGCCTCGGCTATGCCAACGTGCTGATGGAACCCGGAGAGGAGGCCTTCGACTCTCCTGCCTGGAAGCGGCCTCTGGACTGGGGCCGCGAGCTCCGGCCTCACTACGCTACGGCCAGGCGGATGCTCGGCGTCACCGAGAACCCGCGACTCGGACCTGCGGACGAGCAGCTGCGACGAATCGCCACGGAGCTCGGCCGGGGCGACAGCTTCCGCCCCGTGCCGGTGGGGACGTTTTTTGGCCGGCCGGGCGAAGAGGGGCGCGAGGTGCCCGATCCCTACTTCGCCGGTCAAGGGCCGGCGCGGCGCGGTTGCACCTACTGCGGCGCCTGCATGGTCGGCTGCCGCCACAATGCCAAGAACACCCTGCCCAAGAACTACCTCCACTTTGCGGAGCGCTGGGGCGCGGAAATCACGCCCGAGGCAACCGTGCGCGATATCCGCCCGCTGCGGGGGCCGGAGCCGGATGGCGCCCGCTACCAGGTCCTCTACCGCCGGACTACCGGGTGGAGCCATCCGGGCAGACCAGCGCTGCGAGCCCGCAACGTAATCGTCTCCGCCGGCACGCTCGGAACGCTGCGGCTCCTGTTCCGCTGTCGCGAAGTCACCCGCTCCCTGCCGGCGCTCTCCCCCCGGCTGGGCGACCAGGTACGAACCAACAACGAGGCGCTGTTGGGCAGCGTGGCCCGGACCGACACGATCGACTACTCGAAGGGCATCGCCATCACCTCGATCTTCCGCGCCGACCCCGTGACCAGCATCGAGCCGGTGCGCTACCCCGCCGGATCCTCGGCGATGCGGTTGCTCGGCGGCCCGATGATCGAATCGGGCGGCTTCGCCTCGCGGCTCGGACAGTCGCTGCTGGACATCCTGCGAAGACCGGGTGACTTCCTCAGAACCCACGTCCTGCCCGGCTGGGCCCAACGGACGACCATCATTCTCGCCATGCAGTGGGAAGACAACCGGATTCGGCTGCGCCTCGGGCGGAGCCTGTTCACCGGCCTCCGGAAAGACCTGGTTTCCGAGCCGGATCCCGAAGCGGCGACTCCGGGCCAGATCGCCATCGGTCACCGGGTGACCCGAACCTTCGCCGAGCGCACCAACGGGATCGCGCTGGGATCCGTCAATGAAGGACTCCTCAACATTCCCATGACCGCCCACATCCTGGGTGGAGTCACCTTCGGGCGGACCCCGGAGGAGGGGGTCATCGGGGCGGACTGCCAGGTGCACGGCTACCCGGGCCTCTACGTGATCGACGGCTCGATCATGCCGGCGAATCCCGGGGTAAACCCCAGCCTCACCATTACGGCGCTGGCGGAGTACGCGATGAGCCGAGTCCCCTCGCAGGGGCGCGGCAAGTCACAGCTTTCCTTCACGGGATCTTAAGAGGGGCGGTGTTACCTAGGAGCACCTTCAGGCCGACCCCGCCCTCGCCCCTGGGACCAGGGTGGCGCCCGGAATGGCCCTCGTGGGGTCGGAACTTCAGCTCCAGCGCTGCCCAGGCAGGTCCGCATGACAGCCGTCGCTCCGGATGTGAGATCCCCAGCCGTCCCGCTCCAGCCCTTCGAACGGGACACCATCAACCGGATTTTCTTCGAGGCCATCGACCGCTTCGGACCCCACGAAGCGTTGCGCTTCAAGCGGGAGGGCCGCTGGCAGAGCCTGACCTACCGTGAGGTGGAGCTGCAGGTCGCCCACACCGCCTTCCTGCTCATGGGCTGCAAGCTGGTACCGGGAGATCGCGTGGCCATTCTGTCGGAGAATCGGCCGGAATGGGCCGTCGTAGACTACGCCGCTTTGGCACTCGGCCTGGTCGTTGTCCCGGTCTACCCCACGCTGCCGGCCGATCAGGTCGCCTTCATTCTGAGGGACTCCGGGGCCCGCGCGGTCTTCGCCTCCTCCGTCGCACAGCTCGAGAAGATCCTTCCGCTGCGCTCGCAGTTACCGGCGCTGGAACGGGTGTTTGGCTTTGACCGGGATACAGAAGGCGGCGGCATCCAGTCCCTCGACCGGCTCCTGGAATCGGGCTCCGAGGTTTTCGACAATTCCAGCCGCGCGCTCCGCAAGCGGGCCCTGGGTCTCGGGCCGGAGAGCCTTGCCACCATCATCTACACCTCGGGAACCACCGGTACGCCCAAAGGAGTGATTCTCACCCACTACAACATTGCCGCGATGATCGCGGCATCCAGGCAGCACGGCTCGCTGCCGGTCAGGCCCGGCATGGTTGCCCTCTCGCTGCTGCCCCTCTCTCACGTGCTGGAGCGGGCGGGGGACTACTACTGCTGGGATAACGGGGTGACGATCGCCTACGCCGAGTCGATCCCCAGCGTGCCCGCGAACCTGCTGGAAGTGCGGCCGGAGGTCATGATCGCCGTGCCGCGGCTGTTCGACAAAGTGTACGGCAAGGTCATGAGCAGTTCCGGCCTCAAGGGTGTCCTGGTCCGCTGGGCCGCCCGAGTCGGCGGGGCGACGGTCGACCACCGTGCCGCGGGCCGCAAGCCCTCCGTTGGGCTCAGGCTCCAGTATTTCCTGGCCGACCTGCTGGTCTTCAGCAAGATCCGCCGGCAGCTCGGCGGCCGGCTGGAGACCATGATCTGCGGTGGAGCGCCGCTCTCACCCGTCGTGGGGCGGTTCTTCCTGGGGGCGGGCATACCGCTGTATGAGGGGTACGGTCTCACGGAGAGCTCACCGGTTCTGGCGGCCAACGGTCCCAATAACTGGCGACTGGGGACCGTCGGTCTGCCCTATCCGGGGGTCGAGCTGCGCATCGGAGCGGAAGGAGAAATCCTTGCTCGCGGACCCAGCGTCACCCAGGGATACTGGAACAATCCAGACGCGACTCGGGCGGCCATCGATGCGGAGGGGTGGCTCCACACCGGCGATGTGGGGGCTTTCGATGATGACGGGTATCTGCGGATCACCGACCGGATCAAGGACCTGATCGTGACTACAGGTGGGAAGAAGCTCGCTCCCCAGCCGATCGAAGGGCGTACGCAGCTGTCACCGTTCGTGGCGCAGGCGATCATGGTCGGCGATCGCCGCCCGTTCCCCGCCATGCTGGTAGTACCCGATTTCGAGCGACTCCGGCTGTGGGCGGCCGAGCACGGAATTCTGGCCAGCGACCGGACGCGCCTTTGCCGGGAAGGACCGGTCATGGAACTTCTGGAGCGCGAGACCCTGGGCCGCCTCCAGGATCTTGCCCAGTTCGAGCGGCCCAAGAAGATCGCGGTGCTGGGCGAGGAGCTGACCGTGGAAGCCGGACTTCTGACCCCCACGTTCAAGGTCAGGCGGCGGCTCGTCGAGCAGCATTTCCGGGAGGTCATCGAGGCCCTGTACCGGCAGGTCGAGTCCCCCAACTAGCGAAATCAGCGCCTCTCGGGTATTCCTCGGGCAACCAGGGGCCCGGCGGGGCACGCCGGGCCCTTTCGGCAGCGGACCCGCCGCCTGCCGGCCAACGGGTTTCGCCCCAGGTGGAACCGTATGCGCAGCGAACAGGTCTCTCCGACAGAGGCCGCCGCCGGCACCAGTCGTCTGATCGGAGCGGTGTTGCTCGGGCCGGTGCGACTGGGGGAAGCACTCATCGCCAAGGGAACCCGCGTGGATGCCACCGTGGCCGAGACCCTAGGCCTGGCTGCACGTCGGGGAGCCCTGACCAGGCCCCTGCGGCTCGGCTGGGCCGAGTCGGGGGACCTGCACGAGGACGAGGCGGCGCTCCGGCTCGCCCGGGCGGTCGCGGGACCAGGGATTACCATCGGCTCCCCGACACAGAGCCGGGTAAACCTGGCGGCGAGCGTCGACGGGGTGCTCCGAGTCCGGATCGACGCGCTGGCCGAGCTTAACCGCATCGATCCGCTCGAAGTGTTCACCCTGTTCCACGGCCAGGCGGTCCGCGCCGGGCAGCTGGTAGGAGGCGCCAAGGTCGCCCCGCACCTTGTCGAGGCGGCCCGGGTGGAGGCCGGGGAAGCAGTTGCGCGGTCGCACCCACCGCTTGTCACCGTGGCACCTTACCTGGACATCGAGGTCGCGGCCATCGCGGTGGAGTCGCTCACGGCAAGCGCATTGGCGCGATTCGAGAATGCCGCCAGGACCAAAGTGGTGTCGCTGGGAGGACGCTTCGCCGGGGTGACCCAGGTCGCCGACGACGACCACTCCGAGGCGGTAGGCCAACTCGTGCTGGCTCTCAACCAGTTGACCGGCGAACGAAACATTCGGCTCATTCTGGTTGGCGGGGTCTCCGCGGGGGACCCGCTGTCCCCGATGTATGAGGCACTGGAAAGGGTCGCGGGGCAGGTGCTCCGCCGCGGAGTCCCCGCCCATCCCGGGTCGATGATCTGGCTCGGTGCCGTAGGGGAGGCGACCTTGCTGGGGCTTCCGCAGTGCGGGATGTTCAGTATGGCGACCGCGGCGGACCTGGTGCTTCCCCGGCTGCTCACCGGCGAACGGCTCTCCGCCGATACCCTCGCTGACCTGGGGCATGGCGGTCTGCTGGGGCAGGAGATGCGGTTTCGGTTCCCCGATTACGCCCGAGATTTAGAATCACCCGCGTGAGTGCCCAGTGCCGAGTGCCCAGAGCCCAGTGGGCTACAATTCTGGGCCCTGGGCACTGGGCACTCCCAACGCAACCAAGAGCGTCGATGTCCCTGTCGATCGAGCAGATCCAGACCCGCCTCCAGGCGGAGGGCTACGTCGCCGACCGCGAGCTGGCCACGGCGGTCTTCCTCATGCTTTCCCTCGAACGGCCTCTGCTGCTCGAGGGGGAAGCCGGGGTCGGCAAGACCGAGCTCGCCCGGGTCCTGGCGAAGGTGCTGGGCAGCGAGCTGATCCGGCTGCAATGCTACGAGGGAATCGATGTCAGTACGGCGGTGTACGAGTGGGACTATCCCCGGCAGATGCTCGAGATCCGGCTGCTGGAGGCCCGCGGGGAAGCGAAATCTGCTGCCACCCGGGACATCTTCAGCGAGGAGTTCCTGATCCGCCGGCCGCTGCTCAGGGCGCTGGAGAGCTCGAACGGCGAACCACCGGTGCTGCTGATCGACGAGGTGGATCGCGCCGACGAGGAGTTCGAGGCCTTCCTGCTCGAGCTGCTGAGCGACTTCGCCGTGACGGTCCCCGAGATCGGCACGCTTCGCGCCAAGCGCCCTCCGCGCGTGATCCTCACCTCCAACCGCACCCGGGAAATCCACGATGCTCTCAAGCGTCGCTGCCTCTATCAGTGGATCGATTACCCTGGCGCGGACCGGGAGCTGACCATCCTGCTGGCGCGTCAGCCTGATATCCCGGAGACGCTGGCGCGCGAAGTCGTCGCTTTCATCCAGCGACTCCGGGCTGCCGACCTGACCAAGATCCCCGGGATCGCCGAGACCCTCGACTGGGCCGCCGCCCTGATGGCGCTGGGTGCGCGTCGGCTGGACGCCGGACAGATCGAGGAGACGCTGGGCGTAGTGCTCAAGTATCAGGAGGACGTCGCGGCGATGAAGAACGGCGGCGCCCGGACACTGCTGCAGGAAATCCGGGCCGGCGCGACATGATGGGACCGGAGGAAACCCCCGGGCAGGTGGACGGAACGGCGCTGGCGGCCAATTGTGTGCTGTTCGGCCGACTGCTCAGGCGGGCCGGTCTTCCGGTTGTTCCGGAGCAAACCCGCCTTTTCACCCGGGTTCTCGGTACCATTGGTTTCTCGCACAAGAACGATGTCCGTGCCGCCGGACGGATCATCTTCGTACGACGGCGGGACGATCGGGTCCTCTTCGACGAAGCCTTTGAGCAGTTTTGGAGACGGCAAAGCGCCACGAGCGAGCTGGCGGGCCGACTTCCCCGCATCCGCCAGGGCGAGCGGCCCCCCGGCGGACTGGATCTCTCGCGCGAGGCCGGGGGCGGTCAGGAGCGCGAGCCGATGACGGCGGTGATGGCCCGGGAAGCCTCGACCACCGAGCTGCTGCGTACCGCCGACTTCGGCGAGCTCACCCCCGAAGAGGAACGCGACGCCCAGCGAATGCTGGCTGCGCTTCGGCCACGGCTTCCTCTGCGGCCCGCCCGCCGGGGCGTGTTGTCGCGGACTGGAGTCCGGCCGGCGATGCGACGGATGCTACGGCGCTCGCTCACCACCGGCGGTCAGTCCCTGGTCTGGCGCTGGCTGGAAAGGACCCGCCGCCCCCGGCCCATCGTCCTGATCTGCGACATCAGCGGTTCCATGGAGCGATACAGCCGCTTCATGCTGCGCTTTGCCCACGCGCTCGCCCGCTCCGGCGCTCCGCTCGAAGTGTTCGTGTTCGGCACCCGGCTGACCCGCATCACCCGCCAGCTGCGCACCCGGAGCGCCGATGAGGCGCTCCGCCGGGTGTCGCATACGGTGGTGGATTGGAGCGGGGGAACCCGGATCGGTGAAAGCTTGCGCCAGCTGAATCTCCGCTGGGTGCGCCGCACCGTCCGAAGCGGCGCCGTCGTGCTACTCGTCTCCGACGGCTGGGAGCGCGGCGATCCCCGGACCCTGGCAACCGAGATGGCCCGGCTCAGGCGTTCCTGCCATCGCCTGGTCTGGCTGAACCCGTTCGCTTCTCGCGAAGGGTTCCAGCCGACGACCCTGGGCCTCCAGGCCGCCTTGCCCCACGTGCACCACTTCCTGCCCTGTGCCAGCGTCGCCTCACTGGAACGGCTGGGGGAGCTGTTGGGGGGAATGGGGAAAGGGGAACGGGGCTGCGACGTCGTAGGGCGGGTGTGGTCCGGGGGGGCACGGGGAACGGGGAATAGGGAACGGGAAGAGCTCTAAGGGAAAATCTCCAGCGGAGAACGGCAATCACTTTCCTGACGGGCTTCTCCCGTTCCCCGTTCCCCGTTCCCTAACCCCCGTTCCCCCTTCCCCGCAGTTACGCCACCCCGCACCATTGCACCAACAACACCGCCACCACCTTCACCGCCGTCAGCAGCTCCTCGACCTCGATATACTCGTCGGGGCCGTGGGCCAGGCGAATGTCACCGGCGCCGTACATGACGGTGGACATTCGCCCGAAGGCAATGAAGTGCCGCATGTCAGCGCCGTAGGTCGCGGCCTCGGTGGCCGCTTCCAGATGGGTGACTCGCCGGTGGGCCGCACGCACCGCCCCGCAGATCGGTGCGTGTGAGGGGGTTTCGGCCGCTATGAACTGACCACCGAAGAAGGTGATGACCGGCCGGTGCTGCCTGAGCCAGGGATCGCGCGCGGCGACCGCCATGATGCGGTCGGTGACCAGCCGTTTGATGTCCTCCAGCTCCTCCCCCGGGAGGAATCCGACCCGCACCTCCGCCTCCAGACTCTCCGGCACAGTCGAGGCCCAGTTGCCGGCCCGGATCACCCCGACGTTCACCGGCACCTTGTTGGCATACACGTCGTACAGAGGGTGGCGCAGGGTAATGTTCCGCTCGGCTTCGAATCGCTGAAGATCTTCGAAGATCGGGATGAACTTCTCCAGGGCAGAAACCCCTTCATCCCGGGTCGCGGCATGGGCGGACCGGCCGGTGATCGTGATGCGGAACACCACCGATCCTTCACAGGCGGTGACCAGAGCCAGCTGGGTGGGCTCCGTGACCAGCGCCGCGTCGGCGCGGTAGCCGCGAAGGACCGTCGAAAGTGCCCCGATCCCGCCATCTTCCTCCCCGACGGTGGCCGCGACGGTGACGTCTCCCTGGAGCCGGATGCCGCAGCCGGCGAGCGCGTCGAGCGCGGCGAGGTGCGTGGCGAGTCCGCCCTTCATATCGCAGCTGCCGCGGCCGTAGATCCGGCGGTCTACCAGATTGGCCGCGAACGGCGGCTGCGTCCACAGGGCATGGTCGCCCTCGGGCACGGTGTCGATGTGGGCATTGAGCAGCAGCGACCGGCCGCCCCCGGCACCCTTGCGTATCCCGACCACGTTGGTCCGGCCCTCGTAACCGGCCTGTTCCCCGACGTGCTCGAGATGACCGCGCATTTCCTCGGCGGTGGCAGCCCAGGTCTCGACCTCCAGGCCCCGTTCCCGGAAGGCCGCTGCGACCGCGGCACCCATGGCCCCCTCGTCGCCGGTGACCGATCGCACCCGGACAAAGGACCTGAGCAGCTCGGTAATTCGGTCCCGGCTGCTCTCCACCGCCCGGATGATCCGGGCCTCTGCCTCAGTCGCGTCGGCCACGTCCAAGTGCTCCCGGTCGTCGTCACAGGTCGCCCGGCATCGGCCCTCCGGCCGGAGTCGGCGGGGAAAGCTAAATCGGATGGCCGGGATGGGGAACGACGGCGCGCCGGCCTCGCGCTCTTACCGCCAACCGGCGGGCCCGCTAACGTTGACCACCGATACAGTCCCCGCCACCCCGTGGAACGGCCTGATGCGAGACCTCCTGGATGACTATCAACAGCTGGAGCGGTCCGGCAGAACCGTGGGCCGTGCTGTTGTGACCAGCGTTTGGGGGTCGGCACCGCGGCCCGAGGGCGCCTGCCTGCTGGCGACCGACGACGGGCGGATCGCGGGCTCGGTCTCAGGCGGCTGCGTGGAGAGCGCGACCGCGGAGGAGATCGTGAAGGCCATGGGCAGCGGAGCGCCCAGGCTGGTCACCTTCGGCGTGAGCCACGAACGAGCCTGGGAAGTCGGGCTCGCCTGCGGGGGCACGATCAAGGTTTTCGTGGAGCCGACCGTCCGGCCGGAAATCCTCGCGGCCGCGCGGGGAGAAGGAGGAGTGGTCGTCGCCACCGTAATCGACGTCGGCGGCTCGGCGACCGAGGGCCCCTCGGGAGCACGCGAGCGCGACCTGGGCGCGAGGGAGGCCTTCAGGGCGGCTCGGCGACCGAGCGCCCCTCGGGAGCGCCCCAGCGCGACCCGGGCGCGAGGGAGTCCTTCAGGGCGGCTCGGCGGCTCGGCCGTACTCAGAGAGGACGGCACCGTCGAGGCAGCCGAAGCGGATCGCTGGATCGCCCCGGCCGTCGCCGAGGCGGCTCGGGCCGCGCTTCGGAGCGAGGCCAGCACAACCGTCGAGGTGGCCGCACCGGAGGGGGGGACCGCCGCGATCTTTCTCGAGGTGTTTGCCCGGCGTCCCAAGCTGGTGATCTTCGGCGGGGTACACATCGCCATGGCGCTGGTGCCACTCGCCAAATCGCTCGGTTACCATACCACGGTGGCTGACGGCCGGCAGGCCTTTGTCACCCGGGAGCGCTTTCCGGAAGCGGATCGCCTGTTGGTCGCCTGGCCCGAGCAGGCCTTTGAGCAGGCAGGCCTCGACCGGGCGACCTACGTCTGCGTGCTCTCGCACGACCCCAAGTTCGACGAGCCTGCGCTCGACCTGGCCCTCCGGAGCCAGGCGGCCTATATCGGCGCCATCGGATCGCGGAAGACCCAGGCCGCCCGGCGAGAGCGGCTGCGGAGGGAGGGCTTCACGGAGCAGGATCTCGCCCGGCTCCATGGGCCCATTGGGGTAGACCTCGGCGGGCGCACGCCGGCAGAGACGGCGCTCGCGATCATGGCGGAAATAACCATGTTGCGTTACGGCGGGACCGGCGGGCTGCTCGGCCGCGGCTCGTGATCGAGGTCACCGGGCGATCGCCACAGGGCTGAAGGCTCCATCCGGTTGCGCCGCGGGCGGCCCGGCGACATTCTAGCCGCGTGCCCCAGGTCTCACCAACGCACGAGGTATTCATCACCGGCGGCACCGGCTACATCGGCCGGAGGCTGATTCCGCACCTCACAGCGCGCGGCCATCGGGTTCGCGCGCTGGTGCGACCGGGATCCGAGACGCGGCTTCCGGCGGGAACAGCGGCGGTGTTCGGAGATGCGCTCCACGGACTCTCGTTCGCCGCGTCGGTGCCGCCCGCCGACACCTTCGTCCATCTGGTCGGGGTCCCCCGACCCAGCCCCGCCAAGGCTCAGGACTTCCTGCGGGTTGATCTCGCATCGGTGGCGGCCGCCGTGCCGGCTGCCCTCACTTCAGGAGTCCGGCATTTCGTGTACGTCAGCGTGGCACAGCCCGCTCCGGTCATGCAGGCATATGTGGCCGCACGGGTCCGGGGGGAAGCGCTGATCCGGGAGAGCGGCCTCTCTGCCACCATGATCCGGCCCTGGTATGTGCTAGGACCGGGACACTGGTGGCCCGTGGTACTGGTTCCCGGCTACTGGCTTGCATCTCTGTTCCCAAGCAGCCGAGACACCGCCCGACGACTTGGGCTGGTCACGGTGGGCCAGATGCTCCGCGCGCTGGTTTGGGCGGTCGAGCATCCCGCCGATGGCATACAGCTGCTGGAAGTGCCTCAGATCCGGCGGATCCGGTCATGACGCCGGTGCTCCGTCCACACTCGCCAAAATTGTCTCGCACCCGGGGGCATGAGCCATCTTTTCCCTCGAAGGTCTGACCGCCCTCGTGAGCGGCGCCGGGAGCCCGGCCGGGATCGGCTTTGCGACCGCCAAGTTGCTGGGCCGGGCCGGTGCCACCGTGGCCGTGACCAGCACCACGGCCCGGATTCGCGAACGGGCAAAGGAGCTGCGACAGACCGGCATGGCCGCGACTGGCCACATCGCCGATCTGACCATCGGGTCCGCCCGGGCGGCCCTGATCGACGAGGTGATCCGGCAGCACGGGCACGTGGACGTCCTGGTCAATAACGCAGGACTGGCCCAGGTCGGAAGCCCAGAAATCACCGGCGACTTCGTCACGCTGAGCGATACGGACTGGATCCGCTCCCTGGAGCGCAATCTGTTGACTGCCGTCGGGGTGACCCGCGCCCTGCTCCCCGCCATGATGACCCGCGGGTTCGGGCGAGTGGTCAATGTGGCGTCGGTCACCGGGCCGCTGGTCGCCAATCCGCGGTCGGCGCCGTATGCGGCCGCCAAGGCCGCCATGGTAGGCGCCACCCGTGCGCTGGCGCTGGAAGCGGCGCGCCATGGTGTCACCGTGAACGCGGTCGCACCCGGCTGGATCGCGACCGCCTCGTCGACCGACACCGAGCTCGCGGCGGGGACCAACACGCCGGCGGGCCGCCCCGGCACGCCGAACGAAGTAGCGGCGGTGATCAGTTTCCTGGCCTCACGCGAGGCGAGCTATATCACCGGGCAGATGCTGGTCGTGGACGGCGGCAATACGATCCAGGAGTACAAGGGTGCCCCGGAGGGGTGGTACTGACAGCCTACGAAATCTCTGGGGCGCCAGGAGAAGGCAAACCACAGAGGCGCAGAGACACGGAGCAATGTGTCACGGCGCCTCTCTCTGTGTCTCTGTGCCTCTGTGGTTCCGTTCCTCTGGCGTCATCATCGGGACCGGACCTCCTTCCTCAGATCGGCTTCCCCTTTCGCCGCACCAAGTCCGGCCAGTTGGCGTCGGCCTTGACGAGGTTGCCGGGCACGTCTTTGTGCCACAGCTTCCGGGCCTTTTCGTTGTGCTGCAGCACCAGGCGACCGTCGAGGATCTCGAACCACTCCACCCCAATTGGGCTCACCTTGTTGATCGAAGCGGCGTAGCCGCAGTAGCCGCCGAACTGGGGCTCGTAGCGCGCCGGGCTCTGATCGAACATGGCCTTGTGGTCGGCCGAGACGAAGAAGTAGGTCCCGCCGTTGTAGGTCGACGCGAAGGCGCTGTCACCCTTGACCGGCCTGTTGTCGGTGAAGTAGGCCACCGGATCGTAACCCTGAAGGGCTACCCCGCGCTGGTCGACGTTGATCAGCCGGCGTGGTGCATCGGGATTCACCGAGCCGACGCAGCCGATCAGGACAATGACGGGCAGGAGCCCGGTGACAAGCCTGGCAAATCGCATGACATCCTCCGCATGGTCGCGCCGGCGCCCGCCCTCCCCGTGAGAGCGGCCCCGGCCGGTGCGTAGGTATCAATGCGCTGAGGGCTGTCCCGGTTCCCACCCTACTCCCCCTTCCCGATCACCGCCCGGATGTCCCTGGCCCACCCCTCCCCATCCTCCGGCGCCCGGAACGACCACGATACGCGCGACTGCCCGCTCCCCGAGCTGATGATCACCCGATCGCCTTCCCGACGCACGTCGTTGGCCTTGCGGCTGGCGGGGGTCAGGTCCAGGCCCACCTTCTCATTCTTATGAATGAAGACGCTCCGTCTCGTGACGATGATGGAGGCATCGCGGTCCTCCCAGCGGGTTCCGCGGGTGCTCCGCGAGTAGTAGGTGTAGCGGAAGACCAGATCGTCGGCCCGCCGTACGACGCTTTCCGCCTGGAAGCGACTGCTCAGCTCCGGCGGCAGTGTCGCCGTGGTGCGGTGACAGGCCGCGAGGAGCGCGACGAAGAAGAGTGTCCAGGCGAGACGCATGCGAGTGAGAAGTGTTTGCGGTTCTTGTGCTGGCCATCCGATGTCAGCGTGAGGGTTCAGCGTTCAGCCGATAGCAGATAGCCGATAGCTGATAGTTGCTAGCTAACGCTAACTGCTGACGCCTGACGCTGCCCGCCTACCCGCCTGCCCGCCTGCCCGCCCCTAGCTCCCTCCCCTCCAGAATCTCCGTCGCCGCCCTGATCGCGTCGTGGCTTCCAGTGAGAGCCACGAGGTCTCCAGCTGTCAGGCGGGCCTCGGCTTCGGGGAACGGGGTGCGGGTCTCGCCGTGCAGTATCCCAACCACCGTGGCGCCGGTCCGCCCGCGAAGGTTGAGATCGCCGAGGGTCTGGCCATCGGCTGAGCTCCCCTTGGCCACCCGCGCCGCCGTGAAATCCCCAAGCCCAGGCAGCAGCTGGCGCGCCAGATCGACGCTGGGCAGCTCCGCCCGGGATTGCTTGGCGAGTGCTGCGACCACCAACTCGGCGCCGGCCCGGAAGTGGCCTTCGAGGTCCCGCGCGCTGCGCCAGAAGCCGATCCCCAGCAGCACCAGGGCACCCGCCAGCACCCATATGCCGCTGAATGCCGGCACCAGCGGCAAGGACGCCACGGTGAGCGGGACGCCCACCAGCAGCACTGCCGCCATCTGCAGGGTCACCGCCAAGAGGCGCCGCGGAGCCAAGGCGTTGTCCACTTGCCCAGGGGGCACCGGAGGCAACGCGAGAGCGGCGAGCTCCAGCCCCAGCCCACGTGCCACATTCACGATGCCCAGCACAAACGGAGCGATAAGCACCAGGGCCGAGAGCGCGAGCAGCGGCCGGGCCATGTCCGTCGGAAGAAAGGCGGCACCCAGCGTCCCCTCCCGCAGCCGCCTGAGAAGGTAGGCGTAGGTCACAACTACGGCGAGGACCACGACCGCATCCAGGAGGAGGAAGCGCAGGGACCGGCGGATACGTCGTCCAGGAGTCACCGGCTGGGGGACGTGGCGGAGCATCTCGACCCAGGAGCCATACAACGATGCGAAGGTCTGCAGCCGATGGGGGAGTTTCCGGTCAACCCAGGCAGCCAGGGGTTCGGCAAACCGGACACACCAGGGTGTCGTGAAGGCGGTGATCGCCGAGGCCGCGATGGCGATGGCGTAGAGCTGTGGTGGGGCGGCACCGAGCTGGAGGCCCGTGGCCGCGATGATGAACGCAAACTCCCCGATCTGCGCCATGCTCATCCCGGTCTGCACGGCGGCCCGCACGCCCCGCCCCGCGAGGAACGCTCCCACCGACACGCCGATCAGCTTCCCGACGATGACCAACAAAGCAACCCCCGCCGCGAGAGGCCAGTTCGCGGCAAACTGCCCCACGTCGAACTGCATTCCGACCGCGACGAAGAAGATCGCCGCGAACATGTCGCGCACCGGTCGGATCTCGTGTTCCACCTGCCGGCCGGAGCCCGATTCCGCCACCAGGCACCCGGCCAGGAACGCTCCCAGGGCCACCGAATAGCCGGCCGCCTGCGCCAGCGCCGCCATGCCGAAGCACAGACCCACGCTGGCCACCAGCATCGTCTCGGGCTTCCAGAGCCTCGCGACCGCGCGCACTGCCCGTGGCACGATCAGCATCCCGCCGACCAGCATCGCGAACAGGACGATCAGCAGCCCGCCCGTGATCCGGCCGACCACGGTAGCGGTGACCGCGGTTCCCGACCCGAGCGCAGTGAGCAGGGTGATCAGGATGACCGCGGCAAGATCCTCGAACACCAGCACGGCATACAGAAAATCCCCAAACTCGCGCTCCGCCGGATGCTCCTCGAGGACCTTGGCGATGATCATCGTGCTTGAGATCGCGACCACTCCCCCGACAAACAGGCTGGCCGCGGGCCCCAGGCCCAGCAGCTGTCCGGCCAGGTAACCAAGGCCCAGCATCAGGCTTACCTCGACCGCGGCTGTCACGCCCGCCGTGGGAGCGAGCGCAACCACCTGTCGCACCCTGAACTGGAGGCCGATGCTGAACATGAGCAGGACGACACCCAGCTCTGAGAGCGTGTGGATAGTCGTTTCATCGGAGATAAGGCGTGGGGGCGTGCGCGGTCCAACCAGGAACCCGGCCACCAGGTAGCCGAGCACCACCGGGAGCCTGAGTCGCTGGAACAAAACGGTGGTCAGCGCTGCGGCGACCAGCACCAAAGCAAGGTCGCGGAGGAAGTTTTCGGCGATGCTCACCTCGAAAGGCCGCCTGGGATCGCGATCATCGCCGCTCCATGCAGGATCGTCCACGGGGACAAGGCTTCGCCGAGAGCATGCCCGCCCATCCTGCTGGGCGCAAGATGGAGCATTCAGGAAGTGGGGTCGGAGGTTATGGAGAGGGCGACTTCTGCGAGGCCGGGGCTGCTACTTCCCGACCTCGGCCAGCCGGCGGAGCCGGCTCAGGACCCTCTGCTGAGCCGGGTGATTCTTGACGGCCAGGAAGATCGTGTCGTCGCCGGCGATGGTTCCGATCACGTCGCCCCAGGCCAGCCGATCGATGGCAACCGCGACCCGGTTGGCCTCGCCGGCCGAAGTATGCAGGACCAGCAGCGCCTCGCCGGCAGGATCGGCGGCCAGAACCCCTTCCGAAATCCGGCGCTCGTCAGGATGCTCCGGCTCCGCCACGATCCGCGTCGGCCGCTGGTAGGCGCCATCCACCTTCGCCAGCTTGAGCGCCGCGATGTCGCGGCTCACCGAACTCTGCGTCACCTTCCAGCCGGCGGTGGCAAGCGCTTCTGCCAGCTCCTCCTGGGTCCGAATCGGCCGGGTGCTGATCAGCTCCAGGATCTTCAGGTGTCGCTTGCGCCGGCCGCTGCTCATGGTCGCCCGCTTCCCTTTCCCCGGCCGGCGAGCGCGGCCAGGGCTGCGTCGAACCGGCGCTGCTCACGCACCACCCAGGCACGACCGGCGCGCAGCCGGGCCCGTACGGCCGGAAGCCCCAGGTTGCCCAGCCCACCGGTGCTCCGGCGCCGGCGGATGATTTCATCGGTCGCGGGCTCTCGCCACCAGTCGCCCTCCTTGATGGCGGCGGCGACTTCCCGGTATGCCGACCGGAACGGGCTTCCTCCCTCCACCCGACGCATCACTTCGTCAGTTGCCAGCGGTCCCCCGCTCAGGATGTTGCGCGCCACCACCCTGTCCACCGCCAGCCTAGGCACTGCAACGGCGAGCATGGACAGCATCCCCTCCAGCCGATCCACCCCTCGCATCACCGGCTCCTTCAGGAGTTGGAAGTCCCGGTGATAGCCGCTCCCCAGCTTCGACCGGACCTGCAGGACGGTGATCAGGTCGCCCTCCAGCGCCGCGGCGCGGCTCCGGGTCAGCTCGAAGAGGTCCGGATTCCGCTTGTGCGGCATGATGCTGGATCCGGTCGCGAGGTCCGGCGGGATGATCAGAAACCCGTATTCGTCGGAGGAGAAGTGGATCACGTCGGTGCTGAGCTTGGCGAGCTCGTGGCCCAGCTGGGTGCACCAGAACAGCACCAGTGCCTCCAGCTTCCCTCGGCCGTTCTGGACCAGGGCCACGTTGCCCTCCACCTGGCCAAATCCCAGCGCTCGCGCCGTGACTTCACGCTTGAGCGGCAGGGGGACCCCGTAGCCGGCAGCGCTGCCCAGCGGGGAGCGATTCAGCTTGGCCCAGACGGCTGGAGCGGTCTCTACGGTATCGAGGAGCCCTTCCGCGAACGCCGAGGCCCACAAACCGGCCGAGGACGGCATGGCCCGCCGGGTGTGGGTGTACCCTGGCCACAGCACCCGCTGGTACTTCTGCGCGAACACCAGCAGGCTCTCCGCGAGGTCGAGCGCGTCGCCGGCGAGCAGCAACAGGCGGTCCTTGAGGTACAATCGGAGGTCGCACGCCACCTGATCGTTGCGCGACCGACCGGTATGCAGCCGCTCGCCGACCGGCCCGACCTGCTGGACCAGCCAGTCCTCCACCGCCGTGTGCACATCCTCGTGCTCCGGCGTCACCTGGAGCCGACCCTCATCGACCGCGCGGAGCGCCATGCGAAGCCCTGCCCGCAGTCGCTGGTACTCGCCCGGGGTGAGCAGCCTCGAGGCCTTGAGGCCCTCGATATGCCCCAGGCTTCCCAGAATGTCCCACGCGATCAGCCGACCATCCCACAGCCGATCCTCGGCGGCGGTGTAATCGAGCATCTGGCGATCCAGCGATCCGCCGGGCGCCCAGAGGGTTCTCGTTGGTTGCTCGCTCGTCCGCCGGTCCGCCGGTCCACCGGTCCGCTTCGGTCTGCTCATGAGAGGTAGGCCTCCGCAAGCTGGCGGTAGAAGAGCCGTGCCTCCGAGACCTCCGGAAGGTCCACGCACTCGTCCGGGGTATGCGAGCGCCGGCTGGTGCCCGGGCCGCATTTGATGGCATCGCGGTCCCGCAGGAACACCCAGTCGGAGCAGGTTGGGGAGCCGAACGGCACCCCCTGGGGACGGACCCGAAGCGCCGCCTGCAGCAGACGCGACCCGTCGGGTGTTTCGCAGGGTACCAGCCGGTCCGAGGTCACGATCACCTCGACATCCAGCGCATCGCGGAGCGCCTCCGCGAGCTCCTCGTGAGTCCAGCTCGGCGTGCTACGAACGTCGAGCACCGCGCGAGCGACCGGCGGCGTCACGTTGCGGCTGATGCCTCCTTCAACCATCGTCGGGGTGGCGGTCGCCAGGCCCAGCACGGGGTGAATCCGGTCGCGAAACAACGAGGGCAAGCGCGCGATATTGCGCCCCAGCTCCACGATGGCGTTGGTGAAGTCGGGGTTGTCGGCGGCATAGCCGGCGTGGCGCTGGGTCCCCCGCGCCACCAGGTCCACCATCATCAATCCGCGCTGCGCGATCGCGTAGCCGAGGTTGGTCGGCTCCCCAACCACCGCCGCATCGATCGCTCCCAGCCGCCGGACCGCGGTCCCCATGGTGGTCAGCCTGGTCTCCTCCTCATACCCCAGCACGACGAACAGCCGGCCCCGGGACGGGCCGCCAGCCTCGGCGAGATCGCGAGCCGCCATCAACATGGCCGAGACCGACGCCTTGGCGTCGCCGGATCCCCGACCGAACATCAGGTCGCCCTCGATCGTGGGCTCGAAGGCGGGGCGGGTCCACCCTTCCCCCGCCGGGACGGTGTCGAGGTGGGACACGAACGCCAGGGTGCCTCCCGGCGACCGGCCGGACAGCGACAATGTCACGGCCGCGTCGTCCCGGCTCACGTCGAGCCCCGCAGCGCGGGCCCATTCCTCCACCCAGCGCGCGATGGTCTCCTCGGTCCCGCTTACCGAGTGGATCGCGACCAGGTCCCGGAGGAGGGTGATCTCAGGTCGCGAGGTCCACGCCAAGGTAGGTCGCCTTTTCCTTCCGGCCGACGATCATGGTCCCGCACCCCGCGCCGGTGAACACCTCGAGCAGGATGGAATCGGGGAGCCGGCCATCGATGATGTGGGTGCGCTCCACCCCGCCCGTCGCGGCGCGAATGCAGGCCTCCACCTTGGGACGCATGCCTCCAGCCAGGGCCCCACTCGACATCAGCGTCGCCAGGTCGTCCGGGTCGGCGAAGGTAACGAGGCTGGAGGGATCGCTCCGGTCGCGAAGCACACCCGGGGCGCCGGTGAGAAAGATCAGCTTTTGCGCCTTCAGCGCGACCGCCAGCGATTCCGCCACCGTGTCGGCGTTGACGTTGTAGACGTTGCCCTCCCCATCCCCGGCGAGGCTGGCCACGACCGGCATGAACCGGGCCGAGAGCAGAGTGCTGAGCACCCGGGGGTCCACCCGATCCACGTCCCCCACGTGCCCGTAATCCACCTCGCGCGTGACCCCGTCGTCGTCCACCACCTTCACCGGCGGTCGCCGCCGGGCCGTAATCAGGTCGGCATCCACCCCGGAGACGCCCACTGCCTGCACTTCGTGAGCCCGGAGTGACGACAGCAGGTTCACGTTGAGCGTCCCCGAATACACCATCTTGACCACCTCCAGCGCAGCCTCGTCCGTCACCCGCCGGCCGGCGACCAGCCTCGGCTCCTGACCCAGCCGGCGCGACAGGGCCGTCGCCTGGGGGCCACCGCCGTGGACCACCACGATCCGGATGCTGAGCGAGCTGAGCAGACTCAGCTGCTGGGCGACCCGGTCGAGGGCTTCGACGTCGGCCAGGACATCACCGCCGAGTTTGACCACGAACACATTGTCCCGATAGGCGCGCACGTAACGGAGCGCACCCTTGAGGCCGGCGATGCCCTTGCTGGTGTCAATCGTCATGC
>DATBLR010000066.1:0-1517 GCA_036555275.1 Gemmatimonadales bacterium | reverse complement strand
CTGTCCCCGCACCCTGGTCAAGGACACCGCCTATACCATCCGGGGCTACGCGAAGGTGAAGAACGGTGCTGTGCTGACCATTCCCGCGGGCACGACACTCAAGGGTGACGCCTTGGTGGCGGGCAGCTCGCTGTGGATCCTGCGCGGCTCCCGGATCGAAGCCACCGGGACCTCGGCCGAGCCGATTGTCTTCACCTCCAGCAAGGCCGCCGGCACCCGGGCGCCGGGCGACTGGGGTGGGCTCATCATCGTCGGAAACGGCATCATCAACCGTACTGGCACGATCCTGACCGAAGGGCCCGCCGGGGTGACCGAAGTGTACTCTGGCGGCAACAACAACGCCGATAACAGCGGCACCCTGCGCTACGTGCGCGTCGAGTTTGCCGGTTATGACGTATCGGGCGGCGCGGGGCAGGAGCTCAATTCGTTCTCGCTGTACGCGGTCGGCGGCGGCACGACGCTCGAATACGCCGAAGCGCTGGGCGGCCTGGATGATTCCTTTGAGTACTTCGGTGGGGCGGTCGACGGCCGCTATCTGGTTTCGTATGAGGCCGGCGACGATCACTTCGATTGGAGCGAAGGCTACCGCGGGAGGAACCAGTTTCTGATCGCGTTCCAGTCGGTCCGCCTCCAGCCGGCGCCGGGCCGTGGCACCATCTCCACCGACCCCGAGGGTTTCGAGGGTGACGGCTGCGCCGGCACCGGCTGCGCCAGCGGTGAGGCCAGCCTGCCGTTCTCCCAGCCGGTGTTCGCCAACTTCACCATCGTGGGGCCGGGCACCGGGACGACCATCACCTCCGGGGGTGACAACGGCGCGGTGATCCGCCGCGGGACCTCCGGCTACTTCACCGGCGGGATCCTGGCACGCTGGCAGCGCTCGGGGCTCTCGGTCCGCGACACCTCGACCGCCAACCGGGTTACGGCCGATTCGCTGGTCATCGCGAACCTGATCCTGGCCGAGAATACCGGGAAGAACTACCTGGAGAACACGGTCGACACCGTTACGACCTACGCCACCCTGAACCATGTGAAGATCGATGGCGTCGGCGCGACGGCCACCATCCTCACCAGCGTGACCCCTCCGGGGCTCAACTTCACCCCGATCGGGAGCGCGGTGACCGGGGGCAACACCGTGACGCTCCCCGCGTCCAAGCTGGCGAATTTCTTCGGCGGCACGATTACACAGCCCGCGTACTTCGGCGCCGTTGATCCGGCGGGCCCGGAGTGGTACGCCGGCTGGACGACCTACGCCCAGAACTGAAATCCCATCCGACTGCTGCGGCTGGCACGGCATCCCGTGCCAGCCGCAGCACTTTCCCTCACGCAACCGATGCGACGCCCCTCCGGATCACTCCGAATGTCCTGGCCCAGCCTGGCCCTGATGTTGACCGCGCTGGTCGCCTGCCGCGATGAATCCCGCTTCACCCGCCGGAGCGCCGCGGTGGTCGACAGCGTGGTGGCGCCCGACGTGGCCCTGGCACGATTCCGGGCCGGTCTCACCGAGCCCGCCGGCCTCA
>DATBLR010000063.1:0-83330 GCA_036555275.1 Gemmatimonadales bacterium | reverse complement strand
CGCGTCGGCCGGAGCCCCTGATCGAGGAGGCGATTCCCCTCTTTGACCGCGGCGAAGATGGCCGCCATCCCCTGGGGAGCATTCAGGTCATCGTCCAGCGCTTTCCCAAAGCTGGCCTCGACAGTACTGGCCCACTGGTCGAACCCGTCACTCCCCCGATCCGAGGCCGCCTCGTGGAGGCGCCGGTCGAACTCGCCGAGACGCTTGCTGCCCTCGCGGGCGCCGGCGAGCGCCTCATCGGTCAGATCCAGCCGCTGCCGGTAGTGCGTCTGACACATCAGGAGCCGGATGGCGCCGGGATCGACGCCGTCCTCCTTGAGGTCGCGTGGGGTGGTGACGTTACCGAAGCGCTTGGACATCTTGGTGCCGCGCACGTTCAGAAACTCCCCGTGGAGCCAGTAGCGCGCAAAGTACTTCTCGCCGGTATAGGCGCAGCTCTGGGCGATCTCGTCCTCGTGGTGCGGGAAAATCAGGTCGACGCCCCCGGCGTGGATGTCGAGCACCGGCCCCAGGCCCTGCTCCCGGAGCAGGGCTAGCGCCATGGCCGAGCATTCCAAGTGCCAGCCGGGGCGCCCTCGACCGAACGGGGCATCCCAAGCGGCGCCGACCCTCTCGTCCTCGGGCTTTGCCGCCTTCCACAGTGCGAAATCCTGGGCGTTCTCCTTGTCGTACTCGTCGCTGGCAACCCGGCCGCTCGCACCGGTGCGAAGCTCGCGCCGGTCCAGCTGCGACAGCCTGCCGTAGTCGGGGAAGCGCGCGATCGCGAAATACACCGAGCCGTCGTCGCCCCGGTAGGCGGTGCCGTTCTGGAGCAGACCGCTAACCAGGTCGATCATCGCGGGAATCCAGTCAGTAGCCCGGGGATAGCTCTCCGCGTCCTGGATTCTGAGCCAGCGGCGATCCTCGTGGAACGCCGCCGCGAATGGCTCGGTGAAGTCGCGGACCGGGATTCCGCGCGCCCCGGCCTCGCGGATGATCCGGTCGTCCACGTCGGTCAGGTTCATGATCTGGAACACCTGGAACCCGCTCGCCCTGAGCCAGCGCCTGAGCAGATCCTCGAACAGAAAGGTCCGGAAGTTCCCGATGTGGGCGTAGTTCCAGACCGTGGGACCGCAGGTGTACATGCACACCCGCCCCTTCACTCGCGGCTCGAAGTCTTCCAGCTGGCGCGTGAGCGTGTTGTAGAGGCGGAGGGGCATGGTGAACGGCTCGGCGGCTCAAAGGAGATCAGGAGTCGGCCGCGCCGGGCGGGACGATATGGCTGTCCCGAGGCGGGCGGGGGGGCGGGAACGTCTCGGACCCCGGCGCTCGACTCGGTGAGCCGGCGAGCAGCCGGGCCGCCTCCTCGGTCCGTACGTGCACGGCCCTCTGGGGAACCGGGATTTCGATGCCCTCACGGTCGAGCCGGTTCTTGATCCGGCGACGGAACTCCCGGCCGACCGCCCACTGCTGGCCGGGCTGGGTGCGAAGCAGGGTGCGGATGGTCACCGCGCTGTCGCCGAGGGCATTGACGCCCGCGACCTCGGGTTCGCCGTCGAACTTGGAGCGCCAGTCGGCGTCGGCCGCGAACCGGAGGGCCTCGTCCCGAAACACTCCCAGGACATGATCCACATCGGTGCCGTAGGCGACCCCGACATCCACCACGGCGCGCGACCACTTCCTGGTCATGTTGCTGACGGTCGTGATCTGGCCGTTCGGAATCATGTGTACGGTACCGTGCGCATCGCGAAGCACCACCATTCTCAGTGTCATCCGCTCAACCACCCCGGTCTTGCCGGCCACTTCGATGACGTCACCGATAGCGAACTGCCCTTCGACCAGATAGAAGAACCCCGCGATGAGGTCCTTGACCAGGCTCTGGGCTCCGAAGGAGATGGCCAGGCCCAGGATGCCGGCGCCGGCCAACAGCGGGGCGATGTCGATGAAGGCGTTGAGAGTGAGGAGGACGCCGAGCACGAGCAAGACGACCCGGCCCACGCTGCGCAGCAGCTGGGAGATGGTGCGCCCGCGCTGCTCGCGTTCGGTAAGGGTGGCGTCGTCCCCATCGTCTACAGCCCTTTCGATGCGCCGCGCGACAAGCCCGACCAGCCGCATTCCCAGGTAGCAGAACAGCCATACGAACACGACCTGGAGCAGCTTACGAGTCAACTGCGCCGCATCCACCTCAAGGAGGTCGGCGATGCTCCGGATCCACTCAGGAACGCCGAAGAACAGAGCGGGCACGACAACTCCTCCCTGATGGTGGTCCAGGCGACCGGGGCAGGAACATAGAGCTCCACCGCGGGGGACTCAACCAAACCTCACAGCCCGAAATCAAGGCCCAACCCTATGCTGAGAAAGTCCTGGGTGGAAATGGTTCCGATCTTGTCGAATGCGGTATGGAAACGGGCCTCGAGCACCAGGCCGGCGTGCCGGGACAGAACGGCGAACTCGGCGCCGGCGCCGATACTTCCACCCAGCGCCCGGCGATGCGGGACGGAATTGGCGTCATAGCGATAGTCCGCCACGCCGGCGACCAGGTAGGGCCGTACCGGACCTCGGGTCATGGCCGGCCAACGGGCGAAGGCACCCAGCTGCCGAGCCGTCCGACTATGCCCCAGTCCGTGACTGGCGATTTCGCCTCCGAAGTGGAGCCGCGTAAGGCGGAGCCCGATCCCAGCCAGGTAACAAAAGCCTCCACCAGTGACCGGGTCACTGGAGTCAACGTCCAGCGACGCGCCGGCGGAGCCGGTGATGAACACCGGCACCTGCGCCTGGAGGGCTGTGCTGCCGAGGCAGACCCAGACGGCAAGCACGAGCGGCCACAGGGTGCGAAGCATCGGGAAAACCTCCGAGGAGGACCGGTCGGCGCTGGAACCTACTGCGGCAGGGTTGTCCGCCGGGAGGTACTGCAGGATTCGCCACCTGGACTCGGCGGCTGAAGCGGGACCTAGGTTTGACGAGAGAACCGCGGGAAAAAGGACCGGGGTTGGCGACTCGAGTCACCGCCCTGCGCAACGACTGCCGCCGGGGCGACGCTCGGCCCAGCCGAGTATCGCCCAGGCGGTGCCTGGAAGTTGCGGCGGCGACTGTTGGCGCGGCTTGCCGCCGGCTTCAGCGGGTGGCGCCAGTCGGGCGGACGACGAGGGTCGGGTGCGCTGAACCCCGAATGACCTTGTCGGCCACGCTGCCCACGACCAGCCGGGTAATGCCACCGGCCCCATGGCTGGCGATGGCGATCAGATCAACTCGCAGCGCATCCGCCTGTTCGATGATCGTCGCCGCCGCAGCAGGCGCCTCGACCGGATGGGTCGTGACGGTGAGCCCCTCCTTGCGGAGCCGCGCGGCCACCCCTTCGAGGTAGTTCGCCGCGGCTTCCCGGAGCTGCTTCTCCGCGTCGACCGCGACCGGCACGACCATCAGTCCCGACGGGTCGGCAATCGGCAGGGGCGGTTCCACCACCATCAACAGGGCGTATTCCGCCCCAAACGGCCGGCCCAGCGCCACCGCGGCATCGATGGCCCGTTCGGCGAACGGGGATCCGTCGAGCGTGACGAGGATGCGACGGATCGACGTCGGCGGGGCAGCGGGCTGGGACGGGCGCACCAGCAGGAGGGGGATGTGCAGCCGACGCATCAGCTGGTCCGCAACGCTGCCGAGCCAGAAGCGGCTCATCGGTCCCCGCCCGTGGGTACTCATCACCACCAGGTCTGTCCCCGAATTCTCGATGTGGGTCTCGAGAGCATCGGAGACAGGACCATCGAGCACCACCTCGGTCACCGGAGCGGTGACGCTCTTCCGTACCCGCTCGACCAGGCTACCCAGGTACGCCCGCTCCCGCCCTCTCGCTTCCTGATCGAGCTGGGCCTCAATCGCGGGAACCTCAAGCGCAGTCGCCAGGGCGGGCACCGGGTGGTGGACGAACGCGATCTGGAGGATTGCTTCCGAGCGCCGCGCCACCTCCATTGCGAGCGGCATCGCCTGCTCGGCGAATGGCGATCCATCAAGCGGCACGCAGATCGACCGGTAACTGAAGACTGGCATATCGCCTCCATCGCAGAGCTGAAAAACCCATGGCAAGATTGGCGGTGGTAGCATGAAGAATTCTTGAAAGAGCGGCGAAAGGTCGTTCGCGCGGAAAACCGCCCTAGCGGCTCACCCCGATCCAGAGCCCCACCACGCTGGCCACCGCCAGGCCCAGCAGGCGAACGCCAGCCCTGCGCCGGAAGTCCCCGACGCCGATGGTCAGGACCACGGCAAGCTTGAGCAGCGTGTTGGCGAGAACGCCGATGGCCAACGCCTCGGCTGCGACCAGTAACATGGCGGGCTCGGCCGCAAGGCCGCTCATCGACAGGGTGAGTGCGTCCATGTCGGTCAGACCAAGCAGCGAGGCGGAGGTCAGCACCCCGGCGGCGCCAAAGCGGTCCCTGACGAACACCATGAGCGTGAGCACCGCCTGAAAGAACAGCGCCAGCAGGATCGCAGAGCCGATCCGGAGCGGGCTCCGCCCTTCCGGAGGTACGACCTCACCGTTGCCTCGCCTGCGTCTGAGGCCCATCACGACGAGCACCGTTCCGAGCAGCAGCGGGGGCACGAAGAATGGGGCCACCGCAACGGTGAGCGCCGGCCGAAGGAGGAGGGTCAGCACGCCGAGGCGCGGCAGGAGCACGGTGCAGGCGCCGGTGACGCCCAGTGCCAGCGGCACGGCGCTGCCGGGCCGGTCGCGACTCTGCCGGGCGAAGGTCAGGGTCACCGCCGTGGAGGAGACCAGACCTCCGAGCATGCCGGCGACCGCGGTCCCCTGGGTCTCGCCGACGGCGCGCCGCGCCAGGTACGCCGCGAAGTTGAGCCCCGACACCAACAGGACCATGAGCCAGAGCTCGCGGGGCCGAACACCTCCAAGCGGCCCGAAGGGGCCTTCGGGCAAGATCGGGAGCAGGACCAGCGCGAGGACCGCAAACTGGAGCCCGGCTCGAAGCTCGACCTCTCCGAGGCGCCGGACGAAGCCGTGAATGGCGCTCTTTTCCCGCAGGGCCAGCACCATGACCGCGCCGGTGCCTGCGGCGAGCCTCAACTCGCCGAGGCCCGCGATGACACCGATCGCCAGCACAGCCAGCGAGGCTGCTTCGGTGGTGCCGTCGACGGCCTCGTGGCCCCCGTGGCGGGCCACCAGGGCGTACGCCACCACGGCCAGGGCCGCCGCCCCCGCCAGCAGGGCTGCGGCCGACGCTCCGTAGCCGCGATCGGTCAGGAGACCGGCGATGCCGCCGGTGAGCCCGAGGAGCAGGAAGGTCCGCGCACCGGCGAACCGGGCATTCGGGCCGGTCGCGTGACCGGACCATTCCCGTTCGATGCCGACGGCGAGTCCTACCAAGCCGGCGACTGCGATGCGGAACGCGGGGTCGAGGTCGATGCTGATGGGCGCCTACCCTGACGGAGGGGGATAGCTGGCTTGGGCAAGTTTGCTCCAGTCTACCCGGGAACAGCGGCGAACAGGAGGGCCACGCGCCCGGACGGGGATCTCCCGGGTCAGCCGGACCGACTGGTCCGACCGAGCAGATGGTAGAGGGGACAGAACCCGGACAGAGCCGAGGCGATCAGGGCAATCCCGATCAGGGTGAGATACTTCCACGGGGCCGCGAGGGCCCCATACAGGCCGAGGAGCATCACCCCCACCAGCAGGCGGATGAGGCGCTCCGGCGTTCCGATGTTTACCGATCGCATGGGTGGCTCACAGTGGAATGGTCAGGACGCCGCAGGGAGCTTCGTGGGTGAGCCGCCGGGCCACGCTTCCGGCTTCGATCACCCCGGCTGGGCCGCCACGGCGAAAGCCCAGCACCAGAATGTCGCTGCGGATCCGGCCGATCTCCCGCAGGATACCTTCCACGATGGAACCGTGGTAAACCGTAATCGCTGAGTCCAGCTTCGAATCCTTCGGAAGGTCCCAGGGCTCACCGGAAGCCGAGGAACGGATCTGCTCACTCAGCACCTTCACCAGGCGGGCCACCCGTCCGGTCACCGGCCGATGGACCCCCTCTCCCTCCCCCGCAGGCTCCACTATGACCGCGCGCAGCTTCCCCCCAATTGCTCTGGTGAAGTCCACTGCGGGCTGTAATACCGCGAAACCCCGCTCGGTTCCGTCGAGAGCGACCAGGACGCGCTCGAAATCTTGTCTGTCCGGAACGAACAGACAGGGAGTGCGACTCCGGCGGACCACGGAATCGGCGGTGTCGCCAATCAGCAGCCGCTGCAGCTCGGAGCGCCGCTTCCGGCCGATGACCACCAGGTCCGCTTGATGGGTCTCGGCAAAGCGACCGACTTCCACTCCCGGGAGTCCTTTCGCCAACGCCAGGTGGATCCTGGGCGGCTCCGGGAGGGAACTCAGAGCGGCCTTCACCCGCGCCTCATGCTCCCGGCGTACCTGGTCATCGGATGAGTCCGTTTCCACGCCAACCACGGTAAGGACAGTGACCTTCGCACCGCACCGCTGGCCCAGACGGGCCGCGGTCAGCACGGCAGCCCGTCCTTCTCCGGAGTCATCCGCCGCCGCCACGAGGTGCTGAAGCTGCATCCGGTTCCGTAATTGCGAGATGGTTTGCCAGCATGGTAGGCCCGGCAGAATGAAGGCATGGTGAATCTCTCCCGAAGCTTGCGGGTCGCCGGAAACCGCAGCGGGGGGTAGAATTGTCTGCATGGGACAGTCGAGCTCCCGAACCCAGCCTGCCGAGCCGGGGCTTTCTCGCATCGAGGCCCTGGTCGCCGGGATTCCAGGCCTCATCTCCGAGCTGCATCTGGAGGGGGTGCTGCAGCAGGTGGCGAACCTGGCCGCCGAGGTCATCGGAGCCCGCTACTCGGCGGTCGGCATGCTGAGCGCAGACGGCCGCACTCTGGAGACTTTCACCACCGCCGGACTCGGCCCGCAAGAGCGCGAACGAATCGGCAAAGCACCTGAGGGGCGCGGAGTGCTTGGTCTGGTGATCCAGGGTGGCCAGGCCGTACGCCTCCCGGATCTGATGAAACACCCCGCCAGCGTCGGGTTTCCTCCTCACCACCCACCCATGCATTCGTTCCTGGGTGTCCCGATCATGGGCAAGCGGGGTGTACTGGGTGACCTCTACCTCACCGAGAAGATCGCCGAGCCCGAGTTTTCGGAGGAGGATGAACACATCGCGCGGTTGCTCGCGGCCCAGGCCGCGGTCGCCATTGAGAACGCCCGGCTCCATGAGGAAGGCGCCCGGCTGCTGGAAGAGGTCCAGCGGTTGCACCGTACCCGGGAGCGGTTCTTCGCGATGGTCAACCACGAGCTCCGCAACGCACTTTCCGCAGTTTTCGGCTGGGCGGAGATGCTGGTCCGGCGGAAAGACCCCGCCACCGTGCCTCAGGCGGCCTATGAGGTGCTGGACTCCGCCGAGCAGGCAATCGCTCTCATCAATGACCTGCTGGATCTGTCCCGTCTGGATGAAAACCGCCTCCAGACGGTGCTGCGCGACGTCGATTGCACCAGCGTCGTACGGCAGGCCCTCAGCCGGCTGACCCCGGCCGCCGATGCCAAGAACGTCCGGCTCGTGCCCCAGCTGCCGGCCCAGATTCCGGTCTGTCGCACCGACCCACACCGGGTTCACCAGATACTGGTGAATCTGCTCGGGAACGCGATCCGACATACCCCGGAGGGCAGCACCGTGCGGGTCAGCCTCGCTTCGGAAGCCTCGGAAGTGACCTTTCGCGTTGAGGATGAGGGTCCCGGGGTGGGGTCCGAGGAGGTTGACCGGATCTTTGACGTCTACCAGACCAACGCCGGGGAGGAGGGTCGCGGTAGCGGGCTCGGGCTGCCGCTCTCGCGGCGGCTAGCCCGGCTTCTCGGCGGCGATATCGAGGCAGTGGCGCGCGGCGCTGGGGTCGCGGGGGGGTGCTTTGTCCTTCGGCTGCCAGCAGTTAGCTTATAAAGGACCCTTCATACAGCGTTCCCCGTCGGTTCATTGTAGCTGCCTAAGTTAGTCCTCATGAAGATTCTCTGCGTGGAGGACGACCGGAAGGTCGCCGGGTTCATCGAGCAGGGCCTGAAGGAAGAGGGCTACGTGGTGGATGTCGCCGCGGACGGCGACGAAGCCACCACCTTGGCCCACGTCTATGACTACGACGTCATCCTGCTCGATGTGGTGTTGCCCAAGAAGAACGGGTTTCAGATCGCGATGGAGCTTCGGCGGGAGGGGCGGAACACCCCCATCATGATGCTGACCAGTCGCGACGCGGTGGAGGACGTCGTCCGGGGGCTCGACGCCGGCGCCGACGATTACCTCGCCAAGCCGTTCCGCTTTGACGAGCTCCTGGCCCGGATCCGGGCCCTGGCACGGCGCGGCGGCGCCGAGCGTCTGGAGATTCTCCGCTACGGGCCGCTGACCCTGGATCGGTTGCGCCACCTGGTCCTGGTGAGCGAACACGCCCTCGACCTGACGCCGAAGGAGTTCCAAATCGTCGAGTTCTTCCTCCTTCACCCGGAACAGGTCGTGCGCCGCACCACGCTGCTGGAGAAGGTCTGGGACATGCACTTCGACCCGGAGAGCAACGTCGTCGATGTTCACGTCGGCAATGTGCGCCGCAAGCTCCAGAAGGCTGCGGGCGAGAACCTGATTCAGACGGTCCGTGGCGTCGGCTTCACCCTGCGACGCGAGCATGCCGACCTTGAAGTGTCGGACGCCAAGGCCACGTGACTGCAGGGATCCGGCCGCTCGGGGTCCGGGCGACGGTGGCACCCCTCGCAACCCTGCTGCTCATCCTGACCGGCCTCGCCCTGCAGGCGAGGCCGTCGCACATCTGGGACCCGCGAATCTGGTCCTATGGACTGATTGTCGTGGGACTCCCGGTCGTGTGGCGCACCGTGGTCGGCGCCCTCCGTGGCCAGTTCGCGGCAGACCTGGTCGCCACCCTGGCGATCATCACCGCCGTCGCCCTCCGGCAGCCCCTGCCGGGTCTGGTCGTCGTCCTGATGCAGACTGGCGGAGAGGCACTGGAACGCTACACGGCGGGCCGGGCCTCTCGGGCGGTGCAGGAGCTGGAAGCGGCGGCTCCCCGCCGGGCTAACCGGCTCCGTGCGAGCGGCGTCGAGGAGATTCCGGCCGAGCAGGTCCGCCGCGGGGACATGCTTCTGGTGCGCGCGGGGGAGATGGTGCCGTGTGACGGAGTGGTCACGGAGGGATATTCGCACGTCGACCAGTCCCGCCTCACGGGAGAGCCCGCCCCCGTCACTGCCGAACCCGGCATCTCACTGATGAGCGGCAGCCTCAATCTCGAGGGGCCGCTCACCGTGCGGGTCCGGGCCATCGCGAGCGAAAGCCAATACGAGCGGATAGTCCAGCTGGTCCGGACCGCTGAGGGGAGCAAATCCCCGCTGCAGCGCATGGCCGACCGGTACGCCGTGGTGTTCACTCCGATCACCCTGCTGGTCTGTGGGCTGGCCTATTTCGCCTCCCACGACCCGCTGCGCGTGCTGGCGGTGCTGGTCGTGGCCACGCCCTGTCCCCTGATCCTGGCTGCACCGGTGGCCATGATCGGGGGGATCAACCGGGCCGCGCGTCGCAGCGTGATCATCCGACATGGAGAAGCGCTGGAGCGACTGGGTCAGGCAACGGTAGCGCTGCTTGACAAGACCGGCACCCTGACCATTGGCCGGCCTACGGTCACCTCGGTGGCGCCTGTCCCTCCCTTCGGCGAGGACGAAATCCTGGCCTACGCCGCGGCCGTCGACGCCGGTGCCAGCCACATGCTGGCGCGCTCGATCGTGGCAATCGCAGCCGAACGGCGCCTCACCGTTCCCCCGGCCACCGGCGTAGTCGAAAGTCCGGGCGCTGGCGTGACCGGAAGAGTGGGCGGACACGAAATCACCCTAGGCGCCCGATCCTTTGTCTGGGGTCGGCACCCCGACCTCATGCAGGCGTGGAAGACCGACCAGGCGACCGGGCTCCGAGCGTGGCTGGCGGTGGATGGGGCGCCTGGGGGAGTCATCGAGTTCGCAGACCGGCTCCGCCCCGAGGCGCGGCGTTTCGTGCTGGCGCTCCTCGAGCTGGGGTTCCGCAGGGTCATTCTGGTCACCGGGGATCATCTCGGCCACGCCCGCGCCGTCGCCAACGACGCCGGCATTCGGGAGGTGCGCGCGGACCTGTTACCGGCCGACAAGGTCCGGGTGGTGGAGGAGCTGGAGCGAAAGGGCGAACGAGTACTGATGGTCGGCGACGGGACCAATGACGCTCCAGCCCTGACGCGGGCCAGCGTCGGAGTGGCCATAGCGGCGCACGGTGGGGGTATCACCGCCGAGGCTGCCGACGCGGTAGTGCTGGCCGACGACGCGGCGCGGGTGGCGGAGGTGGTGGCCATCAGCAAGCGTACCATGCGCATCGCGAAGCAGAGCATCTGGGCCGGCCTGGGGCTCTCCGGCCTGGCAATGGTGGTGGCTGCTTTCGGCTACATACCACCGACCATAGGCGCGGTGCTGCAGGAAATCATCGACGTTGCGGTCATCCTGAACGCGGTTCGGGCAAGCGGTGAGTGAGAGTGGGGAGTGAGGAGTGAGAGGATTGCGGGTGACGAGGAAGCCCTTGGCGCGCGTCCCGGTTGCGCTCTCCCTGAAGAGCCCTTCATCGCGGCTCGCACCTTTCTTCAGAAGCCGCCTTCTACATGTATGCGGTCTTTACTGCTGACTCACATCAGGCGGCGCCACGTGGTGGTGCTGTCGGCCGGAGGCTGTGATATTGGCCCGAGTCCAGATGGTCCAGGCCCCGATCGAGAATACCAGTACTGCAAAGACCCTCCGGCGCCAGAGCGTACCCAGGAGCAGACGCCTGGCGCCGAGTGCGGCCAGTGTGAGCGCAGGGATGGTGCCCGCACCGAACGCCGCCATTGCCAGGGCGCCGGGCACCGGTCTGGCCAGGGCCACCGGGATGCTGAGAGCGGAGTACACCAAGCCGCAGGGGAGAAACCCGTTGGCCACCCCGAACAGCAGCTGGGCAGCGGTTGTCGGGTGCGCGGCGGAGGAAGCACCGGCTCGGGCGAGACTGGCCGGTACCAGGGTCGGCTCGGGGACGAGCCCGGCCAGGGCGAGCGCAAACCACAGCAACAACCCCGTCGCGAGGGCGGCGGGGACCCAGCCCGGTCCGGGGAGCCACTGCCCAGCCGCGCCGGCGGCGGCGCCAAGCAGCGCGTAGGTGCCGATCCGGCCGACGTGCCAGGCGGGAAGCCCCAGGCGAGCCCGGGTGCAGGAGGCAGCGAACGCACCGCACATTCCGACGCAATGCGCGCTGCCCACCAGACCGGCAAGGAAGGCAGCAGCGAGAAGGCGCAGCATCATCCTCTCAAACCGAAGGAGACGGCGCCGTGCAACATACCGCGGTGAGTGGGGTGAACGAAACCCAGTACGACGACGCAATCACGAAGCTGTTCGTGACCGCCTCCGTTGTGTGGGTGGTCGTCGGGCTCCTCGTGGGGGTGTGGATCGCCCTGGAGATTGCCTGGTGGCCGGCCAACCTGGGGCTCCCGTGGACCACGTTCGGACGGCTGCGCCCGCTGCATACCAACGCCGTGATCTTCGCCTTTGCGGGAAACGTCTGCTTCTTCGGCATCTACTACTCGCTGCAGCGTCTGCTGAAGACCCGGATGTACAGCGATCTGCTCTCGCGGCTGCACTTCTGGGGCTGGCAGCTGATCATCGTCGCGGCGGCGGTCACCCTCCCGCTCGGACTGACCGAGTCCAAGGAATACGCTGAGCTGATCTGGCCCATCGACGTCCTGATCACGGTGGTGTGGGTGATCTTCGCGGTGAACTTCTTCGGGACCATCGCGATCCGGAAGGTGAAGCACCTGTATGTCGCGATCTGGTTCTACATGTCGTTCGTGATCACGATTGCCGTCCTGCACATCGTGAACAGCCTCGCCATTCCCGCCTCCCTCACCCGGTCGTACCCGATCTACGGCGGGATGACCGACGGCCTGGTGCAATGGTGGTACGGACACAACGCGGTGGGGTTCCTGCTGACGACGCCCTTCCTCGGGCTCATGTACTACTTCCTGCCCCGGATCGCGGAGCGGCCGGTCTACAGCTACCGGCTGTCGATCGTGCATTTCTGGGCGCTGGTGTTCCTCTACATCTGGGCCGGTCCCCATCACCTCTTGTACTCCGCGCTGCCGGAATGGGCCCAGACGCTCGGGATGGTCTTCAGCATCATGCTGCTGGCCCCTTCCTGGGGCGGCATGCTGAACGGCCTCCTGACCCTGCGTGGCGCCTGGGACCGGGTGCGCACTGACCCGGTCCTCAAGTTCCTGGTGGTGGCCGTGAGTTTCTACGGCATGAGCACCTTCGAGGGCCCGATGATGTCCATCCGGGCGGTGAACAGCCTGTCGCACTTCACCAACTGGACCATCGGGCATGTCCATTCCGGCGCGCTCGGATGGGTGGGCATGATCTCCTTCGGGATCCTGTACTGGGTGGTGCCCAGACTGTGGAGGAGGCCGCTCGCGTATCCGCAGTGGGCGACCACCCACTTCTGGCTGGCCACAATCGGGATCGTGCTGTACACCGTCTCCATGTGGGCCGCGGGGCTGACCGAGGGCCTCGAGTGGCGGGCGTTCGACGACGCCGGTCAGCTCAAGTACCCGAACTTCGTCGACATCGTTCACCAACTGGCGCCGTTCTACTGGCTTCGGCTGCTGGGCGGCCTGCTGTATTTCACCGGCGTCCTCATGATGGCCTGGAACTTCCTCCGTACCGTACACGGGCCGGCCGGGACACCGGCACCCGCGGCGGTCGCGGCCGCGCGCTGAGGAGAGCACGATGAGCGAACCCACGGAACGCGGCTACACCGCCACCCACCGGACGCTGGAGGGGAAGAGTGCGGTGTTCGCAGTCTTCGTCACGGTCGTGATCCTGATCGGCGGCATGGTGGAGATCATTCCCATGTTCTCCGCCGCCACGGGGCCGGAGGTGCTCCCCGGCGTGACCCCCTACACCCCGCTGGAAGTCGCAGGGCGGGACATCTACATCCGCGAGGGCTGCTACCTCTGCCACTCGCAGATGATCCGGCCGATGCGGGCCGAGGTCCTGCGTTATGGCGAATGGACCCGGGCAGGCGAGTACGCCTATGACCATCCGTTCCTGCTGGGGTCGCGCCGGATGGGGCCAGACCTGCAGCGGGTGGGGGGAAAGTACCCGGACGCCTGGCACTACGAGCATATGCGTGACCCGCGCAGTACTTCTCCGGGAAGTGTGATGCCGGCGTACAGCTGGTTACACCGCCAGAGCTACGATCCGGCCGAGATCCAGGCCTCGCTCCGGGCGCTGAAGACTGCCGGCGTTCCCTATACCGACGCCCAGATCGCGGACGCGCCGCAGGCGATCGCCCGGCAGGCCCAGGACATCGTGGGCCGGCTGGCACAGGCCGGCATCAGCAGTCAGCCCGACAAGGAGATCGTGGCGGTGATTGCCTACCTCCAGCGGCTGGGCAAGGACGGCCGGGCAGCGATTGCCGCGGGACTCACCGCAGGCGGGGCTTCGCCGGGTGTCGGAGGAACCTCGCCATGAACCCGCTGCTCAACGAGGCCGCAGCCAGCGTGCGGCTGGCCTGGGTACTTGGAATCATGACCGTAGTGTTCGTCGCCAGCTTCGGCTTCTGGATCTGGTGGGCCTGGACGAAGAGAAACAGGGCGCGCTGGGAGGCGGACAGCCGTCTCCCACTCAATGACGGAGGCGAGTCGTGAGCAAGGAGATCGTGCGGGACCGCGTTCTGGGTCACGCGGCCGAGGCCGACGGCATCGAGGAGTTCGACAACCCCATGCCGAACTGGTGGCTGGGTCTGTTCTACATCACTATCGTGTGGGCACTGGGGTACGTGGCCTATTATCACTTCCTTGGCCATCGCTCGGAGGTGAAGACTCTCGCGGCGGAAATGGCGGAGGCCGACCGGCGCTGGCCCCAGCAGGCGGCAGCCACGGTGGTGACCGTCACGCCCGAAACCGTCGAGAAGGGTGAGGCGATCTTCAAGGCCAATTGCGTGCCCTGCCATGGCGCCGACTTGAAGGGGGGCATCGGGCCCAACCTGCTCGACACCGTGTGGATCCATGGCGGGAAACCGGAGGAGATTCTCCACACCATCACCGTGGGAGTGCCCGAGAAGGGCATGCTCACCTGGGGGCCAATCCTCGGCCCCGAAAAGGTGGCCCAGGTAGCGGCGTATGTGGTTGAGCAGAACCGCGAGGCTACGGGCGAGAACAAGGACTCCGAGCACAAGGACGAGGCGAAGAAGGCTGAGGGGGAGCACCCGTGAACCGTAACGCAGGCTGAGGAAGGCAAGGGACCATGCTGGGCTTCACCCAGAAACGGCAGTTCATTTACGAGCAGGAGGTCACCGGACCGTGGCAGCGGCTTCGGAAGGCCACGTTCGCGATCCTGCATCTCATCCTCTTCGTCACCCCCTGGATCACCGTCAGCGGCAACCCCGCCCTGCTGATCGATCTGCCGGGGCGCCGTCTCTATGCCTTCGGAGCAATCTTCACCGCAGCGGACACGATCTTCCTGCTGTTCCTGCTCCTGTTCCTGGCCTTCTCGCTGTTCTTCTTCACCTCGCTGTTTGGCCGGCTGTGGTGCGGGTTCGCGTGTCCCCAGACCGTGTTCCTGGACACCTGGATCCGCCCACTCGAGGAGCTCATCGAGGGTGACTGGGTGCGGCGCCGCAAGCGCGACGAAGCCGGCTTGAGTCTCGACCGCGCCTGGCGAAAAGCGGCGAAATGGGGCCTCTACGTTGCGATTGCCTTCGTCATTTCAATGACCTTCGGCAGCTACTTCGCTGGCGCCCGCGATCTGTGGGCCGGCCGGGGGAGCGGGATGGAGTATGCCATTGTCGGCATCTTCACCCTCACCTGGTTTCTCGACCTGGCTTGGTTCCGGGAGCAGTTTTGCAACTACCTGTGTCCCTACGCCCGGTTCCAGAGCGCCCTCACCGACAGCGAGACCCTGCTGGTCCAGTACGACCTGGGCCGGGGAGAACCGCGCGGGGGAGTCGACGCCAAGGAGGCCGGCCGCTGCATCGAATGCAACAAGTGCGTATTCGTCTGCCCGCAGGGCATCGACATCCGCAACGGGTTCCAGCTCGAGTGTATTGCCTGCGCCCGCTGCATCGATGCCTGCGACATCGTGATGGAGAAGCTCGGCCATAAGACGCTCATCACCTGGGGCTCGCTCGCCGGGGCGACGAGTCGCAAGCCGCGTCGGCTCCGGCCGCGGACGGTGATCTACGGCGGACTACTGACCGGAATCGCCGCGGCCGCCGTGATCCTGATGGCGGCACGCGCCCCGTTCGACGCAGCCGTTCAGCGCGCTCCCGGGTCGCTGTTCACGCTCGACGCCGACGGCTACGTTCGCAACACCTACCTGCTCCGGGTGACCAACAAGGAAGCGACACCGGCCGCGACACCCTTCCACATCAGGGTGGACGGACTGCCCGAGGCCGAGATCCTGGTGCAGGACATCGCCCTCGGCACCACCGAGAGCCGGACGGTGCCGCTCATCATCCGGGTCAAGGCCAGCCCCGACCTGCCTCGTACCATCCCGTTCGCGGTGCAGGTCGCCTCGCCTACCAAGCAGGTTGACCTGGCCGCCACGTTCAAGACGGAGGGCCACATTGGCACCGACACCCAGTAGCAGCAGCGGCCGCGGGTGGCCGTGGAGTATCGTGATCGGCCTCCTCATCGTGATTCTGGTCAACGCGGCGTTTGCCTACGTCGCCGTTCACGGAGCCGACTCGGTTGTCGCGTCGTACAACACCGAACCTCGGTAGCGACGGCTCGGCGGCTCGGCGCCTCGGCGGCTCGGCCTTCAGCGACCGCCGCGGTGTCGAGCCGGCCATGCGTCCGGCCGCTGGGCACTGTCCGCACTGCGGGACCGCGGTCGAGGGCGGGGCCGACGTCTATTGCTGCGCCGGGTGCGAGGTTGCGGCCGCGATCATCCGGGGCGCAGGGCTGGAGCGCTACTACGCGGAGCGCACCGAGTTTGCGCCCCGGCCAGAGCCCGGTAGCACGGGTGACTGGAGCACCGTCGCCGTCACCACCGACAGCGCCGGCCGTTGCGAGGCGAAGCTGGTGGTTGATGGTTTGCGCTGT
This sequence comes from Gemmatimonadales bacterium, assembly GCA_036555275.1. Classification (GTDB taxonomy): domain Bacteria; phylum Gemmatimonadota; class Gemmatimonadetes; order Gemmatimonadales; family GWC2-71-9; genus JADJOM01. Next base: position 67,214 of record DATBLR010000063.1, on the reverse strand, counting down.
GCCTCGTGTGTGTGGGTCACTGAAAAGGTCCTGGAGCGAACCCCCGGGGTCGAGGCGGCTTCAGTGAGTTACGCAACCGGTCGCGCTACCCTACGCTGGGATCCGGCGCGGATCGACCTGCCTGCCCTGGCCCGACGCATCTCGGCGCTGGGGTACCAGCCCCGCCCTTTGGGCGAGGAGGTCGCCCCGGACCGCGGCCTCATGCTGCGTCTGGGCGTGGCGGTCTTCGCCACCGTCAACATCATGGGCCTCTACGAGGGCCTCTATGCGGGCTGGTGGTACGGGGCGATGGACCCGCGCTACGCGGCACTGTTTCGCTGGGTCAGCCTGCTGCTCGCCACCCCGGTGGCGTTCTGGTGCGCGGAGCCGTTCTTCGCCGGCGCCTGGAACGGGCTCCGGCACCGTGTCCTCCACATGGACCTTCCAGTTGCCCTCGGCCTGGTCATTCTCTACGCCGACGGTCTAATCGCGACCACGGCCGGCCGGGATTCCTACCTCGACTCTCTCGGGATGCTGGTGACCCTGCTGCTGGCCGGGCGGGTGCTCGAGTCACGTGGAAGGCGACGCGCCACGGAGGCCGCCTCCACCTTGGTGGGGACGGTTCCCAGGACAGCTCGGCGGCTCGGCGGCTCGGCGCCTCGGCGGCTGGACGAGACCACCGCCGCCCGCCGGGCCGCCGTGTACCAGGTCGTACCGGTCGGCGAACTTCGCCCGGGGGATCTCATCGATGTGGGTGCCGGTGAGGAGCTCGCCGCTGACGGCCGCGTGATGGAGGGCTCCGGACAGGTCCGGATGGCGCTCCTCACTGGCGAGGCCGCGCCTGTCCTCCTCGGCCCTGGCGACCGGGTGGTGGCGGGCGCCCTCCTCGCTGACGGTGCACTCACGGTCGAGGTGGAGGCGGTGGGTCAGGAAACCGTCGTGCACCGAATGGCCGCGGAGCTGCAGGCGGCACAGGACCGTGGCATGGCCCCTACCTCGGCGGACCGCGTTGCACCCTGGTTCACAGCCGCAACCCTGGTCGTGGCCCTGCTGACCTGGTTGGGCTGGTGGCTTGCGGGTGCCGGCGATCTCGCTATCACCCGAACGGTGGCGGTTCTGGTAGTTGCCTGCCCGTGCGCCCTGGCACTGGCTCAGCCGCTGGCCTCCGCGGCGGGCTTAGGGGCGGCCGCACGGCGGGGACTGTTGCTCCGCTCAACCGACGCATTACAGCGCCTCGCGGGAGCCACCGTGGCTGGCCTCGACAAGACCGGCACCGTCACCGCCGGGACCATGACGGTCACCGCGGCCAGTGACGCCTCCCTCCGGATCGCGGCGGGTCTTGAGCGTTACAGCACCCATCCTATCGCGCGGGCCATCACCTGCGAGGCCGCCCATCGCGGGATCCCCCTTCCCCAGGCTGCTGGGATCCAGGAGACGCCCGGACGGGGGGTCCGAGGCCGGGTGGACGGCGCGGTCTGGGAACTCTGTTCCGCTGGTCCGGGAGAGATCGCCCTCGTCGGTCCGGACGGTGTGGCGAGGACGATTCACCTGGGAGACTCAGTCCGGCCGGACGCGCGGGCAACGGTCGAGACACTGCGCCGGCTGGGCCTTCGCACCGCCCTCCTCACCGGAGACCACGTCGACGTTGCATGGGCCATCGGAGGGGAGGCCGGGGTCGACGAGGTGGTGGCCCGGATCGACCCGTCCACGAAGGCGGCCTGGATCCGCCGGCGGCAAAGCGCAGGCGAGCGAGTGGTGTTCGTGGGCGACGGCCTCAACGACGGACCCGCCCTGGCGGCCGCGGATGTCGGCATCGCGATGGCGACCGGTTCGGCGAGCAGCGTCCTGGTGGCTGACGGGATTCTTTCAACCGCCTCTTTGACCCCGGTCGGCGCGGGCATCCGGGCCGCACGAGCGGCCGGCCGGATGATTCTCCGAAGTCAGCGACAGTCGATCGTTTACAACGTTGTGGGCGTGGCTGCGGCTGCGGCCGGGCTGGTGAATCCGCTGGTGGCGGCGATCCTGATGCCGATCTCGAGCGGCTTCGTCGTCTGGAACGCGGCCCGGGTCGAACGACTGGTTCGGAAGGGGGACTGAAATGCGCGCGATTCTTTTCCTGCTGCCGATTGTCCTGGGCTTGGGCGCGACGTTCGCATGGCTTTTGCTCCGGGCCGTCAAGGACGGCCAGTTCGACGATCTGGACGACCCGCCTCAGCGCCTGCTCCAGGACAAGGACTGAAGCCCGGCCGAGCTCACGGGGAGTCGCCGCTGACCGGCCGTACGTCCGGCAATGACTCCGGCTCCTGTCCCGCTTCGACCGCCGTATCGCCGCTCGGAAGGGCGACCGGCATGACGGTCAGCCGGTCGAACCGCCGGTGGGTAACGGCTAACCGCAGGACCATGACTCCGATCAACAACAGGACCAGCACATAGACCAGAAGCCCCCACCCCAGTCGGCGGAGCTCCCGGCGCGGTGTTTCATCTTCTCGTTGCTGATCCTGATGGGCCACGTCCCAGCTCCTTGCTTCGCCGGGCCTCTCCCTGGTCGTGCGGCCCGCACTCCCAACAGACCGCAAGCCGGGTGCCGCGATCGCCAGCCCCGCGACCGGGCCAATTTTGACCGGTCTTGCGGCAAATCCCTAGGCCCATCGCTCAAGAGCTTGGGTCAGGCTGGCCTGGCCAAGCCTGGCACCCACGCCGGCCGGGACAAAGTGGCTGATGTCTGTTTCAGGGGTCCTTGCACCATCCTTCATGCCCCTCGGGCCATGTTCTACGCGCATGGCTTCCGGGGAGGTCCCATGTTGCGCCAGATACTCTTGCCCACGGTCTTCGCCCTGGCGGCCGGTCCGGCCGTGTCGCTGGCCCAGGAGCCTCCGCCCCCGCTGATTCCGAAACCGCAACAGGTAACCGACTCAACGGTTGCACGGGGAAGGGAGATCTTCAACGGCGCGGGGAACTGCGTCGCGTGCCATGGGATCGCGGGTGTTGGGACCGACAGCGGCCCGCCGATCGCACAAGGGGTCTGGATGCACGGCCCGGACAGCTACGAAGGCATCCTCGCGCGGGTGGTGCACGGAGTCCCGAAGGCCTACTCCACACGGGGCCTCGCCATGCCGATGCGTGGGTGGAACACCCTGTCAGACCGGGAGGCTCGCGACGTCGCTGCGTACGTATGGTCGATCAGTCACGCCTGGCGCCCCGACGCCCGGCCGAAGAAACCTTCATGACGGAAGCTTCGCCGGTGGTTCAAGGCCGTTTCAGGGCGTGACCGCTACATTGCGCCCGGTTGAAGAGACGCAGCAAACCGCAGTTGACCATGGAGGGCTATATGAAACTCACCAGAACAGCGGCAGGGGTGCCGACCCTCGTTCGCGATTTTGACGAGGTGTTCGACCGGTTCCTGACCACGCCGCTCCTGCCCTTCCCCGCCTTCAACTTCGAGCCGCTGAAGAGGGTCGTGGAGGGCAAGTGGATGCCGGCAGTCGACCTCACAGAAACGGAGAAGGAGTACATCGTTCGGGCGGAAGTCCCGGGTGTGCCGCGGGAGAATCTGGATGTGCAGCTCGAGGGTGACGTGCTGACCCTGACCGGCCATCGGGAAGTGAAGACGACGGAGAAGGAAGAGAACATGCTGTGGGAGGAGAGGGAGATCGGGAAATTCGTCCGGGCTCTGCGCCTGCCCAAGGCGGTGGAGGCGAACAAGGTCGCCGCGAACTATGCCGAGGGGATCCTGACGATCCGTGTGCCGAAGACCGAACCGGCCATCAAGAACAAGATCCTTATCAAAGGCTGACGGCTGACCAGCACCGCTCGCCGCCCCGGCCCCGCCTAGGCCGGGGCGGTATTCTTTCAGGCCATGCTGAGCACACCCGCACCATCCTCCGCTCCCGCCGCCTGGCACGCTCGTTCCGCCGCGGAAGTATTGGCCGCCCTGGGAGTCACCCCCGCCGGCCTTTCGACCGCCGAGGTGGCGGCCCGGCGGGCGGTTGCGGGCCCAAACCGGTTTCAGGCGTTCCGGCCCACTCCGCTCCTCCGGATCCTGGGCCGCCAGTTCAGCAGCATTCTGATGCTCCTGCTGGTCGCCGCGGCGGTGATTTCCCTGGCCAGCGGAGACCGCCTCGATGGCATGGCGATCGTCGCGGTTCTCGTCCTGAACGGCCTGATCGGCTTTTTCACGGAATGGCGCGCCCGCCGCGCCATGGAAGGGCTGCTGGCCCTTGAAGTCGGACGTGCCCGGGTGGTGCGCGAGGACAGCGCGGTGGACGTCCCGGCCGACGAGCTGGTTCCCGGAGACATCATCGAGCTCGATGCCGGCCGCGCAGTGCCGGCCGATGCCCGGTTACTCTCCAGCGTCGAGCTCGAGCTCGCTGAGGCGGCCCTTACCGGCGAGTCGGTCGCGGTCGAAAAGGACGCCAGCGCCGTCGTCGTCGAGGACGCCCCGCTCACGGACCGGGTGACGATGGTCTACAAGGCGACCTCGGTCGTCGTCGGTCGGGGACGGGCGGTGGTTGTCGCTACCGGCATGGCGACCGAGGTCGGCCGGGTAGGGCGGCTAGCCGCCTCGGTCGGCGAGGAACGTACCCCGCTCGAGCGGCGACTCGAGGCCCTGGGCCGGCCGCTGGCCATGGCCGCGATTGTCGCGGCGGTGCTTGCTGTTGGCGCGGCGTGGCTCCGGGGCCTGCCAGTGGGCCTCGCGTTCCAGACGGCGATCGCGCTGGCGGTGGCGGCGGTGCCGGAAGGGTTGCCGGCCGTCGCCACCATCACCCTCGCGCTCGGGGTCCGGCGAATGGCGCGACGGCAGGCGCTGATCCGGCGCCTGCCGTCGGTGGAAACCCTGGGCTCGACCACGGTGATCTGCACCGACAAGACCGGCACACTGACAACCGGCACGATGACCGCAACCACAATCCGCCTGGCCGATCGCGAGATCGGCCTTACCGGCGCGGAGGAAGCTGGAGCCGCTCGCTCTGCCAGCGCGGAGCGCGCGAGCTCCGCGCAGCCCGATGGCCGGCTGACTGAGGCGCTCAGAATCGGGAGCCTCGCCAATCGAGCCACCATCCAGTCCCACGACGATCGTTGGACCGCATTGGGCGATCCCACCGAGGTCGCGCTCCTGGTCGCGTCCCGGCGGGCCGGCCTCGATCCGCGGACTTTTCGAGCCGAGTGGCCGGAGGTTGGCGAGGTCGCGTTCTCCAGCGAGCGGATGTTCATGGCCACGTTCCACCAGGGGCCTGAGGGCCTGGTCGCCTGTATGAAGGGGACCCCGGCGCGGGTGCTCGAGTTCTGTTCGTCCTTCCACTCGAAGTCGGGGCCAAGGCCGCTGACGCAGGCGGTCCGGGAGGACCTCCTGGATATGAACCGCGAGCTCGCCGGACGGGGACTCCGAGTGCTCGCACTGGCCGAAGGGCCGGTGGCCGGGGCTGGGACCGCAGCGCTCGGCGATCTCCACTTCGTGGCCTTTGTCGGAATGACGGACCCTCCCGCGCCTGGGGTAGCGGAGACGCTTTCGCGCTTCCGGACGGCGGGGATACGGACCGTCATGATCACCGGCGATCAGCCGGACACCGCCCTCGCCGTGGCCCGGGCGCTGGAGCTCGGGGCCGCGTCGGAAGGCGTGCTGGACGGTGGCGAGCTGGATCGGATGTCCGATGCGACGCTGGCAGCGACGGTCCGAGAGGCCACCGTCTACAGCAGGGTGAGCCCGGAAGCGAAGCTCAGGCTGGTGGCCGCGCTCCAGAAGAACGGAGAGGTTGTGGCCATGCTGGGCGACGGTGTCAACGATGCCGCGGCCATTCGCCGGGCGGATATCGGCGTTGCGATGGGGCAGCGCGGAGCCGATCTGGCGAAGGAGGCCGCGGACATCGTGCTGGCGGACGATCGTTTCGCGACGATCGGTACGGCCGTTGAAGAGGGCAGAGTCATTCGGGACAACGTCCGCAAGGCCGTCCTCTACCTGGTGGCCTGCAACGTTGCCGAGCTCGCAGCGGTGTTCGGCGCAGCAGTCATCGGGTGGCCCCTGCCGCTCCGGCCGCTCCAGATCCTGTGGCTCAACCTGCTTACCGACACCGTGCCCGCACTGGCGCTGGGGCTCGAGCCGGGTGAGCCCGATGTCATGCGGCGTCCTCCGCAGCCACCCCAATCGCCGCTCCTGCCCAGGACCGAGCTGTTGGGCGCCATTGGTTTCGCAGCCCTGATCGCCGGCAGCACGCTCGCCGCGTTCGCCTGGGGGCTCTCGGGCGGTGGTGACCCCGGTCGGGCGATGGCCCTCGCGTTCCTCACACTGGCATTCGCTCAGCTGTTCCACCTCGGGAACGCTCGCCAGGCAGGCCATGTGGTCACCATTCCCCGGGCGCTGGCGAATCCCGCCGCGCTCGGGGCGGTGGTCGTGGGCGCGAGCCTCCAGATCGGCGCCGCTGTCTGGTCCCCGCTGGCGCGCCTGCTCCACATCCCGGATCTCTCCATTCAGGATTGGGGACTGGTCTTCGGGCTCGCAGCGGTGCCCGCGGTGCTCGGCCAGGCCCTCAAGCATTGGCGCTCGCTCCGAGGCACCGTTCCAGCACAGGCCGGTTGAGACTGAAGTTCCCTTCATGGGCTGCTCAGCCCTACTTCAGCGGCAGGCAACGACATTCCCGGTTGACCTCTACAATAGGAGGGCACCGTGAAGCCCACTGGCCGCAGTCGAGCACCTGCGGCGTCGATGGCCCGCCACCGCGAAGATCTCCCTTCACGAGAAGCTGTCGCGCCGACCTTCGTCCTGCTCACCCGGGTTCAGCCTGGCGCCACGGCGAGCGGCAAGTCGCTGCGCCATCTGGAGGAGAACGCCGTGCGGCACATCGAGAGTGAGTGCCCGGGCGTCAAGTGGATGCACAGCTATGCGGTGATGGGACCCTACGACTATCTCGACGTTTTCCGGGCCCCCGACCTCGAGACCGCCGCCAAGGTATCGACTCTCGTCCGGATTCACGGCCAGGCCACGACGGAGACCTGGGGTGCCGTCGAGTGGGAGCGGTTTAAGACCATGCTGGATGCGATGCCCTCAGAGCTTCTGGGAGCCTACGACGGGAGTTGAGGTGATGTCGTACAAACAGCTGCTTTTCCGGGCCCCGGCCCGCGAGAAGGTTCTCCGAGGCGCCACCGCCCTGGCTGATGCCGTGCGAATGACGCTGGGCCCCAAGTCGAGATGCGTGCTCATCGAGAAGAAGTGGGGCCGGCCACTGGTGTGCAACGACGGCGTCACGATTGCCAAGGAGATGAACCTGAAGGACCCCGAGGAAAACCTGGGGCTCCAGGTCCTCCGGGAAGCGGCGGAGAAGACTGGGGAGGCGGTCGGAGACGGCACCACGACGGCCACGTTGCTGGCCCACGCGATCTACAGCGAAGGTCTCAAGAACGTTGCCGCCGGGGCGAGCGCCATCGACCTGAAGCACGGCCTGGACCGCGGTCTGGCGGCGGCCGTGAAGGCAATCCGGACCGTCTCCCGCCCGGTCGCGACCGCGCGGGAGCGGCTGCAGGTGGCGACGGTTTCGGCCCATAACGACGCGGCGATCGGGCAGCTCGTCGCCGACGCAGTCGAGCGGGTCGGACCCGAAGGAGTCATCACGGTGGAGGAGGCCAAGACGACCGAGACCACCCTGGAGGTGGTCGAGGGACTCCAGTTCGACCGGGGATTCATATCACCCTATTTCGTCACCGACACGGAGAAGATGCGCTCGGTGCTGGAGGATCCGTACATCCTGCTATACGAGAAGCAGATCCTGATCATGAAGGACCTGCTCCCGCTGCTGGAGCAGGTCGCCAAGTCGGGGCATCCGCTGCTGGTCGTCGCCGAGGACGTGACGGGCGAGGCCCTTGCGACCCTGGTGGTGAACCGGGTCCGGGGGGTGTTGCTGTGCGCGGCGGTGAAAGCGCCGGGCTTCGGCGATCGCCGCGCGGCCATGCTCGAGGACATGGCGATCCTCACCGGTGGACGGGCCATCGCGGAGGCGCTGGGGATGCGGCTCGAGAATCTCACGCTCGACCAGCTGGGGCGGGCCAAGCGGGTGGTGGTGACCAGGGACGACACCACGATCGTAGGCGGCGCCGGCGATCGCCAGGCGATTAAGGGACGATGTGAGGAGATCCGGCACCAGATCGACATGTCCACCTCCGACTACGACAAGGAGAAGCTCCGGGAGCGGCTGGCGAAGCTCGCCGGAGGCGTCGCGGTCATACGGGTCGGCGCCCCATCGGAGACCGAGCTCAAGAGTCGCAAGGAGGCCTTCGAGGACGCGATCAATGCGACCAAGGCCGCGACTGCCGAAGGACTCGTCCCAGGCGCAGGCCTGGCGCTGCTTCGGGCCATTGACACGGTGCAGCAGGAGGAGACGCGGGTCGAGGGGGACGAACGAACCGGAATCCAGATCCTCCGGCGCGCGCTGGAGGTGCCGACCCGGCAGATCGCCGAGAACTCCGGTGTGGACGGCGGAGTGGTGGTCGACCGGATGCGGAAGGGGAGCGGCAATTTCGGATTCGATGCCGCGACCTGCGAGTATGTGGATCTGGTCGAGCGCGGCATCGTAGACGCGACCAAGGTGGTACGGCTGGGACTGGAGAACGCGGTTTCGGTCGCCAGCGTCCTGCTGCTCACCGAGGCCACCCTGACCGAGGAGCCCGAGAACCAGAAGGAACACATCGAGACCCCCGAGCTCTGAGCCCGTTGGGGGCACCGGCTGGACGAGCAGTCACGTTTCAATGCGGAGGAGGCCACCATGACTCCCGAGACCACCATTCTTGAAGTTGAGATCCCGGGCGAGGACGTCACGCTCGCCGGGACCCTGATTATCCCGCCGCGAGCCTGCGGGATCGTGGCGTTCGCCCACGGCAGCGGCAGCAGCCGGTTCAGCCCGCGCAATCGCTTCGTTGCCGAGGTCCTTCACGCGGCCGGCCTGGGCACCCTGCTCTTCGACCTGCTGACCGAGGAGGAGAGCCAGGATCGGGCGCGGGTGTTTGACATTCCCTTGCTGGCCGAGCGGCTGCTGGTTGCGACCGATTGGCTGGTGGGCCGGTCGGACCGGCTTCCGATCGGGTACTTCGGAGCCAGCACCGGCGCGGCCGCCGCCCTGGTGGCTGCCGCCGAGCGACCGGAACTGGTGCGGGCGGTTGTTTCCCGGGGTGGGCGGCCCGACTTGGCCGGCACCCGGTTGGGCGAGGTCCGGGCGCCGACGCTGCTGATCGTTGGAGGTGAAGATCACCAGGTGCTGCAGCTGAATCGTGCCGCCGCGCACGCATTGCGCTGCCCCAAGCAACTCGTGGTAATCCCCGGAGCGACCCACCTCTTCGAGGAGTCGGGCACCCTCGAGGCGGCTGCCCAACATGCCGCGGGCTGGTTCCGGACCCATCTGGGTGCCCGGGAGCTCGCAGGCGCCCGGTCCTAGCGGTGTAGGGCGGCAGGAAGGGAGGGCCCATGGCACGCAAGATTGTCCCGGTCACCCGGGGACGGATGACGATGAGCGCCTGCCCGGTTCCCGAACATGAGTTCGGCGAACACCGTGGCGAGGAGCGTCTGATTGTGCGTGCGGCAACACTCGGGGACGCCCTGGTCGAAGCGGCCCAGGCGCTCGCCGAGCTGCAGGGGGTCCACGGGCCGGTGGCCGACCAGTCGCCGTGGCGGACCATCGAGGTAACCGCGGCAGACCGGGCCGGCCTGCTGATCGAGTGGCTCAACGAGCTGATCTTCCTGGCGGAAAGCGAGCACTGGGTGCCGATGAACTTCATGGTCGAAGCGGCGCTCCCGACCCGCTTCCGGGCTCGGGCACAGGGGGTGGTGCTGCCGGTGGCTCCGTCGCGAATCAAGGCCGCGACGTGGCATGGGCTCCGGTTCGACTCCCACAACGGCATGCTCGAGGCCGAGGTGGTGCTCGATGTCTGAGACCGCGGTCCTGCAGGCCGAGGTGTTGGCGCCCTGGCTTCGAGAACTGCCCGTCTCCACGGCGCCGGGCATGCGCGTGCCGGCGCGAATCTTCGCAGATGATGTGCTCTGGGAGCGAATGCAGGGAGACCGCTCCCTGGAGCAGTTGCTCAACGTCGCGACCCTTCCGGGCGTCGAGGAGGCGGTGTACGCGATGCCGGATGCCCACGAGGGTTACGGCTTCCCGGTCGGTGGCGTCGCTGCCATGCGGGAGGAGGACGGGGTTGTTTCTCCCGGGGGCGTCGGGTACGACATCAATTGCGGAGTGCGGCTTCTCGTCTCGCGACTCTGCGAGCCGGACCTGCATGGCCACCTGGAGCCCCTGGTCCACGACCTGAGCCGGAGCATCCCGTCCGGCGGATATGCCAATCCCAAGCTGCGGCTGGGGGCCGCCGACCTGGATCGGGTCCTGCGCGAGGGCTGCCGCTACCTGGTGGAGCGAGGTCTCGCCACGGCGGACGATCTGGAACACACCGAATCTGCGGGCTCGCTGGCCGAGGCCCGCCCGGAAGAGGTCTCCGGGAAAGCCAGGGAGCGAGGTCACGACCAGCTGGGGACGCTCGGATCCGGCAATCACTTCGTCGAGGTGGAAATCGTCGAGGAAATCCTCGACTCTGCCGCGGCGGCCGCGTTCGGAATCTCCCAGGGACGAGTGGCGGTACTCATCCATACCGGCTCCCGGGGCCTGGGTCACCAGGTGTGTACCGACTATGTCCGACTGATGCACACGGTGATGCCGCGGTATGGAATTACCCTGCCCGATCCGCAGCTCGCCTGCGCCCCGATCCGGTCTCCCGAGGGGCAGCGCTATCTCGGCGCCATGTCCGCCGCCGCCAACTTCGCCTGGGCCAACCGTCAAGTCATCGCGGCCGAGGTGCGGGAGGTGTTCCGGCGGGCCTTCGGCGATGCAGGACAGCTTCGCCTGGTGTATGACGTGGCCCACAACACGGCCAAGCTGGAGGAGCACGGCGGCCGGCGTCTGTGTGTGCACCGGAAGGGCGCCACCAGGGCATTCGGGCCATCTCATCCGGAGACGCCTCGCGCGTATCGGAGCGCCGGACAGCCGGTGTTCATTCCCGGCAGCATGGGCACCCGGTCGTACGTTCTGGCCGGCACTGATGCGGCGCTCACGGCAAGCTTCGGGACCGCCTGCCACGGCGCGGGCCGGGCCCTGAGCCGCCACGCGGCCAAGCGTGCCCAGCCCGGCTCCGCCGTGCGACAGCAGCTCGAGGCTCTCGGCATCGTCGTGCGGTGTCCCTCCAATGCGGAGCTCGCCGAGGAGGGACCTCACGCCTACAAGGACGTGGATCGGGTGGTGTCCGTGGTGCACGACGCCGGACTGGCCCGACGGGTGGCCCGGCTGCGTCCGGTCGGCGTGATCAAGGGGTAGGGAGGACATACATGCAAACCATCGTGCATCTGACCACCCGCGGTGCGTCGCTGGCGCCGGAGGAGGAACATCTCGTTCAGGCGGAGGTCGAGCATCTGCGGCAGTTTTATGACGGTCTGGTGGCGTGCTCAGTCGTCGTATCTGTCGTGAACCGCTGGCCCGACGGAAGGCCGTCAGCATATTCCTTTCGCCTCGCCCTCGAGGTGGCGGGCGGAGAGCTGGCGGTGACCCGGCAGGCCAAGCCCACGTTCAGGGAGGCGCTGGAGGATGCTTTCGCCGCCGCGCAACGGGAACTGCAGGACTATGCGCGCCGCCACCGTGGAGACACCAAGCACCATGCCACGGGTTTGCGCGGTCGCGTGAGGCGGATCCTGGCCTACGAGGGATACGGGTTCATCACCGCGGATGATGGCCGGCAAATCTATTTCAGCCGGAACGCCGTGCCGGATGGGGGATTCGACAAGCTGCTGGAGGGGATGGAGGTACGATTCGTTGAGGAGGCCGGCGAGCAAGGAGCTCAGGCGACCTTCGTCAGGCCCGTCTAGGGGGTAGTTTCTGGTGATCGATTCAAAGCGCCGTCATGGCCTCTTCATGACCGCCCGCCATCTTCTGAATGTGGGATCAACCTGAGGGGCAGGTATGACTATGCTTGCAATGACCGATTCCGTCCGCCTGGTGATGACGGAACGGCCCGTGACGGTGCGGCCCGAGACAACCGTGGCGGAAGCCTACGCCCTGATGGAGGAGCGGGGCATCGCCGCCTGTCCGGTGGTGACCCCCGCCGGCGAGCTGCGCGGCATCGTGAGCCGGGTCGACCTGCTGCGGGCCTTCCGACCTTCGAAGGAGCTGTCGGTACTCACCCCGGAAGCGGCGGGGCGTCAGTCGGTGCGCGAAGTGATGCGGTTCGGGGTGGTCACACTGGAGCCGGATGATCCGCTGGTAGCTGCTCTCGATCTTCTGGTCGACACCCGGTTCCACGCGCTGCCGGTCGTACAGCGAGACTCCGGCGCGCCCCGGGTCGTCGGCATCGTGACCCAGACGGACGTGGTCCGCCATTTGATGCGGCCGGCCGTGGCCGGCCGGGCCTAAGGAGGTACCCATGCAAGCCAGGACTCCTGAACTTCCGTTGCGGGACCGTGACGAGGCGGGCCGGCTGCTCGCGGAGCATCTGGCCCACCTGGCCGGCACCCACCCCGTTGTGCTGGGGATTCCACGGGGGGGAGTAGCCATCGCCGCGGTGGTCGCTGCCGGGCTCGACGGCGACCTGGATGTGATCGTGGCCCGCAAGCTGGGGGCCCCGATGTATCCCGAGCTGGCCATCGGTGCGGTGACCGCGGACGGGGGCCGGTTCCTCAACCTCGATGTCCTGTCGTCGCTGGGGATCCCCGACCACTACGTCGAGGCGGAGACGGCCCGCCAGCTCAAGGAGGCGAAAGCCAGGGAGACGCGACTTCGCGCCGGGCACCCCGCGGTGGAGCTGGCGGGTCGGACCGTGATTCTGTGCGACGACGGCCTGGCCACCGGTGCGACGATGCGCGCGGCGGCCCGCTCCGTCCGTGAGCGCGGCGCGGGGCGCCTGATCATCGCTGTGCCGGTGGGTTCGCGGCAGGCCTGCGAGGCGCTCGCCGACGAGGCCGACGAAGTTGTGTGCCTGGCCCAGCCGGAACCATTCGGCGCGGTGGGTGCGCACTACATCCATTTCGAACCGGTCGAGGACGAGACCGTCTCCCGGTTGCTCCGTCAGCCGGCAGGCTCGCCCTGACCGGGGCGGCGGCATGGCCAGCGGCGTCGCGTCAGTCACCCGGAGCTCCCCTCCCAATCCGGAAATCGCCTCGAGGCTGGAAGAGGTGGCAGCCCTGCTCGAGGCGCAGCGGGCGAATCCGTTCCAGGTCCGGGCCTACCGCAATGCCGCCACCGTCATCCGCAATCTGCCGGTGTCGGTCGCGGAGCTGTACGCCGATGAGGGATCGGAGGGATTGGAGCGCATTCCCCAGATCGGCGCCGGGCTGGCACGGGCCATCCGGGACCTCCTGATCCGCGGACGGCTGCCGATGCTCGACCGGCTCCGCGGCGAGAGCGATCCGGCGGAACTGTTCGCCACTATTCCCGGTATCGGCGCCGGACTGGCGGACCGACTGCACCTCGATCTCGGACTCGAGACGCTCGAGGACCTGGAGGTGGCGGTCCATGACGGCCGGCTTGCCACCCTCCCCGGATTCGGGCCCAAGCGCCTGGCCGGGGTCGCGGCGGCGCTCGCCGAGCGGTTGGGGCGGGTCCGGGTCCCCGCGGGCGGTGGAGTCGCTCCTCCGATCGGTGAACTGCTCGATGTAGACCGGATCTACCGCGAGGGGGCCGCGGCCGGCCAGCTCCCCACGATTGCTCCGCGGCGCTTCAACCCGGAAGGCCGGGCCTGGCTTCCCGTGCTTCACCTGACCCGCGGACCGAGACACTACACCGCCCTCTTCTCCAACACCGCGTTGGCCCATCGCCTGGGCCGAACCCACGATTGGGTAGTCCTCTACGCCGACGGCGACCGCGAGGAGCGGGTTGCCACTGTCGTCACCGCGCGAGGCGGACCGCTCGGGGGCCGTCGAGTCGTCCGGGGACGTGAGGCGGACTGCCTGCAGTACTACGGCGCCGGGATCCGGGCCGGCAGCAAGGAGCAAGACGATGACCGCGATTGAGGCGCCTGGCCCTCCAATCCAGCCCGCTCTGGTACCGCCAACCCCGGAGGCCATGAACCGGCTCGCGAGCCTGCGCGCCGCCAGACGAGTGGTCGTCACCTGCTACGTACGCCTGGGAATCGAGGAACGGATCCGCTCCCGCTACCGCACGGCGGTACGCGATGCCATGCGCGCAGCCGAGACCGTTCTGGAGCAGCCGGGGGTGCCGCATGATGACCGGCAACAAATCGGGCGCGACCTGCGCCGGATAGACGACTTCCTATCCAACACCAGCCGGCTTCCCCATGCCCCCGGCTTCGCCCTGTTCGCCTGCGAGTCCCTGAGTCTGTTCGAGGTCGTGCCACTGCCGCGGGCGCTCCGCACCCGGGTCCACATCGATGATCGTCCCAGAATCGCCGAGCTGCTGGCCACGGTGGACGAGTTCGGGCGTATTCTCGTGGCCGCGGTCGACCGAACTCACGCGCGGTTCTTCGAAGTGGACGCCTTCGGCGTGAGCGAGCTCTCCTCACTGGCCCCGATCGCCACCCGAGGCGGGAAGTTCCACAGCGACCGCGCCGACTCCCCTGGCTGGGGAGAGGGCAGCTTCCACAACCGCATCCGTGAGGAGCGGCACCGTCAAGCCGCGGACGTAATGCAGGAAATCAGGACCCGCCTCGGGCAGGGAGCCTGGCAAGGGGTGGTGCTGGCCGGTACGGCCAGGACCACGGCCGAGCAGCTGCGGTTCCTGCCACGCGGACTGCGGCCCCGGGTGATCGGCACGGCCCGCATCAACCCCACGTCGACCACCCCGGCCGAGATACGGCGGGCGGCGCTGGAAGCGCGAGCCGCCTGGGAACGGCGCGAAGAGCAAACGCTGGTCGCGGAGCTGGAAGAGGGCATCGGGCAAGGCTGGGCGGTCCAAGGTGCCCGAGGGGCGCTCCGCGCCCTGCATCGGGGCCAGGTGCGGATGCTGCTGGTCGCCGCCAACCAGACCGGCTGGGGATTCCGGTGTGCGGACAGCGGACGCCTGGTGCTGGCGCGCGCGGATTGTCGCGGAGAAGGACCCCCGATTCCGGTGTCGGATGTGGTGAACGAGGCTCTGGAGGAGGCGCTGCAACAGGGCGCCGAGGTGAGAGTCATCGACGATCCCGAAGCCGCTGGCCGGCTCGATGGGATGGCGGCACTGCTCCGGTTCCGCTGACCGGTTCCGCGTTCGAATGGGGCAGCTTAGCGGCGATCCTCCGGTTCGTTTTCGCGCGATGGTTCGGTCGCCAGACCCTGCTCGTAGACCATCGCAGTCAGGGTGGCACGATCCAGTCGCCGGAACATGTCCTGAAGCCTGCTGAGCAGGCCGGGCATGCCATCCGTGGCGTAGGTGCGGTCGATCGCCCCAATCAGGAGTTGCACCAGTGCCTCGGTGGCCTCGTCGCGGGGTGTTTCAGGCGTCGGCCCATGACTTGTCATCGTGAATTCCTCGAAACGTGATCGTGGCGGAGAACGGATCGCCCCCCGGTTCCGACCTGCTCCAGGTTGCCAGTCCGGGCATGAAACAACGATGACCGGGGCACGAAAGCAAATCCCGACCGCGGTAGGCCTCCCATTCACCGGGCCTTCATCCCATCCTCAGGCTTGCCGGTCCATGTTGAGGCAGCGAAAGCCAACCAGGAGGGACTATGGCTATCACTGGCGAGCGCCTGCGGAGGGCCGCGAAGGCCGTGACCAAGAAAGCAGGCAAAACCGCTGTGAGGGCAGAGCGCCGGCTGGCAGGCACCATGGCTGTCGCTGGTGACCGCTTGCGCAAGGCCACGAAGGCCGCGACCAAGAGAGCTGGCAAAGCGGTTCAGAAGGCAGAGCGCCAGCTGACCAGAAAGGTCCGTGGGCAGGGCCGGCGCGCGACGCTGCGGTACGGCGGCGAAACCGCGCTCCTCGCCGGTGCGGCGGCGCTCGCCAGCGCGGCCGTCGGGGAAGCGGAGCGGATCGCCCGAAGGCGGATCGCGGCGGTGCGGCGGAAGAAGCCACTGGGCTTCGAGGTGCGGCTGGCTCTCGATGTGGAACGGGCCGATGCCCGGCTGACCGACGTTCTCCGCTCGGAGGGCTTCGGGGTACTGACCCGGATCGATGTGCAGGCGACCCTCCGAGAGAAGATCGGTGCCGAGTTCCGTCCCTATCTGATACTTGGGGCCTGCAACCCGCAGCTCGCCCTGCGTGCCTTGTCGGCCGACGCGGAGGCCGGTCTGATGCTGCCCTGCAACGCGACCGTCGAACAGGCCCCCGAGGGCGGTTCCGTGGTGCGGATCGCCGATCCGGCGATGATGCTCCGGGTCGGCTCCATGCGCTACGATCCCGTGCTGCGCGAGGTGGCTGCGGAGGCCCGGCATCGACTGCAGCGGGTGGCGGAAGTACTGAAGGCCCACGGCGAGGCAGTGGTCTTGTGAACCCGGCCACCGGACTCCGGCGGGTCCCGGCGCTGGCCAGCGCGCTCATTGCGCTGCTGGCCGGATCGCTTGGGGGGCAGGTACGGCCCCCGAATCGACCCGCTGAAGTCACCGACTCAGCGATCGCCTGGGGCAAGGCGTTGTATCAAGGGTCCGCGAACTGCAGCAAGTGCCATGGTGATCGCGGTCGGGGAACGGAATTCGGCCCCGACCTCGCGGATGCGATCTGGTGGCACGGCCCCGGGACGTATGAATGGCTGGTGCGTGAGGTGACTCACGGCATCCCCGAGAATCTCACCGTTACCGGCCAGCCGATGCCACCACACGGCTGGGTTCCGATGCACGAAGCAGACGTGCGGGCGGTGGCGGCCTACGTATGGGCCATCAGCCATCCGCCCCAGCCGCCCCCACGCCAGCCGCTCCGGCCGAACTAGATCGGGGCCGCAGTGGAAAACGCCGAGATCGCCAGACTCTTCCGCGAGCTCGCGGATCTGCTCGATATCGAGGGCGCCAACCCGTTCCGGGTGCGGGCCTATCGGACCGCGGCACGGACTCTGGAGGCCCATCCGGAGCCGGTCGCCGAGCTCGCCGCCAACACTCCCAAGATGTTGACGGAGCTTCCCGGCATCGGGGACGATCTGGCGGGCAAGATCGTCGAGATCGTGCGAACCGGCCGCCTGGGCGCCCTCGAGGAAGCGGGGCGCCGGGTCCCTCACGGTCTGGCGAGCCTGCTCAGGGTGCCCGGGCTCGGTCCCAAGCGAGTGCAAACCCTGTTTCACACACTGGGGGTCAGGACCCCCGGTGAGCTGCGGCAGGCCTGCCAGGCGGGACGGGTCGCCGAGCTCCGGGGCTTCGGCGAGAAACTCGAGCAGCGGCTCCTGAAGGATCTCAGCGAGCATCGCGCCGAACGGGAGCGACTGCCACGTCCGGCGGCCGCGCAATACGCGGAGGCGATCCTGGAGCATGTCCGATCAGCGCCGGGCCTGCTGCAGGCGGAATGGGCAGGAAGCTTCCGGCGGTGCAAGGACACGGTAGGCGACCTGGATCTGCTGGTCAGCGCGCGGCGAGCCGAGCCGGTGATCGACCGGTTCCTGGCGTATCCCGAAGTGGACCAGATCCTCGCCCATGGCGGCTCGCGCGCCGCAGTCCGGCTCCGCTCCGGCCTGCAGATCGACTTGCGGGTACTCGATGCCGAGTGCTACGGTGCCGGGCTCTACTACTTCACCGGCTCGAAGGCCCACAACATCGCGGTGCGCCGCCTCGCCCAGGCTCGCGGGCTCAAGGTGAACGAGTATGGGGTCTGGCGCGGCCAGCGGCGCATCGCGGGAAGAACGGAGCGCGAGGTTGTCGAGGCCATTGGCCTGCCGCTGATTCCACCGGAACTGCGGGAGGATCGGGGCGAAGTCGAGGCCGCGAGGGCCGGTGCTCTCCCCCGGCTGGTCAAGCTGCAGGACATCCGGGGCGACCTGCAATGCCACACCACGGCGAGCGACGGACGCGACTCCCTGGCCGCCATGGCGCATGCAGCTCAGGCTCAGGGATACCAGTATCTGGCCATCACCGATCATACACCCCACGTACGGGTCGCCGGGGGGCTCGATCGGGAGGGCTTCCGGCTGCAACGCAAGGCGATCGACAAGTTGAACCGCACCCTTTCCGGTTTCACCATCCTGGCCGGCGCCGAGGTCGATATTCTGCGCGACGGAGACCTCGACCTGGACGATGAGACCCTCCGATCGCTCGATATCGTGGTCATCTCGCTGCACAGCGCGCTCGCGCTGCCGCGGCGGGAACAGACGCGCCGGGTACTCAAGGCGCTGGCTAACCCGGCGGTGGATATCCTGGCACACCCGACCGGTCGGCTCCTGGGACGGCGGGCGGGAGCGGATCTGGACCTCTCGCAGGTAGCCCGGGCGGCGGCCGACCGCGGGGTGATGCTGGAGGTCAATGCCCAGCCGGATCGGCTTGACCTGGACGATGAAGCGATTCGAGCGGTACTGCAGCTGGGGGTGCGGCTGACAATCTCGACTGACGCTCACGCGGCGGCGGAACTCGCCTTCATGCGATGGGGAGTGGATCAGGCACGACGAGGCTGGGCTTCCCCCGCGCAGGTGGCGAATACTCTGCCGCTTGCGGCGTTTCAGTCGTTGCTCCATGGGGCACGATCCTCGGCTCCCCCTGGAGCAGAGCGCGCAGCGTGGCCCGGAACTTCGGATCAGCGTACCGCGCCCGCCAAGCGGGCCACGGCTCGAGTGCGTCGCGGGCGCGGGCCCGGGCGGCCGCGATCAGCTCATCGGGAGCGCCGGCGGACTCGAGCCGGCTGAGCAGCATTCCCTGGTCGTGCCAGGAGCCGAGCGCGTCCTGGATGGCATGTAGCTCGGTGAGCCAAGCCTCGACCCGCGGCCCGTACCACCCCGCGAGGCATTCCACGCTGTAGCGTAACGCCTTGATGCGACGCCGAAGCGCGTGCAACGCGGCGGCTTCCGGCGAGTCAGGCGGTGGATCAAAGGGGCTGGCCCAGCCGGGCTCCAGCAGCACCCGAGCGAGGGACGGAAGCAGGAGATCGGGTGCCACCGCCTGGAGCGGCAATCGGCCGATTGGACCCAACTGGGGCGCCTGAAGCCACTCGCCGAGGCGATGAGACATGAGCTGGTAGCGGCGCCGGCGGAGGGAACGAAGAGCCCGTCCCCAGGCATCCCGGCGTCCTTCCTCGAGATCGCGCAGGGCCTGGGAGATGTGGCTTGGAGGGGTATCGTCGGACCCGGGTACCGGCTCCGCCCTGAGCAGCCCCTCCTCGACGTCCAGATCGCGCAGCGCCCCGAAACGCCGTTCGACCCGTCGGAAGGGGCCAGCGCTCATCCGCTTCGAGAAGTGGAGTAGCGGCGCGAAGACCGTGAGCGCGGCACAGAGACGTCGCGCGGACACCCGGAGCTGATGCACCGCTTCGGGCTCGGCTTGGTGCAGGACGTCAGCCTGCCAATGACATAGGCCGGCCCACCGTTCGGACAGGGCAGAATGCGCCGCCTCCCCGGCCGACCGGGAACTCTCTAGATTCGGAGCCTCAGCGCATGGCTGCCGCGCCGACATTGGACCGGCTCCGCCGGATCATCATGCCGACGTCGGACCGGGTGGTCTGCTCGAACTGGGGGTCGCAGACCACCGCGTCGGCCGCAGCATCCGTTGGAAACAGCAGCAGGAGGTCGTCGCAGTAATCGTCGAGGGCCGAGCACAGCTCCTGGGTCGCGGCCGGAGCGGCGTAGATGAGCCGACCTGCCCCGATTTCATGGAGCGCACGCGCCGCGGCAGCGACCATGATCGCGTCGCTGGCGCCGTCGTCCACCAGCACGACCGTTTGGCCCTTCAGGTCGATGGCCGGGGCACCCCCGCGCCATGACCGGGTGACCTGATCCACTTCGCGCCGAGTAATGTCGACCATCCCGGCCACATAGTCATCAGGAAGGCCAAGCTCGCGGACCCGCTCCGCCAGGACGATCGGGGAGCCGTCGGCCACGGCGCCAAACACCGAGTGGGAGCGGCCCGGAACCTCGAGCCGCTGGCCGGGAATGACGTCGAGCGGGGCGTCAAAGGAACGGGCGATCTCGCTGGCAACCCGGACGCCCCCCGGCGAAAGAGCCACGACGGTGGGCACTTCCCTGACCAAGGCGCCCAGCCCCAAGGCCAGTCGGCGACCGGCTTCGGCCCGAGTGACGATCTGCATTGCTGCCTCCATGATGACCAGACAGCAATGTGGTTCTCCCTGCATGAGCAGAGTGTGAAGGAGCGGTGACGAGCATGCCCGAGATTCACCCGATTTTCGTCTTCGACGTCGCCCGGGGCATCGACCTGGATCGGACCGAGCTCTCCATCGGGGGAGGGTCGGAGCGCGGTTTGTTCCGCCATCGCGGCCGGGTCACCTCGTTCTTTCAGTATCGGCCGGCACCGCTCCGGGTGTCGCAGGAACGGGCTCCCATCGTCATCGACCGGTGGACCACCGAAGCGCGGGTAGATCTCTGCCTGTACGATTTCGGCGCGGCGTCGGTCGCGTACCATGTTCCGATCCAGGGTGGGCTCGATGAGCTGCACCAGGCTTCGGTCGCCCTCCGCCGCACCGACCAGCTCCGCCAGGATGCCCGGGCCCGGGTGGAATCCCTGCTCGGTTCCCTGCCACACGCGGTGCACAGGGGGCGGGTGGCGGATCTCACCGAGGACTACACCATTGTCGGGATGCGCGAGGGGACCGGCTCCCTGACGGCGGCGGCCTTCTGTCTGGCGCACGCCGAGCAGATCGCCCACATCCTGAGGCCCGATGCCGGTGCCCTTTCCGACGAGGAGGTGACCAACGCGACGGGAGTCCGGATTTCCTTCGGCCCCTCGGATGCGACCATCGTGGACTGGGACGCGGCCTTCGTGCTCGATCCAGATCCCGAAGACGTTCAGGCCGTGCTTGAGTTCGGGAACGTCCAGCTGCTGGAGATGCGCTGGCTGGACCTCCAGCTCGATGGCGCCATCGGAAGGTCCTATCAGCTGCTGGCCCGGCGCCAAGGATGGCGCGCCCTCCTCCCGAGCGGCATCAAGGCCGACCTCAATCAGGTGGCCGAGCTCCAGCTGGAGAGCGCCGTGATGCTCGAGCGGGTCTCCAACGCCCTCAAGGTGTTCGGTGAGGAGTACCTTGCGCGGATCTATCGGCTCGCCGCAGGCCGGTTCCGGCTGAACGACCTCGACGCGACCATCACTCGCAAGCTCAGTACCATCGAGAGCATCTATCAGAAGCTGTCCGACCGGGCCAGCACGGTCCGGATGGAGGTGCTGGAATGGGTCGTGATCCTGCTGATCGCGACGGAGATTGTGCTGGGGCTGGTGAAGGGGTAGCTGTTGGGCAGCCGTCAGCCGTTAACGTCAGCCATTAGCTCCTAGCCGAGCCGCCGAGTCATGCCTCCCCTCTCCCGCTGGTTTCTCAAGGCCGGGTTCACGGCGCTGGTCCTGGCGCTGCTGCTGGAGCTGCTGCTCGCGCGCCCGGCCAGCCTCTGGCCCAGCCTGCCCAACCAGGCCCTCAGACTCGGTGGCACGCACCTGCTGACCGTCGGCTGGCTGCTGCAACTGATGACCGGAGTGGCCTTCTGGATGTTCCCGCGGCACCCGACTCGACCACCCCGCGGTGATGCCCGTCTGGGCTGGATCGCTATGGTGCTGCTCAACCTGGGCCTGCTCCTCCGCCTGATCGGTGAACCCTGGCGCCTGGGTTTCGGGGGTCCGGCCTGGCCGTTGATGGCGAGCGCCCTGCTGCAGCTCGGAGCGCTGGGCCTGATTGTGGTTCTGCTCTGGCCTCGAGTTCGGGAACTCCGCAGCTGATGCCGCGCCTCTCCGTATGGATGCTCCGCCTTTCGCTGCTGGCGCTGTGCGCGGCCGGCGTCCATGGGGCCTTGCTCCTGAGTCAGTTCCCCCCTGCCCTGGCGCTGGCCGGCAGGCTCCGTGCCGTGCATATCGAGCTGATGTTGTTCGGCTGGATGGTGCAGTTCGTGCTCGGCGTGGCCTACTGGATACTGCCACGGCACCCGGCCCCTCCGGAACGCGGCTCGCCCGCGCTGGGATGGACGGCGTTCGGGCTCTTTCAGACGGGGCTGACGGTAGCAGTGGCAGGAGCAGCCGCCCCATCCGGCGGCGTTCTGGCACCGGCCGGACAGCTCCTGGTGGTGGCCGCGCTACTGCTTTTCGTTCGCCTGCTCGCCCCCCGCATCAAGCCCTTCGGCAGCAGCTGATCATCGTCCGGCCGCAGGCTGGCCGGTGCGCACCAGATCCGCGACTGTGGTTTCGCGAAAGAAACCGGCTACCCGCTCCGACACCACCTTCCAGCGCTCGTGAGCGGCGCAGGCAGTCTGATCGCTGCACACCGGCCGCCCCATGATGCAGAATTGACGTGCGCTGAGGTCGTCGAATCGGCCGACGATGTCGAGCAGGCAGATGCGGTCCGCCGGCCGAGCCAGACGGAATCCGCCGAGCTTCCCCCGGCTGGATTCCAGAATGCCAGCCCGGGTCAGCTGGTAGAGGGTCTTGGACAGGTAGTTCTGGGGCATTCCCAGCTTGCGGGCCAGGCGTCTCGCCCCCAGCGGCTGGCTCTTGGCATCCGCGGCAATGGCAAGCACGGCCCGGAGCGCGTACTCGGCAGTCTGAGAGAGCATGCAGACACTCTAGCCGTGACCGGGCGGTAAGGGCGGTGAGAAAGCCGTGAGGAAACCTTCAGATTGATATATATCACTTGTTCATGATATTAACCTATACTGAGCCTCGCATGGGGGCCGTTCCATGCCCCCGAACCCGAAAACCCGAGGCTCACTGTGACCTTCCGAACCACCCGCCTGCTCCCCCTGTCCGCGCTCCTGCTGCTCGCCGCCTGCGGCGGCAAGGATTCCACCGCGAAGCCGGCGGCCGGTGCAGCCGGCGCCCCGGCCGGAACCGAGCTCACCGCCTTCCAGATCGAGCATGGCATTGGGCCGATCACCGAGGCCGTCAAGCTTGGCCCGGTGGACAAGGAGATGGCCGAGGAAGGGGAAGAGACCTTCAAGACGAAGTGTTCCGCGTGCCACAAGATGACGGAGCGGTACGTTGGTCCGCCGCTCGGCGACGTGACCCGGCGCCGGACTCCGGCCTTCATCATGAACCAGATCCTCAACCCTGAGGGGATGTACAGCAAGCATCCCGCCGTGCGGCAGTTGCTCGGGGAGTACATGACCCAGATGCCGAACCTGGCCCTTACCCAGGAGCAGGCCCGACAGGTCGTTGAGTACCTGCGGACCCAGGCTCCCGACAAATCCGGCAGCTGACCGGCTGATTCCACAGGAGAAAACACCATGCAGACACGTTGGTGGTTTCGGACCGCGCGGGCGGGCGCGGCCGTCGTCGCTGTAGCCCTCGTCACGACCGGATGCGGCAGGGGGACGACCCAGGCGGGCGGTACCGGAGACGCGGCCTCGAAGGTCTACGTGGCGCCCGGTCAGTACGACGAGTTCTACATGTTTACCTCCGGAGGCTTCTCCGGCCAAGTCTCGGTGTACGGATTGCCGTCCGGCCGGCTGCTCCGGGTGATCCCGGTCTTTTCGCAGGACCCGGAGAAGGCCTACGGCTACAGCGAGCAGAGCAAGCCAATGCTCATGACCAGCTACGGCTTCGTCCCGTGGGACGACTCCCACCACCCGTCCCTGTCGAAGACCGACGCCCTGAATGATGGGCGCTGGCTCTTCATCAATGGCAACAACACCCCCCGGGTGGCCCGGATCGACCTGGC
The DNA here is from genome assembly GCA_036555275.1 of Gemmatimonadales bacterium. Classification (GTDB taxonomy): domain Bacteria; phylum Gemmatimonadota; class Gemmatimonadetes; order Gemmatimonadales; family GWC2-71-9; genus JADJOM01. The sequence goes on along the minus strand of DATBLR010000063.1, from coordinate 43,522 downwards.
GGAGATGAACACCAAGGAGATCCTGGAGATCCCCAACGCCGCCGGTAACCATGCGTCGCCGTTCGTGACCCAGGGCACGGAATACGTGGTGACGGCGACGCGATTCAGCGTCCCGACGCCGCAGAAGGACGTGCCCATCTCGAGTTACAAGGAGAACTTCAGCGGCCAGATCGGGTTCGTCGCAGTGGATCCCAAGACGGGCAAGATGTCTCTCGCCTTCCAGATCCACGTGCCGGGCATCGACTACGATCTCGCCCGCCCGGGGAAGGGACCCTCTCACGGCTGGGCCTTCTTCACGTCCTACAACACCGAGCAGGCGACATCGCTGCTGGAACGAAACGCCTCGCAGAACGACAAGGACGTCATTGCGGCAGTGAACTGGAAGCGGGGTGAGGAGTGTGTCGCCCAGGGCAAGGCAAAGGCCTGGAATACCCCCTATGCCCACAACTGGGTGGATGAAGCAGACATCGCACACTCCGAGATGCTCACGACCGAAAAGGTGCTCGAGCCCGCCGACTGCCCCGGCCTGATGTACTACCTGCCCACGCCCAAGTCGCCCCACGGCGTGGACGTGGACCCGACCGGGGAGTTCATCGCCGCGGGCGGCAAGCTCGCGGCTACGATCCCGGTACATTCCTTCTCCAAGATGCAGAAGGCGATTGCAGACAAGGCCTTCGATGGGGACATCGGAGGCATCCCCGTCCTCAAGTACGAGGCCATCAACTCCTGCGAGGTGAAGGATCCCGGCCTGGGGCCGCTGCATAACGAGTTCGATGCTAAGGGCAACGGCTACACCTCGATGTTCATCTCCTCCGAAATCGTCAAGTGGCGGGTGAAGGACTGCACGGTCCTGGATCGGATTCCGGTCTACTACTCCATCGGTCACCTGATGGTCGTGGGCGGCGATACCCGCCAGCCGGATGGGAAGTACATGGTTGCGCTCAACAAGATCACCAAGGACCGCTACCTCCCGACTGGTCCCGAGCTGGCCCAGGCGGCGCAGCTGATCGATATCACCGGCGACAAGATGAAGCTGTTGCTCGACTTCCCGACCATCGGGGAGCCGCACTACGCCCAAGCGATCCTCGCCTCGGCGATCAAGGAAAAGCAGATCAAGACTTTCGACTTGCAGGGCAACAAGGATCCCTCCGCCGTGAAGGCCGAACAGGACGCCCGGGTTGAGCGCAAGGGGAACGTGGTTCACGTCTACATGACCGCCATCCGCAGCCACTTCGTCCCCGACAACATCGAGGGCGCGCAGGTCGGGGACAGCGTGTACTTCCACGTTACCAACCTGGAACAGGACTGGGACGTGCCCCACGGCTTCGCGATCACGGGGGCCCACAACTCCGAGCTGCTCGTCATGCCGGGTCAGACGCGCACCATCGGGTGGCTGCCGGACCGGGCCGGAGTGTTTGCCTTCTACTGCACCGACTTCTGCTCGGCGCTGCACCAGGAGATGCAGGGATACATCCGGGTCTCCCCAAAGGGAGCCGGTACCAAGATCTCCTTTAACACGCCCAAGTAACCTGAACCAGACGCAGGGAGGGCGTGATACCCCTCCCCACGCCACATCGCAGGAAGTGATCATGCTCCGATCGACCCGACTCTGGCTGGCCGCGGCCTCGCTCTCCCTGGCGCTGGTCTACGTGCTGCCCTTGTGGCACATCGCGCTCAAGGCGCCGCAGTACCCGGAGGGGCTTGGGTTCTACATCGGGGTCAATCGGATCGTTGGCGAGAGACCCCAGGATCTCAACAGCATCAACAATCTCAACCACTATATCGGGATGAAGCGCATCGTACCGGAGGCGATTCCGGAACTGCGCTATATGCCGGTGCTGGTTGCCGGCCTCATCGGGCTGGGGCTGCTGACGGCGGTGGCCGGCAGGCGGTGGCTCCTCTACGTCTGGGTGAGCGCCTTCGTGGTCGGAGCAGTAGCCGGGCTCGCGGACTTCTACCGCTGGGGCTACGATTACGGACACGATCTGGACCCCGAGGCGATCATCAAGATCCCGGGGATGAGTTACCAGCCGCCGCTGGTGGGCGTGAAGCAGCTGCTGAACTTCCACGCAGCCTCGTGGCCGGCGTCGGGGGGACTGGTGGTGATGGGTGCCCTGGCTATCGGAGTGATCCTCGCCGTCCGGGAGTTCCGGGCGGCCAGGCTCCCCTCGATCCTGGGGCACCCCACCCTCCTAGCCGCCTGACCCCGTCGAACCGGAAAGGCGGAACTCGCCGCGAGCCCGACATGCCTTTCCACATCCCATACTCGGCGTCGGTTTCCCGCTACAATCCCATCTCAACTCGTCGAACCGGCCTGGCCGCCCTGCTGCTCATGCTCGCGGGAGCGTGCGGGCCTCGTCAGCCACGACCCATCGCGTTCGGCGAAGAATCATGCCGACATTGCCACATGACGGTGGCGGACGGCCGGTACGCCGCCGAGGCCATCACCCGAACAGCCAAGATCCACGTGTTCGATGACATAGCCTGCCTCACCGCGTGGCTGGCCGAAAACGGCGGAGTCATGGCCTCCCTCTGGGTGGCGGACTTCGCCGCCCCGGACCAGTGGCTCGCCGCGGACAGCGCGGTCTACCTCCAGAACGACACGGTCCACACGCCGATGGCCAGCGGACTCGCGGCACTCCGACCGGGACGGGAAGCGGACAGCGTGCAGGCCCTGCTCGGAGGCCGGCTCCGGTCCTGGCCGGAGGTCCTGGCCATGCCCCACGGCCATGCTCCGGGGTTGGCGCGCTGATGCCCTTTATCCTCCTCGCCACCTGGCTGGTCACGGCGGCCGTCCCACCCCGGACGCTCACGGTCTCACCCGGGTCGGCGCTCCCCACCCTCACGGCGGGCCTGGCCGCGGCGAGAGACGGCGACACGATCCGAGTCCTCGCCGGAGAGTATCGTGAGTCGATTATCACGATCGCCCGGCGGGTGACGATCCAGGGCGAAGGCTGGCCGGTGTTCCACGGCGGGGACCATCAGGTCTTCACCGTCACCGGGGACGACGTCACGATCAGGGGACTGATCGTCCGCGACGTCTCACCCAGTGCCACCGATGATCGCGCCGGGATCAAGGTACTGAACGCCCACCGGTGCCGGATCGAAAACAACGTTCTGCTCGACACCTTCTTCGGCATCTACCTCTCCAAGGTGAGCGGCTGTCTCATCCGGAACAACCAGGTCCGTGGATCGGGCACGACCGAGACCTTCGCGGGCAATGCGATCCACTCCTGGAGCTCCAGTGACCTGGTCCTCGAGGGGAACGTACTCCGCGGCCATCGCGACGGGATCTACTTTGAGTTCACCAGCAACGCCCGGGTTCGGCACAACACCAGCACCGGGCAGCTGCGCTACGGGCTGCACTTCATGTTCTCCAATGACTGTGCCTATGAAGACAACACCTTCGCGGACAACCGTGCCGGGGTGGCGGTGATGTACAGCCACGATGTGGTGATCGCGCGCAACCGGTTCGAGCGCAGCTGGGGAAGCGCCGCCTACGGCCTGCTGCTCAAGGACATCACGGATGGCCGGCTCGACAGCAACAGCTTCCTGCGCAACACGGCAGGCTTGTACGCAGAGGGCACCACCCGCCTCACAGTCACCGGGAATCAGTTTCTTGGCAACGGCTGGGGCATTCAGGTGATGGGCAACGCCCAGCAGACGATTTTTCGCCGCAATCGGTTCGAGGGCAACTCGTTTGACGTCAGCACCAACAGTGCCAATGCCGCGGCCGACTTCCGCGAGAACTACTGGGACCGCTACCCGGGATACGATCTCGATCGCGACGGGTATGGCGACGTCCCGTTCGCGCCCGTGCGGCTGTTCGCCTTTGTGGTGCAGCGCAATGAACCGGCCCTGATCCTGCTCCGCAGCTTCTTCGTGTCCCTGCTCGACGCCGCCGAGCGTGTCGCCCCCGTGCTCACGCCCAGGACGATGGAGGATCGACACCCGCTCATGACCTGGCCGGGGCCATGAGCACCGGCGGCACAACCATTGATGCCTCGGGCGTCAGCAAGCGGTTCGGGCGACTGGAAGTGCTCCGGGATCTGAACCTGGCGGTGCTTCCCGGTCGCGTCACGGGCCTGGTGGGACCGAACGCCTCCGGCAAGACCACGTTCATCAAATCCCTGCTCGGTCTGGTCCGACCCGATGCGGGCCGACTCCTGGTCCTGGGTCAGCCCGTCAACGGCGATGAGCGCTACCGCCGCAGGCTTGGCTACATGCCGCAGACCGCTCGCTTTCCGGAGAATCTGACGGGCTCGGAAGTGCTGGACATGGTGCGCGACCTGCGCGGCGCCGGCGAGCCACAGGACACCGAGCTCCTGGACCTCTTTCGGCTCGGGTCCGAGCTCGCCAAGCCGATCCGGACCCTGTCCGGGGGAACCCGGCAAAAGCTGTCCGCGGCGGTGGCGTTTCTGTTCCGCCCCGACCTGCTGGTACTGGACGAGCCAACCGCCGGTCTGGATCCGGTGGCGAGCGGGATCTTCAAGGAGAAGCTCGTCAGGGCGCGGGGGCAGGGTGCCTCCGCGCTGCTCGCCTCCCACACCTTGGGCGAGCTGGAAGAGCTGGCGGATGACGTCGTGTTCCTGCTCGATGGCCGGGTGCGTTTCCATGGCCCCATCCCCCGCCTGATGCAGATCACCGGCTTCGCGCAGCTGGAGCGGGCCATCGCCGCCCTGATGCAGCAGGCGGGGGCATGAGGACGGCCCGCAAGGTCCTGGTGTACCAGTTGCGCGACATCGCTCGCAACCGCTGGGTGATCGCCTACACGGTGGTGCTGCTGGTGCTCACCGAGGCACTGTTCCGCGTCGGGGGGGAGGGCGGACGGGTGGTGCTGTCGCTGCTCAACGTGGTCCTGATCTTCGTGCCCCTGGTGGCCCTCACGTTCGGGACCCTCTATCTCTACACCGCGCGTGAGTTTATCGAGCTGCTGCTGGCGCAGCCCGTGGGAAGAGGGGCGATGTTCGCGGGGCTGTGGGGCGGGTTGGCGGTCCCCCTGGCGGGAGCGCTGTTGTGCGGGGTCGGACTACCCTTCCTGCTTCATGCAGGGGAGGGCGCGGTACCGGTGCACTCGCTCCTGATGCTGCTCGGGACCGGCGTTCTGCTCACGCTCTCGTTCACTGCGCTGGCGTTTCTGATCGCGCTTCGCTTCGAGGACCGGGCGCGCGGTTTCGGCACTGCGCTCCTGGTCTGGCTGACCTGTGCGGTCCTTTACGATGGCCTGGTCCTGCTGGCGGTGGCCCTGTTCGCCGACTACCCGCTCGAGACCCCGCTGCTGATCCTCACGCTCCTCAACCCGCTCGACCTCGGCCGGGTGGCGCTGCTCCTGGACCTCGATGCGGCGGCGCTCTTGGGCTACACCGGCGCGGTCTTCCAGCGCTTCCTTGGCACCGCGGAGGGGCTGGCGCTGGCGGTCACGGCACTGGTGGCGTGGACGCTTGTGCCACTTGCGCTGGGGTTCCGGCGGTTTCAGAGGCGGGACTTCTAGGGGCGGCTTGGCGATTGCTCGCTGGGGCTCAGGATTCCGCCGGGGACGGCGGCCGCACCAGCCGGAACGCGAAACGCTGGCTCACCAGCTGCCGCACCTTCCGCAAGCCGCGCCAGGCCGGACGGAACTGCATCCCAGCCAGAGCAGTGCGAACCGATTCCGTAAACTCGGGGTCGGTACTCTCGCGAATCGCTACCGTACCCAGGTCCACCCGTCCCGTCGTATCCACCACGAATTCCGCCACGACCAGGCCCTCGGTCCCCTCCACCAGCAGGCGGGCCGGGTAGGCCGGCATGGCGCTCTCGTCGAAGCGGGCTACCTCGGAGTCCACTGCCAGGGCGCTGAAGACGGAATCGAGGCGCGTTTCCCCGGGACCGGGAATCGGCATCCCGCCAGCCAGGTCCTCGCCCTGCGGCTCCCCGGCGGTGATGGGTAGCCGACTCTGGAGGACGTGATCAGCAGTGGCGTCGGGAACTCCCGGCGGCGCGGGGATTGGGATGCGGAGCTCGCGCGGCGTGGCTGGCCGCCGATCCGGGGCGTACAGATAGAGAGCGGGCAGGATCCGGTTGGGGTCCTGATTGACGGACCGGCCCGGCGCGACCAGCAGCCCGCCGACAAATGCCAAGTGCGCCGCGACGCTCAGCAGGGCGGCGAGGCCGGCGGGGGAAACCGGATTGGGACTTTGCGGCGATCCCATTGGCAGCCAACCATCGGTGCGGCACGGCACGGCCGCTCCTGAAAGCTTGTCGAGGAGGGCATAACCGCGCAACCCGCTTGTTCAGGGAAGAAACGTCGGCGCACGCAGGCCGGCCGCCATCACCGGGCCCTGCCCCGTCGACTCACCCTTGCATGGAGAGGTTCAGCTGACGGTGCGGCGAACAAAGGCGCGGACCCCGATTCCGCCAAGGATCAGCGTGGCAACGGCCAAGGCGGCGAGGAAAGCCGGGGGCGACATATGCGGCAGTTCCGGAGTGAGTGCGGCCCGGAGGCCTTCGCTCATGTACACCAGCGGGTTGATCAGCACCAGGGCCCTGAGCCAGGGGATGGGATGGAGCAGCGCCCAGGGATAGTACACGCAGCCAAGAAAGGTGATCGGGACCACGACCACGGCAAACATCAGCCCGATGTGCTGAGGACGCACGATGGTGCCGAGCGCCAGGCCGAGTGCGCCCGAGGTAAGACTGGCAAGCAGCACGACCGCGATGAGGAGCGGCCAGCTGGCCACGTGGACCGAGACGGGCGTCGCCGGAACCAGGTACACCAGCGGGAAGACCACCAGGCCGCCGATCACTCCCTGGACAGCGCCCACCAGCAGCTTCTCGACCGCGACCATCTGCACCGGTACCGGAGCCAGGACCCGGTCTTCGATCTCGTGAGTTCCACCGAGCTCCAGTGACAGGGGGAGCGCGACCGCCGAGATCCCGGTGAAAACCATCCCCACCGCGACCAGCCCGGGCACGACGATCGTAGCATAGCTCACACCGACCGGACCTGACTGGAAGCTCTGCCCGATCCGCGGAAACACATAGGTGAAGACGAACACGAACAGCAACGGGTTCATGACGGTTCGGGTGACGAACGGCGCGAAGTTGCGAGACAGAACCCGGAGATCCCGGAGGACCATTCCCCAGAGACAGCGAATGAGGTCGCCGGCTGCCAGCCCCCGACTATCGGTGGCCTCGAGCCGCCGGACCGTCGACCCGCCCTGAAGGACTCCCTCGCGCCCGGGTCGCGCTGGTGCGCTCCCGAGGGGCGCTCGGTCGCCGAGCCGCCGAGGATCAGTCACGGAGCTCCCGTCCCGTCAGCTGGATAAACACGGTCTCCAGTGTCGGCTCGTGGATCGCGACGTCCCTCAGTCCGAAGGGCACCGCCGCCTCCACCAGTCGGGGGAGCAGCCCTTCCCGGGACTGCGCCAGCACTCTGAGCCCGGTGGCAGTCGGTTGGACCTCACGGACGGATGGCAATGCAGCGACCGCGCTGCGGAGACTGTCCTCGGGGCGGTCGACCTGGACCTCGATCACCGTTTCCGCGCCGATTCCCCGCTTCAGCTCCGTCGGAGTTCCGACAACCAGCACCCGTCCGTGGTCGATGATCGCCACCCGGTCGCTCAGTCGGTCGGCCTCCTCCATGTAGTGAGTGGTCAGCAGGACGGTGAGGCCTTGGGCGCGGAGCTCTCCAACCAGTTCCCACAGCGCCAGCCGGCTCTGCGGATCCAGACCCGCGGTCGGTTCGTCAAGGAACAGCATGTCCGGGCGATGCGCGATTGCCCTGGCGATCTGCACCCGCTGGGCCAGGCCCCCTGACAGGGTCGCTGCCATTGCCGGGGCGCGGTCGGAGAGCCGGAACTGTGCCAGGAGCTCGTCGGTCCGCATCCGCGCATCGGGGCCGCTCAGGCCGAAGTAGCGACCGTGGTAGTACAGGTTTTCGTGGACCGTGCAGGCCCGGTCGAGCGTGTTGTACTGAGTGACCACCCCGATCCCGCGTTTGACTCGAGCCGGCTCCCGGGCGACGTCGATGCCGTGCAGCCGCACCATCCCGGCGCCGGGACGCACCCGGGTGGTGCAGACGCCGACGGTGGTGGTCTTGCCCGCCCCGTTGGGGCCGAGCAATGCGAAGATTTCTCCCGGGTGGACGGTCAGGTCGATGCCCCGTAGTGCCTCGACAGGAGGCGGGCCGGGATAGCGCTTGGTCAGTCCCGAAATCTCCAGGGCCGGTGTATCAGGCACGGGGCGGCAGTCTCACGCGGGCTGCCCCACCGGTCGGCTGGCGCGGGCCACAAGATACTCCTCTCTAGCCCGCACAACGGCCTCCACAATGGGTGCCGGGTCGAAGCGCACCGGATCGGTGCAGGGCAAGCCGGTCTCCCGCCCGGCCGCAACACAGGCGGCGCGGGCCTCTGCTTCCCCGAGGTCGTAGGTGTTGAGCGAGATCGCGATGGTTCGGGTCGGATGAACGAAGCTGGCGACCGTCTCGTACAGACTGATGTAGTCCGCGAGAGGCGGGATGCGGAGCCACGAGGCCTCACGGTAGTCGCCAATGAACTCGCGCGTGGCCTGGTGGCACAGAATCAGGCCATCCGGACAGGCCCCGTGGAGCAGGCCGCAGGTGACTCCTGAGTAGCCCGGGTGGTTGAGACTGCCCTGCCCTTCCACCAGGACGATGTCGGCCTCCCTGCTGCCCTCCAACACCAGGCACTCTGCAGCACCGGCGATGAAATCCGCGACCACCGCATCGATCGCGATACCCCAGCCCTCAATCAGGATGCCGGTCTGGCCGGTTGCGACGAACCGGGTCCGCAGCCCCCGGGCCTTCAACGCGCCGGCGATCTGCAGCTGGCTCGTCATCTTGCCGACGTTGCAGTCCGTGCCGACCGAGAGGATCACGAACGGCTCCACCGCCTTGGCCCTGCCGGAAGCCACCGGCAGGTTCGCCGGGGAACGCCGGAGATCGTGAATCTCCACACCCCGTTCCGCCGCTCGGCGAGCCAGCTCGGGATCATCCGCGAGAAACGTGTGCAGGCCGCTCCACAAGGCGCATCCTGCTTCAATCGCGGCGAGCAGCCACTGCCGCCATTGCTCCGGCAGCCTGCCACCCACCGGGGCGATGCCGACCAGCACCGCATCCGGGCGCTGGGAGAGGCCCTCCGCCATCGTCGCGACGATGGGAATCGTGCCCCCGAAACCGAGCACCTCCTGCACGGTGCGGCCCGCGGTCATGCGATCTACGACGGCCACCACCCGCTCCGGCAGATACCGAATTACCGAGTTGGCCGTTTTGGAGCTTAACGGACCAAACTCACTGTCGGCCAGGATGAGGAAGCGAGAACCGTGCATGGGACTCGGGGAACGGGGGAACGGGGAACGGGCAACGGGGCGTAACCTAAGCGGGGAGAGGGAGGGATGAAACGCTGCCTAAACGCAAAACGGGAGCCGCCTTGAGACCCCCGTTCCCCGTTCCCTGTTCCCCGTTCCCTGTCCCCTATTTCTTGTCTTCCTCGTCATCGACCAGCTCGGCATCCACCGTGTCGCCCTTGCCAAGCCGATTGGCCGGCCCGCCGCGGCCCGGGCCGATGAGCCCCATCTTGGCCTTGAGCTCGAGCAGCTGCTGGTCCGCGCTGCCCTTGTACTCCAGCGCCTGGAACTGCTGCATCAGGGTGTCGCCTTCGAATTCGTTTTGGAGCTCAGCTGCGGCGATGGCCTTCCGTTCCTGCTGCTCGATTCTCTCGCTCATCCGTTCGAAGGATTCGAAGGCCGACTTGTCCGACATCCCGGACATGGTCTCCTGGATGCGCTGCTGCGCCTCCGCGCGCCGGGCCCGCGCGATCAGGATGTTCTTCTTCCGCTTGGCTTCCTCGATCTTGTCATTCAGCTGGCGGAGCGAGCCCTTGAGGGTCTCGGTCTCGGCTTTGTGCCTGGTCCAGGTCTCATGAAGCTGCTGGGCTCCCTGGAGGGACTCGTTGTAGCGAAGCAGCGCCTGCTTGGCGAGGTCATCCCTCCCCTCCTGCACCGCCAGCATGGCCCGCCGTTCCCAGTCCTCGGCCTGTTTCTTCATGCTCTCGGCGTCTGCCAGGAGCTTCTTCTCGTCGGCGATGGCGGAGGCGACCTGCTGCTTTGCCTTGGCCAGCTGGCTTTTCATGTCGACGATGAGCTGATTCAGCATCTTTTCCGGGTTTTCCGCCCGGGAGATGAGGTCGTTGAGGTTCGACCGGATCAGCGCCGAGAGACGATCGAAGATCCCCATGCGGTCTTACTCCCGGTACGGCGCGAGCGCGCCCAGGTGCGTGGCCAGCGCGAGCGTCATGGAATCGAAGCTCGCCTCGAATTCGTTGAAATCCAGGTTCTCGAGCTCCAGGGTGTCGACCAGCACCACCCGGTCTCCCTCGAGTCCGTACGCGCCGTGCACCAGATCCCTGGCGTTGTAGCCCAGGAGCGCACGACACAGTTCCCCCTGTTTGGCCGCGCCGGTCGGCAGTGACATCACCGAGACGCGGAGGTTGACCACCGGCGGGGCGAAGTGCACGACCACCTCCGCACCCCCGGTGGTACGGACCACCCACATCCCGGGCTCCAGTTCCTGCAGCTCAGCCGTTCCGCTGTCCAGTCGCTCGAGAAAGCTCTCGATGTCCTCTTTCGTTCGCATCAGCCAGCCTCCTCAGCCAGGCGGGTCGGGTTGGGGTCCGCCGGCCGCCACTGCCGGTTCAATCTAACCGTACAGGAGGCAGAGGCGGGGGACGTCAGCCCGCCTACCGCACGCCCGATTGAGCCCCGGGCGAAAGGTCGGAACGGCTCCGCTCCAGCTCGCGTCCGCTCACCAGCAGCCGCTCGGCGAAATCCAACCGCTCCTCCAGCTCGGCCACCCGCTGCCCCTGGGCTTCCAGCTCTTCCAGCCGGGTGGTCAGTGCACCGATCTCATTATGCAGACGGGCAAGCTCCTCCCCGCCCTCCACGCCGGGCCGCACCCAGATTGCTCTGGTGGCTACCAGTGCCGCGTAGCCCGCGACAGGAATCCCGACCAGCGCGGCGATCCCCACCACGAATTTGAGAAGCGTTTCGAACTCCATGCGAACTCCCCTCCGCGCCTCAGTCCTGCCGTGCCGGGCCGGCCAGCCGCTGACTCTCGCGGTCCCGCGCCTGAGTCAGAAGCCGCTCGGCGAAGTCCAACCGCTCCTCGAGTTCGAAAAGGCGTGCCTGCTGAGCCTCCAGCTCGGTCAGCCGGGATTCCAGCAGCGCCAGGCGGTCCGCCGCCACTTCGCCGGTCGTCAGCCCCGCGAAACGCTCAACCGCCCTGGAGCGGCGCCAGGCGAGGATGCCCAGCGACGCGGCGATCACCAGGGTGACACCGACTTCCGGGTGCTCAACCGAAGCCCCCGCGGCGAGCGTAGCCAGGGCCACCGTGATGCCGGCCTGGATGGCCACATCGATCCAGTCGAGACCCAACAGTTTCCGCGCCACTATCCGTCCCCGCCACCCTGGACCCTCGCCGCATCCGCCTGCCGGGTCAGGAGCCGCTCGGCGAAGTCCACCCGCTCCTCCAGCTCGACCAGCCGTCCCCGCAGTGCCTCGACTTCCGCAACGCGCTGCTCCAGTTCAGCCATCCGCTCCGTGTCCCCGTCGCCCGGACCAGACGTCCCGCCGGCCGAGGATCCCAGGGCGCGCCTGCGTCGCCAGGCCAGCACCACCAGGGACGCCGCGATCAGCAGCCCGATCCCCCACTCCGAGTCTCGGCCCGCCAGCGAGTCCAGGGCTACCGCGAGGGCCCCCGTCACGCCCATATGGATGATGACGTCGAATCGGTCGAGGCCAAAGATCTTCCGGTTCATGGCCGCGGCAGCCGTTCGGGCTCGCGCCGCTGTGCCAGCAGGCGTTCCGCGAAGTCCACCCGCTCCTCGAGCTCCATCACCCGATGCTGCAAGGCTTCGATCTCGGCAAGCCGGCCCCGGAGCTGGTCAAGCTCCTCATGGAGCGCGGGGTCGCCTCCAGTCGACCGCCCCTCGATTCGCCGGGCAATGGCCCGCATCAGGGGAAAAAGAATGACCGCACACGCCGCGAAGAAACCCAGCGCGATGAGCGCGGTCACCTGCGGGGGCATGGTCACCCAGGGGGACGGCGAGTGAATGATGACCTGCTCCGGCAGCTGCGGCAGTTCCGGCGGCGTCGGGATCTGTGGCGTCTGCATCAGGACCCCCTCTCCGGCAGCGCCTTGGCGTCGCGACCGGTTGCCAGCAGCCGTTCCGCGAAGTCCATACGCTCCTGGAGCTCGGTCACGTCGTGGCGGAGACGTTCAACCTCTTCCAGGAGGGCGGGAGAGGCCGGCCCGCTAATGATCTCTCCCCGGATCCGGTCGGCGATCGCCCGGCCGATTTCCGACTTCGACAATACCACGAGCATTCCCCCGCCGAACACGATCAGGACGAACAGGAACCCGGTCATGAGTCGGCTCCGGGGAGCGCGTCCCGCTCGCGGGACTTCGCCAGCAGGCGCTCGGTGAAGTCGACCCGCTCCTGGAGCTCCGACATCTCGGCCCGGATCCGCTCCAGCTCCTCGTAGACCTCCGGGTCGGCCGCCGGCACCGATCGTCCGCGGATCCGGTCAGCAAGGGCACGCCCTACGGGGCTGAACGAGATCGCGATGGCCGCCCCGCCACCGAAGATGAGTACTATGGCCAGTATGCCTTCGATGTCCATCGTTAGCGCGTCTCTCGGGTATCCCGCCCCTGGGTGAGCAGCCTCTCGGCGAAATCGATCCGCTCCTGTGCATCCAAGAGCTGCTGTTGCAGGGCCTCCACCTGGTCGCGGAGTGCGGCGACCTCCGTAAACAGCTCCGCGCCCGCGGACGGGCCGTGGGACCGGATCCGGACAATCTGTACAATCCCCCACACGATGGCACTCGTCGTAATCATACCGGTGATCATCCCGAAGACGGGGATGACGAAATCTGAACCCACTCGGATCACTCCTTCGGCAACTGGGGCACCCGGCTCTGGGAGAGCAGCCGTTCGGTGAAATCAAGGCGTTCCTGTGCCTCGGCCAGCTGGAGTTTCAGGCTGTCGAGCTCCAGAGCCAGTGTCTCCACCCTCTGCTCGATGACCTCACTCTCAGCACCGCCAGCGATTCGCCGGGCGAAGGCCTGTCCGATCGGGCCCAGAATCCGGACCGCGGCCCAGGCCATGATCGCCAGAATGGGGATCGCCCCGAGCAACGCCGCGATCAGCTGGCCAGTCGTTGGCCCGGGGTCCTGCATCGTCGCCATCCAGATCATTCCGTTCGGTGGCTCGGCGGCTTGAGGGTCCGTGGACCGGCTGATCAGCCGTGACAGGGCGATGTACGCGCCGACGTTTCAGAATGTTTCACTGCCTTTTTCCCCTCAACTGCACCAAGCGCTCCTTGGCTAGCCGCCGCCCGGTGGGCGTGGCAGCCAGTCCGCCGCCAGCCGTCTCACGGTAGCGGACGTCCATGGTTCGCCCGATCTCGCCCATGGTGTCGATCACCTCGTCGACCGGGATCGGGAAACGGATGCCGGCCAGCGACATCTCTATCCCGGCCAGTGCGATGGCCGCCCCGGTAGCATTGCGGTATACGCAGGGTACCTCCACCAGCCCACCCAGCGGATCGCAGACCAATCCCAGCGTGCCCTGCATGGTGAGGGCGACAGCATGAGCGGCCTCGGTCGGGCTTCCACCGAGCAGCTCCACCCCCGCGGCCGCGGCCATGCCAGCGGCGGCCCCAGTCTCCGCCTGGCATCCGCCTTCGGCCCCGGACAGGGAGGCGCGCACGGCCACCACCGCGCCGACCAGCCCCGCAGTGGCGAGCGCTTTCACCAGCATCACATCCGGAACCGGCCGGTGCTTGGCCAGGCCGAGGAGCAGACCGGGGAGCACCCCAGCGCCACCCGCAGTGGGCGCGGCGACAATCACCCCCATCGCCGCATTCACTTCCTGAACTGCCAGGGCGGAGGCGAGGACGTCGGTAAACACGGTGCCGGCGAGCGGCCCGACCGGCCGGTTGAGCTTGGCTGCATCGCCACCCACCAGCCCGCTCACACTCTTCAGATCGCCGGCAAGCCCGCGGGCGACGGCCTGTCGCATGACCACGAGCGCCCGCAGGAGGGAACCCTCGATCTCTTCCCGGGAGCGGAGGCCTTCCTCCGCTTCGCCCTCCAGGGCCAACTCACCCAGGGAAATCCGCCTGGCCTCCGCCTGCTCCACCGCCTCGACAAGGGACTCGAACATCAGGCCACCCGCGGAATCGAGCGGAGCTTGCTTACCGCCGAGATGGACCGGATGGCCTCGAGCGCGTCAGAGGTGGCGGCCTGGTCGAGCTCGTAGACGTGGATCGCCTCGCCGCCCTTATGATGTCGCGAGACCCTCATCGAGGCGATGTTGTGTCCCTGGCGGGCGAGGACAGTACTCACCGCGGCGATGATCCCGGGTTCATCGTGGGCCACGAATACCAGGGTCGGGTAGGCACCGGTGATTTCGACCGGGAACCCGTCGATCTGGGTAATGAGGATCCGGCCCGCCCCCACAGAAGACCCAACGAGCACCGCTTCCCGATCCCCGCGCCGTACGGTGATCCGGGCGGTGTTGGGATGGTGGTCGCCGCGCAGTCTGGTGTTGGTGAAGGTCAGCGCGAGGCCAGCCTCTTCCGCGAGCTCAAGGCTTTCGCGCAGGCGCTCGTCGTCGGGAAGGAATCCGAGAAGACCGCCCGCGATAGCCCGGTCGGTGCCGTGCCCGGTGCCAGTCCGGGCGAAGGAGCCGTGCAGCTCGACCTTGGCGGCATCAGGCCGGCCATCGACCAGTCCGCGGGCGAATAGGCCGATTCGACAGGCCCCCGCGGTATGGGACGAAGAAGGCCCGACCATGACCGGGCCGATGATGTCGAGGATTGAGACCATGGCGATGAAACTACTACCCTGACAACTGAGCGGTAAGCGGCTCCCTAGATCAGCTCCACCTCGCTGATGGCCCCGAGACTCATGGAGATCTCGGTCGAGTCGTCCCCCAGCGGATGAAGGTAGACCTCGTGGGCGGTCACGTGCGTATCTACGCTGGTGGGAACCCCGGTGACCTCCTGCCGGCCGTTGGTCACGATCCGAACGGCCCGCTCATGGCTGCCGGCGTACCCCAGGACGGCGACGATCTCTTCGTAGGTCATCGATCGCTCCGGTCAGGTGGGCTGAATCCCAATGTACCGAGCTCGTCGGGGCCCGCAATCGGGTGGGACTTCGCCTGAGCCGGACAGCTGCGGCGGGCCGCCGTCCCGGCGCCCGGCCGGTCAGTTGGTGAGGTCCTGGGGACCCGCAGAGGCCGGGCGAACCACCGGGGGGCCCAGGTTCTGGTCGACAAAACGGGTCAACAGTTCACGCAGGTGAAGCGAGGTGGTCCCGCCCGTGATGCTGTGGTTGCGATTGGGATAGCTCATGAATTCGAACTGCTTATTCGCGGCCACCAGCCGGTTGATGAGCGCCTCGGAGTTCTGATAGTGCACGTTGTCGTCGCCGGTGCCGTGCACCAGCAGCAGCCGCCCCCGCATCTGCTCCACGTAGGTCAGCGGCGATCCCTTGTCATAGCCCTCCCGGTTGTCCTGCGGCAGCCCGTTATACCGCTCGGTGTAGATGTTGTCGTAGAACTTCCAGTGAGTGACCGGCGCCACGGCGATCGCCATCCGATAGACGTCGGGGGCCTGGAACAGGCCGTTCAAGCTCATGAAACCACCATAGCTCCAGCCGAAAACGCCGATCCGGGTGGAATCGACATAACTCCAGCGCCCCATGGCGCGGGCAGCCTGAGCCTGATCCGCGGTCTCGACCACGCCCAGCTGGCGGTAGACGATCTTGCGCCACGCCCGCCCCCGCATGCCGGTCCCCCGGTTATCGACACTGGCGACCAGGTAGCCCTTCTGGGTCAGCAGCAGGTTCCACAGGTAGCTCGGCCCTCCCCAGCTGTCGAGCACCGTCTGGGATCCCGGCCCTCCGTAGTTGGTGAACAGCAGGGGGTACTTTCTGCCCGGGTTGAACTCCAGTGGTTTCATGATCCAGCCGTTCAGGGTGACGCCGTCCCCGACAATCACCTGAAAAAACTCGGCCGGTCCCTTCCGGAGCGCCGCCACCCGGGAGGTGAGGCGGGCATTGGCCACCAGGGTCCGACGAACCGAGTGATCGGGGATCGTGATCAGCTCGACCACGGGGGGTACTCCAAACCGGGAATAGGTATGCAGGGCAACCCGGGCGTTCGGAGCGACGTCATACCCGTGGGTACCCGGCTGCGTCTCCGGGGTGACCCGCACGCCGCCGGCCCGGCCATCCAGGGGGACCCGCCACAGGTATCGCTGGGCCGGATTATCCGGGCTGGCGCTGTAGTAGAGCCAGCCCCCGTCCGGATCCACCGCATCGACCGAGGCGACATCGAAGGCGCCCGGCGTCAGCAAGGTGACCTGGCGTCCGTCCCGGGAGACTCGATACAGGTGATTCCACCCATCCCGCTCGCTTTGCCAGAGGAAACTCCTGCCGCCGTCCAGCCAGACAATCTTATCCACGACGTCGACCCAGGCGCTGTCCCGCTCGATCAGGACCGGCCGCACCGCACCTGAGCGCCGGTCGCCGAGGTAGACGGTATTGGTGTTCTGCAGCCGATTGAGGTGCTCGATCACCACCTCGTCGCTGGATTCGGCCCACTCCATCCGGGCGATGTAGTTGTTCCGGGGGTCGCCCGGAATGCGGAGCCAGGTGATGGCGCCGCCCGCCGCCGGCACGATCCCCGCCCGGGCCGCCGAATTGGACTCGCCCGCCTTGGGATACTGGACCGGAATCACCGTGGAGTACAGCGAATCGGTATTGTCGATCAGGTCGAAGTCGCGCACCGAGTCGGCGTTCAGCTGCCAGAAGGCGATACTCCGCCCATCCGGGCTCCAGCGCCACCCGTCCCGCAGATTCAGCTCTTCCTCGTAGACCCAGTCGAAGGTGCCGTTGATCACCGTGCGCGATCCGTCGCGAGTCAGCCGAGTGATGCGGCCGGAGCCGAGGTCTTCGACGTACAGGTTGTTGCCGCGAACGTAGCCGACCCGGCGACCGTCGGGGGCGAACTTGGCAAACATGAGGGTCGAGGGCCTGGCTGCCGCGCCGCCGAGCTTGCGGAGCTTCCAGGTACCGAGCGTGAGGGTCCAGTAATCACCGCGGGTATTCTGGCGCCACACCGGCTTCGAATTGGTGAACAGCAGAAGCCGGCGCCCGTCGGGGGACCAGGAGTAGTCCTCGACGGAGAGCGGGACGGTATCTCCCGACGGCACCAGACGGCCGGCAGGCACCACCACGGTCCGCTCGCCGTTTTCGACCGTGTAACGCACCAGATCCTGGCCGCCCACGCGCTCGCGCGAAGGCTCCAGCAGGGTGTAGGCGGCACCCTGTGCCACCCAGCGCGGGCGAATCGGCGCCTCCGCGCGGAACTCCGACGAGCCGTAAATGCGCTGCAGCGAGAGGAACGACGAGTCCGGGACCTGGCCTGAGAGCGGGCTCCCGGCCGCGCAGACGAAAAGCGCCGCCGCCGCCGCGCGGCGCCAGACAGGTGCACCGCCGGCAGTGGCGGCTTCGGCAGAGGGAAACGGGCGGGTGGCAGAGCGCAGTACCTGTTTCATGGCGCGAGTGGTTGAGGAATGAGGCTCCCTCGACGGCGGAAGATGAGGCGGCACTGCCGCTGCACACCTAACTGGAGAGAGGGAGCCCGTCCGAGACCTGAAGCCGCCGTAGCCGCTCGAGCAGCGCCCGGAACGGGGGCGCAGCTCTCACATGGTCTACCCGAGGGCCAACCCCAATAAACGCC
Organism: Gemmatimonadales bacterium; assembly: GCA_036555275.1. Taxonomy (GTDB): domain Bacteria; phylum Gemmatimonadota; class Gemmatimonadetes; order Gemmatimonadales; family GWC2-71-9; genus JADJOM01. The sequence continues at coordinate 25,719 of DATBLR010000063.1, read as the reverse complement.
ACCTGGTGGGTGCGCTCGACATACCCCTTTTCGAGCCAGTCGAGGGCCGATTCCGTCTCCCCGAGACCAAGGTGTGCGATCGCGAAGTCGTTGGCGGAGACGTAGCGGCGTGCCGCGGGGCGTCGCATCTCGTCAAGCACCTCGCGGGCGGCGCCCTCGCGCGCAGGTGGCAGTGACACGGCGGGCGGCATCACGCCCGCGAGCCCAACGCCGTGCGGAGAAACCGGGCCGTGTGGCTGGCCGGGATGCGTGCCGCTTCCTCCGGTGTGCCACAAGCGATCACTTCTCCACCCCGCTCGCCGCCCTCCGGCCCCAGATCGATGATCCAGTCGGCGGTCTTGATCACGTCGAGGTTATGCTCGATCACGAGCACGGTGTTGCCCTTGTCCACGAGGCGATGCAGCACCTCGAGGAGGAGGCGCACATCCTCGAAGTGCAGTCCGGTGGTCGGCTCGTCGAGAATGTAGAGGGTGCGCCCGGTATCGCGCTTGGCGAGTTCTGTCGCGAGCTTCACTCGCTGGGCTTCTCCACCCGACAGGGTCGTAGCCGCCTGCCCCAGATGGATGTATCCCAGGCCAACATCGTTGAGCAGCTCGAGTTTTTCGGCGATCCGGCGCTGGGCCTCGAAGAACTCGAGCGCGTCACCCACCGTGAGGTCCAGGACCTCGGCGATGCTGCGACCCTTGTAGCGAACCTCGAGGGTCTCCCGGTTGTAGCGCTTGCCTTTGCAGACCTCGCAGGGGACGTAGACATCGGGCAGAAAGTGCATCTCGATCTTCACCAGGCCGTCGCCCTCGCAGGCCTCGCACCGCCCGCCCTTCACATTAAAGGAAAAGCGCCCCGGCCCATAGCCGCGGATCTTGGCCTCCGGGAGCTGGGTGAACAGCTCCCGGATGGGGGTGAAGAGCCCGGTGTAGGTCGCGGGGTTGCTCCGCGGGGTACGGCCGATGGGACTCTGGTCGATGTCGATCACCTTGTCGATGAGATCCAGCCCCTCGATGCTGCGGTGTTGGCCGGGGATCACCTTCGCCCGGTAGAAGTGGCGCGCCAGCGCGCGATAGAGGATATCGGTCACCAGCGTGGACTTGCCCGAGCCCGATACGCCGGTCACGGCCACGAACAGCCCCAGGGGAACATCGACCGTGAGGCCCTTCAGGTTATTGGCACAGGCCCCGGTGATGCGGAGGCGGCGCGACGGCTCGGCAACCCGGCGGCGGGAGGGGACCGGAACGCGCAGCTCACGGCGGAGGTAGCGCGCCGTGAGTGACGTCGGGTGCGCGAGGATCTGTGCGACGGTTCCCTCCGCCACCACCTCGCCTCCGAAGCGACCCGCCCGCGGTCCCAGATCCACGACATGGTCGGCGGCACGAATGGTCTCCTCGTCATGCTCCACGACGAGTACGGTGTTGCCAAGGTCACGCAGGTCGCGAAGGGTGGCGAGCAGGCGCTCGTTGTCACGCTGGTGCAGGCCGATGCTCGGCTCATCCAGGACATAGAGCACTCCGGTGAGCCGCGAGCCGATCTGGGTGGCGAGCCGGATCCGCTGGGCCTCTCCCCCCGATAGCGTACCAGCGGAACGACCCAGGGTCAGATAGTCGAGGCCCACATCGCGCAGGAAACGGAGTCGGTCGCTCACTTCCTTGAGGATCGGACCGGCCACGTCCGCCTCCAGCCCCGTGCCCGAGCCGCCGGAGCGAAGCGGCAGGCCGGCAAAGAATTCGTGGGCTCGCGTCACCGGCAGGTCCACCACCTCGCCGATCCCCTTCCCTCCCACCGTGACGGCGAGCGATTCGGGCTTGAGCCGCTTTCCGCCGCAACCCCGGCAGGGCTCCTCCACCATGTACTGCTCGAGGCTCATCCGCACCGCATCGCTGGTGCTCTCGCGATAGCGGCGGCCCACATTGGTGACGATGCCCTCCCATTCGCTCTCGTAGTCATCGCGCGACCGGCCGCCGTCCACCTGATAGCGGAGTTTCCTGCCCGGCAGGCCCAGCAGCAGGGCCCGGCGGGCCGGTTCCGGAATCTCCCCCCATGGCGCGTTGAGGTCGAACCGCAGCGCCTTTGCCAGCGTCGGCAGCACCACTTTCTTGAGGTATCCGCTGGGCTCCCCCCAGGGGAGGACAACGCCCTCAAGGATCGAGATGCTCGGATCGCCCAGGATCAGTTCGGCATTGACCTCGCGCCGGAGACCGACGCCGTGGCACTCCGGGCATGCACCGAAGGGGGAATTGAAGGAGAATTGGCGCGGCTCGAGCTCGGGGAGACTCAGGCCGCAGGTCGGGCAGGCAAAGCGCTCCGAGAAAACCTGGGAACGGGGAACGGAGAACGGGGAACGGTCTTTCGCTTCCGTTCCCTGTTCCCGGTTCCCCGTTCCCCCATGCACCACTACTTCGACCACGCCGTCCGCGACCTTCAGCGCCGTCTCGATCGAATCCGCGAGGCGGCCCCGATCCGAGGCACGGACCACGAGTCGATCCACCACGACCGCCACGTCGTGATTCTGGCGGCGGTTGAGCGTCGGGACATCGTCCAGGTCATAGGTCTGGCTGTCGACCCGCACCCGGGCAAAGCCCCGCTTCTGAATCTCGTCGAACAGCTCGCGGAACTCGCCCTTCCTCCCACGCACCAGCGGCGCCAGGAGTTCGATCCTGGTGTCTTCAGGCCAGGACAGGATGGTTCCAGTGATCTGGGTGGCGCTGGAACGCTCGATGGCGCTGCCGTCACTCGGACAATGCGGCACGCCGACACGGGCCCAGAGAAGTCGCAGGTAATCGTAGACCTCGGTGACGGTCCCGACCGTGGACCGCGGGTTGTGGCCCGCTGTCTTCTGCTCGATCGCGATCGCGGGGGAGAGGCCCTCAATGGCATCCACATCCGGCTTTTCCATCAGGCCCAGAAACTGACGCGCATATGCCGACAGCGATTCGACGTAGCGCCGCTGGCCCTCGGCGTAGATCGTGTCGAAGGCAAGCGAGGATTTGCCCGAGCCCGAGAGCCCGGTGATCACCGTGAGCCGGTCCCGGGGGATCTGGACCGAGATGTTCTTGAGGTTGTGCTCGCGGGCCCCGCGGACACTGAGGTACTCTTGCGCCATAAGCTTGGGAACGTATCCCACGCGGCAGCCGGATTCAACGGGCGGTGAGGCGGACGGGTCAATAGGCGGACGAGCGGACGGGACGGACGCCGGCTGAAGCCGGCGCTCGGCCAACCGACGGTCGCTGAAGCGACGAATCCGGCCCGTCACCTTGGTGACAGTCCGTTCGGCCGAGTGGCGAGTTCACTCGGCGACCGAGCGGCCCGCTGGTCGCCGAGTGATCGTCGCCGGGGGTGTGCTCTTATTACCCGGCCCCGAGCGCCCGGGCGGCGCGGCCGTAGTCCTTGGGTTTCACCCACAGGATCATGCCGAACCGTCCCTGGCCCGCTGTCACGGCGTCCGCGGCGGTGACATTGATCTTGACCGCCGCAAGCTTCGCAAGGTGACGGTGCACCGCGCCCAGCCGGTCTTCGCCTTGCACCAGGAAACCCTTCTTGACCTTGCTCAGGCGCCAACGGTTGCTCCGCGCCACCCGCCGCAGCCCCGCCAGGTCTTCGGTCACCAGGTCCACCTGCGTATTCCCGCTCCGCGCGGGAAAGGCTGTGAATGCCGTCAGGTTCACCCCTCCGTCCCGCAGCGCCTCAAGGACTTTGACACCCTGCCGCGGGCGATTGGGCACCATCACGTAAGCGTAGTTGATCCTGCGGGCTCGATCCGACACGGGGACCTCCTTCAGTCTTGAGGCAACCCTGGATGGCAAGCGGTGTTCGCGGGTAGCAGTCGGCAAGGCCGCTCGTGAGGTATCCATCCAAAGTCATGGGTGACAACCTATGGTCGCCTCCGCCCAGGCTCAAGGCGACGGTTCGAGGCGAAGGCCGTCCAGTCCGAGGCAGGCTGGACGGGAGCCCCACCTGCCCCCATGCTGGTGCCGATCGCGGGATTCGCAGGTGTGCCGGCGTTCACGTGAAAGACGCCATGACATTCGAAGCCCTCGCCGAATCGGTCGAAGAACCATTCGCCTGGCTGGTCGGACGGCCGCAGCGATCCACTTACAGCGTCTCGGGCTGGCTCTTCCTCCGCATTCTCGGCCTGGTCTACCTCATCGCATTTCTCTCGCTCTGGACTCAGGTCCAGGGACTCATTGGTCCGGGCGGCATCCTGCCGGCCCAGGACTTCCTCAACCTGCTGGGGCACGATTTCGGTGCCGAGAGATTTCGGCTGGTGCCCACCGTCTTCTGGCTCGGAGCCGGCGCCACCGCACTGCGGGTCGGTTGTGCCGCGGGCGCTTTAGCCTCGGTGTTACTGATTCTCGGGCTGTGGCCCGGTGGCGTTCTGGTCATCCTGTGGTGGCTCTATCTCTCCTTCGTGTCGGTCGGCCAGGACTTCCTCCAGTTTCAGTGGGACGCCCTGCTCGTCGAGACAGGACTGCTCGCCGTGCTGCTGGCACCCGGTCGGCTGCGGACCTGGCGGCCCACGGTGGAACCCAGCCCGATCGCCGTCTTCCTGCTCTGGGGCCTCCTGTTCCGGCTGGTTTTCGAGTCGGGGGTGGTGAAGCTGATCAGCGGCGATCCGACCTGGCTGCATCTCACTGCGCTGGACTACCACTTCTTCACCCAGCCGTTGCCCACCTGGACCGCGTGGTACGCTAACCTCGTGCCGGAGTGGCTCAAGCGCTTCGCCGTGCTTGCAACGCTGGTCGTGGAGATCGCCGCGCCAATTCTGTTCTTCTGTGGCCGTCGGGCGCGGCTTCTGGGCTGTGCCACTGTGGCCGGGCTGCAATTCCTGATTCTGGCGACCGGAAACTACACCTTCTTCAACCTGCTCACCCTCGCCCTAGGGATCCTGCTCCTCGACGACCAGGCCTGGCGCCGCATACTTCCCGTCCCGCTCCTGCGACTCACGCCAGCGGCGCCAGGGTCGGAGCGGCCACCGGCCGCGCGGCTGGCGACGGCGGTCGCAGCCATGCCCTTGCTGTTGCTGCAGCTGGTCAGTCTCACGGACGCGGTCCTGCCGGGGATGCCCGCCCCACTCCCCGCCCGCCGCGCCCTGGCCTGGCTGGCACCGTTCGCCAGTGTCAACAGCTACGGCCTCTTCCGCGTGATGACCACGGAGCGGCCCGAGATCATCATTGAAGGAAGCGAAGACGGGCGGACCTGGAAGGCATACGAGTTCCGCTACAAGCCCGGGGCGCTGGATCGCCGACCGCAGTTCGTTGAGCCGCACCAGCCGCGGCTGGATTGGCAGATGTGGTTCGCGGCCCTGGGCCGGTTCGATCGCACGGCCTGGCTCCAGGCCTTCATGGTCCGGTTGCTTCAGGGCGCGCCTGAGGTGGTGGCGCTTCTGGCTTCCGACCCTTTTGCGGGTCACCCGCCGCGCTACCTGCGGGCCGTCCTGTATGACTACCGCTTCACCGGCCTGGCCGAGCGACGGTCCACCGGCCGGTGGTGGATCCGCCGCGAACTGGGGCCCTACAGCCCGACCGTGACTGTCACCGACACGGTGCGCTCATCCGAGCAGAACTGAGAGCCGCCGGCGCCTCTTCTGCCCCGGGCTCGATGGGCCGAGGCGGCCCATCGGAGCCAGCGACCACCGAGGCCGAGCCGCCTGCTATTATTCTTCCGACACCGTATGCCTCAGAGTTTCCGCTCCCGCGCCACCGGCCTCGAGTCGATGTTGGACGAGCTATTCGGCACGTCCGGCCTCGAGGGCGACCTCCCCCCCGAGACGCCCGATCCTGGCTATCCGCTCCGGCCCTTCGCGGCAGCGGTGCCGCAGGATGATCTGGTCACCATCGAACCGGCAACCGAGGAATCCCCGGTGGAGCGGCTCTATCGCCGCGCGGTCGAGGCCGCGGCGCGCGACCGCGGCGCCGAGGCCATTCAGCGATATCGGGAGCTGCTGGCCATCGACCCCGGTCACCTGGCCGCCCGCAACAACCTGTCGGCTCTGCTCGAAACGACTGGTGACCCGGCCGAGGCGCTGGAGCAGTTGACCCAGGCACTGCGGGTGGCACCCGATGACGTCAACATGCTGGTTTCGAGAGGCGCGATTCACGGTCGCCTCAAGCGGTACGGGGAGGCTGAAACCGACCTCCGCCGGGCCTTGCGGCTGTCGCCACAGCATGTCCAGGCGCACGTCACCCTGGGCCTGGTGCTGTGGCGAAAGGGGGTGCCGCGGGAAGCGGCGGAAGCGCTGGGTCGGGCGATTCAGCTGGAGCCCGAGAACCCGGCCGCCCACTATTACCTGGGTGAAGCCCTCAACCAGGCCGGTGAGCTCGCCGGCGCGCGCGCGGCGCTGGAAAAAGCCGCTGAGCTCGCTCCCGGCGACGGCCGAAGCTATCGGCTGCTTGGGCGGGTACTCGATCGGATGGGGAAGTACGACGAGGCGCAGGCGATGTACCGGCGTGCCCGGGAGGCGGGGGTGACGTGATTCGCATCGTCGAGCGGGCCCTGCCGGCCCTCGCAGTGGATGCCGTCGTCCGCGCCGCCGACCACCATCTCCACCCCGTCGGGCCAGTCAGCGAGGCGATCGACCGTGAGGCGGGCGACCGCTTCGCACAGCTGCGCCAGGTGCAGGCGGCCCTCGAGGTCGGTGTGGCGGTCGTCACTGGAGCTGGCGACCTGGCGGCGGAGTTCGTGCTGCACGTGGTCGTACAGGACGCGGACCGGGTGCTGACCCGGGAGACGGTGCGCCGGGCCCTCATCTCCGCGTGGCATCGCGCCGAAGGCTGGCAGCTGACCACGGTCGCCGCGGCTGTCTCCGGGCTGGGCCTGGCTCCAGAGCAGGCAGCCCTGGCTCTAGTCGAGACCTTCCGGGACCGGCCGGGCTCGACCGGCTATCCGGCCGAGCTGCACATTGTCATCGACCACCCCGATCAGCGGGGCATGGTCGAGCCGTTTCTCCAGAACGGCACCCTGTGAACCGGCGCACCAGCGCCACCCTGATTCTCACTGCCTGGGCCGGCGCGTTGGGATGGCTGGTGCAGCGTCACTATTTCGGCACGGCCCGGGCCTCCGATCAGCCCGGGTGGCCTGTCCCTCCCAGCTCGGCCTTCCACGCCATTCGCGTCGGGACCCGCCAGCATGGCCTGGCGTCCCTGACCGTGGACACCATCGCGTCGAAGCTGCAGGTCACCGAACTGGTCACCCTCGACCTGCCGCCGCTGACGCCGGAGGCAACCCGCCGGACCACCTACCGAATCATGGCGCGCTACAGCCGCGGCCTTCAGCTCGAGGGCTGGCAGGGCGACCTGCTCACCGAGCAAGGCCGGCTACAGAGCACGGGGGCAGTGAGCGGGGACACCCTGCTCCGGGTGGTGAACACCGCGCCGACCGAGCTGCCGGAGACACTTACCGTCCCGCTCCGCCGGCCGGTAATCCTGCCGAGCGCCATCCCACTGGTGGCCGCGTCGCGGGGCCTCCCGCGTCCGGGCAGCAAGCTCAACCTCGAGATCTACGATCCGCTGGACCAGGAGCTGCGCACGGAGCGCATGATGATTGCGGCGGAGTCGGTTTTCTCGGTCCCGGACAGCGCCGACTACAGTGAGACGCTCCGGCGGTGGCGGATCGCCCACAGCGACACCGTCCGGGCCTGGCGCCTCGATGCGGTGGAGCACGGCCTGACGGTATCACGCTGGGTGGATGCGAGCGGCCAAACCGTCCGGGTAGAACACCCGCTGGGCGCAATCCTGGAGCGCTCGGCGTTCGAAATCGTCAATTCGAACTACCGAGCCCTGAAGCGCGTTCCCTGGGACTCGGGCTCCACGGTCCCCAGCTACCTGGAGACCAACGGAAAAGAGGCTGCCTTGAGGAGTCTCAGGGTGGTGGCTCACGTCGACCCGGACCAGCCTCTCCCCGCCGGGCTGCCCTCGCTGGAGGGCGGGTGGCAGGAGCGCTCCGGCGATACCCTGCTGGTGGCTCCTCGCGCGGCCGTGGACACCGGCCCGGAACCACCCGTTCTGGTGGAAGCGCTGATCGACCAGGACACCGCCATGGCCCGGATCGCCGGCACCGTTACCGGGCGCGATCCGCGGCCCGAGGGTCAGGTCCGAGCGCTCACTGACTGGGTCCGGCGAACGATTACACTTCGGACCGGCGCCGGGGGGACAACCGCGGGACGCACCCTGGCCCGCCGCAGCGGCACCTCAGAAGAGCGAGTCCGGCTGCTGGTGGCCCTCGCCCGGTCGGTCGGGTTCGAGGCCCGGCCGGTCTGGGGACTGGCCAGGATTGACCGCGGGTGGCAGCTCAGAACCTGGGCCGAAATCCGAACTGGAACCTGGACTCCCGCCGATCCCGCCCTGTCGGCCCGCGAAGCCCCTGCCGGCCGGATCCGGCTCGCCACCGGGGGCCGCCCACGGCTGCTGGATCTCGCGTTGCGGGCCGGTCGGCTCCGGCTCGAGGTGCTTGAGGATACGCCATGATTCGGCTGACCAACCTCACCAAGCGCTACGGCAAGTTCACGGCTGTGGACGGCATCAGCCTCGAGGTCCACCGCGGTGAACTGTTCGGCTTCCTGGGGCCCAACGGGGCCGGCAAGACCACGACCATGCGGATGATCGCCGGCATCCTGCAGCCCACCTCGGGCACCATCCGTATCGCCGGCGACGACGTGGCCGAGGATCCGATCCGGGCCAAGAGCCGGCTCGGCTTCATCCCCGACCGTCCCTTCGTGTACGACAAGCTCACCGGGGCGGAATTCCTGCGCTTCGTGGCCGCGCTGTACGGTCAGGAAGGCGAAACGGTCGACCGGCGAATGGAAGAACTGCTGGACCTGTTCGAGCTGACGCCCTGGAAGGACGAACTGGTGGAGAGCTACAGCCACGGCATGCGGCAGAAACTCATCATCTCGAGCGCCCTGCTCCACCGCCCCGAGGTGATCGTGGTGGACGAGCCGATGGTCGGCCTCGACCCCAAGGGTCAGAAGTTCCTCAAGGACCTGTTCCGCGCCTTCGTGGACCGGGGCGGAACCGTGCTCATGAGCACCCATTCACTCGACACGGCCGAAGAGATGTGTGACCGGATCGGGATCATCGCCGCCGGCAAGATCCTGGCGAGTGGAACAATGGCCGAGATCCGCCAGCAGTTTCAGGCCGGGGACCAGAACCTGGAGGATCTGTTCCTCAAGCTGACGGGCGGGATCATCGAGCGGGAGATGGACGCGATCCTGGAGTAACGCGCATGACGGGAACCGCGGGGAACGGGGAACCGGGAACAGGGAACGGGGGCACTGCCCGTTCCCCGTTCCCCGTTCCCCCATTCCCTCAGCCCACCCTGACGACCATCACCACCCCCAGGTGGCGCAGCGCGCTCAACCGCCTGCGCCAGGAGCGCTCGGGGGGCAACGGGAAATTCTTCCTGCTCGCGCTGGTGGCCCTGGGCTTCTGGGCGGCGGTATTCGGCTTGTCCTTCCGGATCTTGCGCTACATCCAGTCCACCAGCGAGGTCGGCGCGCCCCTCGCGGCCAAGATGCTCGGCATCATTCTGCTGGCATTCCTCTCGCTGCTGCTGCTGTCCAACCTGATTACGGCCCTTTCCAGCTTCTTCCTCGCCAAGGACCTCGATCTGCTGGTCTCCTCCCCAACGGACTGGCTCAGGCTCTACCTCGCCAAGCTGGGGGAGACGATGCTGCACTCCTCATGGATGGTGGTCCTGATGGCGGTGCCGATCTTCACAGCCTATGGGATGGTCTTCAACGGCGGTCCGCTCTTCCCCCTGATCGTCATCGGCGCGCTGGTACCGTACTTCGTGCTGCCCTGCGTGGTCGGCTCCGCCATCACGCTCCTGCTGGTGAACGCCTTTCCCGCACGACGGACCCGGGACATCCTGAGCCTGGTCGCGATCGGCGCGGTCGGCGGACTCGTGCTGCTGTTCCGCCTGGTTCGACCGGAGCAGCTCGCACGGGCCGACGGTGTCCGCAACCTCCTGGATTACCTGGCGGTCCTCCGGACGCCGACCAGTCCCTTCCTGCCCAGCGAGTGGGCAACCCAGATGATCATGAACTGGCTGTACCGGGTCGCCGATCCGCTGCCGATCGCCCTCCTGTGGACCACCGGCCCCGCGTTCGTGGTGCTCGGCGCGATGCTGCACGGCCACCTGTACCATTCGGGCTTCTCCAAGGCCCAGGAAGGCGCGGAGCGCTTTGTGCGGGGTCGCGGCTGGTCCGGCGTGATCGGACGGCTGTTTCACCGACTGCCGGCCGCGCGCCGGGAGTTCGTGCTCAAGGATCTGCGCCTGTTCTTCCGCGACACGACCCAATGGAGCCAGCTCATCCTGCTCGCGGTACTGTTGATCGTCTACGTGTTCAACATCAAGTCACTGCCGCTCTTCTCGGGCGAGACGGTGCCGGTCTTCCTGGTCTCGCTGGTCGTGTTCCTCAATCTCGGACTGGCGGGCTTCGTGCTCGCGGCCATCGCCGCACGCTTCGTCTTCCCGGCGGTCTCTCTGGAGGGGAAGCAGATGTGGTTGCTCCGCTCCAGTCCCCTGGACCTGAAGGCCCTGTTATGGAGCAAGTACTGGACGGGAACCATCCCCCTGCTGGTGCTCGCCACCACGATCACCTTCAGTACCAACGCCCTGCTGCAGGCCACGCCGGTCATGATGGCGATCAGCCTGGGGACGATCGTGTTCCTGACCTTCGCCATCAGCGCCCTGGCCATCGGGTTCGGGGCCTACTTCCCCAGGTTTGATACCGAGAATGCGGCCCAGATTCCCACCGGCTTCGGCGGAATGGTCTTCATGATGTCGGCGATCGTCCTGCTGGGAATCGTCATGCTGCTGGAGGCGAACCCGGTTCTGGACTATCTCCGGGCCGAGCTGGCGGGGGAAGCGCCCTCCGCGAACCCGTGGATGATCGCTTCGCTTGCCGCCGCGATGGCGGTCTGCCTCGCCGCGACCATCGTGCCGATCCGCCTGGGACTGAAGAAAATCGAGGGAATGGAATTCTAGGCTCCGACCGCTCGTCCTCCGCACCGCTGCTCGCCTCACCCCCGCCGACACCGCCTTCCATCCCGCCTCGACCGGGCCTCCCGCGCGGTCGGTGCATCGCTCTCCGACATTCCGGACGGGTTTTCGGTCACGATTTCGGGTCACATCGCACCGAACACGGGTGAGCTTGACTGCCGCGCGGATGCTCGTCGACTCGTAACGTTGCGGGGCGTTGTTCAGGGACGCTGCCACCCGCACCGGCAGCAGTCGTGACTCAGAATCGCCTCTCGCTCCACGCCCCCGACAGTGCGCGTCTGCCGCCCGGCACGCGACCCCTGCGGGCTCCGTGATCAGCAAGATCGCACGGAGGAGTGACCCGACGCGTGATCGTCGCTCGGTCCTACGACCCTCACCTGGCTTCGCCTCCGCGGCTCCTGCGAGTCCGCGGCCCCTCTCGACGCTCATCGACAGGAGGTCTTCATGCGTCGAAATCGCTCCACCCTACTCGCCCTTGTCGCCGCTTGGACTACCCTTGCCTGCGCCCCGCCCGAAGCCAAGGTTTTCTCCGCGCCCCCGTTCGATCCCAGCGACGAAAGCAACGATACCATTTCTTCGGTTGTCGCGGCGGCGGCCGGCTCCCCGGTCCGGGGCTTGAGCAACCGCCAGATGCAAGCGTTCACGCAAGGATTGGGGGTCTTCTCCACGCCGTTTACGGCCGAGAACGGGCTTGGGCCCCTGTTCAACTCGAACTCCTGCGCAGCCTGCCACGACGACCCGACGCTTGGTGGATATGGCGACTCGGTGGAAGTCCACGTCAGCGCGTTCCAGCAGGGGGCTGCATGCAAGACCCTTGGCGAGACCGGTGGCCCGGTGGTTCAGCAGCACTCCACCGATGCTCTTGGGGGTGTCCCTGAGCCTACCCCGGACGGCGCGACGGGACCCCCCGGACTCCGCACCACACCGGTCATTTTCGGGCTCGGCCTGATCGATGCCATACCCGATCAGACCATCAAGTTTCTGGCCAGGATCCGGTATCCAGACGGAGTGCATGGTCGCGCCGCCATTCTGCCCAACGGTCGGGTGGGCCGTTTCGGCCGCAAAGCCGCGGTGGCCGATCTGCTGGAATTCAATGCCGGGGCGTACTTCAATGAGATGGGGGTCACAAATCGGCTGAACCCGGTCGAAGGTACCTTCGCCGGCACGCCGTTCGCACCGGGGGTCGACCCGGCACCGGATCCCGAGCTCCCCGATGCGTCACTTGCGGCCACGGACGCGTTCGTCCGACTCCTCTCTCCCGTCGCTCCCGTGCCCTTCACCGACGAGGCGCGTCGCGGACGATCGCTGTTCCGCCAGATCCGCTGCACCAGTTGCCACATCCCAGTGCTGTTGACCGGTCGCAGCCAGAACCCGGCCCTCCGTTTCCGCCTGATCCGCGCGTACACCGACCTGCTGCTGCATGACATGGGGCCGGCGGAAGCGGACATGTGCAATGGGGTCGCGACCCCGAGCGAGTTCCGCACCCAGCCGCTCATGGGAATGCAGTTCCTGGACATGTTCATGCACGACGGCCTGTCCGAAACCGTGCCCGAAGCCATTCAGCGCCACGGCGGAGAGGCAGCAGTGATCCGCGACCGGTTCTTCAGCCTGACCCCGAGCGACCAGGCCGCCCTCGTGGCTTTTGTGATGTCGTTGTAGGCGGGGACGGGGCCCAGGCCTAGCAAAGCAGCGTAGCCAACGGTGCGCTGCTCCCCCGTGGCCCGGGCCGCGGCGCCTGGGGTCCCCACCTCGACCGAACCAGAGAGGAGGCAGCTATGCCTCGAAATCGCTCCATGCAACTGGCTGTCGCGGCCGGCTGGTTCACGCTCGCCTGCGCGGCCCCCGAGCCCAAGGTCTTCTCCGCGCCCCCGTTCGACCCCCTCGACGAAGGCAATGACACCATTGCCGTCGTTTCGGCGAGCCCCGGCACGCCGGTTTTCGGCTTGAGCAACCGACAACGGCAGTTGTTCGCCCGGGGGGTGCTGGTCTTCGACGACTCCTTCAGCTCGGTTCGCGGGCTCGGTCCCCTGTTCAACTCGGCTTCCTGCGGCGAGTGCCATGAGGACCCGGTATTGGGCGGCCCCGGGGACGAGGTCGAGGTCCACGTGAGCAATTTCACCGGGTCCAGCTGCGAAACGCTTGACGCCCTGGGCGGACCCGTGGTGCAGCAGGATGCGATCCCCGAGCTCCAGGACCTTGGGATTGTGAGCGAGGATACACCGCAGGGAGCGACCGGCACCGGCCTGCGGAGTACGCCGGCGGTGTTCGGCATGGGCCTGCTCGACGCCGTGAGCGATCAAACCATCAAGGCCATCGCCAGGCTCCGGTGGCCGGACGGAGTGCACGGCAGGGCGGCCATCCTGCCCGATGGTCGGGTCGGGCGCTTCGGGCGCAAGGCGACGACCGCCCGCCTGTTCGATTTCAATGCCGGGGCGTTCTTCAACGAGATGGGAGTCACCAATCCGTTGAACCCCGTGGAGGGCACCAACGCCGGCAAGCCGCTGCCGCCGAATGTCGATCTCGCGCCGGACCCGGAGCTGGACGCCGCGTCCCTGGAGGCCACCGACATGTTCGTCCGGGTTCTGTCCCCCGTGGCCCCGCTGCCGCTCACGGGCGAGGCGCGCCGCGGCCGTCAGCTGTTCCGACAGGTCCGGTGCACCAGCTGCCACCTCCCGGTCCTCATTACCGGTAACGCCTCGATCCGGGCGCTGCGATTCAGGCTGTTTCGCGCGTACAGCGATCTCCTGCTGCATGACCTGGGGGACGAGAACGCCGATATGTGCAACGGCGTGGCAAACCCGAACGAATTCCGCACCCAGCCGCTCATGGGGATCCGGTTCCAGGAGGCCTTCATGCACGACGGCGCATCCGAAACGATTCAGGATGCGATTCAGCGGCACGGAGGTGAAGCCAGCGTCATCCGCGATCGGTTCTTTGGTTTGACCCCGAGCGACCAGGCGGCGGTCGTCGCGTTCGTGCTGTCGCTCTAGGCCGACGGCGCCCTGCGGCTCGCCCGGCCCCGGGATATCTGCCCGGGGCCACCGCGATGTCCGTGCGGTCGGCCCGCGGTAAGCCGCGCCGGTCCGCCCACCGACGCTGGAGGCATGGTACAAGCCGCCATATCGTTCGAATTCACGCGCAACGAGCGGGTGGAGCCGATCCTCCCATCGTTCGATTGCGGAGCCGGCCCAGCGCATCGAGTGACCATCCGGGCACAGCGACGCGCCTGGATCGCCTGCGCCCGGAGTAGGCTCGGGCGACGGGGCGCCGGATTCACGGGCCCGAGGGGTAGCGCACCCATCCGGGACCATTCGGCGCCCGTAGAAGGGACGCCGTCCGGCGAGGCCGAGAGAGCCACGGGACGGGGCGGCTACCTCCGCCCACGGCACGCGATAGAGGACGATCAATGGGTAAGGCGCGATCGGTGACCAAGGATTCCGCCCTCGTCATGGTCAGGCCGCTGGTGGCGCTCGACTCCCGCCAGGGACTTCCCCGGTTCCTGGGGATCTCAGGGAAGACCGCAGGTGCCACCGGCATATCGCTCAATCTGGTGGTGATCCCACCCGGAGGGTCGGCGGAGCCGCACTATCATCGGGGCTACGAGACCGCCATCTATATCCTGAAAGGAAGGGTGCTGACCCGGTTTGGGACCGATTTGAGCGAGCATGTGATCAGCCAGGCCGGTGACTTCCTGTTCATTCCTCCGGACCTCCCCCACCAGCCAATCAACCTCTCCGCCACCGAGCCGGCGCACGCGCTGGTGGCCCGGAATGATCCCGAGGAGCAGGAAAGCGTCGTCGCCCTCGGGCGTCCCTGAGCCACCCTGGCGAACTTCCCGCCATCGCGAATGTCGCCGGCCTCGACACTCTTTTGTCGCCAGCGCACGGCATCCCTCGCCTGATGACGATCCCCGGCACCAGTAGTGGTCCGCTTGGGGCCGTGGCCGGTGTGCCGGATTAGGCGCCGAGCGGCGTTTCCTCGCACCCGAGTTCCGATGACGCTCCTCCCAGCTTGGGGCCGCAGATCCATCTGCGTTCACCCCAAGCGAGGAGGAGATGATGTCCCGCCCCTGTCTTTCCTTCGGCCTCGTGGCCGCGCTGCTGCTCGCCGGCTGCGGCGGCGACCAGCCCCAGGTTCCCACCGCGTCCAATCCCGCCAGCTACACGGGCATCGGCGTCACCGCGGAGACGGCGCGGCTCGAGGGTGTGGCCCGGCGCCTCGCCCTCGCGCTCGGCGACTCCACCTTCCGGGCCCGGATGTACGCCCAACTCCAGTCGTCCGCCTATCCGGAAGGGAAGCTCCACCTGCAGCGCACCTTCCAGGTCGCGAACCGGACGGCGTTACGCTCCATGGCTCGTCTGAACGGCGAATCGGAGAGCGTGACCGACTCGGCGCTTCGGGCCACCCGCGCCCTGGAGGTGTACCTCCCGGTTCCCGCCCATCGCGCCCAATGGAAAGGCGATACCCGCCTCCTGGTGGCGACCGCTGACCGCGATGGCGACATCCCCGTCGCCTACGACCTCAAGGGCGGGCGTCATCTGCTGGACCCGACGCGGCCCCCACAGACTCCCGTGCTGGCCGTGGTTCCGGTCGAGACCGATTTCGATCTGCCGCCGGTGCGGTCCCTGGTGACCTGCGTGCCGACTGCGGATGACGGGTGCGGTGGCGGGGGTGGTGGCGGCGGCGGCGGCGGCTCACTCGTCGCCGAACCCGGGCTGTACATGACGAGGGCGCACTTCGATGACGATTTTGAGGGTTGGTTGAAGGGTAGCTCGGAATTTGAGATTCACATCATGGGACAGCGCGGGGCTACCGACTCGCTGGTGAAGTACCAGTGCGCTGGGGAGCACCGGTCCAGCCCGTACTACTGGGACGGGGAGAATACGTGGAGCGGGACCGTGATGCTCTTCAGCCAGACGGGGATCAATGCCTACCACGCCGCTCACCCGGGCGAGACCTTCCGCATAGTGGCCATGGAAGACGACGACACGTCGTGCGAGATGAGGGTAGATCCCAATCGCTGGAAGACGTTTGTCGCCACCATCGGTCCGCTGTATCGCGACATCACCGGAGCCACGGACTCCGGCACCACCAGGAAGTGGGTGGTCGCCGGCAAGAGTCTGGAGAAGTTGCTCTCGGCGCTGGCCAGCTGGATCAAGACCAACGACGATCTGATCGGGAACGCCATCGAGGACAAGGTGGTCGGCGAGTTCCACACTGGATACAACTGGATCCTGCGGGCCGACGACAACATCACCCACGGCTGGATCAAGCTGGAGATGCGGTGATCCTGCGCCGGGGCGGAGCTTCGGCTCCGCCCCGACCCCACGCCATCAGGAGACGCCATGCGGAAACAGACACTGCTTTGGCTGTTGCTGGTCCCAGCCGTCGATCCATCGCAGCTCCCGGCCCAGCAACGCACCGATCGGTGGACAGCGACGCTGGGGATCACCCGGGATGCTTTCACCGGCGCCTCCAGCGACACCACCACGATCTCCGGCACCACGGTGGAGGTAGCTCCCGCCCCGCGACTGGCGGTCGAAGCCGGCCTGCGCCGGCGCGCCGGGGCCTGGGAAGTCGGCGCGACGATCGGCTACGCACCGGGTGCGCTCCGGGCGCGCACCAAGGAGTTCCTGCTGGACGATCGAACCGGCGATGTCGTGCGCTACCGGGCGGCCCTCCTGGTCGGGCGCACGCTCACCCGACTCGGCGAGGCGACCCTTGTGGCTGTCGTGGGCCCCGCGCTCGACCATTGGGAGGCGGAAGGGATCGGAAACCGGACGACGGTCAGCGCACGCGGTGGCTTGACCCTGCGAGTTCCGCTGGGCAGGCTGACGTTCGAAAACACGCTGGCCTTCGGTGTCGGGCAGAGTCCCTTCTCATCACGGACTCTACCGCCGGAGGCCAAGTTGCACAGCCTCCGGACATGGAGCTTCGGGGTGGGATTGGGAGTCGGCCTGTAGCGGTCAGTGGGCGACGGCCGAGCCGCAGCTCTCGCAGAAACGGCTGCCGGGCACCAGCGGCGCGCCACACTCGGCGCAGCCGCCGGCCGTAAGGGACCGACCGCAGGAAGAACAGAACAGCGCGTCGCTCTCGGGACGGGGGCCGCACGCAGGACAGCGAATGCCGGTTTGCTGCAGCAACCGGACCCGGTCCGCGATCATGGTCTCGAGAAGGTCATTGGCGGAGGTGGAGCCAGTAGCCGGAGCGGCTGGGGCCGCAGCGCCGGGAGGTGCCGAGCCGCCGAGCCGCCGAGCCGCCGAGTCGTCACCTTCTGCCCGCAGCACCGCCAGCGCCTCCGCTGTGTACTTGGTCTTGAGCTCGGCGTAATCCTCGTCGGACAGTTTGCCCGTGGCCCGGTCAAACTCGATTTCCCGGAGAGCCGAGAGCGCGATCCCCTTCGGGGTCTCAGCCAACTCCTCCGGTTCGTCCGCTCCAGCCGGCGGAGTCACCCCCGGCCGGGTGAGCGGGCCCGCGATGAGGGCCACCACCGCCAGGGCCACGAGGGCCGCAGCAATCGCCTCGTACAGCATTATTGGTCCAGCTCCTTCAGCTCGCGTTCCAGCCGCTCCAGCTCCGCGGTCGTCGCGGTGGTTGCCGCCCCTGCCCCCCCCGGCAGCGGCGGCATTCCAACCGGCGGGGCTTCCCCGGCCACCTCCAGCATCCGGGTCCGCCGGCGGAGGACTGCGAACATCACCGCACCGACCAGCAGGACCACCAGCCCCGGCACCACGTAGCCGGCGATGTTGAAGCCCTCCGGCTTGGGGGCCATCAGAATCTTTTCGCCATATTTGTCGACGAAGGCCGCAACAATCTCGTCGGCGCTCTTTCCCTCATCCTCCAGCGCCAGCACCTCCCGATGCAACGCCGGAGAGTAGGTGCAGGTGAAGTCGGTGGTCCGGCAGGTATAGATGTCCAGAGTGCAGCCGCAGGTGCAGTGCAGGCGCTTCTCCACACCGGTCACGAACGGGTCGTTGTCCCGGTGGGTTGCCCGCGGCTGCGAGCGTCCGGCGGACACCGGGTCCCGGAGCGTCCCGGCTTCCCCCTGGCCCGGCAACGGCGCCTGCTGGGCAGCGGCCGCCGACCGACGCGCCCCCAAGAGCCGCTCAGTCGCCCGTGGGGACTCCTTCGCGCCTGGGTCGCGCTGACGCGCTCCCAAGAGGCGCTCAGTCGCCGAGCCGCCGAGTACCAGCCCCGCCAGAAAGGCGCGCCGTCCGAGACTCACCGCTCCGCCCCTGCGCCGGCGAGCTGTACTTCGTAGCCCGCCTGCTTCTGCCTCGGGACGCCCGCCATGACCCCGCCCGGCCACATGGTGATGAGCCCGCCGGTGATCAGTACGACACCCCCGATCCAGACCCACAAGACCAGCGGGTTGATCGTGAAGCGGTACACCGCCTCTTCGGTGCCCTCCACCGAGCCCGCGAAGACGATGTACAAGTCTTCCTGCAGGTTGCTGCGAATTCCCACCTCGGTGGAAGGCTCGAACGACTTCTGCCGCACCCCGGGCGCCGGCTCGGAGAAGTGCTGACGCTTCTCCGAATTGACCACCCCCATCGCCTTTCCGTCCTTGGTGACCTGCACCGAGGCCTGGGTCACCACCCGGTTCAACTGCTCGTACTGCGACACTCCGAGGTGGGTAAACTGGTAGGTGTGCCCGTAGGGGCTCCGGAGCGTCACACTATCGCCCGGTTTGAGCGTTGCCTCCATCTCGGTCTTGAAGGCGTACCCGGCGAACGCGGCGAAGTAGATCACCATTCCCGCGTGGACGATGTAGCCGCCATACCGGCGCCGGTTCCGCGCCACCAGCCGGGCGAACGCCAGCGGAAGTGACTCTTCGTACATCCGATGCCGGGCCCGGGTGCCGCGAATGAACTCCTGGGCCAGGGTCCCCACCACGAACCCGCCCAGGCCCAGCGCCACCAGCGCCCACGGATTGCGCATCCCCGAGGCGGCGAGCGCCGCTAGAACGAGGAGCCCGGTGACGACCGGCGCCACGAACTGGCGCTTGAGGTTCGCCGTCGAAGCTTTCCGCCACGCGATCAGCGGCCCGATCCCGGTCAGCGCCAGCAGTAGCAGTCCCAGCGGCACGTTGACCTTGTTGAAGAACGGCGGTCCCACCGCGATCTTGGTGCCCCGCACTGCCTCCGAGAGGATGGGGAACAGCGTGCCCCACAACACGGAAAAGGCGATGCCCACGAACAGCAGATTGTTGAACAGGAACGCTGCCTCACGGCTCATCATGCTCTCCAGCCGGACGTCCGCCTCCAGCCGGTCCCACCGTGTATAAAGGAGGGTGAAGGACAGGATGGCCGCGGTGAGCAGGAAGCCAAGGAAGAAGTAGCCGACGTTGGACTGGGTGAAGCTGTGGACGCTGGCAATGACCCCGCTCCTGGTGATGAACGTGCCGAAGATGCTGAGCAGGAACGAGCCGATGATCAGGCTCATGTTCCAGCGCTTGAGCATTCCGCGCTTTTCCTGGATCATCACCGAATGGAGGAAGGCGGACATGGTGAGCCAGGGCAGAAGGCTCGCGTTCTCCACCGGGTCCCAGGCCCAGTATCCGCCCCATCCCAGCTCGACATAGGCCCACCACATCCCCAGGGTGATACCGATGGACAGAAAGAGCCAGCTCATGATGGTCCAGCGGCGGATGGCCTGGATCCACCCGGTGTCGACCCGCCGTGACAGCAGGGCCGCAATAGCGAAGGCGAACGGAATGGTGATGCTGATATAGCCCAGATAGAGCATCGGCGGATGGATGACCATGCCGATATTCTGGAGCTGGGGATTCAGGCCGTTACCGTCCGCAGGGGTGAACGGCAGCCGTTCGAACGGGTTGCCATGCCCGGAGAACAGCATCACCGACAGAAAGAATACCGTCACGGCGCTGGTCACCGCAGCGACGTAGGGCATGAGGGTGCGGTAGCGGGCGGGAGTCAGCCACTGCGCCAGTGCCGCGAACATGCTCAGGACAATCGCCCAGAACAGCAGCGAGCCCTTCTGGCCAGCCCAGAACGCCGAGACGATGTAGTAGCCGGGCAGATTCCTGGAGGTGTACGACGACACGTATTCGATGTTGAAATCGTGGCTGATCAGCCCCCTCCACAACGACAGGGCCGCCACCACGAGGACCGCGAAAAGAGTGTAGACGGCGCGGGTCACCGATGCCGCCAGCTCGGGGCGGCCGTGCCACCGCCCGGAGAACCCGACCACCGCCGCCCACAGCCCGATGAGCAGCGCCGTCCACAGCGCGAATTGACCGAGGAGTGTCATGGGATGATTCCGCTCAGGTTTGGCCTTTGGCAGCGCGGGCAGACTTCAGGAACTCCTCCAGGGCCCGCGGATGCTCCGCGTACTCCGGTCGGTTGGCTTTCATCTCGGCATCATAGCGGGCGAGAAAGTCGGCATAGCTCTGGTCCAGCGCCTTCTGGTTCTTCTGGAAGCGCGCGATGGTCCCTTTGAGCAGGATCCCGAACAAGTGGGTGGGCTGCTGCCTGAGGATGCTATCGGCGAGCGCGCTCGCCCCGGCCACGTCATTGGTGTGGAGTCGAATCAGCGCCGCGTGGTAGCGCGCGTCCGGATCGACCTCCTTCGGGTCGAGCATGCCGTACGCGCTCAGCGCCATCGGGGCAAAATTCTCCACCGTCGCCTGGTCACCCTGCTCGGCGGCTCGCATGATCCGGTTGAATAGTCGGTCGTACCGCTCCCGCGGGCTCATGCTGCTGATGTCCGGCGGCGCCCCGCCTCCATCCCCTCCAGCGGCGAACGGAGCCTCCGCGGCAGCCGGGGGGGGTGTGGTCGTTCCCCGGCTCAGGAACACGGCCAGTCCGCCCACCAGGGCCACGACTAGACCCCCCGCCGCAAACCAGAGCATCCGCTCGTTGCGGCCGATTGCCCCCGACCCCGTCGCCTTCGCGGCACCGCACGCGGGGCAGAACCGGGCGTTGGCACCAAGCCCGGCGCCGCACCGGGTACAATGCTCGCTCCCGCCAAGCGCCGCGCCGCATGACCGGCAGAACCGCCCGGACGCCTGGGCGCCGCAAGAAGGACAAAGCGCTGTGGTCACTCGAGTCTCACGAAAACGTGTGCGCGGAAAGTGGACGGCGGACCTCACCCGTGAAGCTAGGCCACCCGCAGTCGGAACGGGAGGCCTTCTATCGGGTTTTCGCCCCGGTTTCAGGTTCGCTTCATGAAATGTGGGTGATTCTGATCTCCGGTGAGCGTCCGTTTCGACGATCGGGCGAGCCTATGGGCGAGCCTGTGTTATGTAAGGATAGACCTTGGCAGCATGAGTGGTCGGTTTTGCCCCGACGGACAATATTGCTCGTCCACGAATTAAGGAAAGGCTCATGCCCCATACCGGTCCCGGACAGGGTATCCCCAGCGCCCCCAGCGGCGACCTGGCGCTACTGGTTGCCACCGAGCAGGAGCTCGAGGAGCGAATTGCCCAGGCGCGGGAGCAGGCCCGGGCGATGATCGAATCAGCCTACACCGCGGTCGCGGCCCGGAGCAGCGAGGAGGAGCGGGAGTTGGCCGCGGCCAGGGGGCATTTCCAGGCAGACCTGGAGGTCGAGCGCGCCCGTCGGGTGGCGGAGGTCCTGGCCGAGGGCAAGCGTCAGGCCGCGCGATTCGATGCCGTCCCCGAGGAGCGGATCGCCAAGTTGGCGGCATTGGTTGTGGCCCGACTCCTGAGCAGGTTGGCGGGATGATCCTCGCGATGGCGAAGGTTCGCATCCTCGGTCCGCGGGACCGGCTGCCGGATGTCCTCCGGTCGCTTCAGGGCCTGGGAGTCCTGCACCTCACCCCCCCAACTCCTGCGGCGCCTGTGATCCATGCGGAGCTGTCCCCGCAGCAGGAGCGCGAACGCCGGCACCTGTTGTCTGCCATCGAGGACGTCGATGGGGCACTGGCGGAATTGAGCCCATTCCTCCCTGCACCGGCGAGGCCTGGTCCGCCCCCCTCTGTGACCACCAGTGACTTCGCCCGCTGGGCTCGGCTGGCGTCCCGGGTGCGCCGCGCGACTGATCGGCTCAAGGCCCGGGCGACCCAGATCGAGGAGGAGCGCGCGCTCATCCTCAAGTATCAGGGGTTCTTCTCCGCCTTCCGTCCGCTGCTGGAGAACGAAGCCCGGTGGAAGAACGCGACCATATACCACGTCTTGCTCAAGCACGGGGAACTGGACGCCATCCCGCGGCTTCGGAGCAGTCTGGCGAGCGTGATCGGGGATGCCTTCGAGTTCTACAGCCGCGAGCTGCCCGGGGGCGAGACCGCCCTCCTGGTGGTGGTTTCGGCCGTCGCCGCCGGCCGGGTGGAGCGGTTGCTCGCCGAGGCGCGGGTGCAGGAGATCCCGGTTCCGGAGGCGTACGGCGGGCGGTCCCTGGCGGAGGCGATTCCACGGATGCTGGCGCGACTGGGCGACCTGCCCCAGGAAGCGGACGGGATCCGGCGGGAACGCCAGGAGCTGGCTCGGCTGCATGGCGCGGAATTGCGCCGTGCGGAAACCGCCATCGCCCACCGGCTGCAGGCCCTCAACGCCCTCCCTCTCTCCGGGGTCACCCCCCACGCCTTCGTCCTCGAGGGATGGGTGCCTGCCGACGCCCGGCGCCGCCTGACTGAGCGGCTCCACACCGACGTGGGCGAAAGCGTCGTCGTGACCGAGATGTCCCGGGAGGAATGGCAATCGGAGGATGCGCCGGTGGTACTTCGAAACCCGCGCTTGCTTCGGCCGTTCGAAGCGGTCATTGCCCTGCTGCCGCTGCCCCGCTATGGGACTATCGATCCAACACCCTTCGTGGCGGTCTTCTTTCCGGTGTTCTTCGGCCTCATTCTGGGTGATATCGGGTACGGCCTGGTGCTCGCCGCAATGGGGCTCATCATACACCGGCGCTCCAAGCCCGGCACTGTTCTGCGTTCGGTTTCGGAGATCATCGGCCCCTGCGCCCTGTTTTCCATCATCGCCGGATTCCTGTTCGGGGAGTTCTTCGGCGATTTGGGCCACCGGTGGTTCGGCCTCAAGCCCCTGGCCTTCGATCGCGGAGAGGCCATGGTGCCGTTTCTGCTCCTGGCGGTCGCGATCGGGGCAGTGCATATCGTCGTCGGGCTGATCCTGGGAGTGGTGAGCGCCGCTCGGGACCATCCGCGGCAGGCTGTCGGGAGGGGCGCAGCGGCCGTCGCCGTGGTGCTCATCGTGCTCGTGCTGCTGGCTGCGGTCGACGTGCTGCCGAAGGCGTTCTTTACGCCGGCGGCCATCGGCCTCCTGATCGCTTTCCCGGTGTTGATTTTCGCCGAGGGCATCGTCGCGCCGATTGAATTCCTCTCCACCCTGGGAAACATCCTGTCCTACGCCCGCATCATGGCTCTGGGCATCGCATCGGTGATGCTGGCGGTGGTGGCCAATCGCATGGTGGGCATGCTGGGCAGCGCAGTCGTGGGCGTGATGTTCGCCCTGCTGTTCCACCTGGTCAACTTCGCGATCGGCATGTTCAGTCCGACGATCCACGCGTTGCGACTGCATTACGTGGAGTTCTTTGGGAAGTTCTACAGTCCCGGCGGGGTCCGCTACGAGCCGTTCGGCGCGTGGACCCGCAATGCCGGGGTCACCCGGTCCTGAGGGGGAGGCATGGAAGGTCAGACCGTAGTGCTCGCCTTGGCGGCGGCCGCGGCCATCGCGATTCCGGCCCTGGCCACGGCGTGGGCGCAGTCGCGGATTGGCCCGGCGATCGCCGCCAGTATGGCCGAAAAACCGGAGCTGAGCACCACCGCGATCCTGATGATCGCGATCCCCGAGACGATGGTGATTCTCGGCTTCGTGATCGCGGTGTTGATTCTCTTCCGGGGCGGCGGCGCCGCC
The DNA here is from genome assembly GCA_036555275.1 of Gemmatimonadales bacterium. Classification (GTDB taxonomy): domain Bacteria; phylum Gemmatimonadota; class Gemmatimonadetes; order Gemmatimonadales; family GWC2-71-9; genus JADJOM01. The sequence goes on along the minus strand of DATBLR010000063.1, from coordinate 1,877 downwards.
TGACTCGGGCCCCCACATGGCCCTGGAAGACCTGATCCAAGTCCTGCGGCGCGAGGCCGACGCCGAGGTTGCTGCGATCCTCGCCGCGGCCACGACCGAGGTGGACGCGATCCGCGCCCGGAGCGAGACCGACCTCGCCTCCCGCCGCAGCGCGCTGTTGGCAGAACAGGAGGCGAGCCGGCAGTCCTCGGTCGAGCTGGCCCTGGCCGTCGCGCGGCGTGGCGCGCGGCGCAAGGTGCTGGAGGCCCGGGAGCGCCTGCTCCAGCGCGTCTTTGCGGCTTCGCGGGCACGGTTTCCGGACGCATTGGCCACCGCGGAGTATCGAGCTGCGCTCGCCGGCCAGTTGGCCGAGGCGACGGAATGCCTCCCACCCGGACGGGGCACCCTGCGGTACCACCCCGCCCTGAAGCCGGAGCTCCGGCAACTGGTCGGCGCCCGTGGGGGCATCCGCCTCGTCCCGGATTCCAGCATCGGGTCGGGATTCGGCCTGGTCAGCGAGGACGGCGCAATGGAGATCGACGGAACGCTGGAGGATCGCCTGATGCGGCTGGAAACCCGGATCAGGCAGCAGGTGGTGGCGGACCTCGAGACCGAGACCAAACCATGACGGTCTGGGATGACCTCAATGCACGCGCGCGAGGCTTGAGCACCCACCTGCTGGGGCGGGCCGCCCTCGAGGGCCTGGCTCGCGCCCCCGACCTGCCTGCCATCGCGGCCGAGCTCGCGCGGCGCGGCTACCCGATCGAGGACTCCACCCGGGCCTCCGCGGCCGCGCTGGAGCTCGCCGCCCGGCGCGCCATTGCCGGGAGGCTTCGCACGCTGGCCCGCTGGGCGGGGGAGCGAATCGAGACCCTCGCCGTCATTCTCGAGGACGAAGATCGGCGGAGTATCACGGCCCTGGTCCGCGGAGCGGTGCAGAGCGCGCCGGCCGAGCTTCGGCTGTCAGGACTGGTGCCGACCCCTGAGCTTCCCGAACGCGCTCTGGAGGAGCTGTCCCGCCAGCCGTCGCCCCGCGCCGTGGCGTCACTGCTGGTGGCATGGCGACACCCGCTGGGCCAGGCGCTCCTGCCGCACGCCACCCAGCCGGAGCCCGACCTGCTCCTCATCGAGACGGCGCTCAGCCGCGCCTTCACCGGCCGCGCTCTCGCTGCCGCCCGTCGGGCGGGGCGACGCGGGCTCCTGTTCCGCTACGTGCAGCGGGTGATCGATATCGACAACGCCTACACGGCCCTGGTCCTCTCAGAGGAGCAGGATTCGCAGGTGGCCGATCATTGGCTGCCAGGCGGCCGAAGCATCACGGTGACGCTGGCCCAGCGGGCTGCGGCGACCCGGGAGTTCGCCGCGGCGAGCCGGCTCCTGGCCAGTGGCTTCGCGACCACCCGGCTGGCCCCCGTCTTCTCGAATCCCGAAGGGAACCCAGCCGGTCTGGAGCTGGCCGTGCTCGCGGCCCTGATCGCCGAGCTGCGGGAGCTGGCCCGCACCGAGCCCCTGTCGGCCGCACCCCTGCTGGCCTACGCGCTCCAGCTCCGGGCAGAGGCCCTCGATATCCGGCGCGTGATTTGGGGGGTGTGCCTCGGGGCCCCCACCAAATCGCTGGTCGAGGGGCTGGTGACCACATCATGAGCCTGACGGTCGAGGCGGTGTGCCGGCCGGAGGTGGCCGCGGGCTTCGGCCTCGCCGGCCTCCATGCGATCGAGGTCGGGAACCCGGGCGAAGCGGGTATTCGGCTGCGTGAGCTCCGTGCCCGACCGGAGGTGGGCGTCATCCTCATCGAGGACACGCTCTACAACCAGCTGCCCGACGAGCTGCACCGGGAATTCGGGCGCCGCGCACTGCCGATGCTGGTGCCGTTCCCCGGACCGCTGTGGCAGGTCCGG
>DATBLR010000053.1:0-2260 GCA_036555275.1 Gemmatimonadales bacterium | reverse complement strand
ACGAGCTGCGGCCGAGATCGAGCGTCGCTCCATCCCCCGCTCCGCCGGAGACCCCGTCCGTCTCGACCCCGCCACCGACCCCGGCCCCGACCCCGGCCCCAGCCCCGGAGCTCCCCCCGAGGCAGTCACGCGCCGCACCGGTCGAGAGCCTTCGCGCGGTCCCGCCATCGCCCTCCCGGCCGCCGGCGGAATCACGACCCCCAGTGAAGGACACCGCCGGGCCGGTGGCACCGACGGCCCCGCCGGAGCCCGTCAGTATCGACGCCTCACGCCAACGTATTGCCCAGGTCTGGGCCAATGTTCGAGCCGAACGCAGCAACACGGCGCCGGTAGTCCGGGTCCTGCACCCCGGCGAAGTGGTCGCGGTGGATTCGCTCCAGCAGGGGTGGTTCCGCGTGGTCACTGATCAGGGCATGGGGTATGTCGACCAGCACTATCTCGATACCTTGCCACCGAAAGGCCCATGACATTTCCAGTCGGCGGAACGACTCCCACCATGCCTTGGTGGGTACGCTGGATGCCGCTCGAAGCGCTGACCGTCGCCCATCGCATTGCCCCTCCTGGGCTCGAACCAGGACTCGCCTGATCCAGGGTGACCTTCTAACCGGTTGACTTCCAGCAGCTTGCAGCGCTAACTGCGAGGTCGTGCAACCCGTTGCTGGCGTGGGCTGGGTTGGATGCTCGAGTTTGCTGAGGTTCACTCGCACACATGCTGAAGTTTGCGGTACCACCTTTCTGGGTGGCGAATCCCCTCCTCATTACTAGCCAACGTCTCCACGCCAGCCCAAGTTGAGAGATTCCCGCTTGGAGCACCGCCCCGTGGCCGATCTGCTGGCTCGTTTACAGGACTCCCTGGCCGACCGCTACCGCTTCGAGCGGGAGCTGGGCCAGGGTGGCATGGCCACCGTCTACCTGGCCCAGGACCTGAAGCACCACCGCCCCGTGGCCATCAAGGTGCTCAAGTCCGAGCTGGCCGCCGTGCTGGGTGCCGAGCGGTTCCTGCGTGAGATCACGACTACCGCCAACCTGCGCCACCCCCACATCCTGCCGCTTTACGACTCCGGCGAGGCTGCCGGCGCGCTCTTCTATGTCATGCCCTGGGTCGAGGGGGAGTCGCTGCGGGACCGGCTGCGCCGCGAGGGCCAGCTCCCGGTGGACGAGGCGCTGCGGCTCACCCGCGAAGTGGCCGAGGCGCTGGAGTACGCTCACGGGCAGGGGATCATCCATCGCGACATCAAGCCGGAGAATATCCTGCTCGAGCGCGGGCACGCCGTGGTGGCCGACTTCGGCATTGCGCGGGCGGCCTCCACCGCTGGCGGTGACAAGCTCACGGAGACCGGACTGGCGGTGGGGACGCCGGCGTACATGAGCCCGGAGCAGGCCACGGGAGAGCACGACCTCGACGCCCGAAGCGACCTGTATGGGCTCGGCTCGGTGCTGTACGAGATGCTGGCGGGTGAGCCGCCCTACACCGGCCCATCCGCCCAAGCCATCATCGCGAAGCGATTCCGGGAGCCGGTGCCTCGGGTTTCGACGCTCCGGGAGACCGTCCCCCCGGCGGTGGAGGCCGCGCTCACCCGGGTGCTGGCCAAGTCGCCAACGGATCGGTTCGCGACCGCGGGTGAGTTCGCCCGGGCGCTGACGGTGGAGGGTGCGGCCCGGCCCGCCCCGGCTCCGGTGGCCGGGAGGGCGCTGCGACGCAGCATTACGGTGGGGCTGACCCTGGTCGGAGCCGCCGGGCTGTATCTGGCAGTCCGTGCACTGGCCGCGCCGTCCGCCGGCTCGGGCCAGGCGATCCGGTCGATTGCGGTGCTTCCGCTCGACAACTACTCGGCGGATTCCGCGCAGGACTATTTCGCCGAGGGGATGACCGACGAACTGACCACCGACCTGGCAACCATCAGCCAGCTTCGGGTCACGTCGCGCGGATCGGCGATGCAATTCAAGGGAAAGAACCGCCCTGCCACGCCGGAGATCGCCAAGGCACTCAACGTCGACGCGATCGTGGAGGGGTCGGTGAGTCGCTCCGGCGACCGGGTGCGGATCACGGCGCAGCTGATCGACGCCCGGGCCGACAAGCACCTCTGGGCCAGGAGCTTCGAGCGCAAGTCCGGTGATGTCCTGGCGCTCCAGGCAGAGCTGGCATCGGCCATTGCCCGCGAGATCAACGTCCAGCTGACCCCGGGCGAGCAGACCCGGCTCGCGGCCGCGCCAAGCGTGAATCCTGAGGCCCACGACGCCTATCTCCGGGGCCGCTATT
>DATBLR010000036.1:0-22784 GCA_036555275.1 Gemmatimonadales bacterium | reverse complement strand
CCGCGGTGCTGTTCCTGCTCGTGGTGCTGCTGCTCGACCCGGTGCAGCGGAAGTACTCGGCCTTCGGGCTCCTGATCGTGGCGCTGGGTGTGCCGGTGTACTACTTCTGGAAGCCGCGCCGGGAAGGGTGACCGAAAGCAGCACGACCTGTTCAACCCGCAACCTGCTTGCGGGGGCCCAGCCGGTCCCCTATGCTTAGAGATGGAACCCCGGACCATTCCAGGCCTGTCGCGCGCCCCTCGCGGCGCCCGACGGGCCTTCGTACATCCGCTTCAGGCATGAGCACGATTCGACCCGCGCAGGCGCTCACCTTCGACGACGTTCTGCTCGTCCCGCGCCACTCGACGGTTCACCCCAGGCAGGTCTCCGTCACCAGCCGCCTTACCCGCTCCATTCCGCTCAACATCCCGCTGGTTTCCGCCGCCATGGATACCGTGACCGAGGCGCAGATGGCCATCGCCATGGCGCGGGCCGGCGGCATCGGGGTGGTCCACAAGAACATGTCGGTGGACAAGCAGGCCGCCGAGGTGGACCGGGTGAAGCGGAGCGAGAGCGGGATGATTCTCAATCCGGTCACGCTCTCGCCGGACCGCCCGCTCAGGGAGGCGGCGGCGGCCATGTCGCGCTACCGCATCTCCGGTGTCCCGATCGTGGACCAGGACGGCAAGCTGGTCGGCATCATCACCAACCGGGACCTGCAGTTCGAGCGCAACCTGGACCAGCCGATCCGCGAGGTGATGACCAAGGAGCGGCTGGTGACTGCGCCGGTAGGCACCGGCCTCGACGAGGCGGAGCGGATCCTGGCCCGGCACCGGATCGAGAAGCTGCCGGTGGTGGATGCCTCGGGCGTCCTCCGGGGACTCATCACGGTCAAGGACATCTTCAAGCGCAAGCAGTCCCCCGACGCGAACAAGGACCAGCATGGCCGACTCAGAGTCGCGGCGGCCGTGGGAGCCAACCCGGAAGCCAAGGCCCGGGCCAAAGCACTGATCGAGGCCGGGGCCGACGCCCTGGTAGTGGATTCGGCCCACGGGCACAGCGAGGGCGTGCTGCAGACGGTCGCCCTCCTCCGGTCCGCATTTCCGGACGTCCAGCTCATCGCCGGCAACGTGGCCACCGAGGACGGGGCCCGGGAACTGGTCCAGCGGGGAGCGGACGCGGTCAAGGTCGGCGTCGGTCCGGGGAGCATCTGCACCACCCGGGTGGTGACCGGGGTCGGCGTGCCCCAGGTCACCGCCATCGTGGACGCGGTTCGCGGCGCGGGCGAGGTCCCGGTGATCGCCGATGGCGGGATCAAGTACTCCGGCGATATCGTGAAGGCCATCGCCGCCGGGGCCAGTTCGGTCATGATCGGTTCCATGCTGGCTGGTACCGATGAGAGCCCGGGCGAGTCGATTCTGGCCGAGGGCCGGCGGTTCAAGGCCATCCGGGGCATGGGCAGCCTGGCGGCCATGCAGGAGGGCTCGGCCGACCGCTACTTCCAGGAGGGGGAGCTGAGCGTCGCCAAGATGGTGCCCGAGGGCATCGAGGGGCGGGTCCCGTACAAGGGACCGGTCGGCGACGTACTGTTCCAGATGGTCGGCGGGCTGCGGAGCGGCATGGGGTACTGTGGTGTCGCGACCATCGAAGCCCTGCGGGGCGAGGTCGAGCTGATGCAGATCACCAGCGCCGGCCTGCGCGAATCGCACCCGCACGACGTGACGATCACCCGGGAAGCTCCGAACTACAACGTCTGAGCGGAAGCCGATCGCTTTCGGCTATCGGCTATCGGCTATCGGTCCCAGGACCGGAGTGCTGGATCGGGCCGCAGCGACCTCACGGCGCGTCATCCGATAGCTGATAGCCGATAGCTGACCTCGCATCCCCTTAACGGGGCCTTACCAACCCTGAATCCGACCATGAACCTCTGGGCCACCAAGTCCATCAGTGCGCTCCGGGCCGAGGCGGAAGCCTCAGGCGAGCGAAGCCTGCGGCGGACTCTGGGTGTGCTGGACCTGACAGCCCTGGGGATCGGGGCGATCATCGGGGCCGGGATCTTCGTGCTCACCGGGACCGCGGCCGCGCTCCACGCCGGGCCGGCGGTACCGATCTCGATGATTCTGGCGGGCGTGGCCTGCGCCTTCGCCGGCCTGTGCTACTCCGAGATGGCCAGCGCGGTCCCGGTCGCCGGCAGCGCCTACACCTACTCCTACGCCACGATGGGCGAATTCATGGCGTGGATCATCGGGTGGGACCTGATTCTCGAATACGCCATGGGGGCCGCCACCGTGGGGGCAGGATGGTCGGCTACGTTCGTGAGCCTGCTGAACCTGATGGGGGTTCATCTGCCGGACGCCCTGATCAACGCCCCGCTGGCGTTCTGTACCGGGGGACAGGTGACCCAGGGGGCGGCCGGGTGCCTCGCGCCCGGCTGGCACGCTACGGGGAGCCTGATCAATCTGCCGGCTGTCCTCATCATTCTGGCCATCACCGCCATCCTCATCATCGGCATCAGGGAATCGGCCGGATTCAACAGCTTCATCGTGCTGGTGAAATCCGGTGTGCTGGTGCTGTTCGTAGTCTTCGGGATACGATACGTGCACCCTGAGAACTGGGAGCCCTTCATTCCGCCCAATAGCGGCGCCTTCGGCGACTTCGGGTGGAGCGGGATCCTGCGGGGGGCGGGCCTGATCTTCTTCGCCTACATCGGCTTCGATGCGGTGTCGACCGCGGCGCAGGAGGCCCGAAACCCGCAGCGGGACATGCCACGCGGGATCCTGGCCTCGCTGGCGATCTGCACCGTTCTTTATTGCCTCGTTTCGTACGTGCTGACCGGCCTCATCTCCTACAAGGAATTGAACGTCCCCTCGCCGGTGATCATGGTCGTGGAGCGGGTCCCTCAGCTGGCCTGGTTCCGGCCGGTGATCACCGTGGGCGCGGTGCTGGGTCTGGGCTCCACGATTCTGGTGATGCTGCTGGGCCAGTCGCGGGTGTTCTACTCGATGTCCCGGGACGGCCTGCTCGGGAAGTGGGCCGGCCGGGTGCATCCCCGGTTCCGGACCCCCTATCTCTCGACGCTCTATACCGGCATCGCGGTCGCGGTCTTCACCGGGCTCTTCCCCATTCAGATCCTGGGCCAACTGGTGAACATCGGGACTCTGCTGGCCTTCGTCCTGGTGTGTGGCGGGGTCGTCGTCCTGCGCCGCACCCGCCCCGATCTGGAGCGACCGTTCCGCACCCCGCTGGTCCCGCTGGTGCCGGTTCTGGGGATCCTGGCGTGCCTTGGACTGATGGCCACGCTGCCCGGCGACACCTGGATCCGGCTGGTCGTGTGGCTGGTCATCGGGCTCGCCATCTACTTCTCCTACGGGCGGCCCCACAGCCTGTTGCAACGCGAGCGCGCGGCGGGCTGAGCGCGCTCACCTCCTTCCTCCACCAAGGACTCGATTCTCATGAGCCTCTTCCGCCGGAAGGCCCTGAGCGACCTCACACCCGAAGAGGGCGAGCACACACTCAAGCGCGCGCTCAGCGCCACCAACCTGGTCCTGCTCGGCATCGGCGCCATCATCGGCGCGGGCATCTTCGTGCTCACCGGGACTGCCGCGGCGCAGTTCGCCGGCCCGGCCATCGTGCTTTCGTTCGTGCTGGCGGGGTTCGGCTGCCTGTTTGCGGGACTGTGCTACGCCGAGTTCGCCTCGATGATCCCGGTCGCGGGGAGTGCCTACACGTACGGCTACGCGACGCTGGGTGAGTTCGTTGCCTGGATCATCGGCTGGGACCTGATTCTGGAGTACCTCTTCGCGGCCTCCACGGTCGCGGTGGGCTGGTCCGGATATTTCACAGCCTTCATGGCGGAGCTCGGCGTGACGCTCCCGCCGGCGCTGACCGGAGCTCCGTACACGGTGCAGGGGACTCACACCCTGGTGCCGGCGCAGATCTGCGTGGACCCAGCCACGGGAGGGGTCGCCATCGACGCGGCGAGCCGGGCGGTCATCAGCGTGGCCGACTGCGTAACCAAGGGGTTCAGTCTCACCAACGGCATCCTGAACGTCCCGGCGATGGCGCTGATTGTACTGATCTCCGCCCTGCTGGTGATCGGCATCAAGGAGTCGGCGCGATTCAACAACGTCATCGTCGTCGTGAAAGTCACGATCGTCCTGCTGGTGATCGGCTTCGGCTTCAAGCACGTCAACGCCGAGAACTGGCACCCGTTCATCCCGCCCAACACGGGGGAGTTCGGGCACTTCGGCTATAGCGGGATCCTGCGAGGCGCGGCGGTGATCTTCTTCGCCTACATCGGCTTCGATGCGGTCTCCACCGCCGCCCAGGAGGCCAAGAACCCGCAGCGGGATCTCCCCAAAGGAATCCTGGGATCGCTGGCCATCTGTACCATCCTGTACATCCTGATGGCCCTGGTGATGACGGGGGTCGCGCACTACACCGAGCTGAGCGTTCCCCATCCGGTGTACGTGGCAATCGAAAAAGCCGGACCGGCGCTGAGCTGGCTGGGTTTCCTGGTGAACATCGGAGCCATCGCCGGGCTCTCCTCGGTGGTGCTGGTGATGCTCATGGGTCAGCCGCGGATCTTCTTCAGCATGTCCCGGGACGGGCTGCTGCCCCCGGTGTTCTCCAAGGTCCACCCCAAGTTCCGGACGCCCTATGTCTCCACGATTATCACGGGCATCGTGGCGACCCTCATCGCCGGATTCTTCCCCATCGGACTCCTCGGGGAGCTGGTATCCATCGGGACCCTGCTGGCCTTCGTGATCGTCTGTGGCGGCATCCTGGTGCTGCGTTATACCCAGCCTGACCTGCCGCGGCCCTTCCGGACGCCGGCGGTGCCGCTGGTGCCGGTGCTTGGCATTCTGATCTGCGGATACATGATGTACGGGTTGCCGCTCGATACCTGGCTCCGGCTGATCATCTGGATGGCTCTCGGCCTCGTAATCTACTTCCTCTATGGTCGTTCCCATTCGGCGCTCGCTCGGCGGTAGCTGAACCGGTGGTTCGCCGGTGAGGGGCCGGGGCACCTCCCCGGCCCTCTCCATATATTATTCCCGGCCATGCCGCTTCCCCTTCCCCCGGAACGGGTTCGTGCCGCCCGCGCGTTTGCGCAAGCGATTCGTCCAGGTCTGCGGATCTGCATCACGACGCACGTGAACCCGGACGGCGACGGTCTCGGTAGCGAGGCCGGGCTCGCCCATCTGCTCAAGGCGCGGGGCATCGATGCGGTGGTCACCAATCCGTCCCCCACTCCCGATCGCTATCACTTTCTGTTCCGGGATCTTCCCGGGGTGAACCGCACTCATGAGGCGGTGAAGGAACTGCGCCGGGCGGATCTGATCCTGGTGCTGGACATTTCGGATGTCGGCCGGCTCGGAATGCTGAGCCAGGCGGTACAGGAGCGTGGGGTGCCGGTGGCCTGCGTGGATCATCACGTCAGCGAAGGCCATCTCCCCGACGGGCCGCGGTACGTGGATCCTGAAGCCGCCGCTACCGGTGAGCTCATCTTCCAGATCGCGACCGCCAACGACTGGAGCGTGCCACTGGCCGCTGCGCGCGCCCTGTACGTGGCTATCCTCACCGATACCGGCGGCTTCCGGTTCAGCAACACCCGTCCCGCCGTGCTCAGGACCGCGGCCGCGCTGCTGGAAGTCGGCCTCGACCCCGAGCAGGTGTACCTCGACGTCTACGCCAACGCCACGGAGGGCCGAGCCCGGCTCCTGGCCGAAACCCTGCAGACGCTGGTGCTGGAACCGGAATGCGGCCTGGCGTGGGTCACCGTCCCTCCCGGCGCACTCGAGCGGCTCGGCGCCACTCCTGACGATCTTGACGGGATCGTGGAGGTGCCCCGGAGCATCGCCGGCGTGCGCATGGCGCTCCTGTTCCGGGAGATCGCGGCCGGCCGAGTGAAGGTCTCGCTCCGCTCGGTCGGCACCGTCGATGTCGCCGCCTTCGCCAAGCCCTACGGCGGGGGCGGGCATACCAAGGCGTCGGGGCTTTCCCTGGAGGGCTCGCTCGCCGAAGTTCAATCCCGGGTCCTGGCCGCCGCGCGGGAGTACCTGGCCGCCAACGGCGCGCGTTGACGGGAGAGGCTATTGACGAGTACTTTACTCGGAATTGGTGAACGCAACGAAACCCGAGCAGAAGGACCATGTCGTACGACGTTCTGGAACGAATCGAGCAGACGCTCGACAGCTTACGTCCCTACATCGCCTCCCATCGCGGCAGCGTCGAAGTGGTTGACTTCGACGAGAGCCAGGGCGTGCTTCTGCTCCGGCTGGGAGGAACCTGCCATGGCTGCTCCGCGTCGACGATCACCCTGAAGCAGGGAATCGAGGTCCGCTTGCGGCAGCTGGTCCCGGAGGTGAAGCAGGTGGAGGCGATCTGAGGGAGGCGCGAAGTGAGGAGGCCAGAAGGCGAGGAGAATGGCTCTTCCCGCCAGCCTTCCAGCGTTCTCGCCTTCCAGCCTTCCCGCCTCCTCACCTCCGTGCCTGAACTGCGACTGTCTATGACCGACTCCCTTTCCGCCCGGGTCCAGGCGGCCCTGGCCCGGATCCAGAACCCCCGCCTCGAGAACGACCTGCTTTCCGCCGGCATGGTGCGGGACCTCACGGCCAGCGACGACGGCAAGGTGGCTTTCACCTTCCTGCTCTCGCGTGAGGATCCAGCAACCCTGGTCCGGGAGGCCCGCGCCGCGGTGCGGGCGGTGGAGGGTGTCAATCCGTCCGAGGTTCGCATCAGCGTGGTGGACCCCGGCGGGCCCGCGCAACACATGCACGCACCTCCGGGACAGCCGGCGCCGGGCCAGACCCACGGTCAGGCGGGACTGGTCCCACCCCCGCCCAGTCCGGCGGATTACCCGAACCTCGGTCGTATCATCGCGGTGTCCTCCGGCAAGGGAGGAGTGGGGAAGTCCACCGTTTCGGCGAACCTCGCGGCGGCGCTGGCCCGGAGCGGCCACCGGGTTGGCTTGATGGATGCCGACATCTACGGCCCCGACATTCCGCGCATGTTCGGCGTGTTCGAGAAGCCTCCCGTCAACCAGGGCAGGATCCAGCCGCTCCAAGCCTGGGGCGTGAAGCTCATGTCGCTGGGATTTCTGGTAGACCGGGACGCGGCGGCTATCTGGCGCGGTCCGATCATCATGAAGATCGTGCAGCAGTTCCTGCGTGACGTGGAGTGGGGCGAGCTGGACTACTTCCTGGTGGATCTGCCTCCCGGTACCGGCGATGCGCAGCTCTCCCTGGTGCAATCGTGCCAGGTCGCCGCCGCGATCATCGTGACCACACCGCAGGAAGTTGCGGTAAGCGACGCCCTCAGGGGCGCCCGGATGTTCGACAAGGTCGGTGTCCCGGTGGCGGGCGTGGTCGAGAACATGAGCGCCTGGGTGGATCCGACCAGCGGTCAGCGGCTCGAGATGTTCGGCTCTGGGGGTGGCCAGCGACTGGCTGATGAGCTGCAGGTCCCGCTGCTGGGGAGCATTCCATTGCAGCCGGGCCTGACCGACCTCGCCGATCGGGGCAGGCCGATCGTGGTGGCCGAGCCTGACAGCCCCGCGGCGCTCATCCTAACGGAGATCGCGGACCGGCTGGTCCAGTCCGGGGCACGCTCGGTGCCCTTGCCCATCCTCCGGGGATAATCCTCACCGGCTTCCCCCCGCGCGCCGTGGCCCGTCGGCCCTGACGCCGCGGGGCGGCCCAGATGCTCGCTGTCGTGTCGCCGGTTGCCCCGCACCATCCGATGTAGCTTTCAGCATGTCCATCATCACCCTGCTGAGCGACTACGGAACTACCGATTCCTACGTCGGCGAGCTGAAGGGCGTGCTGCTGACCCTCGCTCCCGGGGTCACTCTGGTGGACATCACCCACGGCATCGCCCCGGGGGATCTGAGCGCCGCCGCCTATGTGCTGTCGCGGACCTGGATGCACTATCCGGAGGGGACGGTCCATCTCGCGGTGGTGGATCCCGGCGTGGGCACGGTGCGTACCGCGCTCGCCTTCCTGGCCCGCAAGCATTTCTTCGTCGGCCCCGACAATGGAATCTTCTCCGGCATCCTGCGAGGGGCGGAGGTCGAGGCGGTGGCCCTGCCCACTCCCCGGCTTGCCTCGCCCACCTTTCACGGCCGGGACCTGTTCGCGCCCGCCGCCGCGGCACTGGCCCGGGGCGAATCGCTGGGTACCCTGGGAGAGCGATTTGCCGGCATCCCCCGCCGCGTGAGTGGCGCGGCACCGCAGTACGAAGGCAAGATGGTGGTCGGCGAGGTCGTGTACGTCGACCGCTACGGCAATCTCATCACCAACCTGACGCCGGATATCGTACCGGCCTATGCGGTGCTCGAGGCCGAATCGCTGGTCATCGGCCCCGTGCGAGCCACGTTCGGCGACGTTCCCTCCGGAGCGCTGTTGGCCTACGTCGGTTCCGGCGGATCGGTGGAGATCGCCGTGCGCGATGGCTCTGCGGCACGGCGACTCGGCCTTGGTGTAGGAGGGCGGATCCGGGCCCGGTTGGGATAGCGGGACGCTGGCTGGCTGGCCTCCGAGTCGGCCTGTAGCTTCCTGCGACCGATGACGACTCCCACCGACCGATTGCGGGCTGCGCTGGCAGAGGAGTACGATCTCCAGAGCGAGATCGGGTCAGGCGGGATGGGCACACTGTACCTGGCGCGCGAGCGGCGGCTCGACCGCCTGGTGGTGATCAAGACCCCGCGACTCGACCTGCTGAGCGAGCGGCTGGCAGCCCGGTTCCTTCGGGAAGCGCGGCTGTTGGCGCGGCCGGCCGCGCACCCCAATCTGGTCCAGGTGTACCACTGCGCCGAGGCCGCGGGCGTCCCGTATTGCGTGATGCAGTACCTGCCCGGACAGACCCTCGACCAGGCGTTGGCGCGAGCCCCGCTGTCGGCGGATCAGGTCGCTCGGCTCGGGCGGGATCTCCTGACGGGATTGGGGGAGCTGCATCGGCTTGGCGTGGTGCATAGGGATGTGAAGCCATCGAATGTCCTGCTCCTTCCAGACCGGGCGGTGCTGATCGATTTCGGGCTGGCGCGGGAATTCGGAACCGATACATCCCTGACCACCCAGGGGTCGCTGGTCGGGACACCTGCCTATCTAGCGCCGGAGCAGCGGGTCTCCGCCGATGTCGGACCCGCCGCGGATCTGTATGCAGCGGGGCTGGTTCTCTACGAGGCCGCGACCGGCGTACCCTGGGACGGGCGTCCCGATCCGTCCCGTGGCGACTGGACCGGCCTGAGGCCCCGAGTCGCGAGGGCCCTGCAGCGGGCGCTGGCCTGGGACCCCGCGGCGCGCTGGCCTGATGCCGCTGCGTTCCGGGCGGCGCTCGAGCCGGCGGGCTGGCGCCGCCGCGTGACAGTCCTGGCGGCAGTGGTGGCCGGGCTGGGCGGCTACCTGCTCTGGCCGGGGGGCGGTCCGGCTGTTCCTCCAGCCGACCTCGCGATTCTTCCCGTTCCGGGCTGCGGCCCGGCCGGAGATGCGGTTCAGGGTTATCTGCTCCGCTATCTGGAGTGGTTCCCCGAGTGGAGAGTCGTTTCCGGGGACGAGGCCGGCGGACCCATGAAGTCGCGGTGGCGGCTTGCCGCCGAGCCGACCTGCACGCCCCGGCCCTCGTACCTGTTCAGCGTCCGTGATTCGCATGGTGGCCTGTTCGACCGCTGGAGCATCACCCCGCCAGACCCGGATCCGGTCGTGCTCGCCCGCATGGCCGCCGACTCGACCGTCGCGCGGTTGTGGCCGCAATTCACGGCGTCCTTCCAGGAACTCGGCCCGGAGCGGCATCCACGCCCCGCGATCCTGGCCTACTTCGCTGGTGAGGACGCCTTTCAGCGCGACGATTGGATCGCGGCTGAGGGGCACTACAGCGACGCTCTCCGGTTGGACTCGACCTTCGTCCTGGCGGAATGGCGCCGCGTGCTGGTGCGCATGTGGCGACGGGTGCCGTTCGAGAGGGACTTGCAGCTGCTGGCGCAAACCGGAGCCAACAGGCTGCCGGAACTGCAGCGGCGTCTCATCGAGGCGCAACTGGTTCCAGACGTGCGCGGCCGGATTGCGCGATTCAGGGTGGCGGTCGAGCGGTATCCCCGTGACTGGATCGCGGCGCTACTGTATGCCAATGAGGTGACGACTCGGGGGCCGCTCGTCGGCCTGCCGCTGGACAGCGGGCTTGCCCTGATGGGGAGCGCCGAGCGCAAGACTCCCTACGCCAGCCGGGCGCCGGCCCTCGATCATCTGACGATCGGGGAGATCCGGCAGGGCCGCAGGGGCCGGGCCTGGTCGGCGCTGAAACGGCGGCTCCGGATTCCGGAACGCACCGCCGGGGAGGAGGTGCCGGTCGGGGATCTCCTGCGGCTCGCCTGGGCCGAACGATTCACGCCCCCGCTCGGGCGACTGCTGCGCTGGTGGGCGTTCCGCTCCACGGACGCAGCCGGGATCGATGATCTTGCGATGGTCCACCGCCTGGCCATGCCTTTCTTCGACCAGCCCGAAGCTCAGGCCGGGCTGGCGCAGCTGGTGGTGCAGCGGAGCGACCGGCCCGCCTGGCGGGCCAGCGGGTTCGAGGCGCTGGGACTCGCCCGGATGATGCAGGGCCAGTCCGGCGCGGCACTTGCCGCGCTGGATTCGGCGGACGGGCTGCTGGCGACCACGGAGTCGCGGTTCCAGGCGCTCGAGTGGCGGGTGGTGCCTAACGCGCTGGGCGTTCACCTTGTCGCTGGCCCGGAGGAGAAGCGTGCTCGCGACCGTCTGGGTGATCTCCTGCTTCACGATCCCGGGAATCGAAGGGCGGCATGGGTACTGGCTCTTGCGGCCCTGGGCGAGGGCGACACCACTAGCGCCTGGCGGTTCACCGTCCTGGTGAAGGATCCTCGCGGCAGGGACCGCACGGCGGCGCGATGGCATACCCTGCTTCGGGCCGGGCAGGCCGCCGCCCGGGGCCGACCGGCGGAGGCCCTCGCCATCTCCGACCAGCTGCTCGCCTACGATTCCACCGGCGTCATCGGGGGCGCGTTCAATCGCGGGGCCGTCCATCTGTGGCGGGCCCGATGGTGGGAAGCCGGCGGTGACCTGGCGCAGGCGGATCGGGAGCTGCTCTGGTACGAGAACTCTGATCTCATGGGCTGGCCGCGAGGCGAGGCCCAGGCTGGGGAAGTGGACGCTGTGTTTGGTGTCTTTGCCCGGCTGGAACGCTCGCGGCTGGCCCTGCTTGCAAACGATCGGGTCGCCGGGTGTCGGCTGCTGGACCGGATCCGCCGGCTGTGGCACGGCGCGGACACCACCCTCGCTCCGCTGCGCGCGCGGGCCGACTCCCTTGCCGGGCGATGCGCCTGAGGCTCCGGTGTCCCTGATCGACCGGGTTCGCGCCGCCCTCCGCCCCGAGTACGACGTGCAGCAGGAGCTTGGTGCGGGCGGGATGGGGGTCGTGTTCCTGGCGCACGAAATCGCCTTGCGGCGCATGGTGGCCGTGAAGGTGCTGCGTCCCGAGCTCGCCACCGCGGAGGGAGCCCACAACTTCCTGCAGGAGGCCCGCGCCCTCGCCCAGGTCACGCATCCGGCTGTCGTGGCCATTCACGCCGTCCTTCCCGAGCGGGACGGTCTGTTCTTTTTCGTGATGGAGTACATCGAGGGAGAGACCCTGCACCAGCGGCTCCGGCGAGGGCCGCTTCCGGTGCGGGAGGTCGCCCACCTCGGCGATCAACTGCTGGCCGGCCTCGCGAAATCGCATCGCGCCGGCGTCATTCACTGCGACATCAAGCCGGGAAACATCTTCCTGACGGAACGCGGCGCCGTCCTCGGCGACTTCGGCATCGCCCGGGTGCTGGGCGACACCGATCATGGCCGGAGCAGCAGCACCGGCGGCGGGTTCACCCCGGACTACGCCGCGCCCGAGCAACGCAGTGGCCGCCGCCCCACCGCTCGCACCGATCTGTACCAGATGGGGGCCGTGCTGTACGAAGCCGCGACCACCCGGCGGTGGAGCGCGGTAGCGTCCGATGCGCGCCAGCGGCTGCCGGGTATCCCGGGCCGCCTGGCCCACCCGCTGAGGCGCGCGCTGGAATGGGAAGAGCGGAATCGCTGGGCGGATGCGAGCGAGTTCCGACGGGCCCTCGCGGCGAGTCAGCGATGGCCGCCGGCCCTGCTTGCCACGCTCGGGGTCGCCTTGGTGGTGCTCATCGCCAGCCTCATCTGGCGACCCCCGCGCGCGCCGCTCCAGCCTAGGGTGGAGGTGACGCTGCTGCGCTTCGCCGGGTCGGACTCCGCGGTCGCGACGCAGCTTGGCCGCTACACCGGCGAGCCGCTGGAACGTTTCGCCCGGATCGCCGTGCGACCGATGACCGTGTCGCTGCATCGTCCCTGGCCCACCCGGCAGGAGCAGATCGACTTTCTGAACACCCGCTACTACGTGACCGGAGAAGTGTCGGCGGACAGCACGGTGGCCCTGGGGGTGTTCGATGGTCGCGGACGTCAGTTGCGCCAGATCCGGGTTCCCCGCCCGCCCGGTGGCGACCCCGGATCCTCGGTGCTGCTGCGCCTGGGCCACGCCGCCGCCGATTCTCTGGTCAATCGACTGTTTCACGAGCATTACCCCGCCTATCGGGACGTGGGCGGGCTTGGCGGAAGCGAGGACGCCCTTGCCGTCGATGAGTTCCTGCGAGGGGAAGAGGAATTCCATCGCGATGCCTACCGGGCGGCGGAGGCCCACTACCGTAAGGCGCTCGAGTACGACCCGCACTTCGCGGTCGCCCTGTGGCAGCTCACCCTGGTGCATCGCTGGCTCCGCACCTTGACGCTCCGCGAACTGCAGGACTTGGATCGGCGGTATCGCGCGTTGCTCCCGCCCCAGTACCAGGCGCTCCTGGCCGCGCAGCT
The DNA here is from genome assembly GCA_036555275.1 of Gemmatimonadales bacterium. GTDB lineage: Bacteria > Gemmatimonadota > Gemmatimonadetes > Gemmatimonadales > GWC2-71-9 > JADJOM01. Next base: position 9,927 of record DATBLR010000036.1, on the reverse strand, counting down.
CAAGCCGACGCTGGCCGCGCGGTTTGCGGCCTACCAGGAGGCAATGGGGCGCTTTCCGGAAAACGGCTATGCCGTGCTGCTGTACGCCGACGAGCTGTACCATCGCGGCGCGCTGGAGGGCATCCCCCTGGATTCCGCGCTCACCATGATGGAAGCCGCCGCGCGCCTCGATCCCTATCTGGATCAGGCTCCAGCCTACGATCACACCGTGTGGGCCAACATCAGGTTGGGGCGGGAAGCCGAAGCCGAGGCAGAGCTCGCCCGCCGGGAGGAGGTGGTCGCCCGCGCTCGGGCCTCCTCGGAGGCCGAGGGCGCGCGGCGGGCGCGGTTCCTGCGCCTGGCCTGGTACGAACGATTCCGTCCCCGGCTGGTGCCCTGGCTTCGCGCCTGGAAATTCTGGCGGCCCGATTCGGTACTCCTCCGGCGCACGGCCGAGTACGCCCGGCTCGGTTTGTCGTTCGACGTCCCTGAATCGGAGCGCGCCTTGGGAGAGATGCTCCGCCGCCATGCGATCGATCTCACCATGGCCGCGCAGGGACACGAGGCGCAGGGCCTCGGCCTGATGATGCTGGGCCGCGCGCGCGAGGCATTGAGCCAATTCGACTCGGCGGACTTCAGGACGGCCGAGATCGCGCTGGAGCGGCAGCAATGGCGGCTGCTCCCATCCATCCTGGGCCTGCCGGTGCCGGACAGTGGTGGGCTGCCCCGGGCCCGGGCGGCGCTGGCCCAGCTCAGCGCGGATTCCAGGGTCGGTGTGCGTACCTGGTGGACGCTGGCGCTGGCCTCGATTGACCGGGGGGACAGCGCCGCCGCCGCACCGTGGCTCACCCGGCTAGCGGCGGCGGCGGCCCGCGACTCTGCCGCCGCCCGGCTCCATGGGCTCCTGCAGGCGTTCAGGGCCGGTCGAGCCGGTCGGCTCGAGGTTGCATTGACGCTGTCTCGTCCGCTGCTGCGCTACCACCCGAGCATCCGCGCCGGAGACCCCTTTGCCCGGTCGGTGCTCTACCTGTATCGCGCGGAGTGGTTCGAACGGCTGGGGCGCTGGCAGGAGGCCAGCCGCACTCTGGTCTGGTTTCTCAACGCCGACATCGATGGGTGGGCTCCCGCGGAGGCCCAGGCCGGTGAAATCGACGCTGTGGCCGGTGTTCTGGCGCGGCTGCGACGGGGCGCCCTGCTGCTCGACCACGACCAGTCCAGCGAAGCCTGTCGGGACCTGCGCCGGGTGGCCGAGCTGTGGCGCGACGCCGACCCGGGCTACGCCGCGCTCAAGCAGAGGCTCGGTGGCCTGCTCAGGCGGTGCCGGCAATGATCCGGGCGCTGCTCCTCGGCCCCGTCTCGCTGACGGTCGACGGGGACCCCCCGCCTCCTGCGCTGCTGTGGCAGAAGAACCTCGCTCTGCTGGTCTACCTGGCGCGGTCGCCCCGCCAAACCCGGAGCCGTGAACACCTGCTGGCACTGCTCTGGCCGGACCGTCCGGAAGAGCGCGCACGCCACTCTCTCAACGAGGCCCTGCGGATCATTCGGCAGAGCCTCGGCGATGGCCTCGAGACCGACAATGTGCAGATCCGACTGCGTGAAGGGTCCGTAGCGACCGATCTGGACGAGTTCGAGAGTCACGTGGCTGCGGGCCACTGGGAGGAAGCGTCGAGACTGGTGGCAGGCGACTTCCTGCAGAACCTGGCGCTGAAGGACGCCTCGGGCTTCGAGGACTGGTTGGCGGCCGAGCGGCGGGACTGGCGGGGGCGGGCGATCGACGCGCTGGTTCGTCACGCGGCGGCCCTACTCAACCTGGGCCGCCTGACGGAGGCGGGCAACGCTGCGCGCTTCGCGCTGTCGCTCGATCCGGCGGCAGAAGCTGCCTTCCGGCTCGAACTCCGTATCCTGGCCCTCACCGGAGAGCGGAATGCCGCCCTCACGCGCGCCGAGGAATTCTCCCGGCGGCTGCAAGACCTGGTGGGCGCGGGGCCGGCCGCGGAGACCCTTGCGCTGATCGAGCGGGTCCGGCGGGAACGGGTCACGGAGCCCCGGTTGTCGACGCCGTCGGCTCAAGCCGGGTCCGCGCGACGACTTCCGCTTTCCGGGCGTGGCCCCGAGTTGCGCCGTCTCCTGGCGGCCTGGGAAGAATGCCGGGTGACCCGCCGGTCCTCGGCAGTGCTCATTGAGGGCGAGGTCGGGGTGGGGAAGACGCGGCTTATCGAGGAACTGACCGGGCGGGCCCGTCTCGATGGAGCGGTCGTCTCGCTGGTGCGCAGCGTGGAAGGAGACCGCGCGGAGGATGGCGTGACGCTCTGGGGGCTGGCCAGCGGCGACCTTCGCGATGCCCCGGGGGTGAATGGCGCTTCGCCGGCGGCGCTGGCCACCTTCGCCACGCGCCTGGTCGACTGGCAGGAGCGGTTTCGGGCGACCGGGGGGCAGGCGCCCCTGCCGCTGACCGCGGCCTTCGAAGAAGTCGTGCGGGCGGTCACCGAGGAGAGCCCGGTGATCCTGGTGGTGGATGATGCGCAGTGGGGCGACCGGGGGTCGCTGCTCGCTCTGGAGGGCCTCCTCCGCGCCCTGGCCCGATCGCCGGTGCAGGTACTGTTCGCCATGAGCGCCAGCGGGCCGCGCGAGGAGCTGGACCAGCTGAAGGCCCGGATTCCACGGGATCAGTCCGGGATGGTGATCACGCTTCATCCGCTCGATGCCGGGTCGATTCGCGCGCTCTGCGCGGAGGTCATGCCGCACTACGGCGCAAACGAGCTGGACCGCCTGGCTCGGCGCATCGCGACCGACTCAGCGGGGCTGCCGCTCCTGGTCGTCGAGTTGCTGTATGCGGTGACTGGCGGGCTGGAACTGCAGCAGGGGGCCGGCGCCTGGCCCGAGCCGCTCCACACGCTGACGCAGACCCTGCCCGGCGATCTGCCCGATGCCGTTGTCGGCGCCATCCGGGTGGGATTCCGGCGGCTGTCGGCCGGCGCCCAGGAGTTGCTGATCGCGATCTCGGTACTGGGGGACAGAGTGGCGGTCGGCGACCTGCTTAGAGTGACCGATCAAAGCCCCGCCGCGGTCGCCGCGGCGCTCGATGAACTGGAGTGGCAGCGTTGGGTTACCGCTGAGCCTCGGGGATACAGCTTTGTGGCGGGCATCGCCCGCGAGGTGATCGCCAGGGACATGGTGACCCGCGGGCAGCGGGAGCGGCTGCTGGGGCGACACCACACTGCTTGATCACCCCTCTCCTGCCCGCCGCCGGTCGCCACTAAGCCGACACGGTACAGCGCCTCGGCTAGCGCTGGGGCGGGGCTTCAAGGCTGATGGCGGGCTTGGTCTGTCCCCGGTGGCAGGTGGTGCAGTTGACGATGGGTGGTTCGGGTTTCCCGCGGAGCCCCTCGATTCTGCGGAGCAGGGTGTCGTTGATCGCGTGAACCATGGCGCTCATGTCCCGGGCGACCTGCTTTCTGGTCGAGTCCTCCCGGTCCCACTGGTCCTCGACGTGACAGAAGGTGCAGGTCACCCCGAGCGAGCGGCCATATCCGAGGTCCATGATCCGCAGCAGCCGGCCGGCAGGGACGCCCGTCATCATCCGGATCTCCCGGTAGACCGACTCGGCCGGCAGCGCCTCCTTCCCCTTGATCTCGGCGAGGGCGCGGCGCAGCTGGGTTTCGCGGGTCGCTCTGGCGGTGTCGGGGGGCGGCCAGGTGGGGGGCGCCTGCTGACCGAGGGTTGGGCGAGATAAGCCGACGCAAAGCATCACCAGTATCGATGCCCGCATAGGACGACGCCTCAGGGAAGCGCGGTGGGCCTACTCCTTGGGCGGCCGCTTGACGGCGGTGACACCGAACTGCGGTGTGGCCCAGAGGTACTCGTCGGTGAGAGCCTCGGGCGGGATCAGCCGGCCGGCAAAGTGCTCGCGGAGCCCGGCCCGGGACAGGAGCGACGCCCCGAATCCGACCGTGGCGAGCAGCCAGGTCACCAGGATCGCCGTCGCCAGGACCAGGGTGCCGGCGACCGGCACCCAACCAAACGCCACCCAGGACAGCCACAGCGCCATCACGCCGGCGAGTCCGACCGTTACGTAGCGGTAGCTGTTGGCGGAGGTGATCGCGGCGCCGCGCGCCAGCTGGCGCCGGGTCAGTGTCTCACCCATGGCGTGAGCGATTGCGAGGAATCCGCCCAGGACCGCGATGATCAGGAGCAGCGCGAACACGATCACCGCGAACGGTACCAACAGAATGCCGGCGACGCTCAGCACCAGCCCCACGATCAGCATCCCGAACGTCGGCACTACCAGAACCTGTCCCAGCAACCCGACCAGAAACGATCGCCCGAAGGAGTGGAGGGCGGTATCGCTGACGACTTCGAGCGGCGGTCGGGCAAAGAGCACCAGGCCGATCCCTACGAGCAACAGAGTGAAGAACACTCCCACTACGCCCGCCCCGTTCCTGGCCACCCGCATCCAGGCCGGGACCGGTTCGGCGACCGTTTTGTCCGCGGCAGACGGGGTGAGACGGTGCGGAGAATCGAGCGTTCGGATCTGACCCCGGATATCGCCGCCCAGGTCACGGACCTGACCCGCCACCGCCAGGACGTCTCCGGTCACGACCGCCCCCGGGTGCACGAGGACGTTACCCTCCACCGTGGCCAGGTTGCCCTCCAGGGTGCCATAGATGTCCGCGTCTCCTCGGACCACGAGCAGGTCGCCCGCGAGGTGATCGGCGGAGCCGAGGCTGTAGTGCCCGACCTGTGCCCGGCCGCCGGGTACGCTGATTCTGAGCGCATCCCCGGTGAGGCCTGCGGCCGCCCGCAGCATCGGCGAGAGTCGATTGGGATCCGAGAGATCGGACAGATCGATCGTGAGCCCCCCCGGGGCCGAGGGCTCGATCGCCTGAGGAATGGTCAACGCGCCCGTGGGCGCACTGAGCGCGGAGGCGCGATCGCGGAACAGCTGCGCCGCCGCCGCCTCCTCGCGGGAGAAGCCTTCGGGCCGCCAGGCGCGGAGCAGGCCCAGCGCCTCCGGGGTTGCCAGCCGGGAGGCCTCAAGCACCAGCTTGCGCCACGCGGTTTCGAAGGCGCCGCCCTCCGGAGCGTGACCCACCAGGCGGCCGTCGAGGCGAATGGCGCCGCCCTCGAGCGAGAGGACCAGCGCGCCACCGTCGGAGTAGTCGAAGGTCAGGGTTGCAACATCGGTGGCGAGAGCGACGACGTGGTCCCGCACCACGTGCCTTGGGTCGTCGCTGAGCAGCTGGTTCAGCAACTCGATGCGAGATCTCCAGCTGGACTCGAAGCCTTCGCCCAGCGGCTCTGCCCGGAGCGCGGCCGCGGCGAGGACCGTGCCGACCCCCGCTAGCAGGACGGCGCGCCTAAGGCAGTGCACGGGCCGTCTGGGGGCCTGGGAGGGCGAGGAGTCGCCGGAGGAGGGCGACACCACCGGCGTAGGCCAGGGCGGCGCATGCGGCGAGGGCGGCAATCCGACCCGGTGTCAACGCCGCGCGGGCGGCTCCGTACCACGATTGTCGCTCCAGCAGAGCAGTCCCTATCGCGGCCGCCTGCCAGAACCATTGCTGGGCCTGGCCCACCATCCAGGTGCCGGCCCCCGTAATCACGTCCTGGTTTGCCGCCGCCCAGGCAGCGCTCGCGGCGAGCGATCCGCCGAGGAGCATCGCCACGCCGGCTGCCAGCCCGATGTTCATCGGCTGGCGCGCCGCACTCCTCGTGAATCCGCGCCACGCGCTGGCGAGCGAGGTGACCGGCAGGTCAACCCGCTCCATGACCTTGTCGGCGAAGCCGGGCTGGGGATCGAACAGCGGCAGCGCCTCGAGGCGCATCACCAGGACCCGCTCCGCGTCGGCGACCGTCTGGCATCGGGAGCAGCGCTGCAGGTGCTGCTGGCGCTCCGCCGGTAGCACCCCACTAACCCAAAGATCGAGCTCCTCGGGCGAGAAATGCTCGCCAGCCTGGCTCAGGCTTACCCGCGCCATTACCCGATCGGCAAAGGAGATTGAAGGAGCCGCCTTGGCCAGCCGCCCCAACTGGAGGATGACCTCTCGGGTCTCCTCGGCCGCAGTGCGACACAGATCACATGTTTCGAGATGAGACGATCGGTGCTGGGGGAGTCGCCCCTCCAGCCAGGCGTCCAGCTCGTCATTAGTCAGGTGAGAGGCTGCATCTACCATATGGCGCCTCTACGGCCTCGAGGAAAGGGCGGTTTCAGTCACGCAAATGAGCGAGCATGTCTCGTAATTCATGGCGTGCCCGGTGGATGTAAGTCTTCACGGTTCCCAGGGGCAGCTCGAGCAGCTGGGCGATTTCTTCATAGGCGAGTCCCTCCACGTGCCGCAGCATGATGCACGAGCGGTATTCCGGGCGAAGCCGGCCGATGGCTCTCTCGATGGCGGTTCCCAGCTCACGAGCCTCCAGCTCCGCGAGCGGGGTTTCTCCCTTGTCCCCGACCTGGAGGGCCGTTGCCTCGATATCCTCGGCGGTGGTGGCATGGGGCGCGCCGTCGATCGAGAGCGTGTCGATCTCCCGGCGTCGCAGATGATCGATCGCCGCATTGTTGGCGATCTTGAAGATCCAGCTGGAGAACTTGAACTCGGGCCGGTAGGAGCCGATGGCGTTCAGGGCTTTGATGAAGGTCTCCTGGGCCAGATCCTCGGCCAGCTGCCGGTCCCGCACCATACGGAGGACAAGGGAGAACACCGGGCGTTCGTAACGCCGAATCAGCTCGCGATAGGCAGCCTCCCGGCCCTCCCGTGCGAGGGCGACGATCTCCTGATCGGTCGCGGAAATCAGGTCGCGCTCGTCAGCCACGGCCAGTCGCGCGGCTTGCCACGCCGCGGCTCCGGGGACTACATTGGGCGCCTATGTTGGTCACTGAGAGTAAGTTACCCGTTCAGGGCGGGCCCGCAAAGCGGGCCTACGTGCGGGCGATGTTTGCGGCCATCGCCCCCACCTACGATCGTCTCAATCGGATCATCAGTCTCAATCTGGACCGGCACTGGCGCCGGATCACCGTTGCCCAGCTGGGGTGGGAGCGCGCCCCGGCGGGACGTTACCTCGACATCTGTGCCGGAACCCTCGACCTCGCCGGGATACTGGCCGGGCAACCGGGGTTTCGGGGACAGGTGGTGGGAGCCGATTTCGTGCCAGCCATGCTACGGCTGGGGCGGACCAAGGCGGAGCGGCTGGCCCCGGTGGCCGCCGATGCCATGGAACTCCCGTTCGAGAATGCAATCTTCGACGGGGCGATGGTGGGGTGGGGCGTCAGAAACCTGGTGGACCTGGACGCTGGGCTCCGGGAGGCGGCGCGAGTGCTCAAGCCGGGGGCGCGGCTCGCGGTGCTGGAGATGAGTACTCCCACGCATCAGCCCCTGCGAGGGCTCTACCTTTGGTATCTGGAGCATGTTCTTCCCTGGGTTGGAGGGCTGATCTCGCATCACACCACTGCCTACCAGTGGCTGCCCGAATCGACCCGGTCATTCCCTGACGCCGAGGAGGTCGCGGAAAGGATGCAGCGGGCGGGTTTCCACGAGGTTCAGATCCGGCGCTTTCTCGGCGGGGTCACGGCTTTGCATGTCGGGATCCGGAGCGAGCAGCCGACTGCGAATGCGGAACGGGCAACGGGGAACGGAGGGCCCCGGTGACGGGTCCCGTTCCCCGTTCCCCGTTCCCTGTTCCCCGGGAAGGTCAGACCCTTCCCGGGGAGTCGCTGGTGGTCCGCTACGTCAATTTCGTCAAGCTCCCCCACACCCTGTTCGCCCTGCCGTTCGCTCTGCTCGGGGTTCTGGCTGCTTCGCTCCAGACCGCCGCCACCTGGCGGTCGGTCGTTCTGGTGGTCATTGCCTTCAGCAGCGCTCGCTGGGTGGCCATGGGGTTCAACCGCATCGTGGACCGCGAGTATGACGCGAGGAATCCGCGAACCCGCAACCGGGAACTGCCCAGCGGGACGCTGACGCTCCGTCAGGCGTGGATTTCGGTGCTGGTGGCGGGCTCGGTTTTTGTGACTGCGTCCGGGCTGCTGAACCGCCTCTGCCTGATCCTGAGCCCGGTGGCGCTTGCGTGGATCATGGTCTACAGCCTGAGCAAGCGGTTTACCTGGTGGCCCCACGTGTGGCTGGGCCTCTCGCTGGCCATAGCGCCGGTTGGCGGATTCCTCGCTGTGACCGGTCGGTGGAGTGAGCCGCGATGGGTGCTGATCGCCGTTTCGATCGCCGTTGCGACGTGGGTGGCGGGGTTCGACATCTTCTACGCCCTGCCCGACCAGGCCTTCGACCGGAGCGAGGGGCTCCACAGCGCCGTCGTGCGGCTGGGGGAGCGAAACAGCATTCTCCTCGCCAAGCTGCTGCACGGGACGACCATTCCGATGCTACTGCTGTTTGGCTGGGGTGCGGGGTTCGGGGCCTGGTATGTCGGCGGGGTAGTGGCCGCGGCGTGCTTCCTCGTGTACGAGCACCAACTGGTCCGGCCCGGCGATCTCTCCAGGCTCGATGCCGCCTTCTTCACCATGAACGGCGTGATGAGCGTGACGGTCTTCGGGTTCGCCCTGGTCGACAGGCTGGCCAGATGAGAGGGGTACGGGGAACGGGGAACAGGGAACGGGCGCGAAAGCCGGTTCCCCCGCCGCGCCCCATTCCCGCGCCCCGGCGAACCGTTCCCCGTTCCCCGTTCCCCGTTCCCCCGGCGAAGCATCCGGTCAGGAGTCCCACCCCCAATCGCCGGGGCCGCTGATCGTGCTTCCGGTCATCTTGGCCATCACTGGTGCATCTGGCGCGCCTTATGGCGTGCGATTGCTGCAGGTGTTGGCGGGGCAGCGGGTGCCGGTCTGGCTGATCGTTTCGAGCCACGGCTGGCGACTGCTCGGCGAGGAGGCCGGGATCCGGGATGAGACCGCCCTTCGAGCCGCCACGGGAGGTGACTGGTCCAGCGTCACGGTTTGCCCCGACGACAATCGCGGGGCGAAAGCCGCCTCAGGATCGGCGAAGGCCGCCGGCATGGTCATCTGCCCGTGCTCGATGGGCACGGTCGCCGCCATCGCTGCGGGAACCAGCCGGTCGCTGATCGAGCGGGCGGCGGATGTAACACTCAAGGAGCGCCGGAAGCTCATCCTGGTTCCGCGGGAGACGCCCCTCTCCCTGATTCACTTGCGGAATCTGGTGACGGTAACCGAGGCCGGCGCTGTCGTACTGCCGGCCGCCCCGGGGTTCTACCACCGGCCCACCGAGATCAGCCAGCTGGTCGATTTCGTCGTGCAGCGAGTGGTGGATCAGCTCGGTCTCGAGCTCGAGATCGCGCCCAGGTGGGAGGGGTAGGAGGGCTATTGGCTATCAGCTATCGGCTATCGGCTCTCGTGTTCCTGCTGACGGCTGATGGCTGACGGCCATCGGGTCCCGAGCGCATCCGACTGCACCTCCTCTGATCGATAGCCGATAGCCGATAGCCGATAGCTCTCCTCCACGGCCCGACTGCCCCTCACTTCGCGTCCATGCGCCTCGGCATCATCGCGGACACCCACGGCCTCCTCCGACCCGAGGTTTTCACGGTCTTCGAGGAAGTGGATCACATTCTCCACGCCGGAGACATCGGGTCCCTCGAGGTCCTCACGGAGCTGGAGGCCCTCGCACCGGTAACCGCGGTGTTCGGCAATTGTGACGGCTGGGAGATCCGGGCGAGGGTGCCTGCCGTGGTGGAGAAGCGGATCGAGGGGCTCGACTTCGTGCTGCTTCACGGTGACCAGCTGGGCTCGCCGACCCCCGAGCGCCTGCACGCGGCCTACCCGCGGGCCGAGGTCATTGTGTACGGCCACACCCACCGGCCACTGCTCACGACCGTCGATCTCGTGGTCACGGTCATGAACCCCGGCGGGGCCGGCCGGCGGCGCTTCGATCTGCCGCCGTCGGTGGGCATCATGGAGCTGGAGGCCGGTCTGCCGCCCAGGGCGCGGCTGGTGCCGCT
>DATBLR010000047.1:0-3977 GCA_036555275.1 Gemmatimonadales bacterium | reverse complement strand
GTTGTCAGGCGCGGCGCTGAAGGGGATCGTCACCCGAGCGAAACCGATTCGTCATCTGTCTGGCGAGGGCGACGCCATGGACACGCCATACCATGGGATCACCCTCGTATCGAATGATGCGAGGGTGATCCACATCACCTTTTACCGGAAAGTGAGCAGTACCATGCGTGCCAGTCACGGCCCCACCATGGGCGGCGCGTGGATGTTGACCGCGGTTCTGGTCGCCACCGCCTGCCACCCCAGCGCCTCGAGAATCCGCTCCGAGGGACTCGCCCGTCAGCTCCGCGAGGTCACGCTCACCGCTGAGCGGGACAGCCTGCTCGGCGAAGTGGCTGCAAACGGCAAGTTGCTGAGCGACATCCAGACCGAGTTGACCAAGGTTCAGCCGAGGCCAGGTCCAGGGTCGCCGGAATCTCCCTCGCTGGAACTAACCAAGGACCAGCGCACCTATGCGCTGGAGCGGGTGCGTGAGATCACCGGCCGCCTGCGGGATGCGGAGGCCAAGCTGGCGTTAACGGAGCGACGGACACGGCGCCTCACCCGGACCGCCGACAGCCTGGCCGCCGAGAACACTGCTGCGAAGTCGTCCATCGCCGACCTGGCGGCCGTCGTCGCCTCCCAGCGAGAGACCATCACCGCCCTGACGACCCAGGTGGAGGGCCTCACCACCGACAATCTCGTCCTTTCGGACAGCGTCTACCGCCTGACGGACGACCACAACACGGCCTACTATGCCATCGGGACGCGGCGTGAGCTGCTGGCGCGGGGCGTGATCGTCGAAGATGGCCACCGCTCCATCCCGCTCATCGGCAAGCGGGAAGTGCAGCCGGCCCGGCGGCTCCCGGTCGGCGAATTCACCTCCATCGATCGGTCAGCAACCCGCAGCATCCCTCTGCCACGAGCCGACAGGAGCTACCGCATCGTATCGCGGCAGAATCTGAGCCACGTCACATCCCGGAGTCGCGGTCAGGAGGTCAGGGACAGCATCGCGATCGCCTCGCCCGAGGAGTTCTGGGAGGCGTCGAAGTATTTGATCGTCGTGCAGGAATAGCGCGGGAGACGGACGGGACGGACAGGACGGACGAGACGGACAAGTCCGTCCTGCCCGTCTTGTCCGTCCCTTCCGTCTCACTCTCCCCGCCGCTTCGCCCTCCGGGTCGGCTCCGCGACAAGCGGGTCATCGGGCCAGTAGTGCCTGGGATAGCGACCCTTCATCTCCTTCTTCACGTCGAAGTAACTGGTCCGCCAGAAACCGGCGAGGTCCCTGGTAATCTGGACCGGCCGGCCGGCCGGCGAGAGCAGCTGCATGGTCACCTGAACTCCTCCCACTCGCGGGCTCTCGGTCAGACCGAACACTTCCTGTAGCCGCACGGCCAGGGTCGGCGCGGCGGGATCGGCGTAGCTCACCCGGATTCGCGATCCCGAAGGCACTACGATGTGGGTCGGGGCGAGTCGATCGAGCTGGCTCCGTTCGCGCGGCCCCAGCAGGCCGAGCAGGGCCGCGTCCAGTTGGAGTCGGCTCAGATCGGAGCGGCGGCGGAGTCCGGCCAGCCACGGGCCGAGCCATCCTTCCAGACCATCGATGAGAGATTGCTCCGAGACCTCGGGCCATGGCGATCCGAGGGCGTGGCGCAGGAACGCCAGTCTCTGGAGTGTGGCCGTCGCTGCCTCGGTCCATGGGAGCACTCCGAGTCCGCTCCGGCGGATCCAGCCGAGGAGAACCCCGCTGACCAGCTCGGGATCCGGCTCGCGGAGCGGCTGCTCACTCAGAACCAGTGCCCCCAGTCGCTCGCGCCGGGCCGCCACCACCGCCTCGTCGGGCTCGTCCCAGGCAATGGACTCTTCCCACTGAATCTGCTCCCCGAACCCCGCCTCGATGTCGGCGCGGCAGAGTGGAGCCCCCAGCCAGATCCTGCTCTCCCGGCGATCGCCATCGAGCTCTGCCGCGACCAGGAACTCCTGGTACATGAGGCCGGGCGAATCGGTGATGGCCCCCTGGCCGTTTCGGAGCACGAACCGACCTGCCTGTCCCGGTCGCCGCTGGGCGATCCGGTCGGGATAGGCCAGGGCGAGGAGCAGACCGATGTCCGGCGATTCGGCGACCGAGCGCGGGAGCGCCTGGCCGCGACCCGGCCGCGAGGGAGTCCTTCGGGGCGGCTCGGCCTTCGGGGTTTCGGCAGGTCTAGCGAGCGGGGCGAGGCTCCGACGCCAGGCGCGGGCAGTCTCCCGGATGCGGTACAACGCCCCGCGGTCCACCGGGTAGCCATGGAAGACAGGCGGTGGATCACCAGCTTGATCGACGAGTTCCAGTCGGAGCAGCAGGTCGGCGTCCGGGGTTCCGCCTGAGCTGCGGAGGGCGTCGCGCTCCTCGATGATTGCGGCGATGGTGGCTGCGGTGGCCGCAACGCCCCGCTCGACGGCCGACAGCAGCAGGTGCGCGATTCGCGGGTGGGTTCCGAGCTGGGCCATCCGGCGTCCGTGAGGAGTCGGGCGGCCCGCCGCATCAAGGGCGCCGAGCTGTCGCAGCAGCGCCCGGGCCCCGGCGAGGGCGGCGGCGGGAGGCGGGTCCAGCCAGGCGAGTTGTGCCGGATCGTCAACCCCGCACACGGCAAGATCCAGCGCCAGGGGCGCTAGATCGGCCTCCAGTATCTCCGGCGTCCCGCGCGGCAGGAGTTCGTGGTCTTCCTGGGCTGCCCAGAGCCGGTAGCAGACGCCCGGCGCGATGCGGCCTGCGCGCCCGCGGCGCTGCGCGGCGGAGGCACGGGACACCCGGACCGTCACCAGGCGGGACATGCCCGATCCGGGGGAGAACCGGGGTACTCGTGAGAGGCCGGAGTCGATCACCACCCGTACGCCTTCAATCGTGAGGCTGGTCTCGGCGATGGAGGTCGCCAGAACTACCCTTCTCACCCCTGTCGGATTGGGCCGAATCGCGGCGTCCTGTTCCTCCTGCGACAGGTCGCCATACAGCGGGTGGAGGCTCCATACCCCGGGCGCCGGCTCAAGCTGCTCCGCGGTTCTCCGGATCTCACCCTGACCCGGGAGGAAGACCAGCACATCCCCAGTCTCCTCGGCTAGCGCTTGCCGGACGGCGCCTGCTGTTGCCGCCTCGATCCGGGTCTCCGGCCTGCGGGGGAGATAGCGAGTCTCGACCGGGAAGCTCCGTCCGGCGCCGGTCACGACGGGGGCGCCACCGAGCAGCTTTGCGATCGGTGCGCCCTCGATGGTCGCGGACATGACCAGCACCCGAAGATCCGGCCGCAGCACCGCCCGCGATTCGAGAGTCAGAGCCAGGCCCAGATCGGCATGAATGCTTCGCTCGTGGAATTCGTCGAAGATCACGAGTCCGGCCGTCTCCAGCGCAGGATCGCCCTGCAGCATGCGGGTCAGGATTCCTTCGGTGACCACCTCGATCCGGGTGCGCGGCCCTACGACGCTCTCCCGGCGGATGCGGTAGCCGATGGTCTGGCCCACAGATTCGCCCTGAAGCTCGGCCATCCGCCGGGCCGCGGTACGCGCCGCCAGGCGACGAGGCTCCAGCAGCAAAATCCTGCGGCCCTCGAGCCACGGCTCGCCCAGCAGCGCCAGCGGCACCACCGTGGTCTTGCCCGCGCCGGGGGGCGCCTGCAGGACCGCGCTTCCCGCCGCGGCAAGCGCACGGGACAGCTCGGCGAGCACCGAGTCGATCGGAAGGCCGAACGATCGCACGGCACAAGCGTAAGCCTGCCGGCGAGCGCACGCCAACGACCCCCTGCTTGCAGGGCATCTGACGGGCGACGATCTTGATGCCACCAGGCGGACCGCGTCGCCAATCTCGCGATAGGTCCGACCAGCGGACGGAGCGTCAATGAGCCCCACTTCCGACCCCTCAGCAGCACGGCCCGACCCCAGGCTCATTGATGTGTTCGGCGTGACCCATCCGGGGAAGGTCCGCACCGAGAACCAGGATCACTTTCTCATCGCCAGCATCCACAAGA
>DATBLR010000014.1:0-8580 GCA_036555275.1 Gemmatimonadales bacterium | reverse complement strand
GGCTCTGCGACAAGGTGCGCTGATATGACCATCCTCAATCTGATCGTCGGCGTCATCGCCTTCGTGCTGCTGCTCTATCTCTTCGCGGCAATGCTCAAGCCGGAGTTGTTCTCATGACCACCAACGCCTGGCTGCAGCTCGCGCTCTACCTCGTCGTCCTGATCGGGCTGGCCAAGCCCCTGGGCTCGTACATGGCCCGGGTCTACGAGGGGGAGCCGCACTTCCTGGCCCGCTGGCTCGCGCCGGTGGAACGGCTCTGCTACCGCTGGATGGGGGTCAAGCCGCAGGAGGAGATGGACTGGAAGCGCTATTCCGCGGCGGTCCTCTTGTTCAGCGTCGTCGGTTTCTTCTTCACCTATCTGCTGCAACGGCTTCAGGCCGTGCTGCCGCTCAACCCGGCCGGCATGCCCGGGGTGGAGCAGAAGGTCGCGTTCAACACCGCCGTCAGCTTCGTCACCAACACCAACTGGCAGGCCTACGGCGGTGAGGCGACGATGAGCTACCTCACCCAGATGGCCGCGCTCACCGTCCAGAACTTCGTCTCCGCGGCGACCGGCATGGCCGTCCTGATCGCCCTCATCCGGGGCATCTCAAGGCACGAGAGCGACCAGCTCGGCAGCTTCTGGGCGGACCTGGTGCGGGGCACGCTGTACATCCTGGTGCCGCTGTCCCTGATCCTGGCGCTGGCGCTGGTCTCCCAGGGGGTGGTGCAGACCTTCGCGGCCTACAAGACCGTCCCCCTGGTCGAATCGCTCGGCCCTGATACCGCCCGGGTTACCACCCAGGTGCTCCCGATGGGCCCGGCCGCCTCGCAGATCGCCATGAAACAGCTGGGCACCAATGGCGGCGGCTTCTTCAACGTCAATTCGGCGCATCCCTTCGAGAATGCCACCCCGTTCAGCAACTTCCTCGAAGTGCTGGCGATTCTCATGATCTCGGCGGCGCTCTGCTACACCTTCGGCAAGATGATCCGCGATACCCGCCAGGGGTGGGCCATCCTCGCGGCCATGACCATTGTGTTCGTGGGTCTCCTGATCCCCTGCGTGCTGGCGGAGAACGCGCACCACCCGGCGTACGCCGCCCTCGGCATCGACCAGGCGCCGAGCCCCCTGCAGGCCGGTGGCAACATGGAGGGGAAGGAGGTCCGCTTCGGAATCACCAACTCGGCGGAATGGGCGGTGGCGACGACCTCGGCCTCCAACGGCTCGGTCAACTCGATGCACGACTCCTTCATGCCGCTGGGCGGCGTGATTCCGCTCTGGCTGATGCAGCTGGGGGAGATCATTTACGGCGGCGTGGGCTCCGGCCTCTACGGCATGCTGCTGTTTGCCATCGTCACCGTGTTCATCGCCGGCCTGATGGTCGGGCGGACCCCGGAGTACCTGGGCAAGAAGATCGAGGCCTACGAAATGAAGATGGCGAGCCTCGCCATCCTGATTCCCAATCTGCTGGTGCTGTTCTGCACCGCGATCGCGGTCTCGACCGAGGCGGGGCGGTCCGGCCCCCTGAACACCGGGGCGCACGGCTTCAGCGAAGTGCTCTACGCCTTCTCGTCCATGTCCAACAACAACGGGAGCGCCTTCGCGGGCCTGACCGCGACCAACTGGGTCTACGCCCTCATCGGCGGCTTCGCGATGTGGGTGTCCCGCTTCTGGATCATCATCCCGACCCTGGCCGTGGCCGGGTCGCTGGGCAAGAAGAAGCTGGTCCCGGCCAGTGCCGGCACGCTCGAAACCCACACCCCGCTCTTCGTGCTCCTGCTGGTGGGAACCGTTCTGCTGGTGGGCGCCCTGACCCATCTGCCCGGGCTGGCGCTCGGTCCGATCGTCGAGCACCTGCAGCTCTTTGCGAGGTAACCCCAACATGCCTCACCCCAAGACGCGGCCGCTGTTTTACGGCCCGATCACCCGGCGGGCGATTCGCGACTCGTTCGTGAAGCTGAACCCCCGCCACATGCTCCGGAACCCGGTGATGTTCATCGTCGAGGTCGGGAGCCTGCTCACCACGGTGCTGGCGGTGCTCGCCTACGCGGGCCGGCTGAACGAGCCGCCCGGCTTCATTCTCGCCGTTTCGATCTGGCTCTGGCTCACCGTGCTGTTCGCCAACTTCGCGGAGGCGATGGCGGAAGGACGGGGGAAGGCCCAGGCCGACAGCCTGCGGAGGGGTCGGCAGGATGTGAGCGCCAAGAAACTCCTCGACCCGAAGGACAAGCTCAAGTTCGACGTCGTGCCGGCGAGCAGTCTCCGAAAGAACGATGTCGTCGTGGTGCAGTCCGGTGCGCTCATCCCCGGCGATGGCGACGTGATCGAGGGGGTCGCCTCGGTGGATGAGAGCGCCATCACCGGCGAGAGCGCGCCGGTCATCCGCGAAAGCGGCGGCGACCGGAGCGCGGTCACCGGCGGCACCAAGGTGCTCTCCGACTGGATCGTCGTGCGGATCACCGCCAATCCCGGTGAGTCGTTCCTGGATCGCATGATCGGTCTGATCGAAGCGGCCAAGCGGCAGAAGACCCCGAACGAGATCGCCCTGGAGATCCTGCTCGCCGGCCTGACCATCATCTTCCTGGTCACCACCGTGACCCTGTCGCCGTTTTCGTACTACGCGGTGGCCAGCTCCAAGCTGGGCACACCGGTGACGGTGACCGTGTTGGTGGCGCTCCTCGTCTGCCTTATCCCGACCACCATCGGCGGCCTGCTCTCGGCCATCGGGATCGCCGGGATGGACCGGATGATCCAGAAGAACGTGATCGCGATGTCGGGCCGCGCGGTGGAGGCGGCGGGCGACGTGGATGTGCTGCTGCTCGACAAGACCGGCACCATCACCCTCGGCAACCGGCAGGCGGTGGCCTTCCTCCCCGCCGAGGGCGTGAGCGACGCCGAGCTGGCGGACGCCGCCCAGCTGGCATCGCTGGCCGACGAAACGCCGGAGGGGCGGAGCATCGTGGTGCTGGCGAAGGAGAAGTACGGGCTCCGGGAACGCGACATCAAGCAGCTGGGCGCCACCTTCGTCCCCTTCTCGGCCCAGACCCGGATGAGCGGGGTCAACCTGGACGGTCGCCAGCTCCGTAAGGGCGCCGACGATGCCGTCGCCGCATGGCTCAAGGGCAACGGTGGCGAGCTGAGCGCGGCGGTGAAGCGGACGGTGGACGAGATCGCCCGCCAGGGTGGGACACCTCTGGTGGTGGCCGACCGGACTCGGGTGCTCGGCACCATTCATCTGAAGGACATCATCAAGGGCGGTATCAAGGAGCGGTTCGGCGAGCTGCGCCAGATGGGCATTCGGACCGTCATGATTACCGGCGACAACCCGCTCACCGCCGCTGCGATCGCCGCCGAAGCCGGGGTCGACGATTTCCTGGCGCAGGCCACCCCCGAGGCCAAGCTCGAGCTGATCCGCAAGCACCAGGCGGGGGGCCGGCTGGTGGCGATGACCGGCGACGGCACCAACGACGCGCCGGCGCTGGCCCAGGCCGATGTGGCGGTCGCCATGAACTCGGGCACCCAGGCGGCCAAGGAAGCCGGTAACATGGTGGACCTCGACTCCAACCCGACCAAGCTGCTGGAGATCGTCGAGACCGGAAAGCAGATGCTCATTACCCGCGGGGCCCTTACCACGTTCAGCATCGCCAACGACGTGGCCAAGTACTTCGCGATCATCCCCGCCGCCTTCGCGACCACCTACCCGGTGCTCAAGGCCCTGAACATCATGGGGCTGGCGACGCCGCAGAGCGCGATCCTCTCCGCGGTCATCTTCAACGCGCTGATCATCGTCTTCCTGGTGCCGCTGGCGCTCCGGGGCGTGCGCTATCGCCCCATCGGCGCCGCGCGGCTGCTGCGCAACAACCTGCTGGTCTACGGCATTGGGGGGATCATCATCCCCTTCATCGGGATCAAGCTGATCGACATTATCCTCGTCGGTCTCCACCTCGTCTGAGCGTACGTCATGCGCACCCTGATCCGTCCCGCAATCATGTCGATGGTGGCCCTGACCCTTCTCACGGGCGCCATCTACCCCGCGGTGGTCACCGGCATCTCAGCCCTCCTCTTTCATCGCCAGTCCGAGGGGAGCCTGATCATGCGGGGAGACTCGGCGCTGGGCTCGACCCTGATCGGCCAGGCCTTCAGCGACCCGAAGTATTTCTGGTCCCGACCCTCGGGCACTGGCCCCGTCCCTTACAACGGCGCGGTCTCCAGCGGGTCCAATCTCGGTCCGACCAATCCGGTGCAGCTCGACGCGGTGAAGGCTCGGGTCGAGGCGCTCAAGGCCGCCGACCCCGGCAACACCGCCCCCGTCCCCGTGGATCTGGTGACCGCCTCCGGCAGCGGGCTCGATCCGGACATTTCTCCCGCCGCGGCCGAATACCAGGTGGGACGAGTCGCGCGGGCGAGAGGAATCTCGGTGGATCAGGTTCGTGCGCTGGTCCAGCGGTTCACTCACGGACGGCAATTCGGGATCCTGGGAGAGCCGCGGGTGACGGTGCTGCCGCTCAATCTCGCGCTGGACAGTCTGGGGAAGTAGCGTTCAGCGTACAGGGTCCCGCGTTCAGGGCGGGGCAGGGTTCAGGGTCCAGGGCGAAGGGTTCAGCGTCCGGCGTACCGGGGTGAAAGACGTGAACGGATAGGGCGCCAGATTCCGACGTGAGGCCCTGGACCCTGAACGCTGTACGCTGAACGCTGAACTCCGTACCTTCCCCCACGCCCATGACCGAGCCCCGCAGGAGTCCAGAAGAACTCCTCGCCCGGATCCGCGAAGAAGAAGCGCGGGCCGGGCGAGGTCGTCTCAAGGTGTTCTTCGGCGCCAACCCCGGCGTCGGGAAGACCTTCGCCATGCTGGAAGAGGCCCGCGCCCGGCGGTTCGAGGGGATGGACGTCGTGGTCGGGGTAGTGGAGACCCACGGCCGGGGCGAAACCGCGGCCCTCCTCGTCAATCTCGAAGTGCTGCCTCGCCGCGAGGTTCCCTATCGCGGGGTGACCTTTCACGAATTCGATCTCGACGCCGCCCTGGCTCGCAAGCCCACGCTGGTTCTGGTGGACGAGCTGGCCCATACCAATGCCCCCGGCTCCAGGCACGAGAAGCGCTGGCAGGACGTCGAAGAGCTGCTCGCCGCCGGGATCTCCGTCTACACCACCCTCAATGTTCAGCACCTCGAGAGCCTGAACGACGTCGTCGCCCAGATCACCGGGATCCAGGTGCGGGAAACCATCCCCGACAACGTCTTCGACGCCGCGGACGAGGTGGAGCTCGCCGATCTCACGCCGGACGATCTGCTCACCCGTCTCAGGCAGGGCAAGGTCTATTTCGCCGAGCAGGCGGAGCGGGCCAGGGAGCAGTTCTTCCGCAAGGGGAACCTGATCGCGCTGCGGGAGCTGGCCCTCCGGCGGGTGGCGGAGCGGGTGGACGCGCAGATGCGCGGCTACATGGTGGAGCATGGCATCCGCGAGACCTGGCCGGTGGGAGAGCGGCTGCTGGTCTGCGTGGGAGCGAATCCCGAGTCGGCACGGCTGGTGCGGGCAGGCCAGCGGATCGCCGCAACCCTCCGCTGCGAATGGATCGCTCTGCACGTCGAGACCCCGGGCACCGCGTCGCTCACCCACGCTGACCGCGCCGCCCTGGTGGAGAACCTCCAGCTTGCCGACGAGTTCGGCGCCCGAACCGTCACCCTCCAGGGACGCAACATCGCCGAAGAAGTGCTCGCCTACGCCCGCGCCAACAACGTTACCCGGATCGTGGTTGGCAAGCCGACGCGGCAACGCTGGGTTGCCTGGGTGCTCGGGTCCCTGGTGGACCGTCTGGTCCGCGGCAGCGGTGATGTGGATGTGTATGTCATCAGCGGCGAGGTGGAGGACCGGCCGCGCCGCCGGCCGGCGCCTCGCCCGCCCCGGTCACCGCTGTGGGAGTACGGCTTTGCCCTGGGAATCGTCACCATCGCGACCGGCATCGGCTGGCTCATCTTCCGACAGCTCAGCCTCACCGATGTCGCAATGGTCTACCTGCTCGGCGCCGTGGTGGTGGCCTCCTGGACCGGTCGGGGGCCGTCGCTGCTGGCGGCATTGCTCAGCATCGCGCTCTTCGACTTTCTCTTTGTGACCCCGATCTTCAGGTTCGCGGTCGCCGACCTCAGGTACCTCCTCACCTTCGGGACCATGCTCGCCGTGGCCCTGCTCATCAGCGGCTTTACCCTCCGCATTCGGGAGCAGGCGGAGATGGCCCGGGAGCGGGAACGCCGCACCGCGACGCTGTATGCCCTCAGCCGCGATCTCGCCGATACCCGGAACAGGCGGGAGATCGTCGAAGTCGCCCGGCGTCACCTGGCGGAGACCTTCAGCTCGACCATGCAGCTGCTCGCGCCCGACGAGGTTGGAAATCTGCAGGTCCTGGAACCGGTGGCCGCCGACCCGGCGTTGGACGATAAGGAAAAGAGCGTCGCGGACTGGGTGTACCGGCGCGGCGAGCTGGCCGGAGTGGGCACCCAGACCCTCCCCGGCGCGAGGGCAATGCACCTGCCGTTGATCGGCACCGCGGGCCCGGTCGGAGTGCTGATGGTGCGCTCCCCCGACATCAGCCGGTTCGAGTTGCCGGCCCAGCGCCATCTGCTCGAGACCTTCGCGGGCCTGGTCGGCGGCGCCCTGGAGCGGGTTACCCTCGCGGAACGCACCCAGCAAGCCCGCCTCGAGGTGGAGGCCGAGCGGCTCCGCACCTCGCTCCTCAGCTCCCTCTCCCACGACCTCCGGACTCCGCTCGGCGTCATCACCGGCGCGGCGAGCAGCCTGCGTGACCGGGGGGATCAGATGTCCCCCGCTGCCCGGGTCGAGCTGCTCGACTCGGTGTTGCAGGAATCCGATCGGATGAATCGCCTCATCCGCAACCTGCTGGAGATGATCCGGGTGGAGACCGGCTCCCTCGAGGTGCAGAAGGAGTGGCAGCCGCTCGAAGACGCGGTCGGTGTGGCGCTGCTCCGGCTCGATGAGCAGATGAAGGACCACCCGGTGACCGTTGCCCTCCCGCCCGACCTGCCGCTGGTGCCGCTCGACGCGGTCCTCATGGAGGAGGTCTTCATCAACCTGCTGGAGAACGCCGCCAAGTATACGCCCGCCGGCACCCCGGTGGAGATCACGGCGCAGCCCATTCCGGGTGCGGTCCAGGTGACGGTCGCCGATCGTGGACCGGGCTTGCCACCCGGTGAGGAGAGCCGGATCTTTGAAAAGTTCTACCGCGCCCCCGACGCCGAGCCGGGCAAGGGAGTGGGCCTGGGTCTCACGATCTGCCGAGGCATCATCACCGCTCACGGCGGCCGGATCTGGGCCGAGCCGCGCCCGGGTGGCGGCACTCAATTCCACTTCACGCTGCCCCTGAGCGGACCGGCGCCCCCACCCATCCCCGTGGAGCCCGTGGAGCCCCTGGAGCCCGAGGCGGCGTGATCACAGGCGGGCCGGGCCCCCGATGACGGCTGCTCCTCCCAGCGTACTCCTGATCGAAGACGAGCCCCAGATGCGGCGCTTTCTTCGGGCCGCCCTGGGCGGAACCGAGTACGACCTCGTCGAGGCTTCCACCGCACGGGAAGGGCTGGCCCAGGCGGCCGGGCGGAACCCCGATCTCATACTGCTCGACTTGGGCCTCCCCGACGCCGACGGGATCGACGTGGCCCGCCAGATCCGGGAGTGGTCGCGCACCCCGATCATCGTGCTGTCCGCCCGGGGGCAGGAGCGCGACAAGATCGCCGCCCTCGATGCCGGCGCGGACGACTATCTCACCAAGCCGTTCGGAGTCGGAGAGCTGCTGGCCCGGATGCGGGTAGCGCTCCGCCACGCGCAGACGCCTGAAGGTGACGGCCAGCCGGTGTTCGAGGGGGGCGGCATCCGGGTGGACCTGGCCCGCCGCCAGGTGTTCCGCGGCGAGGAGGAGGTGCATCTCACGCCGCTGGAGTACAAGCTGCTCGCCTGCCTGGTGCGGCACGCCGGCATGGTGCTCACCCACCGCCAGCTGCTCAAGGAAGTCTGGGGCATCAACGCCATCACCCAGACCCACTACCTCCGGGTCTACATGACCCAGCTCCGCCACAAGCTCGAGGCCGACCCCACCCAGCCGAGATTACTGCTGACGGAACCGGGGGTGGGGTACCGGCTGCGGGCCGAATGATTGTACGGGCCGGATGTATCCGGCCCTATCCCCCGGCCTTCCGTTTCCCCAGCTGCACCCGGTCCCAGATGCGTTCGTGCAGCCAGAACAGCCCGATCTTGGAAACGAACTCGACCCCGCCGACGGTCAGCGAGAGCGCCAGCTTCCGGGTGAAAAGGAACACCAGCAGCGACGTGGCAACGGTGCCCAGGACTCTCCAGGAGAGTGCCTTGGCAATGGAACGGGTGTGGGTGTCCTGATACATGGTGGATCCTGGTGCATGGCGATTCCTCGCTCATGATAGCTGTGGGCCCTGCCCGGGGGGGGGCGGGGTCAATCGAATCCCCTACGAATTCCCGTTCCCCGTTCCCCGTTCCCCATTCCCCGTTCCCCTTCTGTCTGTGCTCACTTCTCCCCCATCACCTTGATGATCACCCGCTTCTTCCGCTGCCCGTCCCATTCACC
>DATBLR010000125.1:0-26096 GCA_036555275.1 Gemmatimonadales bacterium | reverse complement strand
GCCGCCCTGTTCCGGTCCGAGCGGCTTGAGCTCGCCGGCGTGCGCGGGCAGCCAGGCCTGCCAGAGCGCGGCCTCGGGCGTCTGGAGCGGCTGAAGGGTCCGGAGAAAATGCACCAGGTCCCAGGCATCCTCCGGCTGGATGTTGTCGGCGAATGACGGCATCGGGGTACCGTCCACGCCGGTCATGAAGATCCGGTACAGATCCTCGTTGGTCGTGCCGCACTTGAAATGAGAGCCGCCGGCAAAATTGTAGGGCCGGATCGGGTTGTCCTTGCTGTCCGTCAGGGTCGAGGCGGATGGGCCATCCCCGTGTCCCGCCGGACCGTGGCACTTCCAGCATTCCATCTTCTGGAAGAGCTCCCTGCCGCGGAGAATGCTTTCCATGTTCGCGGGGGGTTCCTGGGGAACGCCGATCGGGGTCCCCGGGCCCTGGGACTTCCACCGGGCGGAAAAGGTCTTGATGTATGCGACGAGATCCAGCCGGGTCTGCTGCGTCAGCGGTTCCCAGGACGGCATGTTACTGGCCACGAACCCCCGGGTGACCGAGTGGAACAGGTCCTCATCGGTCGGCAGGGTCCCGGTCGGCGTCGATCGACACTTGTAGACCGCAGCCGCGAAATCCCGCGGCCTCGGATCGAGCCACATGGCGTTCTCGCCAGTTCCATCACCCTGGTCGCCGTGGCAGCCGACACAGTAGCGCCGGTACTCCTGCTTGCCGGCCGCGGCGTTGCCATGCCGCCCGCCGACGACCGTCTCCTGGGCCGAGCCGGAGGACGCCACCGAAACCATCAGCATTAGGCCGAGGCCCGAGGCGAGCGCCAGCGGCGGAGTTCTCATCCTCATTGGAGCCCCCTGTCTCAGAAATCGAAGTCAAGTCCCAGGAGCACGCTGGTGCTCCGCACGGCCGTGCCGGGCGTGAGCGGGTCCACTCCCACCCCCGTCTCGCTCAAGGGGACGGTGCCAATCGTCTTGGTGAAGGAAAGCTCCCCGAGCACGGCCAGCCCGGTCCGGCTGGTCATGATCGGATACCAGCGATAGCCGAAGGTGAACGCGTCGATGTTGCCCAGCTTCTTCGGAGTGCCCGGGACCGACTGGGTGGACATCCGGACGATCTCGTCCCGCTGAGTGAAGACCAGCTGCGGACTGACATAGAAGTGGAACTCGACCAGCCCGCTGTTCCAGGTGGCATCACGAGTCCCGCCGGCCAGAACCGCGTCGTCCGAGGCGTGCATCACGAAGGGAATGACTTCGAACTTGCCGAAGAAGAAGTCGCCCACCGCTCCGACCCGATAGAAGGACTTGTTGTCCGTGCCGGTACCGGGGACCGGAACGCCTCCGTTGGTTTCGAAGAGGGTAGGCCGGTGGCCCAGGTAACCGAACACCCCCACCCGCTCCACGCCGAGCCGGCCGGCGTCAAAGGCCTGGCTCAGGAAGGCGGCGCCGTCGTAGCTCTTCCCCGACGGCAACCCGGGCACCCCGTCGCTGGTAGCCAGGACGGCGAGAGTGAAACGGGTGTAACTGTTCTTGGAATGCCCCTGCCATTCCGCGCCGATCTGGTTGTCTCCCAGTCCAAAGTCGGTCCCATCCCCCACCGGCACAAAGTGGTAGCTCTGGTAGAAGCCGCCGTTGCTGGAGAGCATCATCCCGCGCTTCTCGGAGAGCATGTTGTCCAGCTCGAACTTGCCGACCTTGAGGTTCGCCCAGCGGGACTTGAACAGGTTGTCGAAGCGCACAAAGGCCGCCTCGATGCCGACCCCTTCTCCGTCCTCGACCGTGGGCACGAACCCGAACGAGATGTCCTTATAGAGCGTACCCATCATCAGCAGGTCCGCCCCGGAGATGTCGAAGCCCGATTGGGTGATGGTCCGTTCCACGAGACCGCTGTTGGGATCGCCCTGGACGGCGTCGACCGGCTGGTGAGTGGTGCGTTCCAGGCGCCACTGGGGCGTGGTGCGAATGGCGATGGGGATATAGGAGGGATTGACCCAGATGGGGGAGTCGCGATCGTTGCCGAGCTGATAGCCGTTGTCCCGGAACGCCTGGCCGAAGGCATTGAGCTCCGGCCACGCGGTGTGGCAGGCCGAACATCGCAGGCCGTATTTCCGGGCGAACGCTGGAATGGCGGCATCGAGATGTGCGGCGGCGGCGGAGCGGCTCAACACGGCTCCGACGCCATGCGAGGCCGCAAACGCGGCTTCATACCGGCCCACGGCGACGTCGACGGTGAGCCTGCCCGCGACGGACTCGGTGGGCCGCCCAGTGGTCGGCATCGCGGCGACAGCCGGCTCCGGCCCTGCCAACAGACCGGCGCAGACCATCAGTGATGCCCGTCCTCGCCACCCCCTTCCGCCCCTGCTCTTGAAAGACCTGCCGATCATACCGCCTCCTCGGTCGTGCGGTACGCAACCTTGACTCGAGCGCTCAAGCACAGATGCCGCTCACCAGTGTTCGGACCGAATAGCCAAAACGCTGCCCCGATCAGAGGGCAGGCGTGAAGGACTGCTGAGGAATCCTGGGTCGTCGGGCGGCCTCCAAGGGTGGCTGGGCCGGTGAGACTCGGAGCCATCGGGGTGGCTCGATTACCTGCCTGCCTGGGCAAGGAGGCTAGCGGCTGGGCCCGCGGGGCGTGCGCTCGCCAGTGCAGGCGTCTTGGGGATGTCCGAGGGAACTCGGTTGTGAACGCTCAAATACGATGTGAATGCACTTACCTGTCAAGAGTAGTGTGAATTGTGAGAGTGAGTCTCATCGGTGCGAGCGAAGAGGGGGGAGCCACGCATTCTCCGTGCGCGTCAGACAAATGCCGACGCATGCACCGGCAATTAGGGGGCGGACTCACTCGTCGACTGTGGGATTCCGAATACTTCCGCCAGCGCCGTTGCCAGCTCCCATTCGGCCACCGGCTTGGTGAGTACCCGGGCAATCCCTGACTCGGCGAGCATCGGCGCCGGCAGTTCCTCGCTGCGGCCGGTGACCAGCAGAATCGGCAGCCCGGGCCGCACCGACGCGATCTGCCGGGCCAGGGCGAGGCCGCTCAGAGACGGCATCGTGAGGTCGGTGATCACCGCGTCGAAAGCGCTCGGATCCGCGAGGAAGTGCGCCAGCGCCTTGAGGCTGTCGTGCTCCGCCGTGGCCGCATAGCCAAGGGCGATCAGGCGCTTGAGCCCGAGCCGGGCCAGCACCGGCTCGTCGTCGACCAGCAGGATCCGCTGCCCTCTCCCCAGGGGGAGGGCTGCGCTCACGACGCTCGCGTCGTTGAGTTCGGCCACTGCGGCCGGCAGGAGACAGCGCACCAGGGTCCCCTTGCCGGGGGCGCTCTCCAGCAGGACCGTGCCGCCGTGTTCCTGCAGGACGGCATGCACCACCGCGAGGCCCAGTCCGGTTCCGGTCCCGGCCGGTTTGGTCGTGAAGAACGGCTCGAATGCCCGGCTTCTCACCGACTCATCCATCCCCTGGCCGGTGTCGCGCACGCTGAGCTGCAGGTATCGCCCCTCTTGGATTCCCGGATGGGCCCGGACGAAGCTGTCCCGGGCGTAGAACGGCTGCACGCGGATCGTGAGGGTGCCACCGTCCGGCATGGCCTGAGCCCCATTGGTCGCCAGGTTCATCACCGTCTGGTGGATGGCGGTGGGATCCGCCATGGCCCGCAGCAGTCCCGACTGGGTCTGCAGCTCGATTCGCACCGACGTCGGCAGGGTCGCGCGAAGCAGCTGCACCGCCTCCTCGACGGTCGCGGAAAGATCAATCGGATGGCGGACGGAGTTCTGCCGCCGGCTGAACCTGAGAATGCGCTCCACCAGCTTCTGGCCGCGCTCCGCGTACGCCAGAAGATCCTTCAGATTCTCGCTGCTCTCCGGCGCGGCGGGCCGAAGCAGCTCGGCCGCGCCGATGATGCCCTGGAGGATGTTACGGAAATCGTGCGCGATTCCACCTGCCAGCGTGCCCAGCGCCTCCATCTTCTGCGACTGCCGGAGCTGCTCCTCCAGGGCATGCCGCTCTGCCTCGACCCGCTTGCGGGCCGAGATGTCCACGATAGCGCCGAGGACGAACAGCCCTTCGCTGGTCTCCACCGGGCTGAGGCCGATCTCTACCGGGAACTCCGAGCCGTCCTTCCTGCGGCCAAACAGCTCGTGCCCCGCCCCCATCGCTCGCTCCCGGGGCGCCGCGAAGAAGCTGGCTCGATCAGTCGGATGGGTCTTGTGATACCGCTGGGGGACGAGCAGCTCGACCGGCTGCCCGAGCAACTCCTGCCGATCGTACCCGAACATCCGCTCCACCGCGCGATTGACCAGGACGACGCGCCCGGTCGAGTCGATCATCAACAGCCCGCTGGGGGAAGACTCGACGGCGGCTCTGAGCCGCTGCTCGAGTGTGCCGGTCGCCTTCTTGGCCATGGACACCAACCGGTCCGAGAGCCGGGTGAAGAGTTCTGCCTTCTCAACGTTAAGCTATAGCCGAGCTCTCCAGTAGGGAATGCGGGGGGGGGACCAGTAGCCAACGGACCGGGAATCATGCGCCGCTCCTCCGGGCGCCTCCGGAGCACGCGATCAGCCGTCTCCGCCACCCATCGTCACGTGAGATACGATCTGGCCGGGTTCGCCTCCTTGAGAATGGGGCGGTCGATGGCGAACGGGCGGATGTCGCTTGGGGTGCTCCCGTCGATGACCAGCTCGCTCAGGATCCGGCCGATCACCGAGGCGAACTTGAAGGCATGCCCCGCGCCGATCGCAACGGCGATGTCCGCGTGTCCGGGGACCAGGTCCAGAACAAAATCCCGGTCCGGCGTGAGAGTGTAGAGACAGGTCTTGCGGAGGTGGACCGGGCCCAGCGCCTTGGGGAGATACTGGCGGGCCCAGCGCTCCACGCGGGCCGCGTTTTCCGGGTCGGGATCGAAGCTCCGGGTTTCTGCCGTCACCGGCTTTCCTCCCGCGTCCTGCGCCAGCTTGGTCGCCGGCTCCCCGAAGACCGGGAAGCCATAGAAGCAGGGGTCATCCATCCAGATCCAGACCGGGAACCGTCCCGGCTCGAATTCCCGGAGATATGGCGTCGCGTAGTAGGTCACCTGCTCCTGGGTCACCTCAAGCGGCAGCGTTGTGCCGAGCCGTTCGAGGACTTTTCCCGACCAGGGCCCCGCCGCAATGACCAGCCGGCGGCAGCGGAAGGCGATCTGTCCCGCGACGACTTCCACCTCGCCGCCGACGCTGCGGATTGCCTCCACCGGCGTGCGTTCGAGCAGCGTGGCGCCGTAGTCGCGGGCCAGCCGCTGATGCAGCGCGTTGCACCGGGCGGCCATCGCGATGCCGCCATCCGGTTGGTAGAGCCCGTGGCAGCCTTCGGTCAGAGTGAACTGCGGCCAGCGGCGCATGATTTCCCGCGCATCCAGCTGCTCGAATTCGACCGCCTCGGCCTGGAGACTCGCGATGTAGGGGTCGAGTGGAATGCCGCTGTTCGGCGGCGCCACGTCCAGACCCCCGGTCCTGAGCACGCAGGGCTCGCCCGAGTCCGCCTCGACCATCGCCCACGCTTCGTAGGCCCGCTTCGCGAGGCGCACGTAGGCGGGGGTGTGGTACGACAGGCGGATGATCCGGGAGTGATCCTGTGATTCGCCGCGGACGTGCCCCAGCTCGAACTGTTCGATGGCCATGACATCACGCCCCGCCCGGCGCGCCAGCCAGTAGGCGGCACCGCTCCCAAGGCCGCCCAGCCCCAGGGTGATGTACTCGTAGTCCGTCCGCATCGCCCGAAGCTGCCTCCCACCCCGAAAGAGTTGGGGCGGGCCTCGGCGCCCGCCCCCGCTGTGCCCGCCCGCCGAGTTGGGGCAGGCCTCCATGCCCGCCCTCCGCGATTCGAGACCTGCGACCGACTACTTCTTGAGCCGTTCGAAAAACTTCGCCCGGACCTTGGCGACCTTGGGAGCCACCACGGCCATGCAGTAGGGCTGCGAGCCGTTTCGGCCGAAATAGCCCTGGTGATACTTCTCGGCCGGGTAGAATTGCGGCAGCGGGAGCACCTCGGTCACGATGGGATCCTCCCACACCCCGGAGGATGCCAGCTCGGCGATGACGGCGGTGGCGGTGTCGCGCTGCTCCGCCGTATGGTAGAAGATTGCGGAGCGGTATTGGGTACCCTCGTCCGGGCCCTGCCGGTTGAGCGTGGTAGGGTCGTGAATGGTGAAGAAGACGGTGAGCAGGTCTCGGTAGGTGATTGCCTCCGGGTCGAAGAGGATCTGCACCACCTCGGCGTGACCGGTCCGGCCCGTGCAGACCTGCTCGTAGCTGGGATCAGGCACGCTGCCCCCGGCATAGCCGGAAACCACGCGCTCGACTCCGCGAAGCTGCTCGAAGGCTGCCTCGAGGCACCAGAAGCAGCCGCCCGCCAGGGTCGCGGTTTCGGTGGTCACCGTGTACCTCCCACGTCGTCCCCCATTCGTTCACCGATATAGCGCCGGATGTCGAGCGACAGACTCTCCATCGGCGCGTAGAATCCGCGGGTGAAGACCCGGCTGGTCATCCCCCGCTGTACCGACTCGCAGATCACCCAGTCCTGCCGGTTGGTGATGTCCCAGAATTCGACCGCGTCCATCGGGTCGAAGCCGGGTCGGACCATCTCGTCCGGATGGAACAGAAAATCGCACACCACCGTGGTCTGCCCCGGACCCTGCGGCCACAGGGTGAAGGCCGCCACGTGGTCCGCCGAGAGCGAGCACATGAAGTTGGGGTAAATCAGCTCTCCCTTGTGGCGCACCAGCTCATCCTCATTGAGCCCTGCGAACGGGCGGCGGCTGGTACTGCCGCTCATGGTGAAGGTCCACGCCCCCTCGCGATGGGGAACGCCTCGTTCCCAGTCCAGCTCCGAGCCGCCCTTGTGCTTGAACGCCGGAACCACCCGGCACAGTTCCGGGTGAACCGGCCCGCAGTGATAGCATTCGTTGTAGTTCTCGAGCAGCACCTTCCAGTTCGCGGCTACCTGGTAGACGATGCGCCGGGCGATCCGGAGCCGATCCAATGGATAGCGCCGCAGCCGCTCAGGAGCGCCGCCCAGCTGTTCGGTCAGCCCGGTCCCCGCCGCCGAGCCGTCGAGGCGCACGAAGAGAAACCCTCGCCAGGCTTCCACCGCCACGCCGAAGAGCCCCAGCTCTTCCTTGCAGAAACCTTCCCCCTCCTCAAGGAAAGGGGTGGTGCGGAGCTGTCCGTCGAGCTGATAGGTCCAGGCGTGGTAGGGACAGCGGATTCCCGACTGGAAGGCACCAGAGGGCCGAACCTCGGGTCCGGCGCGGGGTTTGGGATCCACTCCGAGGACCAGCTGCGACCCGCGATGGCGGCAGACGTTGTAGTGGCCGTGCAGTGTCCCCTCGCGGGAGCGGACCAGGAGGATGCTCTCCCCGGCGACTTCCAGCAGCAGGTAGTCGCCTGGATCAGGAATCTCCTCCTCCCTTCCGATGCACATCCACTCCCGGCAGAAAATCCGCTCCTTCTCCCGGGCGTAGTTGTCGGGGGAGAGATAGTGGTCCCGTGAGAGGGTGGGTTCCAGGGTCATGACCCGAATCTACTCCGCGGTGAGCCGCTGGCAGTCACGGCTTGCCCATCCCTTGACCCACCTCGCCACCTTCAGGGCCATAGAAGAAGACCCAGACGGCCAGGTCGTCGGTGAACTGCTCGAAGCGATGCTGCCTCCGAGCGGGGACAAACAGGACGTCTCCCGGGCTGAAGGCAACCCGTTCGTCGCCGTTCCTGAACCACCCGCTGCCCCGCATCACCACGTACACCTCGTCGCGCAGGTGCGGCGTCTGGGGATCCTCCTGCTTCGGCGCGTACAGTCCCACCTCCAGCGTGCCGTGCTGAAGCAGGACGGCAAAGTGATCGCCGTACGGGCCGGGCATCCGGGAAAGCCCCTGCGACAGGGTCATGTGGAATGAGTTCATGAATCGATCCGGGTCGCGATTGTTCTATCCCCAGCGGCTCCAATTCAAGTACGAGGCGCATCGTGGGTCCCCGCGTCGTGGGAACCCTCCGTCCTCACCCCGGTGTCGTCGCGGCTTGACGCGACGCCCGGCTTCGCGCATGCATGGTCCGTCCGTCCGCCGGCCCGCCTAATCCAACAGCCCCAGGACCTCATACGCCGCGTTGCGTCCGTTGATCGCGATCACGCTTCCACCCGGGTGGGTGCACGCGCCGCACAGGTACACGCCCGGCATCGGTGTACGATACGCCAACCGGTGCTCCCACATGTACGGCGGGAGACATTCTCCCTGGAAGATCTGGCCGCCGGTCAGGCCCAACCGCGCCTCCACATCCGGCGGACCGAGAACCTCGCTCGCAATGACGGCGTCCGGCAGGTTGCTGGTGAATCGTCCGATCGATGCCAGGACGGCATCGCCGGCCGCTTCCCGGTGATCGTCCCACGTGCCCGAGGCAAAGCGGTGAGGGACGTACTGGGCAAACACGCTCATGACGTGGTGGCCCGGCGGCGCGACGCTCGAGTCGTAGGCGGTCTGCAGGTAGATCTCCGTCCAGACACGCCGAGGGAGCCTCCCCGCCATCGCGTCTTCATGGCCCTGCCTCCACTCCGCCTTCGTGAGCGGCGTGTTGATCGTGGCCAGGTGATGCGGCATGCGAGTGCCGGGCCGGGCCGTGAAGTTCGGCAGCTCGCGCAGCGCCGCGTTCACCTTGACGGTGGCGCTCTTCATCGGGACGGCGTCCACCTGCCGCTTCCACGCCGGGTCCGCGTCACCGTCGAGCAGGCGGGCCGTGACGACGGGATCGGCATTGCTGACGACTACAGGTGCCTGGATCCGCTCCCCGCCGGCCAGCTCCACCCCTTCGCCGGGGAGGATTCGGCCCACGGGCGTCCCGGTCGCGACCAGGGCACCGGCCTCGACCGCCGCGTCGTGGATGAGGAAGGAGACCATCCCCATCCCACCCTTCACATAACCCCAGGCACCCGGCTCGCCCCCGTCCAGTCGGCCGGAATAATGATGAAAGTAGATCGACGCCGTGCCGGGGTCGAAGGGGCTCGCGGCGCTGCCGACGACGCCCTGCCCCATGTAGGCCAGCTGCAGGCGCTCGTCCACCAGGAATTTCTCCACCAGCTCGCCCATCGACCATTCGAACAGGAGGCCGATTGCGTCCCGATCCCCTCCGAGCAGCTCCTCCATCCTGCCGCGAGTCGGCGCCCGGTGCAGCCAGGTGTCGCGGTCACCCGGCGGGCGGATGGCGTCGCAGATCTTCCGCATCAGCCTGTGCATTTCGTGTCGGCCCTTGAGATCGCGGGGACTGAACCGCCGCAGCTCCTCGTCCGCCTTGCGTTCGTCGTCCCACAGCTGGATGCTGGAGCCGTCCTCGAAGGGCACGAAGTACCCGCCCATCGCCGGTTCCCACCGGTAGCCGCGACCTGGCAAGGCAAGCTCGTCGATCACCCGGGGGTGAAGGAGCCCCACGACATACGCGCATGGAGAGACCCGGTATCCTGGCCAGGTCTCCTCCAGCGTACAGGCGCCTCCCACCCGCTCGCGGGCCTCCAGGACGAGGACCCTCTTTCCGGCCCGGGCCAGGTAGAAGGCGCAGGTCAGGCCATTATGGCCGGCTCCAACCACGATGGCGTCCCAACTCCGACGGGCGAGATCGTCGATCGGCGCTGGAAGGCCTACTCTGCCGAGCACTGGGACTGCGGAGCGGGTCATCGGGTTTGCCCAGGAAGGAACCAGGCGGTGCCGGAGCCTTTTCGCGCTTGACAGCGGCGGTCCCGCCCCTAATGTGGTACTGCACTCCTCTGGAAGGGAGGGCAGTGGGCTGTCTCGGCTGGCTGGCAGCGCGCCGAGTCGGCTCCGACATGGACATCGCTGGCAAGCTTTCCGGTACAACCGGGTAGTGACCAAGGCGTTCGACGCGCCAGCGTCGCGCCACGCGCTGCGGCGCAGAGCCGCACACCGATTACGGCCTGGGGCCCCTCTCGGAGGGGCCCCTTTTCGATTCAGTTGCCCGAGGCTGTGGGCGACCGGACGAACTCTCCGTACCAGCTCAGGTACTGGCTCAGCCGATGCCGCTGGTAACTGGGCTTGGCGATTCCGTGGTACGTGTCGAGATAGATCACCAGCCTGGTCGGCACGCCCAGGCTCCGGAGAGCCTGGTACATCTGCTCGGAGTTGAGGAGCGGGACGTTGAAATCCTTCGCGCCGCACAGGAACAGGGTCGGGGTACGGATCCGGTCGGCGTGCAGGAACGGGAAGGAGACACGGAGCCACGTCGCGGTGTTTTTCCAGGGCGGGCCCAGCTCGGCTTCGTACTCCCGCACGTACTGGTCGGTGCCGTACCCCGCCAGGATGTTGGAGATGCCGGCTCCGCTGGTCGCTCCCCTGAAACGGGTATCCTGAGCGATGACATAGTTGGTCAGCATCGCGCCATAGCTCCAGCCACCCACCCCGAGCCGCTCCGGATTCGCGACGCCGATCTTCACGGCGTAGTCCACACCCGCCAGTACATCCTGTGCGTCCTTCCTGCCCCAGTCCGCCCAGATCGCTAGGGCATACTTCTCGCCCCGGCCCGAGCTGCCCCGCGGGTTCATCCCCACGACGGCGTATCCGTTGGCGGCCAGGAGCTGCCAGTAGAAGTTGAAATCGTTCTGGAACGCATCGACCGGGCCGCCATGAATATTCAGGATCGTGGGATATCGGGTCCCGGGCCGATAGTCCGTCGGCCGGACCAGGAATCCGTTCACCACGGTTCCGTCGCGGCTCTTCGTGCTGATCTCTTCGACCGGGGCCAGTCGCACCTGGGCGAGCAGCGAGTCGTTCTGGTGCGAGAGAGCCCGCAGGCCGGTCGGGCTCCAGGCAAATATCTCCGGGGGACGGCCAGGTGTCTCCACCAGGACGGCGATGCGGTCGTCCTTGCCGATCGAGAAATCTTCCACCGCCTGCCGGCCCTCGACGACCCGCGTCACAGGGCCACCCCCGACGGCGGCCACCCGGGCCAGGTGGATGGCCCGGTCCTCCTCAAGCCGGAAATAGATCGACTTCCCGTCGGGGCTCCACGCGGGGCGGGTTACCTGACGGTCAAGCGCCTGGGTGAGGAGAGTCGGCCCGCTCCGGGGGTCCGCGGCAATCACTGCCAGCCTCGGCAGGGCGTAGTAGATGAGTGAGTCCGGACCGCCCTGCAGATAGGCGATGGACCGCCCGTCGGGACTCCAGGCGGGACGGCTTTCCCAGTCCGGGTGGGCGTCGGGGCCGGTGAAGGTAGTCAGTTGCCGCGCCGCCGCGCCGCTCGCGGCTTCCATGACGAAGAGGTCCCAGTTGCTGTGGCGGTCTGGATCCGTCCCTGCCCGCTTGCTGGTGAAAGCGAGGCTCCGGCCGTCGGGCGCCCACGCCGGAAGCCGCTCATCATGGTCGCCGGAGGTGAGCTGCTCGAGCTTCCGGTCAGCCACCGTGAACAGGTACAGGTGTTTCCGCTTCCGCCGGACGTAGCCGGTGTAGTCTTCCTTGAAGTAGAACCGATCGATCAGGATCGGCGGCTCAACGTTGCCCGCGCCCGAGTCTCCCGTGGGGCGGAGCCATCCCGCAGAGTCCGGCTGGGCGTCGGCCCGCGAAAAGACTCCCGTGACCTCAACCGAATCGCCGTCCTCAATTACCAGAGCGATGCGGGTGCCATCCGGCGACCAGGCGTAATCGCTCACCCCGGCTTTCATCTCCGTGACCTTCACGGCTTCACCGCCGAGGCGGTTCATCAGCCACAGCTGATCTGCGTCCTCGTTCCCCCCTCGGCTGGAGAGAAAGGCCAGCCAGCGCCCATCCGGGCTCCATCGCGGGGTGTGTTCGCTCTCCTTTGGGGTGCTGGTCAACCGAACGGTGGTGTTCCCATCCCAGGCGGTCATCCACAAGTCGCTCGCGAATTCGTCCCGGGCGACATCTGCCTCGCTGACCGTGTAGGCCACCCAATCCCCTTCCGGCGAGATCTGAGGATCACTGACCTCCTTCAGCGCGACGAGATCGTCGAGGTTGACCAGGCGACCCGCGCCGCTCTGGGCCGCGCCGGGGGATGGCAGTAGTATGGAGGCGATGAGCAGCAAACCGGCGATGCGGCGCATGGGGACTCCGGCAAGGACGTCCGATGATGGCGGCCCCACGATTCTGCCGCAAGCCTTGGGCTCGCTGGCCTGGGCCCTCACACCCCGGGGACCGACTATGCGTTTCGTTCTGCGGCTTCTGCTGCTCGTTGCCCTGATCGGGTCCTTCTCGCTGCTCCGCGCTCAGGAATCCCCCGAGAGGGGGAGCAGTGGCTGATCATCGCGCTCATCGACGCGCGCCGGCGCCGCCCCTGTCCGGAGCAGCCGACCTGAGCGCCGCGCCAAGGGGGACACCTGTGAGTCCGCCAATCTCCTGGGAGGATTTCGAGCGGGTCGAGTTGCGGGTCGGGACGATCGTGGCCGTGGATGACTTTCCCGAAGCACGGAAGCCGGCCTGGAAGCTGGTCGTGGACTTCGGAGAGCTGGGGGTTCGACGCTCCAGCGCCCAGATCACGACGCTCTACCGGAAGGAGGACCTGCTCGGGCGTCAGGTCGTCGCTGTCGTCAACTTCCCGTCCAAACGCATCGGGCCGTTTCAATCCGAAGTTCTGGTAACCGGCTTTGCCCGCGAGGACGGAGCCATCGTCCTGGCCCAGCCCGAGCGGCCCGTGCCCAATGGGGCGAGGCTGGTGTAGAGAGCGGGGAACGGGGAACGGGGAACGGGGAACGGGACCAGCCCGCCTGCCCAACTCTCTTGGAGAAGCGGAACCAGGCGGCCGTTCAGGCGCTTCCCGTTCCCTGTTCCCGTTTCCCGTTTCCCCTTTCCCCTTTCCCCGTTCCCCGTTCCCCGTTCCCCGTTCCCCTTCCAGGGGTGGCATGCGGGTCTCTGCGGGGTGAAATTTGTCTCGCCATGGCTACGCATCAGTACCCCGACTCGCACGTCTTCTACCGGAAGCTCAACCGGCCCTTTCCGCTCATCACCCACGGGAAGGGCTGCTGGCTGTTTGATGAGGAGGGGCACCGATACCTCGATGGGTCGGGCGGCGCCTTTGTGGCGAATCTGGGGCACGGGGTGGCGGAGATCGGTGAGGCGATGGCGCGGCAGGCGACGAAGATCGCCTACGTCAACGGCACCGCCTTCACCAGCGAGCCGGTCGAGGCCCTCGCCGAGGAGCTGGCCAGCCTGGTCCCGCCGCCGCTCGACAAGTTCTACTTCCTGGGGAGCGGATCGGAAGCGGTCGAAGCCGCCCTCAAGCTCGCCCGTCAGTACTGGGTCGAGACCGGCAGGCCCTCCAAGCACAAGGTGATCGCGCTGTTTCCCGCCTATCACGGGAACACGCTGCTGGCTCTCTCCGCCTCCGCCCGCGAGCACTACAAGACCTATTTTCGCGAGTGGCTGGTGGATATCCACCGCATTCCGGCGCCCTATGCGTATCGGTGTGAATGCGGGGGTGGCTCGGGGGAACGGGGAGCGGGGAAAGAGGAACGGGGCGGTTGCCCGACCTGCTCGGGTCGGGCTCTCGAGACCGCCATTCTGCAACTCGGGGCTGACAACGTCGCGGCCTTCATCGCGGAGCCGGTGGGCGGAAGCTCCACGGGCCACTCCGTTCCGCGACCCGACTACTTCCGGCGAGTGCGGGAAATCTGCGACCGCCATGGCATCCTCTTCATCGCCGACGAGGTGCTGGTGGGAGCGGGCCGCACCGGAACCTGGTCAGCCATCGAGCCGTATGGGGTGGTGCCTGACATCATGACGTTCGGCAAGGGAATCACCGGCGGCTACGCCCCGCTGTCGGTAGTGGCGAGCTCCCGCCGGATCCTGGATCCGATTGCTCGTGGCTCGGGGGCCCTGCTCCACGCCCAGACCTTCAGTCACCACCCGGTGCTTGCCGCGGCCGGGCTGGCGGCAGTACGCTACCTGAAGAAGCACGGGCTGGTCGCCCGTGCCGGCCGGATGGGGGAGGTGCTGCACCAGAAGCTCGCCCCAATCAGGGACCTCCCCACCGTCGGCGACATCCGCGGGCGCGGGCTGCTGGCCGGAATCGAGTTCGTTCGGGACAAAGGCACTCGCGCGCCCTTCCCCCGCGGTCTCAAGTTCGCGGAGACCTTTGCCGAGGCGGCCTTGGCCGCGGGCCTCATGACCTGGCCCAACGTAGGTCAGGCCGACGGGACGAACGGCGACCTCTGTTGCCTGGCGCCGCCGTTCGTGATCGAGGAATCGGAGATTGATGAGCTGGTGCGGCGGTTGGGGGCCGCGCTGGAGAAGACAACTGCAAAGCTAGCGTCCAGCGTTCAGCCTTCAGGGTCTTAGTGCTGAGCCCGGTGCCTTGGCCCTGAACGCTGTCCGCTGAACCCTGTACGCTCGGAGGAACCATGGCCACCGCCGCACCGCAGCAGAAGATCACCTACACCTCCGCCAACGTCGACATGGACGCCTTTCACGGCGCCTTCGACGCGGCCCTGGCCGAAGTCCGGACTCAGGCGGGCAAGAGCTACCCGCTTTACATCAACGGCAAGGCAGTCGAGACGCCCGGGCGGGAGCCGATCGTGGACGTTTCCCCCATCGACACCGGGTTCGTGCTCGGTCGGTTCGCCGCCGCGGGGCCGGATCAGGTGGACCAGGCAATGCGGGCGGCCAAGGCCGCCCAGAAGGGCTGGGCGACGCTTCCCTGGCGGGAGCGCGTCCGAATCCTGCGCCGGGCCGCGGAGCTCATCCGGGAGCGGAAGTTCCTGCTCTCGGCGATCATGAGCTACGAGGTCGGGAAGAACCGCTTCGAGGCCATGGGAGATACCGAGGAGTCCGCCGATCTCATCGATTACTACTGCCAGCAGGTGGAGGACCATCAGGGCTTCACCCGCGAGATGGCGAGGATGACGCCGATCGAGCGGAACACGGAGGTCCTGCGGCCGTACGGCGTCTTCGTGTGTATCGCGCCCTTCAACTTCCCGCTGGCGCTCTCCACCGGGATGTCTTCCGCGGCCCTGATGACGGGGAACGCAGTGGTTTACAAACCCGCGGAGGACACGCCCTGGACCGGCCTCAAGCTGTACGAGGTGTATCGCGACGCTGGTGTACCGCCGGGGGTCTTCAATTTCGTGAGCGGCCACGGGAGGGAAATCGGCGATGCCCTGTGGCAGCACCCGCTCACCGACGGCGTGGTGTTCACGGGCTCCAAGGCCGTGGGGATGCACATCTTCCATGGGCTGTCCCGCGATTGGGTAAAGCCGTGCCTCATGGAGCTGGGTGGCAAGAACGCCGCGATCGTGATGGAGACCGCCGACCTCGATGCGGCGGCGGAGGGCGTCATGCGCTCCGCCTTTGGCCTCCAGAATCAGAAGTGCAGCGCGACCAGCCGGGTCTACGTGCACCAGGCGGTCGCCAAAGCCTTCACCGACAAGCT
Source organism: Gemmatimonadales bacterium (assembly GCA_036555275.1). GTDB lineage: Bacteria > Gemmatimonadota > Gemmatimonadetes > Gemmatimonadales > GWC2-71-9 > JADJOM01. The sequence continues at coordinate 10,704 of DATBLR010000125.1, read as the reverse complement.
CATTGCCAAGACCAAAGCCATGGTCATGGGCGACGTGACTCAGCGTGATGTCTGGTTCGGGCCGGTCATCAACGAACGGGCAGTTCAGCGCTGGGAGCAGGCCGTCACCCAGGCGGGCCGGGAGGGTACCCTGCTTCTGGGTGGCAGCCGGCTCCGCGGGGGCGGGTTCGACAAGGGGCACTTCGTCGCCCCGACGATCGCGGAGCTCCCGCTCCAGAGCACCCTTTTCCTGGAGGAGCTGTTTGCCCCCTTCCTTGCCGTGGCCCAAGTGGACAGCCTCGATCAGGCGCTCACCGAAGCCAACAAGGTGGAGTACGGCCTCACCGCCGGGTTGTTCTCCGGGAAGCGGGAGGAGATTGACCGCTTCTTCGACGAGATTGAAGCCGGAGTGTGCTATGTGAACAAGCGGAGCGGGGCCACCACGGGCGCCTGGCCTGGAGCCCAGCCGTTCTGCGGCTGGAAGGGAAGCGGCTCGAGCGGCAAGGGCGGGTGCGGTCCGTGGTATGTCCAGCAGTTCATGCGGGAGCAGAGCCGGACCGTCGTGGAAGGATAGGAATGGAATGACGCGGACCCGGTCCGTGCCGGTAGCGCGTTCGCGCAGAAACCGCAAGCCATCCCCACCCCGGGCGTGTAGCTTCGCCGGCGGGGTATGCTCGTCCGGGACCGGTGATGCCGTCGCCCAACCACGCGGGGGAGTTTATGACCGGCACGGGGCAGGGGGCGAGGGTCCAGTCGGTCGACATCGTGCGGGGTGCCGTCATGGTGTTGATGGCGGTCGACCACGTGCGGGTGTACTCTGGGCTGCCGCCGGGGGGCCCTACGCCGGGAATTTTCTTCACTCGCTGGGTGACCCACTTCTGTGCGCCGGCCTTCGTCTTCCTGGCGGGGACGGGGGCCTTCTTCCATCTGCGAAAGCTCGGGAACGCCGCCAGACTGTCGCGCTTCCTGCTGATCCGCGGGATCTGGCTCATCCTCCTCGAGCTGACGGTGATCCGGCTCGCCTGGACCTTCAACGCGGATTTTGCCCACTACCTGCTCGCCGGAGTGATCTGGGCCATCGGCTGGTCCATGATCGTGCTGGCGGGACTGGTGCGCCTCCCACTCGCCTGGGTCACGGCGTTTGGGCTCGTCATCGTGGCCGGCCACAACCTCCTCGATTCCCGGGTGGCCTCCCTCGCCCAGACCATGGCCGAGAGTCCGCTCGCCTGGCTCGCTCAGGTCCTGTACTTCGGGGGCCCGATCCAGCTGTTCGGTGACGGCCCGACGCTGGTGGTGCTGTACTCGCTGATCCCCTGGGTTGGGGTCATGGCGCTCGGGTACGCCTTCGGAGCGGTACTGGTCCTGGAACCGGGTCCGCTGCGGCGTGCCTGCCTCCGGATCGGGGTTGGGGCGACGGTGCTGTTTCTGCTGCTCCGCGGCCTCAACCTCTACGGCGATCCACGCCCCTGGACCATGCAGCCGCTTCCCACCCCACTCGCCTTCCTCAACACCACCAAGTACCCCGCGTCCCTGCTCTTTCTGCTCATGACGCTCGGTCCCACCATCGCGCTCATGCCGGCGCTGGAACATGCGCGGGGATGGATCGTGGGATGGCTGCAGGTGTTCGGGAGGGTGCCGCTGTTCTACTACCTGCTTCACATCCCCCTCATTCACAGTCTCGCGCTCGTGGTCTCGCTAGTCCGCGATGGACGGATCGATCCCTGGCTCTTCGCCAACCATCCGATGCTGATGCCCCCGCCGCCCGAGGGGTATCCCTGGAGCCTCGCGCTGCTCTATCTCGTGTTCGGAGTTGCGGTGGCGTTGCTCTATCCGGCGTGCCGGTGGTATGCGAACCTCAAGGCGCGGTCGAAGTCGGTCTGGCTCAGTTATCTGTAGGAGGCGCGTCGCGATGATCGCGAGGATCTGGCATGGCTGGACCGCGCCGGGACAGGCCGAGCGCTACGAGCGGCTGCTCAAAGAGGAGATCTTCACCGGGATCGCCGCCCGGCAGATTCCCGGGTATCGGGGAATCGAATTGCTGCGCCGGGCCGCCGGTGACCTGGTCGAGTTTGTCACCATCATGCGCTTCGATTCACTCGATGCGGTGCGGACTTTCGCCGGCCCGGACTACGAAGTGGCCGTTGTGCCCGAGCATGCTCGACGGCTGCTGACCCGGTTTGATGAGCGGTCGGCGCACTACCAGGTGCTGGGTCCGCCGTGAGCTCGCTGGTGTGCGGGAGGCCAGGACTGGCAGCACCGAATACCCCTTGCGTCTATCGGCCGACTTGACGCCATTCAGCGCTGGCCCTTAGTCTCGGTTCCCCGTTCCCCGTTCCCCGTTCCCCGTTCCCCAGGCGATTATCTTTGCCCGGCTCCTCGCCTCGATCAGACACCGACCCACCCGACCCCGATGAGGGAATCCCCAATCCCGTGCGGAACCTCTCCCGCAGCCCCCTCCTGGCCTGCCTGCTCATGACCGCCGGCGGATCGGCTTCGGCGCAGTCGCTGTCGAAGGTCGAGCGCCAGCTCGCCGCCCACGCCGACGCCCACGTTGCCGAAGCCCGCTCGCTCCTCGAACGGGCGGTCAACATCAACAGCGGCACCATGAACTTCGAGGGGGTGCGTCGGGTTGGCGATCTGTTTCGCTCCGAGCTCGACGCCCTTGGATTCGCCACCCGGTGGGAGGACGGCTCCGCGTTTGAGCGGGCGGGACATCTGCTGGGAGAGCGGGGCACCCGTGGGCCGACGGTCCTGCTCATCGGCCATCTGGACACGGTGTTCGAGCGCGACAGTCCCTTTCAGCGGTACGAGATGGTGGCCGAGGACACCGCCCGCGGACCGGGAGTGATCGACATGAAGGGCGGCGACGTGGTCATGATCCAGGCGCTCAAGGCGCTCGCCGCCGCCGGCCTGGTCGACCGCCTGACGATCCGGGTTGTGTTCTGCGGCGACGAAGAGGATACCGGGGAGCCCAAGAGCCTTGCGAGACAGGCCCTGATCCAGGCGGCCCGGGGTGCCGACGTGGCCCTCGGCTTCGAGGACGCGGATGGAAGCCCCGAGCGGATCGTGGTCGCGCGGCGGGGCACCACGTATTGGACTCTGCAGGTGACGGGAACCCCGGCTCACTCATCGCTGATCTTTCGTGACGAGATCGGTCCGGGCGCCATCTACGAGGCGGCGCGGATCCTCAATGACTTTCGGGAGCGGATGACCGGCGAGGCGTATCTCACCTTCAGTCCAGGCCTGATGCTCGGCGGCACCGCGGCGGAGCTTGGCCAGGAGCACGATCGCGGGACGGCGTCCGGAAAGGACAACGTCGTCGCGGGGCGGGTGATCGTCACCGGCGACCTCCGCACCCTCTCGATCGAGCAGCGGGAGCAGGCCAAGGCGACGATGCGGGCGATTGTCGCGGACTCGCTGCCGCACACATCGGCCGAGATGACCTTCGAGGACGGATACCCCCCGATGGCGCTCACCGAGGGGAACACCCGCCTCCTCGAACTGTACGATCGTGTCAGTCGCGACCTGGGATCCGGGCCCGTCACAGCGGTGGACCCGAGTCGCGCCGGTGCAGCGGACGTCTCGTTCGTCGCGGGTATCGTCCCGGCGATCATCGACGGCCTGGGACTCAAGGGCCGAGACGATCACACGGTCAGGGAAACCGCCGACCTCGCCACGCTGCCGCTGCAGATCAAACGGGCGGCCGTGCTCCTGGCGCGGCTGGCGACATCCCGCTAGTCCTCTTCTTTCAGGCACTCCTCGAAGATTCGCATCCCGGTATCGACGTCGTAGTCGTCGAGCACGAGCGGCGGCGCGAGCCGGAAGGTGCTCTTCCCGCAGGGAAGCAGCAGGAGTCCTTTCCGGAAGGCCCGGTCAGTGATCCGGTCGACGATCTCCGGGTAGGGCTCCTTGCCGGTGCGATCCTTCACGAACTCGATCCCCAGCATCAGGCCCCGGCCCCGCACGTCGCCGATCACGGCGTATTTGTCCTGCATCCTGCGGGCGTGGGCCAGCATCCGGTCGCCCATCTTCTGAATGTGGGGCAGTGACTGCTCCACGATGTCGAGGGTGGCGAGGGCCGCCGCGCAACAGACCGGATTGCCGCCGAAGGTGGATCCGTGCGAGCCCGCCTCCCAGGTCATGACCGAGTCCTTGGCGATGAAGGCCCCGATCGGCATGCCGCTGCCCAGGCCCTTGGCGGTCACCAGGATGTCCGGCTCGACGCCCTCCCAGTCACAGGCCCACATCTTCCCGGTGCGGCCGACGCCGCTCTGCACTTCGTCCGCGACCAGCAGGATGCCGTGGCGGTCGGCGCGCTCCCGCAGGGCGCGCAGGAAACCGACCGGCGGGATCACGTAGCCACCCTCTCCCTGCACCGGCTCGACGAAGATGGCGGCGACGTCGTCCGGCGCGACCTGGCGATCGAACAGATCGTCCAGCGCCTCGAGCGTCAGCGCGATCGCCGCCTGATCGCTGCCGGCGCGATACGGGTTGGCGTAGGGGATGTGGTACACCTCCGGCAGAAACGGCCCGAAATGCCGGTGCTGTTTCATCTTGCTCCAGGTGAGCGACATCGCGCCGTAGCTCCGGCCGTGGAAGGAGCCTTGGAAGGCGATCAGACCGGGCCGCCGGGTATGGTAACGGGCGAGCTTGATGGCGCCCTCGATGGCCTCGGTGCCGGAGTTGGCGAGGAAGACTCGCTTGCGGCTCGATCCGGGCGCGAGCCTCGACAGCCGCTCGGCCAGCAGGGCGAAACCCTCGAAATAGAAGTCGGTGCCGCAGATGTGGAGAAAGCGCTCTGCCTGCTCCGTGATCGCGGCCACCACTCTCGGGTGGTTGTAACCGGTCGCCGAGACGGCGATGCCGGCCATGTAGTCGATGTAGCGGTTCCCGTCGGGGTCCTCGACCATCGCACCCTGCCCGCCGGCGATGACCAGCGGATACTCCTTGATGTAGGAGGGCGAGGTCCAGGCCCGGTCGCGCTCGATGATCGCCTTGGCCTGGGGGCCGGGCGGGGGCGTGAGGATGCGGGGGTAGTCGCGCGAGGTCATGACGATTCCGTTGGTCGTTTGGGCCGGGTGGCGGTGCACCGTAGGGGCCGCATGCATGCGGCCCCTACGCGTGCACCGCGTGGGTCGCCGCCGGGGCGCGGTCCATCTTCGCGGCGTGCTCCCGCCACCACCGCTGGCCCGATTCGGGCAGGGTGTGGATGGGGTCGTAGTATTCGTGTTTCTCGTGCAGCTTGGCGGCGTCGCCCCATTCGATGCTGGTCAGGTAGTTCTTGGTCCAGTACGAAATGCCCTTCTCCCGGTCGTACTCGGCCAGCTGATGAACCCAGCGCTTTCCGACGTAGGGCACGTCGCAAACGATGCGCGGCGTGGCGAAGCCCGGCAGGTAGCCCATGATGTCGTGCTGCAGCTGCTGCGCTTCCCAGACCGCGACCCGCCAGTGCTCCGAGTTGGGGATCATGTCGCACATGTAGAAGTAGTACGGCAGGATCTTGGCGTGATCCAGCAGCATGAAGCACAGGTCCAGCAGGTCGGCCGCGGTGGCGTTCACGCCACGCAGCAGCACTCCCTGATTGCGGACATCCCGGAAACCGATTTCCAGCAGCTTCCGGGTCGCCTTGCCGACCAGCGGGGTAACCTGCTGGGCGCTGTTGGCGTGGGTATGGAGCGCCAGGTCGACGCCGCGCTCGAAGGCCTTCTTCGCCAGCCGCTCGAGGCCAGCGATCACGCTGTCCTGCAGGAAGTGCTGCGGCAGCCCGATGAGCCCCTTGGAGGCCAGCCGGATGTCGCGGATGTTCGGGATGTCCAGCAGCGCGCTGACGAACGGCTCGAGCTGGCTGATGTGCAGGTTGGCGATATCCCCGCCCGACACCACCACGTCCCGGACCGTCGGCGTCTTCCGCAGGTAATCCAGGATCTGCTGATGCCGGTCCTTTTGAGGGACCCGGAACTTGAGCTTCTCCACCTGGGGCACGTCGTTCCCGACCAGATCCATCCGGGTGCAGTGCCCGCAGTACTGCGGGCAGGTCGACAACAGCTCCGCCAGCACCTTGGTGGGGTACCGGTGCGTGAGTCCCTCGACCACCCACATCTCCTGTTCATGCAGGCTGTCGCGGGAGGCCTTGGGATGATTAGCCCACTCGCTGAGGCGATCGTCGAACGCCGGGATCATGTAGCGACGGACCGGGTCCTCCCACAGCTTGCCCAGCTCCATGGTGTTCAGCATATGGGGAGGAAGCAGCATCGACATCGTCGCCCGCTGCTCCTGGTCCCTCGCGATGCTGGCCGCCAGGCTCTCCGGCAGGAGGTCGCCCAGCGCCGCTCTGAGCTCCCGGAGATTCTTGATCGTGTTCTTCCGCTGCCAGGTTGCGTCTTCCCACTGTTCCCGGCTCACCCCCCGAAAGCCGGGGATGCGGGTCCAGTCCGGCTCGACGAATGGACGGGCCGGTGGGTAGGGAATCGGCTGACCGGCTCTCATTGGTTGCTGGGCCGGAGGCGTCTTGCTCATGGGGACCTCGAGGACTGCCGGACGAGGCTTATGTAGCAACAACATCAGTAGCCACTTGACGTTAACAACGTAATATATAATATATTATCTGGCAACCCTTGACCATTCCTCTCAACCCCTGGCTGCCGAGCCGCCGAGCCGACTTCATGGAACTGGACCAGCTCCTCGACCGTGTCCCCCGTCGCCCAAAGCTCGCTACTCACGAGCTGGTCGCTGCTGTTCTCAGGGAGGCGATCTCAGGCGGGCACCTGAAGGCCAATCAGCCATTGCTTCAGGATGAGATCGCTGCCCAGCTCAGAGTGAGCCACATTCCGGTGCGGGAGGCGCTCCGCCAGCTCCAGTCGGAGGGACTGGTCGATTACCAGCCCAATCGCGGCGCCACGGTCAGTGCTCTCACCCCAGAGGAGATCCGCGAGATCTACGAGATCCGCGCCATTCTGGAGACGGCGGCGGTACGGCGCGCCACTCCGCGGCTGAGCCAAACGACCCTGGCCCAGGCGGAGCGGATCCTGGATGCATCCGAGGCGGCGACCGACGGGCCCTCGTGGGGGTCGCACGACGTGGATTTCCATCAGCTGATCTACGACCTGGAGGGACGGCCCCGGCTCCACGAGTTGATCGCCGGCCTGCTGCGGCGGGTGGATCGCTATTGGCTGACCCACGGCCTCATGCTCCGTCACCGGAGCCAGTTCGAGAGGGAGCACCGAGCCCTGCTCGCCGCCATCGTCGCCCGGGATACCGGGAGCGCCGCCCGTCTGCTCGAGCAGCATCTGGCGGGCGCTTGCGAGCACCTGGTCACCGAGCTCGGTGAAAAGCCATCAGCCGTCAGCCATCGGCCGTCCGCCGACGGCCGACGATCGATGGCCAACGGCTAGCCCCCGCCATGCACTCCAAAGTCGTCTCCATGAAAGACGCCATCGCCAGCCATGTCCACGACGGGGACACCGTGGTGATCGAGGGCTTCACTCACCTCATCTGTTTTGCGGCGGGCCACGAGATCATCCGGCAGCGCCGCAAGAATCTGACCATTGCGCGGCTCACGCCGGACCTGATTTACGATCAAATGATCGCTGCCGGCTGCGCCCGCAAACTGGTCTTCTCCTGGGCGGGCAACCCCGGCGCCGGCTCGCTGCACGCCTTTCGCCGGGCCGTGGAGAAGGGGACGCCTCCCCTCGAGATCGAGGAGTACAGTCATTTCGGAATGGTGGCGCGCATGTCGGCCGGGGCCGCCCGGCTGCCCTTCTGGGTCATGCGGAACTACATGGGGACCGACCTCCCCGTCGCGAACCCCCTGATCCGAACCGTTACCTGCCCTTATACCGGGGAGCAGCTCGCCACGGTACCGGCGCTGAACCCCGACGTCACCATCATCCATGCCCAGCGGGCGGATGCCGAGGGGAACGCCCAAGTCTGGGGACTACTCGGCGTCCAGAAGGAGGCCGCTTTCGCCTCCCGGCGAGTTATCGTGGTGGTGGAGGAGCTGGTGGACGAGTCGGTGATCCGCGCCGACCCCAACCGCACCCTGATTCCTGGCATGATCGTGAGCGCGGTGGTGGTCGAGCCGTGGGGCTGCCACCCGTCCTATGCCCAGGGATATTACGACCGGGACAACGATTTCTACGTCGCTTGGGAAGACATCTCCCGGGATCCGGCGAAGCTCCAGGCCTATCTCGACGAATACGTGTACGGACTACGGGATCGTGCCGAGTATATGGCGAGGCAGCCCGGGCTGGCGGAACGGCTCAGGGCCAAGATCCAGGTGTGTGCGGGGGTCAATTACGGCTTCTGATCCAGCTGGAGCCGGCAAGGGATAACCACAGAGGCACGGAGACACAGAGCCGGCGTTCAGCAGGGCGAGCATTGATGTTGTTCCAGTACCATCCGGTCGTTGAGTTCCTCGGTGTCTCTGTGTCTCCGTGGTAAGAGCGTGAGGGAGAAGCGGGTGTGACGACGAGCTACAGTCCTTCGGAGATGATGGCGGCCGTCGCGGCGCGGGAGCTCCAGAACGGCGAGGTCGTCTTCGTCGGAATCGGGCTGCCGAACCTCGCGTGCAACCTGGCGCGCTCGCTCCAGGCCCCCGACCTGGTCCTGATCTATGAGTCGGGAGCTGTCGGCGCGGTGCCGGAGCGACTGCCGGTTTCCATCGGGGACCCGTCGCTGGTGACCGGGTCGCTGATGGTCTGTTCGATGGCGGACGTGTTTCAGCTGTTTCTCCAGAATGGCAGAATCGAAGTAGGCTTTCTGGGCGGCGCGCAGGTCGATCGGTGGGGAAACATCAACACCACCGTGATCGGCGATTACCGGAGACCCAAGGTCCGCCTGCCGGGCTCCGGCGGCGCCGCGGAGATCGCCGTGCACGCCCGCCGGGTCCTGATCATCAGCCGGCTCAGCGCCCGCGCCTTCCCCGCCGAGGTGGATTTCCTGACCAGCCCCGGGCAGCGTTGCCAGGGGAAGGACCGCAAGGCGCTGGGCATGCCCGGCGCCGGCCCCATCAAGGTGATTACCGACAAGGGTGTCCTGGAAAATGACCCGGCCACCGGCGAGATGATTCTGACCGCGCTCTATCCCGACGTTACGGTGGAGGAGGTGAAATCCAGCGTGGGATGGCCGTTGCGCGCCCGCGATCAGCTGGGAACGGTGAGGCCGCCATCCCAGGAAGAGCTCCGCCTGCTTCGCGAGGTGCTGGATCCAAAGAAGCTGTACCTGGGGTGAGAGGGGGGAATGGGGAACGGGGAACGGGGAGCGGTGATCTGACCGGGGCCGGGTTCCGATGGCGGGAAAGGCATAGCGGGCCCCAGTCCCCGCTCCACGTCCCCCATTCCCCGTTCCCCGTTCCCCGTTCCCCGTTCCCCCCCATCCGGAGGTCCCCCTGCCGACCGACTCCCCCCGCCCCCACCCGGAACTGGCGCGGACCCTGGGCCTCCGGGACCTGGTCCTCTTCAACGTCGTTGCCGTGCTCAGTATCCGGTGGCTCGCCACGTCGGCGGCGGCCGGCCCCTCCAGTCTGATCTTCTGGATTCTCGCGGCCCTCTTCTTTTTCATCCCTCAGGGGCTCGCGGTGACCGAGCTGGCCACCCGCTACCCCGAGGCCGGAGGCATCTATCCGTGGGCCAAGCGGGCCTTCGGTGAGGGGCATGGCTTCATCTGCGGCTGGTGCTACTGGATCAACAACGTCCTCTACTACCCCAACCTGCTGATGAGTACCGCAGTCATCGGTACCTACGTCATCGGCAAGGGGGACTCTGGTCTCGCCAGCCAGTGGAGCTACGTCCTGATCGCGACCCTGGTGATGCTCTGGGGCGCGGTCTGGATGAACCTGGTTGGGGTCGGCACGGGTCGGTGGCTGCAGAACGTCGGCGCCGTTGGCTCCCTCCTGCCAGGGGCCGCGCTGGTCCTCCTGGCCGTCTATGTCGCCCTCACGCGCGGCAGCATGAACCCGATCACATTCGCGTCCCTGGTTCCGGATTTCAGCGACCTCTCCGCCCTCAACCTGTGGGCCACGATTGCCTTTGCCTTCGCCGGGCTGGAGCTCTCTGCCGTGATGGCGGGGGAGGTGCGAGACCCGGTCCCCACCCTGCGGCGCTCGATCCTGATCGCGGCACCGGCCATCCTGTTCCTGTATGTCGTGGGTACCTGGGCCGTATTGACCCTCATTCCGGTGCCTGAAATCAACGTAGTCTCGGGATTCATTCAGGCGGTCGCCGCGGGGGCGGAAGACCTCGGCGCCCACCTGGTGTGGGTCGCACCGGTCACGGCACTCCTCTACGTGCTGGGGAACCTCGGCAACATCGGCGCCTGGCTTACCGGGCCGGCGCGGGTGGCGCTGGTCATAGGCTTGGATCGCTACTTTCCACGCGGATTCGGCAAGATTCACCCGGTCTGGCGCACTCCCTACGTTGCGATCCTGGTGCAGGCCGCGGTTGCCACGGTCTTCCTCTTCATCTCCGTCCTGGGGAGGGGCACCACCGTCGAGCGGGCCTACCTGATTGTGCTCGACACCATGCTGCTCATCTATTTCCTCCCGTATCTCTACCTGTTCGTTGCCTACCTGGTCTTCACCGGACGGGAGCCCTCCCCCACGGCCCGGGGGGTGAAGCGCTGGGCGGTGGGGCTCGCCGGCCTGGCGCTCACGCTGTTCGCCATGATCGTGGCCTGTGTACCCCCATCCGATACGCCCAGCGTCGTGCTGTTCGAGGCGAAGGTCCTCGG
>DATBLR010000120.1:0-9844 GCA_036555275.1 Gemmatimonadales bacterium | reverse complement strand
TTCGAGTCCGCCCTCGACGTGTCGTGCGTGGAGGATGGTGCTCCCGGCGGGACGGCAGGGAGCTACCTCTTCGTCCTGCGCCGGTATCGGTTCGATAATCTGCCGTCGGGCGGGATCGTGAACATCAAGGGGCGGGCGATCGCGGCGCTGCGGAACCTGCTGGCGGGGGATCTGACGCGGCAGAAGGACACGGGCGGGATGTGACGCGCCCATGCTCAGAACCCCGGTTTCTCCTGGTGAACGGGGTCGGTGTAGGAATCTCAATCCGACCTGCCCAACCTACGCCCCGCTGCGGAGGCAGTCGAGAAGCCTCCCCTGAGGGCCCGCCGTACCGCGTTTGAGCTGCAAAGCGTGGCTCCCGATCCTAACCTAAGCTACCCGACGGGCCGCGCTTTGGCAGCTCCATGGCGCGATTAGACGGCAGGCTTCAGCGAAAGGTGTCGGCCATGGGGTCCCAGAAGTCGCCCCGCAGCCCAATCGCCTCAAAGATGGTGCGCATCTCCGGCGGAGCGGGCCGGCGCGCAGTGGGCTCAAGCCGCGTGCCATACCAGGTCACGGCCAGCTGCCAAAGCTGGTCCATGGTAACGACCGGGCGGCGCTCGAACCTCCGCTTCCGGCACCAGCTCACGATGAGTTCTTCCGACCGGAAGAAAAGCATGTTGCTTCAGGTAAAAACGATATCCGCCCACCAGCGGGCCGCGGGCACCAGGCAGTGGAAGAGCCACAGAGAGGGTGGAGGGCCGTCGAGGCCGATTTCCATGTGGAGTGGAGCGCGGCTCTCGGCGCACTCGGACTCGACCAGCCCGGGTTGGTGGAGGGCGGCCGGGATCCCGAAGGCGTCCCAGGCGCAGTTGGCGAAATACTGTACCCCCGCGACGGCCACCCGGTGTTGGCTGGGGACGCCGGAGAAGGGAGGGGCCATGCGGATAGTGGCGCGATCGGCCTCGAGCACGAGGAGGCGGTTCCCAGCCAGGGTCTCGTAGGCCGCCCGAACCTCCGCCAGTGGTGCGCCGACGACCTCGGCGACCACCGTCTGGGCCGGTGGCGAGCCGTGTTCGGCGGTCAGGCGATAGATGGCGAGCTTGACGGAGGTAGGGAAGTCCATTGTGATCACACGTGGTAGAGGAGCAGCCTAACGTCCTCGCCATGAGCTGCAAAGCGCGGCTGGTGAACTCAGCCCAAGCTACCCGACCGGCTGTACTTTGCCAGCTCCAATCGCCGGTCAGGTCCCCTGCCGGACACTCGGGGCCTCGGCCAGCGCCAGCCACGCCGCTAATGTGGCTGCCTTCTGCTCGCTCCGCCACGGCGACCCCACCATTCGCCCCAGCTCGGTAACCCGCGACCGCAGCGCAGGCTCGGACTGCCCCAGCACTGCTGTGGCCCGGTCCAGGAGATCTCGCCCGCGGACCACGACGAGACGAAGCCCGTGCGCCTCGAGGGCCTGCTCGAGAATCACTCGAAACAACTGACCCTCGTAGGCGTGGTACGAGGACCAGGATTCGAGCTCGCCCGCCGCCCAGGTCTTCGAATCCATGGTCGCCCGCTCTCCATACATGTATCAGTACGCCCCGGCGCTCGAGCGCTATCTCGGGCGATACCCGCTTGCAGCTGCACCCGAAATCCGGGAGGTGCTCTTCTGGTCTACTGATGCACTGGCGGGGCTCAGGCCCACGCTGACCATCGATCACGAAGTCGTGTATTCACCGCCGGAGCTGCCCGGCTGTACGCTCATCGCGCTCAAGCAACTCTACTCCAACCACTATACCGACGGGCGCCTGGTGCTGACCGCGGTCGTAGAGCAGGATGCCCCGGGGGATGCCGCGCCCGGCCTGTACCTTCTCGTGGTTCAGCGCCTCCACTTCGACGCCCTGCCGAGCGGTGGGCTCGCCAACGTGCGGGGCGGGGTCATCGGCAAACTGCGAGGGAGTACCGTCTCCCGGCTGCGCGAAGCCAGGACGGGAAGCGTGCGTGCGTAGGCCGCCAGGCCTTAGCCCCTCGTCAGCGGCCGTCGTCCACTCGCTTGCGTGAGCCGGCCTCGGGGGGCAGCTTATGCCGGGTCGGCGGACCGCGTCAGTGACGGTACACTCAGCCCAGCCCGCTTCCGCCGATCAAGAGGGTCTCGTAGTTGTGCGGTCGTTGCGCGACCGGCCCCGCCGTGCGTCAGCCCTCGCGCCCCCACACTGGCGCACGAGGAGCAGGAGGCGGTATGGCAAGCACGGTGCTGGACGATCTCAAGCGGGCGTATCACCGTGCATGGTGGGCGCTGCTGCTTCGAGGGGTGCTGGCTCTGGCTGTCGGCGTGTTCGTGCTGATCCGACCGCTGGATTCGGTCGCGGCCTTTGCGCTGGTGATCGCCTGGTGGGCGCTGTTCTCCGGTGTGGTCGAAATCGTACAGGCGATCGAACTGAAATCGATCATGCAACACTGGTGGGTGCTGCTGCTGTCGGGGCTGGCGAGCGTTGGATTCGGCATCGCGTCACTGGTATACTATCCGGTCCTGTCCCTGACCTTCGCGATCGTCATGGTCGCGTGGTGGCTCATGATCACCGGTCTGCTCGGCCTGTATGGGGCCATGCGGCAGAAGCAGCTTGGCCTGCAGTGGGGTTGGACGGCCGCCTTCGGTGTCCTCAGCATCGTCGCCTCCGGATTCGCCCTCCTGGTGCCTCCGGCCACACTGGCGGCGATCATGGGACTGATCGCTGGGTTCGGCATTGTGGCGGGTGTGGCCTTGATCGCAGGAGCGGTGAGAGTTCGGTCGCTGATCCAGCTTTAGTCGCCGCCGCCCCATGGACGTCCAGGCGCGGCCGTCGCGTCGCGTCGGCCTGACCATGCCCGCACGCTGCCTATCTGAGTTCGCCGACCTAGCCGCGCGACGGCCCCGCCTCCTCACGCGCGTCGCACTTGATTCGCATCGCCCATGTCTCGGGGCTAGCACCACCTGACGTCCTGGCGTAGGGTTCCCAGACCGCGCCGCTGGTCAGCGCCTTCGCGACCCGCGGCCTGGCGGCGGATGCCCTGCGCGTCGCCCTCGCGGAGCACCAGCTCGTCGTGCCCAGCGTCGTCCTGGAGGAGGTCGATCGCGTCCTGCGTGAGAAGTTCCAGGTGCCGCCAGCCGTCCTGTCCCTCGCCCGGCAAGTGCTGGAAAGCCAGACCATCGTGCCTCGCCCGGCGACTCTTCTGCCGGTTCCGGTGCGAGGCCCGGACGATGCCTGGGTGCTCGCCTCGGCCGTGACCGGCGGCGCGGACCTGCTGGTCACCGCCGACGCGGGCCTCTTGAGTGCCGCCGCGGCCTCCCCGATTCCCCCCGAGGACGGACACGACCCGGTAGGTGGCGTCACGTCTCGCGCGCGAAGCCGCTCCTGGCTCGGCCCGCCTGCTGGCCTCGTCGATCAGACGGCGCAGGGCGGCGGAGGTGCCGTTAGGCCGGTGTGCCAGCCACGCCCAGTGGCGCGGCAGCAGGGTATGCCCACCGGCAGGGGGGATCTCGATCAGGTCCTCCGTGGCGAGCCGCCCCCGGTCCGGCGATAGGGCGCGAACCGCACGGCCGTTCACGGTTCGCGCCTTACCGCCGTGTGGCTAGAGGCCGCCAAGGCTCCGAGGATGCTGTCACCCCATGCTATTCCGGCCGAAAAACACAACAGCGACCTTTGCGGCTGGTTTCGGAACGCGGTATCCCGCGCAACCTGCCAGCGTCCCGTCCCCTCGCGATCCGCCTTTGATGAGTTCGAGAGCACGTAGAGAACTGGCTCACCGCGCGCGGCTCGGGAGACGCCATGCTCTTCCGCGGTGTCTGAGCGTCCCTACTCGAGAACCGGGGTCAAGGCCGACGGCCAATATTGAAGCGGCGCCTTGGTCGGGGGAGTGCACCCCATTCTCGGCTGGGTACCATATGGGTATCAGAGCCGCCTGAACCGCCCGAATCTAGCGAACTGGCTGAAACCCCCTCGCCTCCCGGCAAGTCAATAAGTGATTGCTGGGCACCGACAAACCGCCCTCACGAGACTCGGCGGCGGCCTCCGCAGGCGAAAAAACTGACCCATGCACCTGCCCCGCGCCAAGCACCCCGCCGCTGCACGCTGCTGCAGCGGACGGCAATGAGACTCCACGTGTGTGGATCGGGGCCGAAGGCCGAGCGGGGCGGATCAGCCCCGCGACAGGCCAGGGCTCATTGCCGCCGGTTGAGCCTTGCTCCGCGATCGCGCGGAAGGTGCGGCCCGCTGCCGGCGGTACATCTCAAGGACCTCCCGCTCCGAGGTGGCGTCGGGGGGAGCCTTGTCTTCCCGGATGCCCACCATCCTGGGGAACCGAAGCGCATATCCCGGCTCGTCTCCCGTCCTACCGCAGGTGTGGGACGGCGAACGGGTGATCTCGTCGGCGAGCACCTCGACCACGCATCTGGGTTCCACCCAGACATCAGGAGTGATGAGGGAATCCACCTGCGCCGGTTTCTTCCGAGCCAGGTTTTGATCCAGCCGGCCACGGAGATCCTTCCATGCCCGCTCGGACAGCCCCGATCCGATCTTGGCGACGGTGCGGAAACGATCATGCTTCGGATCGTAGACCGCCGCCAGCAACGAGCCGATCCCCAGTGCGGCACGTTTGCCCCGGCCGCGCAGATAGCCCACGAGGACCAGATCCACCGTGTCCCTCAGCCGGGACTGATAGGCCCGCTTGAGCTTGACCCAGTCGTAGCCTCTGGCCCCGGCCCGATAGGGGGCGTCCGGCCGCTTCGCCACGATCCCTTCAAGGCCCCGATGGACCATCTCCTCGAAATAATCCTGCAGCTCGCTCGCCCGGTCAGTCTCGAGAGTGTCGGTGACCGCGATCGGGTCATCCGGGCCGGATCGGATCAACCGGGCGAGCCGCCGGGAGCGCAATCGCTGGGGCCGGTCGAGCCAGCTCTGGCGGCCGGCGTACAGCAGGTCGAATGCAAACAGGCGCATCGGATAGCGCTCGACCGCCTCGGCAATCCTCTTCTTGCGCTTCCGGGTCATGGTCACCTGGAAGGGAAGAAACTCTCCGCTTTCCGGGTTGTGCACGACCGCCTCACCCTCAATGATCGCCCGCTTCACCTTGAGCTGCCTGCTTGCGGCGTCGGCCAGTTCCGGGAACATCTGGGTCACATTCTCGAGCCGCCGGCTGAAGACCCACACCCGGGCACCGTCGCGATGCAGCTGCAGCCGGAAACCGTCGTACTTCGGCTCAACCTGCACCCTGCCCAGGCGCGCGACGATCGCCTCGGACGACGCGAGCCGCTGGGCCAGCTCGGGGCGGACCGGAATCCCGATCTCCGGGGTGATACCCTTGAGGCCTTGCTCTCCGCGCGTGAACGCGAGCCGAACCACGCCGCCGAGATCGGATCGGACGTTGTAGGCGCTCTCCAGAAGCGGCTTCCGGCGCCGGTCTCCCAAGGCGGCGAGGGCGGTCGCCTCGAGGATGGTCTGCTCCCCGACACCCAGCCGCAGGCGACCCTGGGCGGCCCGCACCAGGAGCTTGCCTTCCAGCGGACCCGCCTTCCGGAGCAGCGCGGCCAGCCGTGCCGTCTTGCCACGAACCGAGCCCGGGCCCGCCGTGTGGGCGACCTCAAGCAGAGTGCGATAGGCCTGAAGGAGGCTGAGCGGCTTTCCGCCCCGAGCGGGCGCCAGCTCGGCGGCCACTAGGCCCAGGTCTCCCAGCGCCTTCATCCTGCGCGACACCAGCGCCTCGGTTGCTTCATACGCGAGAGCAAGAGTCGCGATCAGCAGCCGCTCCCCCACCCCGATCTCGACGCCCTCGTAGGCCGGTCTGAGCTGTCCCTGCAGCAGATATGCGATCGGCGCCTGCTCGTCTGATCCGGCCTGCCGGAGCAGGTCCGCCACCAGCTCCACCATCCGGCGCCGGGAGCTGACGGCCTCGAGGTTGGCGAAGACATCGGCTACCTGAGCAAGGCGCATGTCCGCGGCTCGGCGGCTCGGTTGAGGCTGGGTAGGGGCGGAGCTACGGCTCCGCCTTCCCCTGCTGAGTTTGTGGCATACGCGCTCAGGCCGGAGGCCCAAGCTCCACGGCCGCCGACCCGCCTCACTCCGACGGCCGCCACACCAGGCTCACGATGAAGAACGCGGCCGCGACCAGGATAGTGAGCGGCCCCACCCCGAAGGGGAGCACCCGGGCCCCGAGCGATCCAAGGCCGGTGGCCGCGAGAGCCAGGGCGACCGCGGTGGCGAGCATGCTGTCCAGGCTCCTCGTAAGGTGCCGGGCCGTTGCGGCCGGGATGATGATGAGCGAGCCCATGAGCAGGATGCCGAGGTAGCGGAGCCCCAGGGCTACGGTCAGAGCAAACGCAATGAGAAACAGGAAGTCGAGGCGTGCCACATCGATCCCGGTCGTTCGCGCCAGATCAGACGATACCAGCGTGATCAGCAGGCGGTGACGAGCCCGCAGGATGAAGGCAATCACCAGCGATGCGGCTCCGATCCCCAGCAGGGTTTCGGCCCCACCGGGCGCTCGCTGGGCCCCGAACAGCGCCTCGATCAGCTCCTCACCCGAGGTGAGCATGCTGCCGATCGCGAGCGCGGCGGAGAACACCACGCCGATGACCGCCTCGGTCGGAACCCGGGTCTTGTGTTCGATCAGCCATACCAGGACCGTCCCGAGCAGCAGCGCGGCGATGCCGCCGAGCACCGGGTTGATCTGCAGGGCCAGGGCGATGCCGATCCCCGGCAGTGCTACGTGGGAGATCGCGTCGGAGGCAAGCGTCATGCGCCGCATGACGGCAAAGCAGCCGACCACCCCTGCGGCCACGGCCATACCGACCGGCAGCGCCAAGGCCTCAAGCGAGGTGATTACCATGCTCATGATACCTCACCGGCGCGCCGTAGACCTCCTGCAGGCGCTGAGTGGTCAGGATCTCCAGCGGCGGGCCCACGAAAGAACGCTGCCCGCGAAACAGGCACAGGACTGTGGTGGCGTAACGGTAGACGACCGACAGCTCATGGGAAATCAGCAGCACCGTGAGGTGCTCCTCCTCCTGCAACCGCCGGATCGTAGAGTAGAGATCCTCCTCACCTGGCTCATCCACTCCCGCTGTCGGCTCGTCAAAGAGGAGGACCGTCGGGCGCCCCATGAGGGCAAACGCAAGCAACAGCCGCTGGAACTGGCCGCCGGACAGAGTCCCGATGGGCTGGGCGCCCATCTCGGGCGCCAGCTTCACCAACTCCAGCGCCCGGCGCACTTCTTCTCTGGGGGTCTTGGAAACCACCGCCTTGGCGGTCAGGAAATCGAGGCCGCTGACCGGCAGGTCCCGCTCCAGATCGAGCTTCTGGGGCACGTAGCCGATCCGGGTTCCTTCGGCCCAGCGAATCCGGCCCTCACTGGGGACCACGCCGATCAGCGCCTGGAAAAAGACCGTCTTCCCCGAACCGTTGGGCCCGATGACCGCCAGGGTGTCGCCAGCCGGAACAGCGACCGTGACGTTGGCGAGGACCTGTTTGCGTCCGAAGCGGACGCCGAGTCCCTCGACCTCGAGAACATTGGACATGATGACCGGTGGCGGGTTCGGTGGCCACAAGAATGACGTCCCCCGGGAACCGTTCCCGGGGGAACAATCATGTCGAAACTAACCGGATCCCGAAACCGCCGACGCTCAGACGACCGCGGTCGCCAGCGGGTTGATGCTCAGCCGGTTATCGACCCGGGTGACTCCCCGGGCCCTCCACGCGGCGTACTCGGCGTCTTTCTTCTCGGCCAGCGACCGTACGCTCCCGCGCAGAGTGGCCGTGTGTCCGCTGACCTCCACCGTGATCCGGCCGGCATCGGTCTCTGCCTGGCGCAGGAGCGCGTCGGTGATCCGCTGCTTCACATCCGATGGTGTGGCGGTCTCCTGCACCCGGATCAGGTTGGTGATCCCTCGCACGCCCGCAAGGTGGCGCACCGCCCGTTCCGCCGCGGCACGCTGGTAGTACCAGGGAACCTCTCCCTCCAGAGTAACAACCCCGCGCGTGACCTTCACCTTGACGCGATCGTCAGGGACCTGGATGTCCCATTTGAAGGCGTTCACCGCCGCGTGAGCAATATCCACGTCGGACGGACCGGTCGCGGCGCCGGGCTTCACGGTCAACTCATCGACCAACGCCCGCACGCCTGCAATCCGCTCCACCACCCGTTCGGCCGTGTACCGCTGGGAGTACGTATCCACCGTCCCGGCCAGGGTCACCACTCCCTCCTTCACCCCCACCGCAATATCCTCGTTCCTGATGCTTGGCTCCCAGTTCAGCTCTGCGACAATGTCCCGCTGCAGATCGTTGTCGGTTCTCATGGCGCCCTCCTTGAGCCAGACCCCAATGGCAGGCCGCATAGTCGCGCCGCCGGCGCGAGTCGAGCGACCAGTCGATCCTTCCCGCATGGCTTCCACCTCCCCGTGCATGGCTCCCATCCTAAACCCGGGAGTCTGACCGGCTGTTGATCGTGGCATGAAGGTCGTTTAAGAGGACTCTTTAGAAGACTCTGTGGTCATTCCTTCATGATCCATTTGACATGTTTGGGGCGTGGACGACTCCAGCCGGGCACGGGCCGCGAGCCCGCGTGCCCCTCGCCCAGAGCGGAGTCGCTGGCGATGGAGGTGCCCCTTGTCCAACGACGAGCCCCTGCTCCATGCCCTCAACGCCGTCGCTCGGCCACTGGTTGGAGCGCCCGGTGACTTTGACCCGCTGCTGGCGCTGGTTGGCGAGGCGCGTTTCGTCCTGCTTGGCGAGGCCTCTCATGGTACCCACGACTTCTATCGGGTCCGGGCCGAAATCACCAAGCGGCTGATTCGGGAAAAAGGCTTCCGGGCGGTCGCGGTCGAGGCGGACTGGCCGGATGCCTACCGCGTCAATCGGTACGTGCGCGGCCGCGGCCCCGATCCCGATGCGGTTGATGCGCTGGGCGGCTTCGCTCGATTCCCCCAGTGGATGTGGCGGAATGCGGACGTCGTGGATTTCGTCGGCTGGCTGCGGGAGCACAACGACGGCGCGCCCGGAGAGGCTGCCAAGGTGGGGTTCTACGGGCTCGACCTCTACAGTCTGCACGCATCGATGCAGGCGGTGCTCGACTACCTGCGCCTGGTTGATCCCGAGGCGGCCCGGAGAGCGGGGTACCGGTATGCCTGCTTCGACCATGTTGGCGACGATCCGCAGGCCTATGGCTACGCCGCCACCTTCGGCCTGGCGCCATCCTGCGAGCGTGAAGTGATCGGCCAGCTGGTGGAGCTTCGGGCCGCGGCCGCCGAATATGCCCGCCGGGATGGCCGGTTAGCGCCGGACGACTTTTTCTTCGCCGCGCAGAACGCGAAGGTGGTTGCCAGCGCCGAACAGTACTATCGGACGATGTTCCGGAGTCACGCCGGATCCTGGAACCTCCGCGATCGGCACATGGGCGAAACCCTGGCGGCGTTGGAGGGCTTTCTCGGCGCCGAAGGCGGCGGCGCCAAAATCGTGGTCTGGGCCCACAACAGTCACCTCGGCGACGCCCGGGCCACGGAAGCGGCGCAGCGCGGCGAGCTCAATCTGGGTCAGCTGGTCCGGGAGAGGTTCCAGCGCGAGGCCGTCCTGGTCGGGTTCACCACCTATTCAGGCACCGTCACCGCCGCCTCCGACTGGGACAGCCACGTGGAACGAAAGGTCGTGCGGCCGGCCCTGCCCATGAGCTACGAGGCGCTGTTCCACGACTACGGGATCCCCAACTTCTATCTCGACCTTCGCACTCAGAGTCCGGTGCTGGCGGCCCTCGCCGCGCCCCGCCTCGAGCGCGCGATCGGGGTGATCTACCGTCCCGAGACCGAGCGCCTGAGCCACTACTTCGGCGCCCGGCTGCCGCAGCAGTTCGATGC
>DATBLR010000113.1:0-5463 GCA_036555275.1 Gemmatimonadales bacterium | reverse complement strand
CGACGGCGCCCAGAGCAAGCGCGACCATCAAGGCCAGACGCGGCGTGGCGGTTCGCATTGAAACCCTTCCTGCCGTAGCTCGTGGAGGTCGCGGATCCCCGGAGAGTCGGCAATACGACGGGCGCGGACTAGCGCCCTGGCCGGCCATCCTGTTTGATTGTCACCCCACCCTTCATCACGAACGACACGTCGCTGAATCGGCGCAGATCGGCCATGGCGTCACCCCTTACGGCGACGAGGTCGGCGAACTTCCCGGGCGCCAGCGAACCCACCCGGTCCTCCCAGCCCATGAGCCGGGCCGCATTGATGGTGGCCGACTGGATGGCCTGCATCGGAGTCATCCCGTAACGAACCATGTAAGGCAGCTGCGAGGCGTTGAGCCCGTGGGGATACACTCCGCTATCGGTGCCGTACGCGATGTTGACACCGAGGGCCACCGCCTTGCGGAACGCTACCCGCTGGGTCTCGGTAGTCTCCCGGTTCTTGCGCAGGATTTCCTCAGGCCAGCCGTCTCGCTTCCCTACGGAATCGATGTAATCCCCGTTCCAGATATCGGCAACCAGCCAGGTGCCGTGCGCCTTCATGAGGTCCAAAGCCTCATCGTCGGCGAGCGAGCCATGCTCGATCGACCGCACCCCCGCGCGCACCGCCCGCTTGATCCCCTCCGCTCCGTGGGCGTGCGCGGCCACGAAGGTCCCGTAGTTGGCGGCCTCCGCGACGGCGGCACGGATCTCCTCCTCGGTGAACTCGGGAGCCCCCGGTTTGGTGCCCGGGGTGAGTACGGCGCCGGTCGCAATGACCTTGATGAAGTCGGCCCCTCCGTTCAGCAGTTCGCGGACCCGCTGACGTACCTCGGCCGCCGAGTTCGCCACCCCGCGGCGGAAGTCGGGCGGGAGTACCACGTCGGGGGCGAGTCCCGTGACCTCACCGCCACCGCTCGAGACGGTGACATAAGCCCCGGCGACCTGCATCCGGGGGCCGGGAACCGTCCCGTCATTGATGGCATCTCGCAGGGCCACGTCCACGAAGGCGCGGTAGGTGCCGACATCCCGGACCGTGGTAAACCCGGCGAGCAGGGTGGCGCGGGCATGCCGGACTCCCGAGAAGGCGTCCTGCGCCGCGGAACGGGTGAGGGGATCGGCGGGGCTGGCGGACTCGATCTCTCCGACCAGGTGGCTGTGGCAGTCGATCAGCCCAGGAACCACGGTGTAGGCCGAGAGATCGATGACCGTGGCCCCTTTGGGAATCGAGGCCGACCCGGACTGGATGGCCTGGATCTTCTCGCCCTGCACCAGGATCACCTGATTGGCGCGGACTTCACCCGCGTCCACATCCACCAGGCGGCCGGCGCGGATGGCGGTGAGATTCTGGGCCGCGAGTGGTCCGGCGACCATCGCGGCGATCGCAGCAGCTGACAATGCCTTCATTAGCTTCCTTCCGCGGTCACCATCTCTGACGCAGCTATGGGTCGACTTCCTTATGAAGGCCAGCAGGTGAAGGCCTGCGCGGCTCGCGGGGTCTCCCGCAGCCGGCCCGACCTATACCACCCCCAGCCACCCCGGTGAGGTCGGGCCTTTGCGGGAGACCCCGCTTGCCCTGGGTGTTCTGGCGTGCGGCGAAGTGGCGTCCCGCGAAGGAGAGCGTCCGACGGGGCGGTGGGGGGTGGCGGTCCTGGGCGCTCTCCGGAGCGGGACGCCACGAGCCGGGCAAGTGGGGACGTCACGAACCGCCCGATACTGGAGTCGCCCCTTTCATTGTGTCACCGCCGCCGCTCGAACTCGGCCCGGGCGGCAGCTATCCGCGCCAGCACCTCACGTTTTTCTTCGCTGGTGTTCCAGCCCTGGTGGAGAGCCGCGGCGGCAGCCAAGCGATCCAGCCAGCGAATGAAGTAGTCCGCGTCGGCCCCGCCCTGGAGCCGCTTTCCTCCGACCGTGACGTAGATCGGGCTGGTGGTGCCGAAAGGGTAGATGTCGAGCACCGGCTCGATGGCCCGGTCGCTGTAGGCCCGCAGCAGGTACCAGCTCGTGCCACCGATCTCGAGGCTCAGCGTGGTGTCGGCCGCGGTCCGGTCGCCCCGAAGCGCAATAATCGCCACGACCTGGCCGTTGCCGATGACCTCGAGATGGTCAATGGGCACCTGAGACCTGAGGCTTACCTTGGCTGGCACTCGATGGCTGCCGGCCGGCAGGATCACCTCACCGCCGATCCCGACTTGTCCGATGGTGAACTGCAGCAACGGCCCGTTGGTCGCGAAGCTCTTGCCAGCTTTGAGCGCGGCGTACCACCGGGTTCGGTCGAGGGGCAGTCCTGACTGCACATAGACCCGATTGGTGCCAACCGGCCCCCGGAGCGAGGCAAAGTTGGTCATGGCGTCGGTACCGGCGCCGGCCGGCAGGCGGAAGCCGCAGTTGAGCAACCGGTACCACACCGCGGACGTCGCCAGGTGATCGCTGAAGCCGACCACTTCCAGGTAGTCCAGCTTGCCCAGCGCGACATCGATCGGGAGCCCATTGGTGAGCGGCGTCGTAGTGTCCGCCGGATCGGGATCGGTGTCGAACGGGTGCACGTATCCAAACAGCCCTCCCTGGCGGTGAGCGAGGTCGGCTACGGTTGCGTTGTCCGGGTACAGGCTCTGGACCGGAGTTCCCGCGTAGCCGGCGTAGTCGGGGAGGAGCACATGGTCCGTCAGCCCAAGGACACCGGTGTGCCCCCACCAGCTGGTGTGGAACTCCTGGTCGTGCAGGAGAAGGAGATTCGGAGTAGAGACCGGGTCGGGTCGACCAGTGAAGTACCCGATGTCGGGGACCCGGTCCTCCTTGTTGACGATGAGGTTCTCCACGACGCTCAGTCCCTCCGCTCGGGCCTGAAGCGCGAGGGTCTGCGGAGTCGCACGGTAGTGCCCGCCGTAGTTCATATGAACGTGCAGGTCGCCCGAGGTCCAGCCTGGCAGCGCGGCCAGACGGACCAGGCGGACGGGGCGGACAGTGAGCTGATTTGCCGGAACTCGGAGCGTTTCCCGGAATGCCCGGTACTCCGGTCCATGCGTGACCTCGAGGCTTACGCTGCCGGTGGGGACGCTGAGGGTGCTGACCCCGCTACTGTGGAAGTACCCCACCTCGAACTTGCGCCCCTGCCGGTCGAAACCGTCGTCGGCATGACGCCAGGCATCGTCGGGGGCGGCGTTCCGGCCATCGGGGAGGGTCACCGACACCCGGGCGGGGAGCGGCTTCCCGGTGCCGGCATCGACGATGACGACCTTGAGCCGCCCAATCGGCTCGCGGTACACGCGGCGCCGCGGCTCGATCCTGGTGCGCCCTCCCCCCGGGATGTCCAGCACGTACAGGGCCGTGTTGCCGGCCTCGTTGCTGATGTAGGCAATCCGCCGGCCATCCGGAGACCACCGCGGATTGGTGGCGTCGTAGTCTCCGAAGGTCAGCGGGACCGGATCGCCTCCGTCGGCCGTGGTGAGCCAGAGCTGGTGCCACTGCCGGCCGAGGTAGCTCGCATACACCACTCGCTTCCCGTCCAGCGCCCAATCAGGATGCATCCGCCAGGTCGTTTCTTCGTCGTGGATGAGCCGCAGCGGCGCGCCGGCTTTCGCCTCCATTCGCCACAATCCACCAGTCCCCCAGATCCTGCCCCGGTTGCTGACCAGGAGGAGCTCCTTGCCGTCGGGTGACCAAGCGGGCGAGAGATAGTGGTCAAAGGTGCTGTAGTAGTACCGCGGCAGCTTCGAGTCCACGTCCTCCGTGAGGCGAACGGGTAGAGGCGGAGCTGCAGCTCCGCCCCTGTCCAAGCCGGATCTCATATCCACGGCCCATACGTGAAACCGGCCCTCGTACGCCGTCGAAACGAACGCGATGCGACTTCCGTCCGGCGACCAGCGCGGGTCCACGTTCACGGCGCCGTTGCTCAGCAGGGTCTCGGAAACCAGGGTCGCGACATTCAGCACCCGGAGGTCCATCGCGTCGTTCCGGTAGGAGACGTACACGACCTGACTCCCGTCCGGGGACCAATCGGGTTGATAGTCGTATCCCGGGCCGCTGGTGACCTGCTCGGCGGTGGTATCGCCGAGCCGCTGTCGCCAGAGGCTTCCCTGCATCGCGTAGATCAGGGTTCGCCCGTCCGGCGACCAGGCGGCGGAGGAAGGCCCGCTGGTCGCCTGGGGCAGGTACATCTCACGGTAGTAGTAGCTGTGGGGCAGCTTGATCTGCCGGAGCACCGGCTCGCGCTGAGCGAAGAGCGAAGCGGCAGGTGCAAGCGACGCCAGGGCCGCGGCCATACCCACATGACAAAGCTTCAGAGGACCCCCTGGCAACGCGCGACGCTTGCGGCAACCATCAAGTGGGAAGACCTTTGCACCATGACTCGATCCGTGCGCCCTCTAGTTTGCGTCGCCCTTGCGCTCAGCGCCAGCATGCCGCTGGCGGCCCAGGAGCAGGGAACCGGCACCATCACCGCGGGCTACCAGAACGTGGCCTCGCAAATCATCCGAACCGCCCTGGCCGACAGCAGCGCCTACCTCCGCCTGGGCAGGCTGGTGGACAGATTCGGACCTCGGCTGAGTGGCTCGGAAAGCCTGGAGCGGGCCATTGACTGGGTCCTCGAGGAGATGCGAGGCGACGGTCTCGCCAATCCGCACACCGAGCCGGTGATGGTGCCGCACTGGGTGCGGGGCGCCGAGTCCGCCGAGCTGCTCGAGCCGAGACCGGCGCCTCTGCCGATGCTCGGCCTGGGGTTCAGTGTGGGGACGGCGAAGAAGGGGATTACCGCGCCGGTTCTGGCAGTCACGAGCTTCGATGATCTCGCTGCCCGGGCGAATGAGGCCCGAGGGAAGATCGTGCTTTTCGATGTGCCGTTCCCCGCCGAAGGCGACCCCTTCGAGAATTATGGCAGCACCGTTCGTTATCGCGGACTGGGCCCCCTCGCGGCGGAGCGGGTCGGGGCGGTCGCCGCGCTGGTTCGGTCCGTGGGGCCGTTCAGTATCCGCTCGCCCCACACCGGCTCGATGCGATACGACAGCCTGGCACACATCCCGGCGGCCGCTATCACCGTCGAAGACGCGATGATGCTGCACCGGATGCAGGATCGAGGTGATCGAGTGGTGGTGCGGCTCCGCATGAGCGCGAAGCAGCTGCCCGATGTACCATCCCGCAATGTGATGGCCGAGGTCGTCGGCCGGGAGCGGCCCGACGAGGTGGTCGTGCTGGGCGGTCACATCGATTCCTGGGATGTCGGCCAGGGTGCGATGGACGACGGAGGCGGCGTGGTCGCCACCTGGGAGGCGGTCCGCCTCATTCACCGGCTGGGTCTGCGGCCGCGGCGCACCATCCGGGTCGTGGCCTGGACCAACGAAGAGAACGGGCTTCGTGGGGCGCTTGGCTACCGGGCCACGCACGATGCCGAAATCGCAAAGCACGTCCTGGCCATCGAGTCAGACGGCGGGGCGTTCCGGCCCTACGG
>DATBLR010000101.1:0-34014 GCA_036555275.1 Gemmatimonadales bacterium | reverse complement strand
GAACGACGAACCGTACCAGTTCACCGACGCCTACACTCAGTTGCCCCTCGATCGATCGCCCGGCAACGGGATCCGCCTGGTGAGGTACCTGGAGGAGGATTCGAGCCTCGCGATTGCCGGCAGACCGCTCCGTCGCACGGTCCGCGACTTTCTCAAGGCACGGCCGGTTTCCGATGCGATCTTCGCGGCGTACCGCCAGATATACGAGTATGACCGCACACCGCTCCGGGCCAAGGTGACGGAGTCGGTAGACGAGGGAGACTGGACCCGCGAGCTGGTGGACCTGGATGCGGCCTATACCGGCGAGCGGCTGCTACTCTACCTCTACCTCCCCAAACGCGGCACCAAACCCTACCCCGCGCTGGTCTACTTTCCCGGCTCCAATGCCATCCGTGACCGGGCTCCACAGAACCTGCAGTGGCGGAGCTTCGAGTTCATCCTCAAAACCGGCCGCGCGGTGCTCTACCCGGTCTACAAGGGCACATATCAAAGGAGCGATTCACTCAACACCGATGTGCAGGACAGCTCGAACTTCTATCGCGACCACGTCGTCATGTGGGCCAAGGACCTGCGACGGTCGATCGACTACCTGGAAACCCGGCCGGAGGTCAGCATCGCCGGGTTGGCCTACTATGGCGTCAGCTGGGGAGGTGCCATGGGCGGCGTGATGCCGGCGGTGGAGCCCCGGATCAAGCTGAGTGTGCTGTATGTGGCCGGACTCGATGTCGAGCCGGTCCGACCCGAGGTCGATCCCATCAATTTCCTCCCCCGGATCCGGATCCCGACCCTGATGCTCAATGGGAGATATGACTTTTTCTTCCCGCTCGAGGCCTCCCAGATCCCCATGTTCCGATTGCTGGGAACCCCGCCGGGCGACAAACGCCACATCGTCGAGGACGGCAGTCACTTCGTACCGAGGACTCGGCTGATCCAGGAGACGCTGGCCTGGCTGGACAGGTACCAGCCGCTGCCGGAGTGATTCTTTAGTCCCGAGGCCGCCTGAGGAGGTCGGCGCTCGGGGTGAGAGGGTGGTGCAGCGATCCTCCTCCGCCTGAGTCATGATCTCCTCATCCCGAAGGCGCGCAGCGACCGAGGGATCTACTGCCCTGGCCGTGGTGATGGGCGGAGTAGATCCCTCGCTGCGCTCGGGATGAGGAGAGGGGAGAACTCGCACCTCCCCGCCCACGGGTACTTCCTCATCCCGAGGGCGCAGCCCGAGGGATCTACTGCTCCTAGCATGGAGGTCGGCGGAGTAGATCCCTCGCTGCGCTCGGGATGAGGAGAGAAGTGCCCGGGATGACCGGGATGAGATGAAAGACGATCGGGATGACGAAGGTGGTGCTCTGCGCTCCCTATTGCTACCCCTATACGAACCAGCTGCTGGCAAGATCCTCCCACCCGGGGTTGGCTGATTCGATCAGCCGCAGCTTTTTTTCGCGGGACCAGCCTTTGATTTGTCACTCACGAGCGAATGCTGCCCGCGCGTGGGGAGTCGATTCGAAGTAAACGAGGTGACAGACCCGATACCGCGACGTGAAGCCGGGGATGAGTCCGTTGCGATGCTGGTGAACTCGGCGGAGAAGATCGCGAGTGACTCCGGTGTACAGAATCCGGGACGCGCTCGCCATGATGTACACAAAGCGCGGTCGGGCCATGGTCGAACGTGGCCCCGGACTGTCAACGCACTCACAAAATCGGCGGATTGTACTCTGGCCTACGGCAGCGAATCCCCCTTCAGCCGCTCCGCCACCCGCCGCACCTCGGGGTCGTGCAGCAGCACCCAGGCGCCTTCCTCCATGACTCCGAACCGGCCCCCGACCACCCCGCGCCCGATGGCGTCTTGCACCCAGTCCACCAGCGCTGAATCGGCGGACGGCGGGACAGTGCCGGCCGGCACGGTGCGGTCGATTATCCCTCGTGCCGTCGCCCGATCAAGCTCGAACTCCTGAGTGAGACCGGTCATTGTATCGGACGCCGCCTCCACCCAGTCCAGGATCGCGAGGTTGAGACTGTCCCAGGCGGGACCGGCGGCGGACGCGGCCCGGGCCACCAGGGCCGATGCGCTGTCAGGGCCGAGGATGAGGTCGGGCTGGACACCACCCTCGTGGGGGGCGAAGGGGTCGATCGCCACGCCCGAGGGCTGAGGCCCCCGATCGATGCCGCGACCGTTGGGGGTGTACCATTTGGCGATGGTGAGCTTGACCGCCCATCCACCCGGGAGGTCGGCCACGTGCTGGACGGACCCTTTCCCGAAGGACTGCCGCCCGGCCACCGTCGCGCGGCCGGCGTCCTGCAGGGCCGCCGCCAGTACCTCTGACGCGGACGCGGAACCCTCGTTGATCAGGACAGCGAGCGGGAGCTTGGGATAGCGGGGCGCCACCCCGGTGCGGGCGGTTTGGGTCCCGCTTCCGGGGCGGCCGCGCACCTCCACCAGGCGGCTCCCGGCCGGCAGGAACAGCTGCGCCATGCCGAGTGCCTCTTCCAGCATACCGCCGGGATTGTCCCGCAGATCCAGGATGGCCGCGCGGGCACCGTTGCCGACCATCCAGTCGAGCGCTTCGACGGCCTCCCGGGTGGTCTCCGGACCGAACTGGGCGACCTTGACTACCCCGACGCCGCTCGGGAGCAGCGCGCCGGCCGGCACCGAAGGGACCTGCACCTGCCCGCGAACCATCGTCGCTTCAACCGTGCTCCGCGCCAGTCCCCGGCGCAGGCCCAGCCGCACCTTGGTGCCCACCGGACCCCGAATGAGGCCGATGATGCTGTCCGGGGTCAGCCCGGCAACCGGCTTGCCGCCAATCGACACCACACGGTCGAATGGGCGCAGTCGGGCGCGCGCCGCGGGACTGCCGGGCTCCACGTTCACGATCACGGTGGTATCGCGCCGCACCCCCAGCCGGGCGCCGATCCCGCCGAAGGACTGGCCGGTCTCCACCTCGAACTCACGTCGTTCCGCCGGAGAGAACAGCAGCGTGTGCCGATCCAGGAGTGATGCAAGCAGGTCCTGGGCGGTGCCGAACCGGGTGAGGCTGTCCTTGGGGATCGGGTTCACGTATTCCGTCGCCAGGGTGTCGCGGAGGGCATTAAAGACGCGCGGCGGAACCGACGGTGCGGCAACCTGCCCCACAGCAATCACGGCGTGGATGCAGGTCAGCAGGGCGAGAATGACCGACGATTTCCGCAAACGACCTCCCTTCATCCAAGCGGCGTTGCAGGGGACGCATATATGCGTGCCCTACACCGCCGCAAACCACCCCATCGCACCCCGTTCCGCCAGGCGCGCCTGATGGGGGTGGAACATATAGCGGCCGCGCTCCGGCAGACGAAACTCGAGGATGGCCCGTTCCGACTGGGCCAGGGTCACCACATCGGTTCGCTCGTCCGGATGAACATCGCTCCCGCTCCGGTAGACGTCGAAGACCTGGGCGTGCAGGTGAAAGGAGACGACCGGCTCGTCGCCAACCATGTTGACCAGGTAGATCCGCACCAGCTCACCGGCCGGCACCTTGATCGGATACTTCATGTAGTAACCCGCCACCCCGTTCCAGCCGTAGAGGTCGCTTCGACCGTCGCCATCGGTGTCGAAGCCGCCGAGGACCAGAACGAATTCCCGGGCCGCCGCACGGCCGCCCGGCGGGTCGACGATGAACGCCCCGTAAAGCCCGCGGGAGATGTGCTCCGGGGCCGGTGTCATGTCGCAATGGTAGGGGTGAAGCCCGGGGGGACCGGCCCGGATTCGGCGGCGGGTCTCGGCGCCAGCCGGCACCGGTTCCCAGCCATCGTCGGCAGGGGAATGCGCGCCGTGAAAATGCAGATTGTGCGGGTGGCCGCCGAGGTTCCGGAAGCGGATCGAAAGCTCCTCTCCCGCACCGGCGCGAATGATCGGGCCGGGAATCCGGCCATTGAAGGTCCACGCCGCCATGGTCCGGTGGCGCGCGACGGTGAGCGCCTGCTCCGCCACCCAGAGATCAACCGACCGCGAGCCGCTACCGGGGCCAGGCGGGATGGTCAGATCGTCGAGTGCCCTGGGACCCAGTTCGTCGGGCGGCGCTATCATCGCGTCGTAGCCGGTTTCGAGAGCCGAGTGCGGCGAGCCCGCGGCGAGAGCCGGCCGGGAGTACGCCGGCCGATGACGCGCCAGCCATCCCGCACCGAGAGCGCCACCCCCCAGGCCGAGCGAGAGGAACAGGAAATCACGCCTGGAAACGGCCACTTCAGAAGTCCCGGCCGAAGGGGATGGCGACCGCGGCGAGAATCAGGACGTAGAGCACGACCGCTCCGGCCAGGCCCATGACCCGGAACAGCCAGCGCAGCCAGGCTTGCCGCTCCCGGATGCGGAATTCGAGCCACAGCCAGAGCAGGAGGATCAGCGCCATCGCCAGTACCGTCGCGTTGTTCGCCAGCCGGGTGACCCAGTTCGGCCCGCCGTGCGGTTGCGCCTTGAGCAGCGGCAGTGCCTCCAGGGGCAGCTCCGCCTTGGCGAGGTCGAAGTGCAGGTCGTCGAAGACGCGCATGGCCGGCCGGACCGGGGCGTCGAGCGGGTTGGGCATGCCGGGCTGAGGCGAGGGCGCGGGCTGGGCTTTCCAGTCGGGAAACCGGGCCGACTGGACCGCCGTTCCCCGTACCAGGACCAGCGCGGTAAAGGGGAGCGGATCGAAGCCGACCGGGAGGCGGAGCCCGTCGCAGCCGTGGAACCTGGTGAGTCCAAGGGGGGCGGCGACCGCGGCCCGGTTGCCGCTGAAGCAGTTGCCGGAGCTCAGGGGCCCCGAGAGCACCAGGTCGCCCCGTCCGGATCCCAGCACGACATTGTCGCGGATGATATTCCCCCGCGCGCGGTAGAAGTTCTTGTCGAGCATTGGCGTCACCAGGATGCCGTACTGCGCATGATCGGCGATGACGTTCCGCTCCACCACATTGTCGACACCCCCGGCGATTAACACGCCGTTCCCGAAGGCGATACCCGGAAGGGCCCACGCGGGGGCGCCGCGATTGCTGTTGCCCACGATGAGATTGGCCGCGATGACCGTCTTCCGCTCCGGCGCCTGGAGTTCGATATCGAGCGAGGCGGGGACCAGTCCCGATCGGTTGTCCCGCCAGATGCTGCTCACCACGTAGAGGCTGCCGCCCGAATTGGTCCCGGAGTAGCCCAGCGCATTCCGCTCGGCGATCACCCGCCGGATCACGATGTGGCAGGGGAAGCACTGGCCGATGTAGAACCCCGAGTCGGGCGATCCGGAAGCGTAGGAGTCCTCGAACACGCCGTCCGTGGCGCCGAAGGCGTAGATGCCGTAGTCACCGTTGTTGTAGGCGGTGAGGTAGGAGCCGCGGAACCCGGTCACTCCACTCCAGTAGAATCCGTTCAACCGGGCGTTCCGCGCCGTCATGTTCTCGATCGCCACCGCATCGGCGAGCACAGCGATGCCGTTGGCCCGGACATACTCGCCGTCGATGATCACCGCGTTCCGGTCGGTGCCCCGGAGGACCAGCGATGGCGTGGTCACCGTCACCTCCTCCCGGTAGACCCCCGGGTCGACCAGCACCAGGTCGCCCGGTGCCGCAGCGTCCACCGCCCCCTGGATCGTGAGGTAGTCTCTCGGTACCCGTCGGGTGATCCCGCTGGCGGTCGCCACCGCCGGAATGGCGCCCTTCGGCCCGGGGGTGTAGGCGACATCCCCCACCACGATTACCCCCGCCATCCCCTTGCCGTCGCGGGTGCCATGAAAGGTGCAGTAGTACGGGTAGATGCCAGCCCGGTCAAATACCACGGTCTCTTCGCCGCCGGGCTTGATCTCGCCCGCCGTCCGCCAGGCGGAATCGTGCGCCATGGCATTGTGCAGGTTTCCGCCCACGTTCATGAAGATCACCCGCGCACCGACCGGTACCCGGGTGACCGTCGCATTGAACGCATTGTCGATCATGGTGACGAAGGTGCCGGCGCGGGACTCGCCTGCGCAGCTGCCGAGCAGCGTGATTATGGCGAGGCAGCCGAAGACCTGGCGCATGGAGAGGCCGTTTCGGTAAGGACGGCGGCTAGGTTACGGCGGTTCACGGGGCGGGGCAAGCGGGCGGGCGGGCGGGCGGGCGGGCGGGCGGGCCCACAGGTGCGCTCGCCGGGCGCCGCGTCAAGCCGCGACGAAAACCGGGGTGGAGAGGGGTGGTATTCGTCGCGGCGGCGAATCAGTCCGGGTACCCCTGCGGATTCTGCGACTGCCACCGCCACGCGTCACGACACATGGCATCGAGATCCCGCTCGGCCTTCCAGCCCAGCTCGCGCTCGGCGAGCGATGGATCACAGTAGCAGGTCGCCGCATCCCCCGGGCGCCGCGGCAGAATCCTGTAGGGGATCTGCCTGCCCGACGCCCGCTCAAAGGCGTGCAGCGCCTCGAAGACGCTGCTCCCCTGCCCGGTCCCGAGGTTGTACGCGGTACAGCCGGTCCGCCCGGTCAGCTTTTCCAGTGCCTTCAGGTGGCCAATTGCCAGATCCACGACGTGGATGTAGTCGCGCACCCCGGTGCCATCGGGGGTGGGATAGTCATTCCCGAAGACCCGGACGAACGGGAGCTTCCCCACCGCGACCTGGGTGATATACGGGAACAGATTGTTGGGGAGCCCGTTCGGGTCCTCGCCGATGCGGCCGCTCTCGTGGGCGCCCACCGGGTTGAAGTATCGGAGCAACGCGATGTTCCACGAGGGGTCCGACTGATACAGGTCCCGGAGCGCCTGCTCCATCATCAGTTTCGAATGACCGTAGGGGTTGGTGCCGAACAGCGGGAAGTCCTCGGTCACCGGCACCCTGGCCGGATCGCCATACACCGTGGCGGACGAGCTGAACACCATCGTCTTCACTCCGGCCGCGATCATCGTTTCGCACAGACTCAGGGTGCCGCAGATGTTGTTCTCGTAGTAGCGGAGCGGCTGGGATACCGATTCGCCAACCGCCTTGAAGGCGGCAAAGTGAATCACCGCCTCGACCGGATGGCTGCGGAAGACGTCGGCCAGCCCAGCGCGGTCCAGCAGATTGACCTTGCGGAAGGCGAAGGGCCGCCCGGCCAGCTCCTCGGTGCGCCGAAGCGCCTCGGGTTTGCTATTGCTGAAGTTGTCCACCACTATCACATCGTGGCCGGCCCGGAGCAGTTCCACCGTAGTGTGGCTGCCGATGAATCCGGCGCCGCCGGTCACAAGAATCCGCATGCACGCTCTCTGCTGAGGACGGGGAGGCCCCGGAAACCTACAAGATTCGGGCCGCGCCCGGCCCTCCCCCGAAACCCGGGCCCACCCTCGCTCGTAACCCGCGATATCCCGACCCTTTCCAAAATGCCCCGAACTGCCGCCCTGCTGCTGGGTCTGGCCATCGCGCCCGGAATGTTGCGCGCGCAAGACCCCCTGGTGATGAGGATTGAGTCCCTCACCCCCCGGATCTACCTCATTTCCGGCTTCGCCAACGGCAACCTGCTGGCCCTGGTTGGAGACTCGGGCGTGCTGCTGGTTGACGGACAGAGTGCCAAGCGAGTCGCCCTCGCCGATTCCGCGCTCCGTACCGTCACCTCCCTGCCGGTGCGCGTGGTGATCAACACCCACTATCACGCCGACCACATCGAGGGGAATCCGTGGTGGCGGGCCCGCGGCGCCACCATCATCGCCCACCAGAACCTGCCTCGGGAAGCGGTGAAGGACACCACCATCACCGAGCTGGACTGGCATCGCACCCCGGCGGCGCCCGAGGCCCTGCCGGACCGGACCTTCGTCGATTCGCTCAAGCTCGATTTCGAAGGCCAGCCGGTGGTTCTGCTCCATCCGCCCGCGGCCCACACCGGTGGGGACGCCATGGTGTGGTTTCCACGCGCCAACGTCATACACACGGGCGACCTGCTGGAGCGAGGTGCGCCGCCGTTTCTCGACTGGTGGGGCGGTGGCACGCTGGATGGCATGATCGCCGGGATCGACCGGGTGCTGGCGCTGGCCGATGACCGCACGCTCATCGTGCCGGGCCACGGAGACCCGACCAATCGCGAGGGGGTGCTGCCCTATCGGGCGATGCTGGCCGCGGCGCGGGATCGGATCGGAGCCAGGGTCCGGTCCGGCGAGACCCCGGATGCAATCGTGGCCGCGCATCCGCTCGCGGACTTCACCGCCATGCTGGGCCCTCAGCGCTGGGTGGACCGGTTTGTCGGCATCGTCGCGCTGGGCATGCAGCGACGCCCCGACCCGGGATGCATGTAACCGCGCCGCCGAGGGCGGCCACCGGGCAGGCTCACTGCTATCTTCGAACCCTGGCTGAACCAGCCCGCAACCACGACATCGGACCCCGACATGCTTGCACGGCTGCTATCCTGTGCCGGTCTGCTCCTGACCCTCGCCGCGGCCACGGCCGATGAGCCTCCGCTCCGCGGCTACAGCGCCGCTCACAGCGCTAGCCAGCGGGAGTGGGAGACCAGGTTCCGGGCAATTCCATCCATCGATTCCCTGCGGGAGGGCATGCGACAGCTCACCGCCCGGCCTCACCACACCGGGTCCCCCTACGACCGGCACAACGCCGAGTGGCTGGTGGCCCGCTTCCGCTCCTATGGGTGGGACGCCTCAATCGACACCTTCGAAGTCCTGTTCCCCACGCCGAAGGAGCGGGTGGTGGAGCTGGTCAAGCCGACGAAGTTCCGGGCCTCGCTTCAGGAGCCGGCGATCGCCGGTGATCCCACCACAAGCCAGCGGAGCGAGCAGCTACCCGGGTACAACGTCTATTCGATCGACGGCGATGTCACCGCGCCTCTGGTCTACGTCAACTATGGGATGCCGGAGGACTACGAGCGGCTCGATCGGATGGGAATCTCGGTTGCAGGCGCCATCGCACTGGCCCGCTACGGTGCCGGCTGGCGCGGGCTCAAGCCGAAGCTCGCCGCCGAGCATGGAGCCGTAGGCTGCATCATCTATTCCGACCCCAGGAACGACGGCTACTTCCGCGGTGACGCGTATCCCAAGGGACCCTTCCGGCCGGACCAGGGAGTGCAGCGGGGCAGCGTCAAGGATGCGCCGATCGCGTCCGGCGATCCGTTCACGCCGTTCTTCGGCGCCCGGCCGGGCAGGCCCAGGCTCCCCTTCGACAGCGCCAGCACCCTCACCAGGATTCCGGTGCTTCCGATTTCCTACGCCGATGCGACACCGCTGCTCCGCGCCCTGGGCGGGCCGGTCGCCCCCGAGAGCTGGCGCGGCGCACTGCCCTTCACCTATCACATCGGTCCGGGGCCTGCCGTCGTGCACCTCCTTGTGAAGTTCGACTGGCGGCCCACTCCGGTGTACAACGTCGTCGCGCGACTGGCCGGCAGTGATTTCCCCGGCGAGTGGATCCTGCGCGGCAATCACTTCGACGCCTGGGTGAATGGCGCCGAAGATCCTATCGCGGGGCTGGTGGCCGAGCTGGAGGAGGCCCGGGCCTTCGGGGAACTCGCGCGGCAGGGATGGCGGCCTCGGCGCACTCTCGTGTATATCGCCTGGGACGCCGAGGAGCCCGGTCTGGTGGGATCCACCGAGTTCGTCGAGGAGCACCTGGCGGAGCTGCAGGCCCATGCCGTCGCCTACATCAACACCGACGGTAACGGGCGGGGATTTCTCGATGCCAGCGGCTCCCATGGGCTGGAGCGGCTGGTGAACGAAGTCGCCCGCGAGATCGAGGACCCGGAGACCGGCCTGACCGTCTGGAAACGGCTGCAGCTCCGGCGCATCGGCCGGGGATCGCCCGAGGACCGCAAGGACGCCCGTGAGCGGGGCGATTTGCGCATCGAGGCGCTTGGCTCCGGCAGCGACTACACGCCCTTCCTGCAGTATGCGGCCATCGCCTCGCTCAATCTCGGGTTCGGCGGTGAGGAACCGGACGCCGACGGGGTGTACCACTCCATCTACGACTCGTTCGCCTGGTACACTCGCTTTCTCGACACCTCGTTCGTCTACGGCCGGGCGCTGGCGCAGTTGACGGGGACCACCGTCATGCGGCTCGCGGACGCGGACCTGCTGCCGTTCCACTTCTCGGGGTTCGCGGAGACGGTGGCTCGCTACCTGGACGAGGTGAAGAAGCTGCTCGAGAAGCAGCGCGATGACCTCACCGAACGGAACCGCCAACTGGATGAAGGCGTGTTCCAGGCCACCGCGGACCCCCGCGAGCGCTCGGTCCCTCCCCCCAAGAGCTCCACGCCACCCTATCTCAACTTCGCACCGCTGGAGAACGCGACCACCCGGATCACCCGGGCCGCCGACCGTTACGAAGCGGCGCTTGCCCGGGCCATGGCGGGGAACGGCGACGTCCTGGCGCGACCGGAGGTGGCTGAGCTCAACGCCCTGTTGATCCGCACCGAGCGGGCGCTGGAGCGGGAGGAGGGGCTGCCGGGGAGACCCTGGTATCGGCACGAGATCTACGCGCCGGGCTTGCTGCTGGGGTATGGGGTGAAGACCCTGCCCGCGATCCGGGAGACGATCGAGGCCAAGCGGTGGTCCGAGGCGGACGAGCAGATCGGCAAAGTCGCGGCGACGCTGGAGCGCTACGCGGCCACGGTGGAGCAGGCGACGGGAGTGCTCGAGAAGCTGGCGCCGGCTCCGTAGCAGGACACGGGAGAGGCGGGAAGGGCGGAAGGGGCGGGAGCCTCGTGCTTACCCCGTTCCGCCACTCCCGCCGTACTGCCTCTCCCGCCTCTCCCGCCCTACCGCCTCACCGCCCCCCTTCCCCCGCCAACCTCACCATCCGCTCCTTGACCTCCTTCACCTGCGGCTGGAGTACCTGATCGGCCTCCCGCCAGAGCTGCACGAACCGACCGTAGTAGTCGAGCGACTTCTCCCGATCGCCCTTTTCCTCATACAGCTCGCCCAGCCTCTTGGTGGCCCTGGGCAAGGTCTGGCTATCCTGAAATATCCGGGTGACTTCGCCGGGCGCTGTCACGGCACGCTCATACACAGCGAGCGCGGAATCTGGCTGGTGTGCCAGTTCATAGGCATTGCCCAGCTCAAACAGCGCGCAATTGCTGCACCCGCTTTCGTCGTACTGGGCCCGGAACTCCGTGATAGCGTCCTGCGGTCGCCCTTCTGCCAGGGCGAGATAGCCGGCCGCTGCATGGCGTCCCGGGTTTCCACGGCGATAACCCTCCGGCAGAGCGGCTGCGTACTCCGTAAGCAGGGCTTTGGCTCTTGCCGGCTGGCCGGCGAGGGCGTAGAAGCCGGCGAGATCGGTGTACGGCCGATCGTACGCCGAAAGCGAGTTCAGCGGATGCCGCTGCAACCCGGCTTCAACGGTACGCACTGCGCCCTCCCGATCATTCCGGAACCGGAGCTGCGCCTGGGCCAGCTCCACCGCCTTGGCGAGTGCTGCTCCAGGCAACTTCCGTTGCTCGCTCACGGCCATGTATTGGCGTCCGTAGCGGTCCGCCTCGTCCAGCCGTCCACGGATTAGAGCCAGAGTGCCGAGGCTTCCGCTGACCCACCACTGGGAGAGCAGGTCCCGGTGGGTCGCGGTGGTCTGGAGCAGGCTTCGCTGCGCGCTGTCGAACTCACCGTAGCTCGCCAGCGCCAGGGCCTCCAGGAGCCTTGGACCCGGGCTCTCCGGATTTGCCTTCGCGTCGGCTTCAATGCTGGCCCTTGCCTTCGCCCGTTTGCCCAGCCGGAGATCCAGGCTGAAGCCTGTATTACTGCCGGGATTCACCTCGTTGGCGCGGGTAGCCAGCAGTTCAGCTTCCGGATATTGCCGTCGCTGCTCGAGGATGCCCGAGAGGTTAGCAAGGGCGACGTAGTCGTTCGGGTCCAACTCGAGGATGGACCGGTACGCCTGGACGGTCTTGTCGACATTGACGTCCACCGACCAGTAGTAGAAAGCCTCGGCGTGATGCCGCTCGATCTCGGGCAGCCGCTCACGGTACTGGAAGGCCTTCGTGGCCGCGGCGACCCGGTCCGCCTCGGAACCCACAAAGCCAAGCGACGCCGCCAGCTTCCGCCACGCCATCGCGAAGGTACTGTCGATGGCCACCGCCTGTCGGAGCAGATCGGCTGCACGGTCGAAGTCGCCGATCGTGTGGGCACGCACTCCCTCGGAGTAGAGTCTCAGGGCTTCCAGCGAGTTGGTGGTGACTTTCTCCAGCGGGGCGTTCGCCCGAATCGTCCTGAGCGACTCGCCGATCCGTTCGCGCAGTCGCCGGGAGAGCCGGTCCAGCGCCTTCAGGATCTGGCCATCGTCGTCGGCGGTCTCCCTGAGGGCCACCAGCTCGGCTCCATCGCCCGCCGAGACCACCCGGGCCGCCAGCACGAACCCTTTCCCAACCGGGTTGATCTCGCCTTCCACCAGGGCCTTGGCGCCCTCGCGAACCGCGACTTCGCGGGCCGTGGCGGGGTCGAGCCGCTGCCGCGGCTCCTTGCCCATTCGCTGCAGCGTGTTCGCAACGTCGGAGGAACCGAGAACCTTGATCACCGGAGACTGGGCCAGATCGATTCGGAATGCCTCGGACACCGAGCTGCCAAGCGAGCTGTCCGCGGCCTTGGTCTGGAAGTCCGCGACGACCAGCTTGTCCCTGGCTGAGAGCTTGCCGCTCGCGACCAGCGTCCCCACCGGCCCAATGCCGAGCAGCCGCATCGCGGTGTAGACGGTGGCTCCGGCGCCGAGCACGGAGAACCCGGCGAGCCCGCCTTGGATGGCCCGGCGCCAGGTGATCCAGCCCCGAAGTCCGGTTTCGCCGCTCACCGTGGGCCGCCCCGTCGCCCTCGCCGCCGCCCGGCGGCGTTCGACGAGGCCGGTCGCGATCATGATCGGCAGGCCGAGCAGGAGCAGCACCATCGCGCCGCGCAAGACCCAGTCAGGCAACCCCAGCTGGATCGTGAGGAAGTAGACGAGCCCCAGGATCGCGACGGCGGCCAGGGTGAACAGCCCGGCCACCCGGACGGGATGCCCATACCAGGAATCGTCCACCCGCACGGCCGCGGTCGGCGGGGTCGAGGTCGGCGTCGTGCCGCCACTGGGTGTCCCCAGCGTCTCCAGCCGCTCCACTACTTCTTCGGCGCTCTGCCACCGGTCGGCCGGGCGTTTAGCCAGGCAGCGCATGATCGTCTCGGCCAGTGCCGGCGGACAGGCGGCCCGCTGCTCGGTGACCGGCTTCGGTATCTCGGTCACCTGGGCGGCCAGCACCTGCTGTGGCGTGAGCCCGGTGAATGGCGGCCGCCCGGTGAGCAGCTCATACCCGAGCGCACCCAGCGCGTAGATGTCAGCCCGGTGATCGACGTGGGGATCGGCTGCCGCCTGCTCGGGGGCCATGTAGGCTGGGGTGCCCAGCGCGACGCCGAGGGTAGTGAGGGTCTGGCGGCCGGTGGCCTCACTCACTGCCTTGGCCACGCCGAAATCCACGACGAGAGCATGGCGGCCCGAGAGCATCACGTTGTCGGGTTTGATATCGCGGTGGACCACGCCCCGGGTATGGGCGTACGAGAGCGCATCGGCAACATCACGAAGCAGCCGGGCCGCCTCCGGAACCGGCAGCTCGCCCTTCTGACTGAGCCGGTCACGGAGCGATTCGCCCTCGATAAAGGGCATCACGTAGTAGAGGAAGCCCTCGGCCTCGCCGGAGTCGAGCAGCGGCAGGATATGCGGGTGTTGCAGCTGGGCCGCGATCTCGATCTCCCGTAGGAACCTCGCGGGGCCGAGCGTGGCGGCCAGCTCAGGACGCAGCACCTTCACCGCGACCCGGCGGTGGTGCTTCACGTCCTCCGCGAGGTAGACCGTGGCCATGCCGCCGGCGCCGATCTCCCGGACGATCGTGTAGCGCGATTCCAGCGCGCTTCTGAGTCGGGGGAGGAGTTCGCTCACCCGCTACTCCTCCGGCGCTCCACCGGCCCTCGCCACCTGGTCCGCCTTGATCTTCCCGGCATCGAACTTCCGGGCCGAGGCCAGCATCTTGTCGATGGTTTCGTCGAAATCGGCCTTTTGACCCCGCTTGAGCGTGAACCGGAGCGGGTTGATCCGCGCCAGCACGAAGGCCTTGAGGTAGGGGCTCTCGAACCCGCGGGCCTTGAGGCCTGCCACGGCTGCCGCCACCGCTTCATCCAGCTGCATCAGGCGTTCGGCCCGCTCCCGCCGGGCCGCCAGGGCGTGCGAGAGTTTGGTCGCCATGAACGTTTCCACCCGTTTGAGTACCGGGTGGTAGGCGCCGCCCGAGAAGCGTCCGTTCTTCTGGTAACAGCAGCCCAGGGTCAGCAGCGACGGCTCCTCGAACTCGGTCTCGTAGCTCTTCTCCGCCCGATCATCGAGCTCCGCCAGCGCCTCCGCCAGCCGGATCACCTCGAGGGAGCGCTCCCGCACGTTGTGAGCCTTCTCCGTGTTGAGCACCAGAATGCGATGCGCGATCTCGGGCTCCGGCACCACCAGCGCGACCACGGATTTGGCCCCCAGCGCCCTCATCGCCGCCACGCGGTGGTTGCCGTTGGGGGTCCAGTACCCATTCTTCGCGGTGCGGACGGCGATGACCGGATCCATGAACCGGCCCAGCCGGTCGATCGCGCCGGCCAGCCGGGCGACGTGGGTCTCGGACAGATCCCGCTGGTAGGGCGTGGGCGCCACCAGATCGATCGGCAGCCCGGCCAGGATCTGCCATTGGCTGCCCAGCGGCTCCCGATATACCCCGATGACAACCCCGCCGTCAGCGGCGACCTGTTCTGTCAGGCGCTGCACCGCCGCGGGCGGCTCGGTGGAGGTGAGCTGCTTGGATGTGAGGCCGCGCGGCTCGGGCGCCTTCTTGCGGCGACGCTTGGTCTTCGGTTTTGGCTCGGTCTTCTCGGCTGCCATCATCGCTCCTCGGAGGCGCGAGCCGTGGGGCGGGCCTCCGTGCCCGCCTCCACGTCACTGGTTTCCCTGCCTCACTGGTTCCCCACCTCCACCACGAACACGTCTGCCTGCCGGTCCGCTACGCTCACGTAGACCTTGTCGCCCTGCACGCCGAAGGTGTGCCGGTAGGTCTGGGAGGAGGGCCCGGCGGAGGTGACGATAAGGCGCGGCACTCCTCCCGAGGCCGGGATGGCGAAGACGGCGTATTCGTTGCTCGGGCCCAGGGCCGAAACGTAGATGGTGCGCCCATCGTCCGACCACCGTTTCCAGATACCGGCGAAGCCCGCCGGGAGCCGGGTGATTTCGCGAGGAGCTCCGCCGTCAGACCGGATCAGCAGCCCCGCGCTTCCCAGGCTGTCGATGAAGAAGAGCGCGTCGTCCACCGGTGAGAAGGCGCCCGGATCTCCCGTATAGATGTGGGCGATGATCCGCGGCTGCCCCCAACCGCCCTGGCTGTCCCGTCTGACCGTACAGAGGTGGGGACCGTCATCGACACACGCGTAGGCCAGGGTGGATCCGTCCCGGGACCACTCTGGACAGAAGTTGTTCCGGGTGGTCACTGGGACCCGCTCCGGCACGCCCCCGTCGGCACCAACGATCATCAGATCCCTTATGCCCGGGCCGCGCACCAGATGATAGGCCACCCACCGCCCGTCGCGAGACACCGTAGCGCAGAACTCGTCTTCCGGGGCCGAGGTGAGGCCTTCGGCAGGGGCGCTGCCGTCGAGCGGCATGCGATAGATGTTCTGATTCCCGTCACGATTGGAATCGAAATACAGCCACTTGCCGTCGGCTGACACGTCGAATTCCTCGGTAATCTGGGCACCGCTGGTGACCGGCTGGAACTCGGAGAGGGACACCGGACGACCGGAAGCCAGGCGCGCCACCCGCACATTCGCGGTCTCGGTCAGGACGGCGTAGACCAGATGCCGGCCATCGGCGGAAAGGCCGATGGTGTGCGGGTTGAGGCCGGTCGTCAGCCGCACGGGGGCTCCCTGGGGCTTTCCATCCGCTCCAAGCGTCGCCTGATAGACGTCTCGCCCCCCCTCTCGGGTCGAGACGAACAGCAGCCGCCGGCTGTCGGGGAGCCAGACCGGTGACGCGTTCAGCGGCTGGTCCGGCGTGACCCGCACCGGCGCCCCGCCCGTGCTCCGGACGACCCAGACGGCGCTCGGCGCGAGGTTCCCGGCGAAGACGTACTCGGCGTTGCCGCTGACGTAAGCGATCCACTCACCGTCCGGCGACCAGGCCGGTGAATGCAGCTCGGTACCCCGGACCAGAAGCCGGCTGGTGGTGTCGCCAAGGCCGCGCACCGATAGGGCGCTGTCGGTGCTGATGACAACGCGCTCTCCGTCCGGGGACCACGCAGCAGCTGGGGCAGCTGAGAAGGGACGGGACACCACGACCTTGGATACTCCGCCGAGCCCGGGAACGATCTCCAGCCCGCGCGCGGTTTCGTAGAGCAGTCGGGATCCGTCCGGCGACCAGGCCGGTGGCGCCAGGACGACCGGTCCGACACTCGGCGGGGAAACCATGACCGGCGCACCGCCCGCAATCTGCTTGGTGTAGAGCCGGCTCTCTCCTCCGCTCTGTCGCACGTAGGCAACCAGCTTGCCGTCTGGAGAGAGGCTTGGCACGGCCTCGATGCCCGGCTCGAGCGTGACTGTAGTCCGCTTGCCGATCGTCACCACCGGGCGGCCCGGGCGGCCCAGTGCGAGCGCAAGGACCAGCGCCAGCGCCGCCGCCGCTCCCGAAGCGACCCATTTCGCCCGCGGGCCGGTTCGCGGCGCGGCGACCATCGGCTGAGTTCCGGCCGCAGTCGTCTCGCTGCTCGTGGCGCGCAGCGGCTCCAGTTGCGCCACCAGATCGTCCGCGCGCTGCCAGCGGTCGGCTGGGCGCTTCGCGAGGCACCGCATGATGGCGTGAGTCAACGCCGGAGGGATGCCCGGGCGCAGGCGGTCGACGGGTTCGGGCTCCTGAGTCGCATGGGCGGCCAGCATCGCCTGCGCGGTGGTGGCGCTGAACACCGGACGGCCGGTGAGCATCTCGTACCCCAGGACACCCAGGGCGTAGAGGT
Source organism: Gemmatimonadales bacterium (assembly GCA_036555275.1). GTDB lineage: Bacteria > Gemmatimonadota > Gemmatimonadetes > Gemmatimonadales > GWC2-71-9 > JADJOM01. The sequence goes on along the minus strand of DATBLR010000101.1, from coordinate 17,104 downwards.
CCACCCGGTGATCGAGGTGGGGGTCGGCCATCGCCTGCTCGGGGGCCATGTAGGCCGGGGTGCCGATCGCGACGCCGGCGGTGGTGATCTGGTTGCGGCCGGTGGCCTCGCTGACAGCCTTTGCGACTCCGAAATCCGCCACCAGCGCGTGGCGACCGGAGAGCAGCACGTTGTCAGGCTTGATGTCGCGGTGCACCACGCCGTGGGCGTGGGCGTGGGCCAGTGCGTCGGCCACCTCCGCCAGAATCCGGATGGCGTCGCTGACGGGAAGCTCGCCGTGACCCAGCCGCTCCCGCAGCGACTCCCCCTCGATGAACGGCATGACATAGTAGAGGAAACCGCCCGCCTCGCCCGAGTCCAGAAGCGGCAGGATGTGCGGGTGCTGCAGGGCTGCGGCGATCCGGATCTCGCGCGAGAACCGCTCGGGGCCGAGCGCGACGGCCAGCTCCTGCCGGAGCACCTTCAACGCGACCTTGCGCTGGTGCCGCAGGTCCTCGGCCAGGTATACCGTGGCCATCCCGCCGCTCCCGATCTCCCGTTCGAGAGTGTAACGGTCAGCCAGTGCCGAGCGAAGACGATCCGGGATGTGGGTCACGGTGACTCCGGAAGGAGAGCGATATGCTCCGGTGCGTGGACGGAGTATACGGGCGGCACCAACGGCACGGAACTCCTCCCGGCCACGGGGTCCCCAAACTACTTTTCGCCCCGTCACTCTCACGTTTGGACAGTCAATGCGCCTGACCCGTGCAAGCTTCCTGGTGCTCACCGTGAGCGCCTGCAGCCCCTACCATCCGCCCGCGCCGCCCAAGCCTGCGATGCAGCCGCTGCCCCCACCCCGTGAATCTCCGTCCGGACCGAAGTTGCAGGACCTGGTCTCCGGCACCACCGCCCGGCTGCAGGCGGTGAGCGTGGTGGATCACCGGGTGGTCTGGGTAAGCGGCACCGGCGGGACCTTCGCCGTGACGATCGATGGAGGGCTGAGCTGGCGCACCGGCCAGGTCCCCGAGGCCGACAGCCTCGAGTTCCGCGACGTCGAGGCCTTCGACGCCAAGACCGCCTACCTGCTGAGCGCGGGGCCGGGCACGAAATCGAGGATCTACAAGACGGCGGATGGAGGGCTCAACTGGCAGATTCAGTTCATCAACCGCGATCCCGCCGCGTTCTACGATTGTTTCGCCTTCTGGGACCGGAGAAACGGCATCGCCTGGAGCGACAATGTGGATGGCCGGTTCCCCTACCTGACGACCGATGACGGGGGCGCCAGCTGGGACCCGGGCACGGTGGGCGGTGCGACAGCAGGTGAAGGGGCCTTCGCCGCCAGCGGAACCTGTGTCGTGACCGTCGGCAAGGAGGCGGCCTGGGTCGCCACCGGGGCCGGCAAGGAGGCGCGCATCTTCCATACGCCGGACCGGGGGCGGACCTGGGTCAATGTCACCACGCCGATCGTCCACGGAACCAGCACCACCGGACACACCTCGATCGCCTTCCGCAACGCGCTCGACGGCATCGCCGTCGGGGGCGATATCGCCCGCAACGACGCCCAGACCGAGAACGTGGCTCGCACGGAGGACGGTGGGGTCACCTGGACCCTGGGCGGGCAACCCAGCTTCACGGGCCCCATCTACGCGGCGGTGTATGTCCCTGGAAAAGCGGGAACCGTCGTGGCCGTTGGACCCGGAGGCGCCAGTTGGTCGCCCGACGATGGACGAACCTGGCAGCCCCTCGACACCCTGGGGTACTGGAGCGCCGGATTCGCGGGCCGGGACGCGGGCTGGCTGGCGGGGGTGGAAGGGCGGATCACCAAAGTCTCGTTCTAGCGACGCCGATGTGATCCCGGTTCCAGCCTGCCCGACCCGCCCTGGGTAATCTCGACCCGGTGACGGGCCCCTCCCGCCGGCTAGGGACTGCGGGGACCGAAGGCTCGCATTCGGAAGTTGGGCTGGGCGGACTCGATGTCGGGGAGCGCCTTCAGCCGTTCCACCAGTTGTAGCGTCAGGGCCTCGAGATCCACCTCGATCAGGAGCTCCTCCCCGCTCACCGCTGCCTTGAGCGGGGTGTGAATCCGCCGGGCGACGTCGGTGATCAGAGAATCCAGCTGCGCTTTCCCGTCGGGCTGGCCCGCCCGCGCCAGGAGCCGAGCCTCGGAACTGCCCGGCTGGAAGGTCGTGTGGATCACGGCCTTGGCCGAGTCGCCGGGGTCTCGGGTCGCCCGCGCGACCCGGCGGCAGCGGGCCAGGCGGTCTGCGGTCCGGCGCGCCAGGTCATCAACGTGCACCCGCAGCAGCAGCCACTCACCCCCGCCCACCCGAACCGCGCGAAGCGGGGTATCGACCCGTTCGCCCAGTGCGGCCGTCACGCCCGCCAGGAGCTGGAAGTTGGGGGGGCTGGTCTCCACGCTCTTCCGGGTCGCCTGGCGTCCCTCGCTTCCCGCGACGAAGCGGATCAGTACCTCGCCGGGCACGAACGGCTGTGCCTGGATCATGGCTGCCCCCATGAAAACGTGCAGCAATCCATGCGTCTTAACGACTGCGATCATTGCCGGCGTCCCCTCCCTGTGCGCCGAGGCACCGAAAGGAAGCTTAGGATGACACCCACTCGCTCGGTAGTCGCGGTGCTTCTGCTGGGTCTGGTTTCCGTCCCGTCGGTCGCCGCTCAGCAGATCAGGCCCCAGACGGTCAAGACGATGCTCGAGCGCAAATTGCCGCCCGAGGCGGTCTTCGTGCCGGGCCAGGTCATCGTCAAGATGAAGACGGGAGCCCCGCCGCCAGCCGACCGGCTGCTGGCCTTGAGGCTCGAGTCGGCCGCGCGCCAGACCTCCGGTGGCGAATTCGTGTATCGGTTCAACCGCGCCTACCTGGCGAGCATGGCCCCGGCGGATGCGCGGGACCGCACCCTCGCCGTAGTGGACTCCTTCCGGGCCAGTCCCGACGTGGAGTACGCGCAGCCCAACTTCCGGGTCTACCCCGTCGACCTGGGCCGGGCGGTGGCCGCACCGGACCGGACACCCAACGACGCCCGCTTCGCGGATCAGTGGCACTACCGGAACAACGGGACCGGTGCCGGCGCCTCGCCCGGCGGCATCAACCTCCCCAGAGCCTGGGACACCGACACCGGCAGCAGCACGGTGGTGGTCTCCATCCTCGATACCGGCATCCTGCCCACCCACCCGGACATCACCGGCTCCGCCAATCTTGCTCCCGGCTACGACATGATCGACGACTCGTTCGTCGGCAACGACGGTGACGGGCGGGATGCAAACGCCACCGATCCGGGCGATGCCAGCGCCGCCAACGAGTGCTTTCCCGGCAGCCCGGCGCAGCCGAGCAGCTGGCATGGCACCCATGTCGCCGGGACAGTTGGAGTGGGCAGGACCAACAACGGGACCGGCGTGGCGGGGATCAACTGGGCTGTGACAGTTCAGCCGGTGCGGGTACTGGGCAAGTGCGGCGGTTCGACGGTCGACATCAACGACGCCATCCGCTGGGCCGCCGGGCTCTCGATTCCCGGGGTGCCCGCGAACCCGAGCCGCGCCCGCGTCATCAGCATGAGCCTCGGCACACCGCCCGGCACGCCCTGCAGCAGCTCACCCTCCACCCAGGCCGCGATCAATGACGCGGTCGCCGCCGGGGCGGTGGTGGTCGTGGCCGCAGGGAACGACGCGACCGACGCCTCCCAGGTGCTTCCCGCCAGCTGCAACAACGTGATCACCGTAGCCGCCAGCGACGCACGGGGCCGCCTGGTCACTCGCTACTCGAACTTCGGATCCACCGTCGAGATCATGGCCCCGGGCGGGGACGTAGATCGCGACGACAACGGCGACGGTCAGCCCGACGGCGTCCTCAGCATGGTGCAGGGCGGCTATGCCTACTACAACGGCACCTCCATGGCCACGCCGCACGTGGCAGGCGTGGCGGCCCTCTGGCTCGCTGCTACGCCCAACCTGACCCCGGCGCAGCTCCTGGCTGAGCTGCAGGCCCGCGCGCTGCCGCGGTCGTCCGCGGAATGCCCGCAGCCCTGCGGCGCCGGGCTGCTGAATGCCCTGCGTGACACGACGCCAGCGGCAACCAGCGTGACCCTCGTCCTGGATCCTGACAAGACCCTCGCAAACGGGGAGACCACGACCGCCAGAGCGACGGTTCGGGTCGGCGGTGTGCCGCGGTCCGGAGTGCAGGTGACCTTCGCCACCGGCGATCCGGGCATCGCCAGGGTCGCGCCTGCCACCGTCGTCACCAACGTCTCCGGCGTTGCCACGGCCACCGTGACCGGGGTCAAGACCGGCAACACCTCCGTCTCCGCGACGGCCAACGGCGTCACGGTCAGCACGCCGGTGAAGGTGCCCGACCTCTCGGTCCCCGGACTGCTGGTACTGATTCTCCTCATCGCCTTCGCGGCGGCGAGGCGAGCCCGGCAGAGGCCGGCCGCCGCGTGAGACGCCCGGGTGGGCCCGAGCTCCGGTTCATCCTGACCCTGGCCGGTTTCGCACTGGTCGCGGTCCTGGGGTACCGGGACGAGTACCTGGGGCCGGTGCTCGTCCCGCTCCGAACCCTGACGGCCGATCTGACGCTCACCCTCATCCGGGCCCTGGGCCTCGACGCGGTGAGGCATGGCACGGTCATCTCCCATTCCGCCGGTTTCGCCTACCAGATCTCGCGAGGATGCACCGGGGTGATCCCGGCCCTGCTGCTCGCCGTGGGGGTGCTGGCCTGGCCCGGCGTGGGACGCCGCAAGCTTTTTGCCGTCGCCCTGGGCGTACCGTTGGTGCTCGGACTCAACCAGGTCCGGCTGGTCCATCTCTTCTATATGGGTGTGCGTCGGCCGGAGCTGTTCGGTTTCGCGCACGAGGTTCTCTGGGAGACCGTCATGGTGTCTGCGGTCTTCGGCCTGTGGCTGGGATTCACGAGGTGGACCGGCGCACCGGCGGAGCGGCGCGGCGGCACTTCCACACCGTCAGACCGCACGGCGAGCGCCTGGCACGGCCACTCGGCCTGCGACGTTTGAAAGCAGCCGAAGCGTCCTGAGGCATCTGCTGGCTGGCATGGCGTCTGCCTGTTCTTCCATCCGACGCGCTCACGGTAATCCAGAATCGCGAGTTAGCGCCGATGATGCGCGCCATCGGGACAATATGTCGGGCGATCTGGCCCATGAAGACATTTTGACCCGATGAGTCGGCGCGTCGCATGGAGGAGTAGATGTCGTTGCACCCAAGGCCAGGCCGGGCTACCGCCCTCGTGGCGGTCTCATTCGCAATAGGCCTGCTCGTGGCCGGCATGTTCAATCTGCCGCGGCATTCGGTCGCCCAAGCGACCCCGATCGCCACTGCAGGCCCTTCCAGTACAGCCGCCCTGACGGCGTTGAGCGATGCCTACGCCGCCGTTGCGGACCGGGTGAAGCCCAGCGTGGTCTATATCGAAAGCACCCGTCGCCGGTCCGACCAGCAGGGCTTCGCCATTCCCCGCGAATTCACTCCGTTCTTCCGTAACTTCCCCGGCATGCCCCGAACTCCCGGGGTCGAACGCGGGTCCGGCTCCGGTTTCATTGTCTCGGCGGATGGTGACATCCTCACCAATGCCCACGTTGTCGACGGCGCCGAACACGTCACCGTCCGCCTCCTCGATCGCCGCGAGTTCATCGCCCGGGTGATAGGCAGCGACCCCACCACGGATATCGCGCTGCTGCACGTGAATGCCGACGGGCTCACCCCGGCGACTCTCGGCAACAGCGATCAGGCCCGCGTGGGCGAGTGGGTGCTCGCGGTAGGCAACCCGCTGGGTGAGAATCTCTCGTTCACCGTCACGTCGGGGATCATTAGCGCCAAGGGACGGACCCTCCAGCTCCCCAACCAGACCGAGCGCAGCATCCAGGACTTCATCCAGACCGATGCCGCGATCAATCCCGGTAATTCGGGCGGCCCGCTGGTCAATGTCCAGGGTGAAGTGATCGGCGTGAACGCCGCGATCGCGAGCGAAACCGGCTATTACACCGGCTACGGTTTCGCGATCCCGGTCAACATCGCGCGGGAGGTGATGGAGCAGCTGGCCCACGGCGGACGGGTGCGTCGCGCCATGCTGGGCGTGAAGGTCAAGGACGCGACCGAGGCCGATGCGGCCTACGTGGGGCTCCGTGACGTACGGGGCGTCGTGGTGGAAGACCTGGGCGACGGCAACTCGGCGGCACGGCGGGCCGGCGTGCACGAGGGGGACGTGATCGTCGCGGTAGACGCCAAGCCGGTCGACTACGTGGGTCAGGTGCAGCAGGCCATCGCTTTCCGCAGGCCTGGCGACGAGGTTGCGGTGGAGGTGGCCCGGAAGGGCGGCGTGCGCCGTACCCTGCGCGTCACCCTGCAGGAGGCCCCGCCGGCGGCGAGGCCGGTGGCAACAGTCGATCAGGGTTCCTCGGAGAAGGATGCCCCGGCGGAAGTGGATCTGAGGCCCCTGGGACTGACCGTGAGGCCCGGCGAAGAGAACGGGGTCCGCGGTCTGGTCGTCACCGGCGTGGACGACGACGGGCCCTCGGCCGATCAGGTCGCGCCGCCCGAGGACGGGGGGGCCGACGTCATCGTTTCGATCGAGGGGAAGCCGGTTCGGAGCGCGGCGGACGCGGAGTCGGCGATTGGTGCTCCCCGGAAGGGCGCAATCGTCCAGCTGGACATCTACAACGCCCAGACCGGGACCCGGCGGGTCGAGCGGGTCCGGCTCCAGTAGGCGCGGGGCGGAGAGTCAGCGGGGACCCGGTTCCTCGATCAGGCTCACCAGACGGTCGGCAAGCTCATTGAGCTCTGCCGACCGTTTCCGCACCATGGTGCGGAATAGCGTCCGGGCAAGTCCGTAGCTCCCCCCGAGGAGCGACACCACCAGCGCCGCCACCGCGACGCCGGAATGAAACACCCCGAGCCCGATCCCGATCGCGGCGCCCATCCCACCGCCACCGAGACCGCCCACGATACCGCCGAAGTAGCCGCCGGCCAGGTGACGCACGTTCTCATCGATGCGAATGCGGGTCACGCCGTCGCCGGCGTGCAGGGTCACGAACACCAGCCGCCCCATGCTGCCCGCATAGTGACTGGTTTGCCAGGTGAGTTCACGCCCCAGCCTGCTCACCTGCCCCAGGTTCCCGATGGTGGAGCGGATCGCCTCAATCAACGCCAGCGTATCCGACTCGGCAAACTCGCGCTCCGCCGTGCGCTCAATGACGAGCCGGGTGGCGCTGCCCAGGAGCGGGTTGACCCTGATCGCCTGCGAGTCCCGGCGCACTACCTCCCGCGCCGCCCGCGCCACATGCTCCGGGGCGATCCCCACCTCCCCGGCGATCCGCTTCAGTCCTGCCAGCGAAAGACCCGCGTCGGTTGTGGGTGCCGCCGCATCGAGCTCCGCCGCCCGCGCCAGGATCTGGTCTGCCGCGGTGGTGCTGAATCGGGGCGTAGGGCCGGAAGCCTCGGCCAGGTCGCCGGCGAAAGCCCCGGGCGTGGGGTAGCGCTGGATGTCCCGCAGGAGGAGCCCCCGGACCAGCACCGGTTCTACGCCGCCAGGCAGTTGATCGAGGGCGGCGCGGTGCCTGGGCGCGGCCTCGGTGAAGCGATGGGCCCGGGCGGCCTCCTCTCCCGGCCACATACCCGGGACCTCGCCCACCAGCATCTCGTAGGTCGTCGCGGCGAGGCTGTACACGTCGCTGCGCTCGTTCAGGTCGGCGACCCCGGCGGCCTGCTCCGGGCTCATGTACCCGACCGTGCCCACCGGAAAGCCGGTCCGGGTCAGCGCCTGGTCGGTGGCCGCGGTGACCGCCTTGGCGACGCCGAAGTCGGCGACCTGCGCGTGCCCTGCGGTGAGCAGAATATTCTCGGGCTTGATGTCGCGGTGAATGACGCCGTGCTGATGGGCGTAGTCGAGTGCGCTCGCCACCTCCCGGACCAGCGGGACCACCTGCGCCGGCGGAAGGCGGCGCTCGCGAAGCAGCCGCTGGCGTAGCGACTCCCCCTCCACGAATGGCATCACGTAATACAGCTGGCCCGCGGCCTCTCCCGCCTCGATGAGCATGAGGATGTGCGGATGCTGCAGCCGCGCGGCGATCTGGATTTCGCGCTGGAATCGCTCGGCGCCCAGGGTCGCGCTGAGCTCGGCGTGGAGGACCTTGAGGGCGACGGGGCGGGCATAGCGAAGGTCCCGCGCCAGGTACACCGTGGCCATCCCGCCGCGGCCGACGACGCGCTCGAGGGCGTAGCGTCCCTCGAGCGCGTCGCTGAGCCGGACCGGAATGTCGGGCATCGCCGCAGCGCTCGGAGGCCAGCTCACTTGAAGGACAGCAGCTCTACCTCAAACACCAGCGTTGAATTGGGAGGAATGGTCGGGGGTGACCCCTGCGGGCCGTAGGCCAGGTCGCTCGGAATCCAGAACTGATACTTGGAGCCGACCGTCATCAGCTGGACCCCCTCGGTCCAGCCGGGGATGACCCGGTTGAGCGGAAAGGTGGCGGGCTCCCTCCGGTCGTACGAGCTGTCGAACTGCTTGCCATCGAGCAGGGTGCCCTTGTAGTGGACCGTGACCTGGCTCGTCGGCTGGGGCCGCGGCCCGGTTCCTTCCTTCAGCACCTTGTATTGCAGGCCGCTCGCGGTGGTCTTCACGCCATCCTTCCCCTTGTTCCCGGCCAGGAACTGCTCCCCGGTACTGCGGTTCTCAATGCCGGCGATCGAGTCCCGCTCGTGCTGGATGCCCATCATCCGTACCTGAAAGGCCATCAGGGTCGCCTGCATCGTCGAGTCCGCCATCTCGGCCTTGTTGCCTGACATGGCCTCCCGGAGTCCCCGGTACACCAGTTCGGGCTTGGCGGGGACAGACTGCTGCTTCAGGTTTTCTCCCATCTTGTAGCCCAGGATGTAACTCACGCTGTCATCCGTCGTGGCGAGCTTGCCAGATCCCGCCTGCTGGGCACAGCCCGCGACGATCGCGCAGGCGGCCAGCGCCGGGTAGGCCGCGATTCTCATGGATACTCCCAAAAGGGGGGCTCAATGAACTGCCTGAACGGGCGGGAATATAGCGGGACGGCGTACCCCGGGGATGGGGAAGGAATGAGGCAGGGGAAAAGGCAGAAGGGAGAAAGGAGAAGGGAGAAAGGGAGGTCCCTCTTTCCTTCTCCTTTCTCCCTTCTCCGCCTTCAGGTCATGTCGTCGTGCCCGGGGTCCGGGTCACGGTATACGTGCCACAGGCGGTGAACACGATCGACACGTTGGTCACGACTCCGTTCCGCGTCACCACCAGGTCCACCTGGCCGGCGGTGAAGCGAGGGGCCACCTGGCAGGTCGGGTCGTAGACGAGATCGGCCACCGTGGTGGTCTGGACGCTCCAGGTCCGGTTGAGCGTGGCCCAGCTACCGGTACCGTTGACCGTGAAACTGCCGGCCGGAAGCGGCGTAACCAGCGAGATGGTTCCCGGGGTGGCGGCGGTGAATCTCGCGACCCAGTCTTTGGTGTGAGTGGTGACGCGGCCGCTCGGATGCGTCCACTGCGACACGAAGTTGGTGATGGTGTGGCCCAGGGTGTCGGCATCCCCGCCCCACTCCCGGGTGCCATTGTAGACGGCCTTGAAGCTGCGCAGCGGGGTCACGCTGTTGGTGCGCGTGCGGGTGAAATCGTTGAAGTGGTGACGGACTCCCAGGTTGGCCTGGGTCGGCAACGGGTCGACGAAATCGATGGTGCCGCTCAAAGCGTCGGTCACGGTTCCGCCGAACCGGGTGAACGTGCAGTTGGAGTAGTCGAAGCGCACCGAATCCGGTACTGCATCACCGTCACTGTTGACCACAGGGGTGGGAGAAACGGTCACGCAGGCGGCCGGCGGGCCGCTCTGACTCGAAACGCCGCCATGAGGTGCGGCGCCGAGCGAGACCCCGTTGGATCCGTCGTACATTGACAGCTCGGCCAGCTCATCGAGGTCCAACGTGACGTCCGAGCTGATGTCATTGGCCTGAGCCTGCGACAGCGCGTTGCTGGTTCCGCCCGAAGGCGACGTGCCCTCCGAGCAGGCGCCGAGTGCCAGGACCAGCGCCGTCACCAGGACGGCAGTGGATTTCGCGGTTGAGGGCGACATGCCAGGTGCTCCTTACGATGGGTTGTCGGTTTGGCCAGCTTCAGCCCGTAAGAGGCACCCGGCGTCAAATCGTTAAGTGGTGATCCGGATCACACCCCCATGACCCCCGGTTTGGGCGCCGGCTTGCAGCCGAACAGGCCGAACCGGCCCAGGATCCGCTCCAGCGGACAGAAACCGGTCAGGGTCGACTGGATAAGATTGACCCCGACGAAGGCGGTGAAGAGGAACCAGTACGGGGTGACCCACCATCCGAGCGCCAGCGACAGCAGGACGAAGGTACCGGCGAAGCGCCGGATGACCATTTCATTGCACATGTAAGCCTCCACGATGTGAGATAGGGGGAACAGGGAAGAGGGAACAGGGAAAGGGGAGCGGGAAGCCGCTCAGACTCCCCTGTTCCCCATTCCCCGTTCCCCATTCCCCCGCCGGTTCAATTCCCAGTACAGCAACGGCACCACCACCATCGTCAACAGCGTAGCCACCACGGCCCCGCTCATCAGCGCGACCGCCAGACCCTGGAAGATGGGATCGAGGACAATCACCAGCCCCCCCACGACGACCGCTGCGGCAGTCAGGGCAATCGGCCGGAAGCGCACGGTCCCCGCCTCGATCACGGCGTCCCGGAGGGGGACCCCGCGGTCCCGGGCGAGCTGGATGAAGTCGACCAGCAGGATGGAATTGCGCACAATGATCCCCGCGAGGGCGATCATGCCGATCATGCTGGTGGCTGTGAAGAAGGCGCCCGTCAGGGCATGTCCGGGCAAGATCCCAATCAGCGTCAGTGGAATCGGCGCCATGATCACCAGCGGAATGGTGAAGGATTCAAACCACCACACCACCAGCACGTAGATCAGGAGCAGCACGGCGGCGAAGGCGAGGCCGAGATCGCGGAACACCTCGATCGTGATCTGCCATTCACCGTCCCACTTGACCGCCGTCTCGTCGAGCCGATCCGGCTGAACCGCGTTGTAGCGACGGATCGGCTGACCCTGCACCCGGACGGTGTCGAGCGCCCGATTCATGTGCAGAATGGCGTAAACCGGGCTTTCGATGGAGCCGGCGACGTCCCCGGTCACGTAGATGACCGGCCGCAGATCGCGCCGGTATCGTGCCTGGTCGCGCGTAGTCGAGTCCACCGTCACGAATCGTCCGAGGGGCTGCGGGCCCGTGGCCGTCGGAACCGAAAGCGCCAGCAGCGCCTCGACCGTAGAGCGTCGCTCCAGCGGCAGTCGTGGCACGATGGCGACGCCCTCTCGCGCCGTCTCCGAGGCGGCAAGGCCGACCGGCTTTCCCTGCTCCGCCAGAAATACGGTCTGCACGATCTGCTCGACGCTCGCCCCGGCCTGGGCCGTGCGCTCGCGGTCTACCCGGTAGGACAGCCGCGCCTGCGGCGCCTCGACCGTCCAGTCGACATCCACGACGCCGGGCGTGCGATCGAAGATCTCCCGCACCCGGGTGGCGGCCTCCAACCGGGCCGGGTCGCTCCCCGCATAGACCTCGGCCACCAGGGTCGAGAGCACGGGCGGGCCCGGGGGAATCTCCGCGACCTTGGCGCTGGCGCCGTAGCGACCTGCGATCGAATCGATCCCCGGCCGCACCGCGACCGCGATGGCATGGCTTTGTCGGTCGCGCTTTCCCTTGGAGACCAGGTTGACCTGAACATCCGCCACGTTCGAGCCCTGACGCAGGAAGTAGTGCCGGACCAGGCCGTTGAAGTTGAAGGGCGCGGCCGTGCCGGCGTACACCTGGATGTGGCTCACTTCGGGAACCTGCTGGAGCCAGGCTGCGACCTCTGCGCCCAAAGCCGCGCTGGTCTCGAGCGTCGACCCCTCCGGCAGGTCCAGAATCACCTGGAACTCCGACTTGTTGTCGAAGGGCAGCATCTTGACCTGGACGGCGCGGATCGCGACCAGGCCCATCGAAAGGAGAAGCAGGACGCCCAGGCCGCCATAGAAGATCCACCGGGTCCGGCGGTGCTCCATGAGCCGAGACATCAGGGCCCGGTACCGCCCGGCTCGCTGCTCCACGCCTTCTGCAGATGGCCGGGCCGCCGAGTCGCCAAGCGGTCGAGCCGCCGAGTTCACATGCCCCGCCAGTAGCCGGAAACCCACATAGGGAGTGATCACGAACGCCACGGCCAGCGAGGCGAGCATCGCCACGGACGCCCCAACCGGGATCGGCCGCATGTACGGACCCATCAACCCGGAGACGAACGCCATCGGCAGGATCGCCGCGATGACCGTAAAGGTGGCCAGAATGGTCGGGTTGCCGACCTCGTCCACGCCTTCCACGGCCGCTTCGACCGGGGGACGTCGGCCAAGCCGCAGATGCCGGTAGATGTTCTCCACGACTACGATCGCGTCATCGACCAGGATGCCGATCGAGAAGATCAGGGCAAACAGCGTGATCCGATTGAGCGTGTATCCCAGGGCGTAATAGGCGAACAGAGTGAGTGACAGCGTGACCGGCACCGCCACCAGCACCACGAGCGCTTCACGCCAGCCCAGGAAGAGCAGAATGAGAGCGGTCACCGACAGGGTCGCGATGCCCAGGTGCAGTATCAGTTCACTGGCCTTCTCGCGCGCGGTTTCCCCGTAGTTCCGGGTCTCCGTCACCGTGACGTCGGCGGGCAGCAGCCGGCCCCGCGCCTCGTCCACCCGCTCGAGAACCTGGTGTGCCACCACTGTCGCGTTGGCTCCCTTCCGTTTCGCGACCGTGATAGTCACGGCACTGGCGGAGCCACGACCGGAGTTGTGACTCACATAGCTGGTCCGCTCCCCAAAGTCCTCCCGGATCGTGGCCACGTTGCGGAGATACACCGGGGCGCCGCCTCGAGTACCGACCACCACGCTCGCCACATCCTGCGCGGACCGGAGCGCCGCCCCCACCTGGACCCGAAAGGCCTGCCCCCCCAGGGCAAACTCGCCCGCCTCGAGCCTCGCGTTAGCGCCCCTGAGGGCGAGGGCTACCTCACCCGGCGCCACGCCCGCCGCGGTCAACTGTGCCGGATCCAGATCCACGAGGATCTGCCTGGGCTCGCCGCCGATCACCGACGTCGCCGAGACGTCCGTGACGGTGCGCAGCTCGGTCTCGAGATGCAGCGCCAGCTGGCGCAGCTGGTTGGAGCCGTACCTGCTGGATGACAGCGTGAGGGCCAGGATCGGGACGTCATCGATCGAGTGCGGCTTCACGATGGGAGGCAGCGCCCCCGGCGGCATGCGATCCACGTCGGCCAACAGCCGGGCATGGACCCGGGTGACGCTCCGTTCCTGGTCTTCCCCGACCCGGAAGCGAACCGTGACCAGGGTGAAGCCCTCGCCCGCCGTGGAATAGACATGGTCGACGGCGGGGATCTCCCACATGCGCTGTTCGATCGGGCGGGTGAGGAGGTTCTCCACCTCGGCTGGCGAGGCCCCCGGGAGCGCCGCCATCACATCGATCATCGGAACCGAGATCTGCGGCTCTTCCTCGCGGGGGGTCCCCAGGATCGCGATGAGGCCCGCCGCGAGCGACGCCAGAGTCACGAGCGGCGTCAGCTTCGAGTGCAGGAAGCGGCTGGCGATCCTGCCGGCGGGCCCCATGGTCAGTCGGCCCCAACCAGGACGGTATCGCCAGCGCGAAGCCCGGAGAGGACCTCTATCCGAGCTCCCGCCTCGACAGCCGGCATTTCGTGCGCGGCACTCGGTACGCGGTACCCGGTACCCATCCGCACCCACCGCAACTCCGCCCTGCCCGCCGTACTGACCCGGACGCCGATCAGGTCTCCCTGTCGAACCAGCGCGCTCACCGGGATCAGCAATGCCTTGCGGGTCCCGTCCGGAATACGGAGGGTCGCCGCACTTCCGGCCAGCATTGTCGATGCGGGATTCGGCACCACGGCGTTCACGGTATAGACCGCACCTGCGGGTGCCGGCACCAACCCTTCGATGGTGGCCGCGACTGGGCGGCCTTCGATCTCCGCCGGGATCCGCTGTCCTCGCTTGAGCGTCGCCGCGACCCGTGGCGGGACCGTCACGCTGATCCGGAGCCGCGAGGCATCCTGGACCTCGACGAGGGGAGTCCCCGGCGCCACAAAAGCTCCGGGGTCGACATGGCGAGCGGTTACGATTCCGGCGAACGGCGCGCGGATCTCCGCGTAGCCGCCCAGGGCCTCTACCGCCCCTCGGGCCGCCCGGGCGCTGCGGAGGGCGGCGTCGGCCCGGGCAAGGCCGGTCTCTGCCTGATCGAGCTGATACCGAGTCGCGGCGCTGTCGGCGTACAGTCCGCGGAACCGCTCTGCCTGAGTGAGCGCGTCACGGTACACCGCCTCCGCCTCCGCAATGCCAGCTTCCGCCTGACTGCGCTTCTCCTCCACTTCACGGGCGTCGATGCGCACCAACAGCTGGCCCTTGCCGACCCGGTCCCCTTCGTGCGCCAGGACCTGGGTGACGTTGCCCATGAGGCGGGTGGACAGCCTGGCCTGTTCCACCGGCTCGGCGATGCCGGCCGCGTCGAAGCTGGCGGTGATGGTAGTTTCGGCGACCATGAAGACGGTTGTGCCCGGTGGCGGCTCTGCGGCTGGACGGCCCGGCGGCCGGTGCTCCACTGAATCACAGCCGGCGACCAAAGCCGCTGCCACAATCGTCGGTACGATGCTCCGCATCACTCGCCCCCTTCCACTGCCGAGTCGCCTGGCCACCGGGCCGCCGACCCGACGTCAAGCCCCGCGGCTCGCCGCAGATCGGCGATCGCCACCAGCGCGTCGTAGCGTGCCGATGCGTAGCCCAGGACCGAGGCCGTTTCCACTGCGGCGGCATCGAATAGCTCCGTGATCGTGGTGAGGCCGCCATCATACTTGCGCCCCACGATCCGGTGCGCTTCGTGTGCCTGGGCAACGCTCCGTTCCGCGATAGCCAGACGGGCGACGGCGGTGGCCAGCGCGTCCCGCGCGCGGGCCAGATCCAGACCGGCCTCGGCAACCGCAGCGTCCGCCCTGGCCTGGGCCGACTCCCGGCGCCCGCCCGCGGCCCGCAGTTCAGCCATCTCCGACGCGCCGGCGAAAGGAGACCAGCTCAGCATCACGCCGAGCGTCCACGCGCTCCTTCCCCCAAACGGCGTATCGGGATCGTTCCAGTCCAGCCGACCGAAGCCATTGAGCCGCGGGAGGAACAGCGCCTTCGCGCGAGTCGCATCGGCCTCGGCGGCCACCCGGGCGTGCCGGGCAGCTTCGACATCGCTGCGGGTAGCGAGCGAACCCGAGTCGGCTGTGAGCTCGGAGGCGGCGGGGCCAATTGATTCCGGACCAGGCAAAGCCTCCGGCAGCACGAATCCGGTATCGGACGGGGCACCCATGAGCGTCGCCAGCCCGCGCCGGGCGGCCGCGGCCTGATTACCGGCGTTCAGCAACTGGACCTCCACTTCGCCCGCCTTCACCGAAGCCAGCAGCGCGTCGGACCCGGTTGCCATTCCCTGACGCACCAACGCCTCGGCCTGACGGACATGGGACTGCGCCGATCGGGATGCGGCTTCGAGGGCCCTGACCTGCTCCGTCGCCAGCACTGCACCCCAATAGGCGCGTACGACCTCGACGGAGGTCGTGCTGCGGGTCCAGCGTTCGGCAGCTCGACGGGCGGCGGCCGCGTTCGCCGTCGCCCGGCGACCCGCCCAGGCATCCGCGTTGAACAGCGGTTGCTCCAGGATCAGGCCACCGGTCAGGTTGCCGATGGCGCGGGGATCGTTCAGACTCGCCGGCGCGAACGCGGCGGGGGTTACACGGCGTTGCCGAAGGGTGAATCCGAACGCGCTGAGGGGATCGGTGGTGCGCACGTAGCCCGATTCCAGGCGGACGGTGGGCAGGATGCCGCGGAACGGTGCCAGGGCTTGACCGTCCTGCGCCCTGGTCTCTCCCGCGGCGATCCGGTTGGCATAGCCGGCACGATCAGCCCGGTCGAGGGCTTCCGCCAGGCTGAGCGGACTCTGTCCGGCCAGCGACCGGGTGTGCGGAGCCAGAAGCAGGAGCGCCAGCGCGTACCGAGCTGCAGGTCGCATGGTCCTGGGGGAACGGGTTCGAAATCGATCTTGCTGATATTGCTATATGACTATATAGTTATATTATGCGTACGTCAACCCTGCACCCGGCGGTGCCGCGCCGGGGGCCGAGCGATTGAACAGCCCGGAACAGTCCATCGAGTCATGGCCCCGAAGACCCTGAGCACGACCCAGTTGCGACTCATCGCCCAGCGCTTCAAGGCCCTGGCCGAGCCCTCCCGGCTCGAGATCCTGAGCGTCCTCAAGGGCGGCGAGCGCACCGTGACCGAGATCCTCGACCGCACCGGCCTGGGACAGGCCAACGTGTCGAAGCACCTGCAGCTGCTCCACGCGGCCGGTTTCGTGACCCGCCGCAAAGTCGGCGTCAGCACCTGGTACCGGCTGGCCGACGCCGATGTCTTTCGCCTCTGCGACCTCATGTGCGGCCGGGTGGAGAAAGAAGCGGCCACTACCGGCAAGCTGTTCACTCGCTGACCCCGTCACCACCACCCGGCAGCCCGGCCGACCGCCGTCCTCACGGGCTCAGGTCAGGCCCGCAAGTACCGCCCGGATTCTTGCCTTCTGCCGCTCGTCCTGCACCATCTCCAGCGCCTTCCGGTAGTTGGCCTGGGCTTCCTTCTTCACCCCTTTCCTGGCGAGCGCCTCGCCGAGGCTGTCGTAGACATTCCAGGACCGGGGGTAATCGCGCACGTTGCGGCGGAACATGGCGACCGCTTCGTCGACCTTCCCCGCGTTGAGGAGGGCGTACCCGAAGTTGTTGATGTCATTCTCCGTGGCGACCTCCAGCGCCCGCCGCTCAACGGCCGCGGCCGCCTGCGCATCACCCCGGCGCTGCAGTACGGCCGCTTTCAGCCGAAGGTTGGGAAATGTCTCCGCCTGCTGGACCGCTGTGTCGGCCCACGCCTGAGCCAGGTCGAGGCCGGTATCGTGGGTCAGGGCCCACCGGGCCGCTTCGGCCCAGCCCTTCGCCCAGAACCGCTGCAGTCCCCTCAGCTGCTGCCGCA
>DATBLR010000084.1:0-15398 GCA_036555275.1 Gemmatimonadales bacterium | reverse complement strand
TGGATCTGCACCAGCGGCCCAGTCGAATCGACCCCTGGCCTCTCGCGAGGATGCTCTGGCAAGAGGGCAGCCGGATCCGAATCGGGAACCACGGTGCAGCGGACGGAGCGCAGGGCCCGACCCGTGGGGCCGAAGACCAGGAATTCGAGGAAGTGACCCGATGAAGGCTTTGCCGATGTTCATGGGGGTCGTGCTGGCCGTCACGCCCGACTCGCCTCCGCCCGCACAGCGGGCGGCTACTCCCTATCCCTTCCAAGTCGGGGAGCGGTTTCAGTACGCGGCCAAACTGGGCATACTCCGGCTCGGCACGGCGTGGATGAGCGTCAACCGCATCGACACTGTCCGCGGATCGGAGTCCTTCGTATTCGAATTCGGCCTCGATGCCTCGGCGCCGTTCTACAAGAGCCGCAACGTCCTGCAGTCATGGACCGGCACCGCCGACCTCATCTCCCGCCGGTTCCGGCAGGACCTGGTCGAAAACGGCAAGGAACGGAAGCGCTATTTCGAGATCTACCCGGACTCGCTCAAGTACGTGCAGGAGCAGCGTCCCGGCAGCAAGGAAACGGTGCCCGATCCGCTCGATGATGCGGCCTTCTTCTATTTCCTGCGCACCATCCCCCTCGAGATGGGCAAGACCTACCAGTATCAGCGCTATTTCAAGAAGGACCTCAACCCGGTGCGGATCAAGGTGGTCAAGCGGGAAAAGATGGAGATGCCTGACGGCAAGGACCGGTCGTGCATCATCCTGAATCCGGTCGTGGGTGACGATGGCCTCTTCGCACCCCGCTCGCAGGCGATGCTGTGGTTGACCGACGACGAGCAGCGGATTCCGGTGCAGATCCGGGCCAAGCTCCCCTTCGGCACCGTCACCCTGCGTCTGGAGAAGATCTCCAACGACGGGAACTCCGAGTGAGCGAGTACCGCGAGCCCGATCTCCGACGGTTGCGCACGGTCGGAATCGGGGCGCGGCCCGGGAAAGTGGACCGCACGGTGCTGGCGCGCGCGCCAGGCGACGACCATTCCTTCCATAGCTTCCTGCAGAGCCTCCCACAGCTTCTCGCGGCCGACCACCTGCGGCAGGTGGCGGCCGCGATCGCTGCGGCGCATCGCAGCGGTCGGGCGATCGTTGTCCTGGTGGGCGGCTCGGTGATCAAGACCGGGCTCGGCCCCCTCCTGGTCGAGTGGATCACCCGGGGACTGGTGAGCCATGTGGCCATGAACGGGGCCGCTGCGATTCACGACTTTGAGCTGGCCAGCCACGGAAGTACCAGCGAGGACGTGGAACGGGGGCTCGCCGACGGGACCTTCGGCATGGCGGAGGAAACCGGGGCAGCCATGAATCGCGCGGCCGTGGAGGCGCGAGCATCCGGCCAGGGTTTCGGCGAGGGGCTTGGAGCGGCGCTGGCCCAGGCCGGGGAGCTCCCGGGTTCCGACATCTCGGTGCTGCTAGCATGCCGGACCCACCGGATTCCGGTCACGGTGCACGTGGCCATCGGCGCAGAGATCATTCACCAGCATCCAGCCGCCGACGGCGCCGCCCTGGGCGCCACCAGCCTGCTCGATTTCCGCCGGTTGGCCGGCTCGCTTCCGGAGCTGCACGATGGTGGCGTCGTGCTCAACCTGGGAAGCGCGGTCGTGCTGCCGGAAGTGTTCCTCAAGGCACTGGCGGTGGCACGCAATCTGGGCAACGGCCGGCCCACCGGCTTTGTCGCCGCCGATTTCGACATGATCCGGCACTACCGCCCGCGGGTGAACGTCGTGGAACGACCCACGAAGACCCACGGAACCGGTTTCCTGCTGACCGGCCACCACGAGCTGATGCTCCCCCTCCTGGCCTGGGCAGTCCGCGACGCACTGACACCAGCCTAGCGGCCCACAGGTCGCCCGAGAACCGGCAGTGACCAGGCACCGGAGAAGCACCAACTGGTGGATTGCATTGCAGCAGCCCGCCGCCGCTACCAAAAAGCGGCGACCCCCGGCCGGGCCGTGGGGTCGCCGCTTCCTGCAGCCAGAAGGGTCGGAACGTCGCTACTACAGATTAGATGAAGGCTTGCCCGAGATCACTTCCTTCACTCGATCGGCTGTCCCAGGGGCGAAGATTCGCAGGACCATATATACCAGGAAGCCTAGGAACGCGAGCCAAAGGATCCTACCCAGCACACCCAGAAAGATCCCGAAGAGCCCCAGGAAAAGCTGCAGGGCGAACCAGGCCACAATCGCCAACAGGGCAAACCCAAAGAGACTGCGGAACATGCTATTTTCCTCCACCAGAAGGCCGTCTCGACCGCCCCTACGGGCGATGTTTCAGAAAGTTTCGCGACTCCTCACGTGACCCAAGCCTACGATGTGATTGTGGTCGGCGGTGGCCCCGTCGGGGCGGCGTGCGCCCGGGAGCTGGCGGAAGGCGGCCGCAAGGTCCTGCTCATCGACCGGGGCGACGAGCAGGGAGAAGGGTGGCGGGCGGCCGCGGGCATGCTGGCGGCACAGGCTGGGGGCGATCCCGACGATCCCCTGCTCGAGCTGGGGATTGCGGGCCGGGAACGGTATGCAGAGCTGGCACCTCTGCTTCTGGAACATACCGGCGTTGACATCGGGTTCTGTCAGGAGGGAATCGCAAGGGTCGCGGCGGACGAGGGCGATTCCGGGCAGCTGCGTTCGCAGGTGGCCTCGCAGCGCCAGCAGGGCCACGTCTGCGACTGGTTCGACGCCGGTGAGGTGAAGGAACGCTGGCCGTGGATCGGCCCGAGTCACGGCGCTCTGTGGGCTCCGCGCGACGCGGGCGTGCACCCGGTCCGCCTGGTCGAGGCCCTGGTGAAGGATGCGGCGCGGCTCGGGGCCACCGTAGTCCGGGACCGGGTAACCGGCGTCGACCGCCGTGGCGACCGCGTGATCGGGGTGGCGGGTCGGGAGGCCTACGCCGGAGCGGATGTCATCATCGCGGCAGGGCCGTGGAGCCGGCTACTTAATGGAGTGCCCCGACCCTTGGCCGTCGAGCCGATCCGGGGACAGATGGCCGCGCTGGCGTGGCCAGCCGGAGTGCCGCCGGCCATCGTCCTTGGGCGTAGTGCCTACCTCATGGCCAGAGATGGGGAAGCCGTAGTGGGATCGACCATGGAACATGCCGGGTTCTCCGCCGAGGTGACCGCGGCGGGCCTGGCCGAGATCTTCACCGGGGTGAGTGCCTTGTGTCCGGCGCTCGCTCGCGGCGAGGTGCTGCGGACCTGGGCGGGCCTCCGGCCCGTCACTCCTGACGGCCTGCCCATTGTGGGCCGGGAACCGAAACTCGAGGGACTGTGGTACGCCACTGGTCACGGCCGCAACGGGGTGCTGTTGGCAGGGGTGACCGGGGTGATGCTCGCCCGTCTCCTCGCCGGCGAGAACGAAATCGAGTTCCTGAACCCGCTCCGGCCGGAACGGTTCTGGGATTGGTAGGGAGGGGCGAGGAGGCGCTGGGGGTTTCCTTCGGCCCCTACGCCTCCCCGCGTCCCATTTTAGTGGGAATGCTCGTGGGGCTCCGCCTCGTGCCCCGGGGCTCCCAGCTCCGAGTGGGAGTGGTTGTGGTCGGGGCTATCGTGTGCGTGGGAATGGGGTTGGGACTCGTCGACCGGGCTGCGATCAGCCAGGTCGTGGCTGTGCGGATGGGTGTGCCGGTGCACGTGGGTGTGGCGATGCCGGTGCGCATGGGGATGGCTGTGCACCAGGTGGCCATGGCGATGGGGATGGGAATGCACGTGTTCGTGATCGTGGGTGTGCTCGTGGTCATGCTCATGGGCGTGCTCACCCCCGCCCGGGGCTGCTCCCTCCCCGTGAGAATGCTCGTGTGAGAGGCCTTTGCGGAATGGCATGAAAGATGCTCGATCGAGGGACCGAGAGGCTTGGTGAAATGTCGTAAGCATATCACCGCAGTACTGCGGGCGCCAACGCGGAGCGCGAGCTTCGCGCGGGCATGGAGGGAAAAATGCGCTGGATCTGGTTGCTCGCAAGTGTAACGATCGGTTGTGCCCATGCCGGCGCACCCCCCGCCCCCGCCGCTCCCCTGGCAATCGCCCCGGACAGCCTGATCTCCGAAGGGCTCCGGCAAGCTGACCTCGTGGTCCTGGCGACGCCCGACAGCCTAGTTGCGGAGCCGATGATCGCACCAAGCGTGCAGTTCGGCTCATCCAACGCGTGGTGGAACGCGCGCCTGACCACCGAGGCGGTGGCGAAGGGTGCCCTCAAGGGGGCAAAACGGATGGACTACGGATCCCTGCCGACCTGGCAGACGCCCCCCAGGCCATTCAAGCTCGCCGACAACCAGGTGATGATCCAGCTCGGCGCACGGTGGCAGACGGCCCCGGTGGTCGTTGGGCAACGCGCCGTGTATTTCCTCAAGAAGTGCTACAACTGCGTCGAGCTGCCGCATCGGACGCAGTACCGAATGAGCGTGAGTCCCTGGTTCGCGATCCTGACCCTGATCCCCGACCGTTGGCCCGAGGTCGAGCGCCTCGCGAGGGAACAAGCCACCAGTGAGGCTCACCGAGCTACCGTTGCGCGAGCAGCGGCATCCCGTTCCTTCGGTACCGGCCGCTCAGAGGCCCCACCCGACTGAGATGCGTACCTGTCGCGGCTCGACAGGGTGAAAGTGCACGTCGTCCACGCCGCCGGCCGGCTCTCCCTGGAGCCGTGACGGGTAGTAGTACTGGATATCGTACTCCGCCGCGTCGAGCAGATTCAGCACGCCCACCTGCAGCAAGATGCCCGAGATAACGTAGCCGACGTCCGTATTGACCAATGAGGTGGCCTTCGCGCGGACGCTGTTGTCTTCGATCAAGGGATACGATCCGAAGTGGCGCAGACGCATGGAGCCGAACGGACCGCCCCTCAACGGGCGCCAGGTAATGCCCGCGGCAACGACGCTCTCGAGTGCCCCTGGAATGCGGGCCTGGCCGGCAGCGACACCGACAAACCGCGCCCTGGAGAACGAGACGTCCGCATCGAGCGCCAGCTGGGGCATCGGCCGGTAGAAGTTGGCCCAGGTCACGCCGCGGCGCCGGCTGGCGAAGGACGGCTCGGTTGCGCCCCCGTCGCCCACAAACAACAGCTCGCTGTTGAGGTTCAGCGCCCACAGCGCCAGGGTCGACCGCCAGCCGTGCGCCGGGGAAACCCGAATCCCGAGCTCCGCTCCTCGCGAGCGCACCAGGGGATCTACCCGCCGGGCTGGAGCTCCACTTGCCGGATCAACGGTAATGGTGGTTCCGCGCGCGTCGTTGCTGTGGAAACCAAGCCCGCCGCTCAGATACAGCTCCGTCTCGCTGGACGGGGCGAATATGAGTGACGCCTTGGGGCTCACGATACCCGCGGCGCGGTGTCCGGAGTTTTCAGGCCGGTCGCCGGTCACGCTGAACACGTAAGCGTCGCCACGAACCCCCAGGACGCTCCGAAACCAGGGGCGCCACCTCGACTCTGCCTCGAAAAAGACGCCGCTCCCCCATTCGCGTACGTCGTCCCGGCGGACGGTGCTGAACCGAACTCGCTTCTCGGTGTGGTACAGGCCGATGCCGTTGATGATATCGGCGCGGGTCTGCAGCCCCAGCTTCAGCACATGCTCACGGCCGAAGGCCTCCAGCTGCTGCAGGTGCCCGGCGTTCCCCCCGATCACCACTCTGCTTTCCCGCTGGTTGAACTGATCGCCCCGAATCGGATCGTCGACGAAAAACCCAAAGTTTGAAAACAAACTGAGATCGGAATAGACCGCGAAGAGCTGCACGTCTTGCACCGAGCTCCCACCGACGTGGCGCCATGAGCCGGAGAGACTGTAGCGCTGGGTGTTTCCGCCATCCGAGCCATCGATTTGGCCGAACCGGCTGATGAGGCCGCCGTCGACCGCGCGCTGAGGAATCTGGTCGCTCGCATTCCACTTGTTATGGTAGCCCATGCCCAGGACCGAGAACTGTGACGTCCCGCGCTCCCACGAATAGCGGACGACGCCGCTGAATTTCCGGATCCGTTCGGCCACCTCCCACGGGCCGTTGTAGCCCTTCGCCTCGCCACCCAGCAGCAGATCACCGCTCCCCAGACGCCGCGACCCGCCGGCTGCCAGGCGGGCCAGCCCATGCTCGCCGATGCTCACCGTGGCGAAGGGGCGGTTCAGCCGCCGCGCCAAATGGAACTCGGCGCCGCCCGCACTCCCGAAATCACCCATGTCGACGTGGTACACGCCGAGGCGGTAATCGAGGTAGTCCACCAGCTCGGGGATGAGGAAGTTCAGGTCGGTATATCCCTGGCCATGCGCATGGGTCGGCGAGTTGACCGGCATGCCATCAATACGAGTCTGGAAGTCCGTACCGTGGTCGAGGTTGAACCCACGTATGAAGTACTGGTTGGCCTTCCCGTCGCCCGAGTGCTGGGTGACGATGAGGCCGGGAACGGTTTCCAGCAGCTCTCCCTCGCGGGCCAGCGGTCGCAGGCGGAGATCGACCGCACCGACGTACCCTTCGGACGCGCTCGCGGCCGTCCCATGGAGATTGTCGTAGCGCCCAATGACGGTCAGGGGCGCGAGCTCCTGGACCTTGGTGCTGTCTCGCCCCGATGGCTGAGAATTGCTGTCCTGCGCTCCGGTCGGCTTCACGACACTGCACAGCGCAAGAACGAGCAGGACCAGGATTCGGGCAGGGGTCGTCATGAACCGAGCTCCGTGGCAAAGTCAATCGGCAGGAAGATCTGTCTGGACGGCTGATGCACCTCGTCCGAAGGAGACAGTAGATCGGATTGCAGCGGCCCGGGGTTCGTGCCGCCCCGAGGGAAGGTACGGGCAAGACGGAGGGCCGCCAGTGTGTCCGCCTCGCGGCCGGGAGCTGCATACATCCGCAGCCGGTGACTCGCGTACAGGGAGCACTCGCGATGGTGCGGGCACTCCCTCGCCGATTCGTGGGACCCCACGGGGCCCCGACACCCTCAGCTGCAGGAGTCGTCCCATGTTCTCTTGGCGCGTCTCCTGTTCCTCCCCGGCGAAGCCCCGAAGGCGCTGCCGTGAACCGATCACCGGTCCTAGGCGTAGCACCTACAGAAGCCCGTCGCGCCGCAGACGGGCCCTTCCCGCACGCCCTCGGAGACCCTCTGGCCCATGACCCCTGTCATCCCCTTCACCCAACGATCAGAACCACGGCCTTGTGGGACGCTCGCGAGGGGCTTTAGACTCTTCGGGTCGGCCATCGGGTCGGCGCTGCACTCCCCTGCCGGCAACCCGAAGACCCCGTCGCCCATGCCCAATGCGATGACCGCCGGCCCGCCCGAGGCGGATGTGCTGGTCTGGATCGCCTCCGGAGACGAGCGCGCGCTGGGCCTGCTTTACGACCGCTTCGGCGCGGTCCTGTACGCCGTTGCGTACCGGATTGTCGGCCAGAAGGCCGACGCCGAAGAGATCGTCATGGAGGAGCTGAACGCGATCCTGGACCCGGCCGTGAGCCTCACCCGACTGGCCTCGACCCAGGCGCCCGAGCCAGGCATTCAGCTGTTCTGGAACCACCGGACCAACGTCGTGTTCTTGCACGCCTTCCATCTGAAGCCGGCCGCCGACAAGCGGGTATACCAGCTGTGGTTCATTCCCAAGGGGGGAAGCCGATTCCCTCGGTGCCCTTCAACTCGGAGCCGGACGGTCACGGGGTGGTCCCGGGCATTCCAGTACCCGAACCCAGCGAATTCACCGCGGCCGCGATCACGGACGAGCCCGAGGGCGGCTCCCCGCAACCGACAACTCCGGTCGTGCTGGTCGGCACCTTCGCGACCGTGAAATCGTGAGGAGTGAAGAGTCGGGAGTGAGGAGTGAGTCCGGCAGGAGGTGGAGCAGAGTCGGACGTGGGGCAGCCATGCTGTTCACGCTGCTCGTCCCTCTCGCTCAACGTCTCGCGGCTCAGATCCCGCCTGATCTCGAGCGAGAACGCGCCGAGTTCGCGGAATGGCTCCGATCGGCACCGGTCTCCCCCTTCGCGATCGTCGCGCTGCAGCCGATCGGGCCGGGCATCAGCATTGGATACGAGCCGTCCGACATCCCCCTCCCGATCCCCATTCGCGGCTTTGCACGCGAAGAGCGCGGGCTGGTCGCCGTGGAAGTGGATGGCCGCCGGCTGGCGCTCCCCCGGGAGCGGATCGTGGATTTCGAGGGCTTCCGGCTGGTCGCCAGCGGCCCGCCAGGGCGGGCGGCGATCGCGGTCTACGGCGGGGTCCGGGGCTTCGAGCCTCCTTCCTATTATCCCTACAACGATTCGCTCGCTATGGTGGTAGCACTGGAGCCGCCGGAGCGGCGCGGGGTGTTTCTGACACTCGGCCCCGAGGGGGCCGAGACTCAGGCGACCGAGGCCGGGTTCGTCCGGGTAAGGACGGGCGCCATCGACAGCCGGCTTCGGGTCTACCGACTCGGCGGTCCGGACGATGAGGAGGCCGAGTTGCTGATCTTTTTCCGCGACGGCAGCAGCGGTCATGGGAGTTACCCGGCAGGGCGTTTCGTAGTCCTGAGCCCCGGGGGCACGGGCCAATACCGGCTTGACCTGAATCGGGCGCGAAACCCGTTTTGCGCCTACAACTCGGTCTATCCCTGTCCCGCTCCGTGGCCTGGGAACAGCATCGAGTCCAGGATCAAGGCGGGGGAGACGTACCGCCCGCGTGGCGCCCGGTGAAGTTGCCACTCCTGGTGCTGCTGGCCACGGCCGCCCCCCCGGAAGGATCCTGGCGGGCCGTGCTCGACCTGGCCGGGGGGGAGCTGCGCTTCGCGTTGACTCTCGAAGGCTCCGGCCGCCAGTTGCGCGGCCGGTTATGCAACGCAGGGATCTGCCAGTCGCTTACGCAGGTGCGCCGGGAAGGCGACAGCCTGGTCCTTGAGATGGGCGAGTACGCGGCTTCGATCACGGCAAGCCTGCACGGCGATTCGCTGACCGGGTTCTACCGCAACGTCGGGCGAAAGGGTCCGCGCACGATCCCGTTCCGGGCCAGCCGGGGTGTTTGGGAGGCGCAGGCAGGGACGCCTGCGCTCCTGGGTCGGTGGGACGCGTGGTTTCTGAGCGGCTTCGATCAGAGTCCGCGGGTGCTGGAATTCCGCGACGGGCCGCGAGGGCTCGAAGGCACAGTCATCTCCAACTCAGGCGACTACGGGCAGTTCTGGGGTGAGGCGGTCGGGGACAGCTTTGCGATAGGACACTTCGATGGGTCCTACGTCTATCTCCTGGCGGGTCGGCTGGCAGGCGACACCCTCCGGGGAACCTTCCACGCGGGACTTCGCAGCCAAACCGCGTTCACCGCGACGCGCAGCACTGGGAGACCGCATCTCACGCCGCCGACGGAGCTGACCCGGGCGGACACGTCGGCGCCCCTGTCCTTCGGGTTCCCGGATCTCGACGGGAACCAGATTCGATCGACCGATCCGCGATTCCGCGGTAAGGTGGTCCTGCTCGACATCTTCGGCACGTGGTGTCCCACGTGCCATGACGCGGCACCGACCCTGGTGCAGCTCTACCGCGACTATCACGCCCGGGGCCTGGAAGTAGTGGGCGTTGCCTTCGAGGTCACCGGGGATTCCGCGCGGGACGCGCCACTGGTGCGCCGTTACCGCGACAAGTTCAGCATCCCCTTTCCGCTCCTGCTTGGCGGTGTGAGCGACGCCGAAGCCGTGAGCGCCGCCCTGCCGCAGCTGGACGGATTCACCGCCTTCCCGACTACCATCTTCCTCGGACGGGACGGGAAAGTCCGTCGAATCCAGGCAGGGTTCTACGGCCCGGCGACCGGTCCGGGGCACGAGGGCCTGGTGCGCGAGCTCCGGCGGGCGGTGGAAGGACTGCTACACGAGTAGGGGCCGGATCCATCCGGCCCCTACTTCGTCACCAGCCTTGGCGCCGTCGCTTCCCGATCCACCTTGAGACCGATCCACTCCCCCCGGAGCGCGTGGCCGGGCACACCGCAGAGTATCCAGTACCAGCCAGCCTGATCCGCGAGGAACGTCGTGACGTCCTGCTGGCCCGGCTTGAGGCCGGTAAGGACCGCCCGGCTTCGGGCGTTCTCCAATGCCGGACTTCCCCCCTCGCCAGGCAGCTTTTCTCGTTCTGTCATTACTACCAGGCTGTGATTCTGGACGGTGTCCCGGTTTGCCCAGTTCCACTTGACGGTCCAATTCAGTGGCACGACCAACTGGACGTCACCATGATGGTGCCCGTTCAGCGTGGCGCCCTCGGGGCCGCCAGGGAGTGCCTCGAGCGTGAGGGCAATCGCCCGGCCGGCGGAGTCGACCACCACCCAGGCCGGGAGGGGTTCTTCCTCTCCCGGCTGCATACCGAGAAGGGGCAGAGCGGCCAGCAGCAGGTTGAAACCGGGGATGCGCATCTGGACCCTACGATTTGCAGGGCGTTGGCATTTTCGTCAGTCCGACGGTAATGTATGCGCTCGTTGGTCCCCATCCCATCCTTCGGAGCTCCCGATGGCCGGCCTGCTCGACCGCGAACGCACCGTTGCCAAGCCCGGCTTCAACCGCTGGCTGGTACCCCCCGCCGCCCTGGCCATACACCTCTCTATCGGCATGGCCTACGGATTCAGCGTCTTCTGGCTTCCCCTCAGCAGGGCCATCGGGGTGTCCCAGCCGGTGGCCTGCCCCGCCGAGTGGGGCTTTTTCCGACAACTGTTCACGACCAGCTGCGACTGGAAGATCAGCATGCTGGGGTGGATGTACTCGCTGTTCTTTTTCTTCCTGGGAAGCTCGGCCGCGGTCTTTGGCGGCTGGCTGGAGCGGGTCGGCCCGCGCCGGGCCGGCGTGGCTGCCGCGTTCTGCTGGGGGGGAGGGTTTTTCATTTCGGCCCTCGGGGTCAAGACCCACCAGCTGTGGCTCATGTGGCTCGGCTCGGGGGTCATCGGTGGGTGCGGGCTCGGGCTCGGCTATATCTCGCCGGTATCGACCCTGATCAAGTGGTTCCCGGACCGGCGCGGGATGGCCACCGGCATGGCCATCATGGGCTTCGGCGGCGGGGCGCTGATCGGCTCTCCCCTGGCCGACGTGCTGATGAGGCACTTCGCCACACCAACATCGGTGGGGGTCCTCGAGACCTTCCTTACAATGGGCGCGGTGTACTTCGTCGCCATGCTGTGCGGCGCCTTCGGGTATCGGATCCCGCCCGCTGACTGGAAGCCGGCGGGTTGGGTTCCCAAGGCACAGACCAACGCCCTGATGACCCACGGGCAGGTGCACTTGCGCAACGCCTGGCGGACCCGGCAGTTCTGGCTGCTGTGGGGCGTGCTCTGCCTCAACGTGAGCGCGGGGATCGGCGTCATCGGCATGGCCTCTCCGATGATTCAGGAGGTATTCGGCGGCAAGCTTATCGGCGTCCCAGGCACCCTGGCTCAGCTAACCCCAGACCAGAAAGCCCAGGTGGCAACGATCGGAGCGGCGTTCGCTGCCCTGCTCAGCTTCTTCAACATCATCGGCCGTTTTCTGTGGGCCTCGGCCTCCGATTTTATCGGCCGCAAACGGACCTACGCCATCTTCTTTCTGCTCGGGATCCTCCTATATACTTCCGCCCCCGGAGCGGGTCGCAGCGGCAGTGTCGCCCTGTTCGCCGGGATCTTCTGCATCATCCTCACGATGTATGGCGGCGGATTCGCGACCATCCCGGCCTATCTGGCGGACCTCTTTGGAACCCAATACGTGGGCGCCATCCACGGGCGGCTGCTCACCGCCTGGTCCACGGCGGGCATCCTGGGGCCGGTGCTGGTCAATTACATCCGTGAGTATCAGATCGGTCATGGGGTTCCCAACGCGCAGGCGTACAATACCACCATGTACATCCTGGCCGGACTGCTCGTCATCGGCTTCTTCTGCAACCTGGCTGTCCGGCCAGTAGCGGAGCGCTACTTCATGAGCGAGTCGGAGCTGCTTGCTATGCGAGGCGGGGGGTAGGGAGCCGGGACCCGCCCAGGAGGCCGAGGAGCTATCAGCTATCAGCTATCAGCTATCGGTCAGCTTTGCGATGGCTGCAGAGCGGGGAAGTCGACACTGGCATCCAAGAGGCGACCGCAGCGAGCAGAGAGCCGACAGCCGATGGCCGGTAGCCGATGGCCGATAGCCGATAGCCGATAGCCGATAGCCCTGCGGAGGCAGCATGCCCGATGAATCCCTCGACGATCATCCCAGTCCGGCCAGCTGGGTTGCCGTGATAATCGCATGGATCCTGGTCGGGGTTCCCCTGCTCTGGGGCATCTCCATCACGTTCCGAAAGGCCGCGATTCTGTTCCGGTAAGCACCACTTGACGGGAACCTTTCGGGAGGGATATTGGTAGCACCTTTCGACCGCCCTCCGCCACGCGGCGCGGTGCGGGCTTCCCCTCCCGGCCAGAGCGGGTGGCCTTCATTCCGGAAGCAGACGCCCTCGGGCGTTGCTGGTTTGGCTGTTTTCCTTTCATCCCTCAAAGCGGAGATCGCCCTCATGCGTAGGCAGGCGCAATGGGGTCTGTCGCTCGTGCTCCTCGGGGTAGGTGCGACTACTCTGGCGGCTCAGGCGAACTGGACCACCTACGGCGGCAACGACTGGAACCAGCGGTACTCGACCCTGGCCCAGCTCAACACCACCAACGTCCGCAACCTGGTGCCGCGGATGGTGTTCCAGACCGGCATCGCCCGGCTGGGCAGTTTCGAGACCACGCCGATCGTGATCGACAACATGATGTATGTCACGACGCCCTACAACACGGCGATCGGCTATGACCTCAACACCGGCAAGCAGGTCTGGCGCTACGAGCACAAGCTGGGCACCACGATCTTCTGCTGCGGCCCCAACAACCGCGGAATGGGCGTCCACGGCCCGCACGCGTATATGGGCACGCTGGACGGTCACCTGGTGGCACTCGACCGCATGACCGGCGAGGTCGTATGGGATGTCGAAGTGGCGGATCCTTCCGCGGGCTACAGCTTGAGCCACGCGCCGCTCATCATCGGCGACAACGTGATCGTGGGCGTTGCAGGCGGTGAGTACGGCATTCGGGGCCACATCACGGCCTACAACGCCGCGAGCGGCGAGCAGGTCTGGCGCTGGTATTCGATCCCGGCTCCGCGGGACGACCCGACCTTCGACCCGGCCGCCCCGAACGGATGGTGGGGAACCTGGCCGACCCACACCCCGGACGGCGCGGACCTGCACCGCGATGTAGCGGCCGAGAAGGCCGACAGCGCCAAGAGTGCCGATGCCTGGACCCGCGGTGGGGGCGGAGTGTGGATGACCCCGGCCTATGACAAGTCGCTCAACCTGATCTACACCACGGTCGGGAACCCTTCGCCGGACCTCGACGGTTCGGTCCGCGCGGGCGACAATCTCTACACTGACTGCGTCGTGGCGATCGACGCCAGCACCGGGAAGACCAAGTGGTATTACCAGACGGTGCCGCATGACGTGTGGGACCTGGACGCGGTCTCCCCGCCGGTCGTGACCACCCTCGGCGGCAGGAAGGTCGTGGTGCACGCCGGAAAGACCGCTTGGGTGTACGTCCTCGACGCGGCAACCGGGAAGCTGGTGCGCCGAACCGAGAATTTCACTCCGCAGGAGAACATGTTCGCCCTCCCGACCGCGGAGGGCACCCGGATGCTTCCGGGCGCCAACGGCGGGTCGGAGTGGTCGCCGATCGCGGTGGACCCGAAGCTGGGATACGCCTTCGTCACCGGCCTGCACCAGCCGATGAACTACATCACCCATTCCGCACCGTACGAGAAGGGCCGGCTGTGGCTGGGCTCCGCCTTCGTGGCGATCCCGGGTGAAGAGCAGTGGGGCACCTACTCCGCCATCAACCTCGCCACCGGCAAGATCGTCTGGCAGAACAAGGTCCCCCAACCGATGATGGGCGGGGCCCTCGCGACTGCCGGCGGGCTTACGTTTACCGGTGAGGGCAACGGCGACTTCAATGCGTTTAACTCGCGCACCGGCAAGTTGCTGTGGAAGTTCAACGGCGGCGCAGGGTGCAACAGCGCCCCGATGAGCTTTAGTTTCAAGGGAGAGCAGTTCATCGCCGTGGCCTGTGGCGGCAATGCGCAGCTGAATTACCCGCTGGGAGACGCGGTGTATGTCTTCGGCCTGCCGAAGGCGTTCGCCGCAGCCGCCCCGTAACTCCGGCACGAAGGTCGCGGCAGTTCAAGGCGGGAGCGTCCAGGCGGACGCTCCCGCCGTTTTCCGCCTATTTGGGGGTGGCGATGCACGTGAAGTGGCCGGCTCTGGTGGTGGCTCTCGGACTCACTGTCCCATGGAGTGTCCCCAACGGGACACGTGGCCCGGGAGAGACGACCCCGCCGGATTCGACCTGGCTCAAGTGGAACCCCGTGACCCGGACCGCGACGTTCAAGCTGATCGCCGGAATCCCGGGGCGGGCCAAGAGCCCGTTCAATTTCAACGGCTACACCGACGGAGAACTCACCGTCGCCGTACCCCGGGACGCGACGGTCGTCATGGATTTCGTCAACGAAGACGGGACTCCGCACAGCGCCCAGGTGATCCCCGACGCCCGGCCAATCCCCAACATGGCGATGGACGTGGCCGCGATCCCGAGGGCCTACTCCAGGGCCGCCGGTGAGGGGATCGCCCAGTTCGGGACGGATGTCATCCGTTTCAAGGCAGCGCCCGCTGGAGACTACCTGATCTTCTGCGGGGTCCCTGGCCACGGGCTGTCCGGAATGTGGATCCGCTTCAAGGTAACTGCCGACAGCGCCGCGCCTTCCCTGCGGGAAACGCCAGTCAAGTAGAGCGCGGAAGCGGGTGTCACCAGGAGGCGGGTTTCCGGTCATTGGCTGGTAACTTTCCCACTTCACGCCTCCTTCATTGCTTCTGCATAATTATCGACAATAAACCCGAGTAATTTTATGGGAATTAGCTGGCAATGGGTTGCGGTGGCCGCCGGGTTGGGTATCTTAGTCACGCCTCGACCCCTGGCGGAGCCGGACTGGCTGCGCTTCGACGGGCGAGGCTGGGAGGAGCTCTCCTCCGATGCCAAGCAGGCCTATCTCGCAGGATTCCTGGCCGGCAGTGCTACGGCCCAGGCGCTCGAATCCGGGGCGGTTGATTCCGCCGGCATGATGCGAGCGCTCGATAGTCTGACCCGCGGGGGGTTTCGGTTCCCCTACAGCCCCAACGTCTACGGGGCACGCGTTGAGGACTTCTACTGGTACCTCAATCAGCGTCCTCTCCCCGTCTGGTACGCCCTCTGGGAGGTGAACAACCGGCTTCACGCGCCGTCCGATGCACGGCAGTGAGCCCACCCAAGCGTTGTGCGGAACACGACAATACGCAGGTGCAGGCAGGAAGTCGTTCTGAAGCGCAGTAGGGTTCAGTCCTCTTCTAGTCAGGAGAAGCACCTATGAAGCGTAGTGCTCTGTTGTTCGGAGCTCTCATGCTCGGCGCGGCCTCGGCGGC
>DATBLR010000073.1:0-205187 GCA_036555275.1 Gemmatimonadales bacterium | reverse complement strand
AGGCGCAAGGCAAGTACAAGAAGCAGACCGGCGGACGGGGCCAATACGGGGATTGCTGGCTGGAGCTGAAGCCGAACGGCCAGGCGGACGAGCTCGCGTTCCACAACGCGATCGTCGGCGGGGCGATCCCCAGGAACTTCGTCCCCGCGATCGAGAAGGGCATCGTCGAGTCGATGGTCAAGGGCGTGATCGCCGGCTTTCCCGTGATCGGCATCGACGCCACCGTCTACGACGGCAGCTACCATGACGTCGACTCCTCCGAGATGGCCTTCAAGATCGCGGGCTCGATGGCCTTCAAGGCCGCGGCCCAGCAGGCCAAGCCGGTGATTCTGGAGCCCATCATGGAGGTCGAGGTCGTCACCCCGGCCGACTTCCTGGGGAACGTGGTGGGCGATCTTTCGGGGCGTCGCGGCAAGGTGGGCGGCATGACCCAGCGGGGTGATGCCCAGGTCGTGGCCGCGCACGTACCCCTCAAAGAGATGTTCGGATACTCGACCCAGCTCAGGAGCATGACACAGGGACGGGCGGTGTATTCGATGGAGTTCCAGCACTACGAGGAAGTGCCGAAGTCGATCGCGGAAGCGATCATCGCGAAGCAGAAGGCATGAGAGGCTGTCGGCTCCTGGCTATCGGCTTTCGGCCCGCGCAGGCGGGCCCGGCAGCGGTGGCGGGCCGAAGCTGCAGTGATAGAGCCCGTTTCCGTGAGCTGATCGCGGATAGCTGATAGCTGATCGCCCAGCAAACAACCCCGAGGACCCTATGGCGAAGGCCAAATTCGAGCGCACCAAGCCCCACGTGAACGTCGGCACCATCGGTCACGTGGACCATGGCAAGACGACTGTCACTGCAGCCTTGACCAAGGTCTCGGCGGACAAGGGTCTGGCCAGCTACGTCCCTTACGACACCGTCGCGAAAGCGTCCGAATCGCAGGGCCGGCGCGATCCGACCAAGATCCTGACGATCGCGACCAGCCACGTCGAGTACAGCACCGAGAAGCGGCATTACGCGCACGTCGACTGCCCCGGGCATGCCGACTACGTGAAGAACATGATCACCGGTGCGGCCCAGATGGACGGCGCGATCCTGGTAGTGAGCGCGGTCGATGGCCCCATGCCGCAGACCCGCGAGCACATCCTCCTGGCGCGCCAGGTGAATGTGCCGTCGATCGTGGTCTTCCTGAACAAGTGCGACCTGGTGGACGACGCGGAGCTGCTGGACCTGGTCGAGCTTGAGGTTCGGGAGCTGCTCAGCAAGTACGAGTTCCCGGGTGACGAGCTGCCGGTCATTCGGGGCTCGGCGATGGGGGCCATCAAGGGCGAGAAGCAGTGGGTGGACAAGATGTGGGAGCTGCTGAACGCACTTGACTCCTACATCCCGCAGCCAAAGCGCGAGATCGACAAGCCCTTCCTGATGCCGGTCGAGGACGTGTTCTCGATCACCGGCCGCGGAACGGTGGCCACGGGCCGGATCGAGCGTGGCAAGATCAAGGTCGGCGAGGAAGTCCAGCTGGTCGGGTTCAACGCCGAGAAGAAGACCACGGTGACCGGCGTAGAAATGTTCCGCAAGCTGCTCGAAGACGGCCAGGCGGGCGACAATGTCGGGCTGCTGCTGCGCGGCATCGAAAAGAACGAAATCGAGCGGGGCATGGTCCTGGCCAAGCCGGGCAGCATCACGCCACACACCGAGTTCAACGCCGAGGTGTACGTCCTGACCAAGGAAGAGGGCGGCCGGCATACCCCGTTCTTCAAGGGTTACCGCCCGCAGTTCTACTTCCGGACCACGGATGTGACCGGATCGGTGGAATTGCCCGAGGGCGTCGAGATGGTCATGCCCGGCGACAACATCCAGATGAAGATCACGCTGATCATCCCGATTGCGATGGAGGAAGGGCTCCGGTTCGCGATCCGCGAGGGTGGCCGGACAGTGGGTGCGGGCGTGGTGACGAAGATCCTGAAGTAGGGGCGGACCGGCGGACCGGCGAACCGGCGGGACGTCCCGCCGTGCCGCCGTCCCGCCCTAGGGTAAGGGCTGACAGATGGCACAACGAATCCGAATTCGCTTGAAGGCCTTCGACCACGGCATCCTGGACCAGGCCGCGGCGGACATCGTGCGTACTGCCGAGAAGACCGGCGCCCAAGTGTCCGGTCCCATCCCGCTTCCCGTGAAGATCGAGCGGTGGACGGTGCTCCGCAGCCCGCACATCGACAAGAAGAGCCGGGAACAGTTTGAACTGCGCACCCACAAACGGCTCCTCGACATCAATGACTCCCGGCCGCAGACCATGGACGCGCTGACCAAGCTCGACCTCCCGGCTGGCGTGGACGTGGAGATCAAGGTCGAATAGCCATGGCCAATGGACTGATCGGGCGCAAACTGGGAATGACCCGGGTCTTTGCCGAGGACGGCTCGTCGATCCCGGTCACCGTCATCGAAGCGGGTCCCTGTCGCGTGCTCCAGGTTCGGGAGGGTGCAGTCCAGCTGGGCTATGGCGCCAAGGCGGCCCGGCAAAGCACCCGGCCGGAACTCGGCCATGCGAAGCTGGCCACCCTGGAGGCCGCTCCCCGGATCCTGCGGGAGTTCGGCAACGCCGCGCAGAGCTACCAGCTGGGCGACACGGTCACGGTGGGGATCTTCGCCCCCGGGGAGCTGGTGAAGGTGACGGGTACCAGCAAGGGGCGCGGCTTCCAGGGGCTGGTGCACCGCTACGGGGCGGGCGGCGGCCCGGCCAGCCACGGCAACACCCGGCACCGCAAACCGGGCTCCATCTCCCCCGGCACCGATCCCTCCCGGGTCATCAAAGGCAAGCGGATGCCGGGCCACATGGGGGCAGAGCGGCACACTGAGCTCGGGCTTCGGGTGGTCAAGGTCGATGCCGAGCGGAACCTGCTGTTCGTCAAGGGCGCTGTACCGGGGGCCAAGCACGGCATTCTTCTGGTGAACAAGCAGAAGGGCAAGAGCCGCCATGATTGAGGCCCCTCACTTCTCTCCCGCCGGCGCCAAGAAGAGCGCCGGGTTTGGGCTCCCGGCCGGGTTCTTCGACGGCACCGTGAACGGGCCGGTCCTGCACGAGGCCGTGAAGGTGTACCTGGCCAACCAGCGGCAGGGCACCCATGCGACCAAGACCCGAGGCTTTGTCTCCGGCGGCAACCGCAAGCCGTGGAAACAGAAGGGCACGGGGCGCGCGCGACAGGGCTCCATCCGGTCGCCGCTGTGGCCTGGTGGCGGCACGGCCTTCGGGCCCCAGCCGCGCGATTATCGGCTGGCCATGCCCAGGAAGGTGAAGCAGCTGGCCCGGAAGAGCGCGTTCAACGCCCGGGCTCAGGAAGGAAGCCTCTATGTCGTAGAGCGCTTCGAGCAGCAGAGTCCCAGGACCAGGGAGCTGGTGGCCCTGCTCGACCGGCTGGGCGTGGCGGATCGGAAGGTGCTGGTGCTCACCCACGGCGTGAGCGAGGCCCTGCACTTGAGCGCCCGGAACCTGCCGCGGGTGGATGTGCTGCCCTACACCGACGCGTCAGCCTATGACATCCTCTGGGCCGACGTGGTCCTGGTGGAGGAGCCGGCGCTGCGGGGTGAGCCGGCACAGCCGTTCGTCCGCCCGTTCGTTCCGGTGCCGCGGGCCGCCCCGGTGGTGCGAGCTCCCCGGCCGGCGAAGCCGAGTCCCAAGGCGGAAAAGCGCACCAAGGCCGAGGCCAAACCGGCCAAGAAGCCGGCGAAGGCGCAAGCCGTGAAGAAGGCTGCTCCGAAGGCGAAGCCGGCTGGCAAGAAACCCGCCGCGAAGAAGCCAGTGCCCAAGAAGAAGGGGGGCAAGTAGGATGCCGGCCCTGCATGAGACGATCCTGCGTCCGGTGGTGACCGAGAAGTCGTCGGCCGCCTATCAGCTGCGGAAGGAATACGCCTTCGAGGTGCACCCCGAGGCGAACAAGCATCAGATCCGCGAGGCGCTCAAACAGCTCTTCGGCGTGACCGCGACCAGCGTCCGCACCATGCAGATACGGCGGGACCGGGTGGTGCGCGGGCGAGCCAAGGGCGTGACGGCCCGGTGGAAGAAGGCGATCGTGACCCTGAAGGAAGGGGAGACCCTCCCAGTGTTCGAGGGCTGATATGGGCATCCGACAGTTCAAGCCCGTCACCGCCGGGAGCCGGTTCCGGTCGGTCGCGGATTTCGCCGAGATCACGCGGGCGAAGCCGGAGAAGCAGCTGTTGGAGCCGCTCCGGAAGACCGGGGGCCGCAACAACAAGGGCCACGTCACGATGCGCTACATCGGCGGCGGCCACAAGCGGATGTACCGGAAGGTCGACTGGAAGCGCAACAAGTTCGGCGTTCCAGGGAAGGTCGCGGCGATCGAGTACGATCCCAACCGCAGCGCCCGGCTCGCGCTCGTCCTGTACGCGGACGGCGACAAGCGCTACATCCTCCACCCCAAGGGCCTGGGGGTGGGCGATACGGTGCTCTCGGGGTCGGGCGTCGATCCCCGACTCGGGAATGCGATCCCGATCGGAGAAGTGCCGCTGGGTGAAACGGTCCACAACGTCGAGCTCAAGATCGGCAAGGGCGGTCAGCTGGCCCGCTCGGCGGGTGCAGGGGTGCAGGTGGTGGCCAAGGAAGGCGACTACGTGACGATCCGGCTCCGGTCCACCGAGACACGGCGAGTCCACGCCCGCTGCATGGCGACCCTGGGCGAGGTTGGCAACGCCGAGCACGAGTTGCTCTCCATAGGGAAGGCCGGCAAGACCCGGTGGCTGGGACGGCGTTCCCGGGTGCGGGGCGTGGCCAAGAACCCGGTCGACCACCCGCTGGGTGGCGGTGAGGGAAAGAGCTCCGGGGGCCGGCCTCCGGTCAGTCCGTGGGGCAAGCCCGAGGGCCGGAAGACCCGGCACCGCAAGAAGCAGTCGAACCAGTACATCGTCCGCGGGCGGCGGCGCGGGAAGGCGACGGGAGGGAACGTCTGATGTCGCGCAGCATCAAGAAGGGCCCGTTTGTCCAGGTCGCGCTGCTCGGCAAGGTGCAGGCGATGAACAGCCGCAACGAGAAGCGGGTGGTCAAGACCTGGAGCCGGGCCAGCACCATCCTGCCGGAGTTCGTGGGTCACACGTTCGCGGTGCACAACGGAAACAAGTTTGTGCCGGTATACGTGACCGAGAACATGGTGGGGCACAAGCTGGGCGAATTCGCTCCGACCCGGCTGTTCCGCGGGCACAGCGGCAGGCTGGTGGCCGACAAGAAGGCCAAGGTGGAGTGACCATGGAAGCCCGTGCGATCCAGCGCCATGCGCGCCAGTCATCCCGGAAGATGCGGCTGGTCGTGGACCTCATCCGCGGGAAGAACGTGAACGAGGCTTTCGCCATCCTCAAGTTCAACAAGAAATACGCGGCGAAGCAGATCGAGAAGACGCTGCGCTCCGCGGTGGCCAACGCCGAACAGGCCGCGCTCCGCGCCAATGAGAGCCTGGACGTCGACGACCTGCTGGTGACCAAGGCCATCATCAACATGGGCACTCCGCTCAAGCGGTTTCAGCCCGCGGCCCAGGGCCGCGGTGTGCCGATCAAGAAGCGCACGTCACACGTCGAGATCCACGTGGGGACCAAGGAGAGCACGTAATGGGGCAGAAGACCCATCCGACCGGCCTGCGCCTCGGCATTGTGAAGCCGTGGACGTCGCGTTGGTTTGCGACCAAGGACATGCCCGCCCTGCTGAAAGAGGACGAGCTGATCCGTAAGTACCTCAAGGCGCGCCTGGGCCATGCCGCCATCGCCCAGATCGACATCGAGCGCAAGCCGGGCAAGGTCACCGTCACGGTGCACACGGGGCGCCCGGGCGTGGTTATCGGCAAGCGCGGCGCGGAGGTGGACAAGCTGCGGGACGAGTTGGCGCAGCTGACCGGCAAGGAGGCGGCGATCAACGTCGAAGAGATCAAGCGGCCCGAAGTATCGGCCCAGCTGGTGGCGGACAATATCGCCCACCAGCTGATGCAGCGGATCTCCTTCCGCCGGGCGATGAAACGGGCGGTCCAGAGCGCCATGCGAATGGGAGCTCAGGGGATCCGGGTCCGGGCCGGAGGCCGGCTGGGAGGCGCGGAGATCGCGCGGACGGAGTCCTACCGCGAGGGTCGGGTGCCGCTGCACACCCTGCGGGCGGACATCGACTACGCCACCGGCACGGCGAAGACGACCTACGGCACGATCGGCATCAAGGTGTGGATCTTCAAGGGGGAAGTGGTGGAAGATCTCTCGGGCCGCACCTACAGCACGGGGAATTGACCGATGCTGGCACCCAAGCGCGTCAAGTTTCGCAAGACGTTCAAGGGCCGGACCCGGGGAATCGCGGTCCGCGGCAGTTCCGTGGCGTTCGGCGAGTATGCACTCATGAGCCTGGAGCCGGGGTGGATCAGCAACCGCCAGATCGAGGCGGCGCGGGTCGCGATGACCCGGGAGATGAAGCGCGGTGGTAAGGTCTGGATCCGGATCTTCCCCGACAAGCCGATCACCAAGAAACCCGCCGAGACCCGGATGGGGAAAGGCAAGGGCAATCCCGAAGGATGGGTGGCGGTGATCAAGCCCGGTCGGGTGCTGTTCGAGGTCGAGGGTGTCGACGTGGCGCTGGCCAAGAAATCGCTGGGGCTAGCGGCGGCGAAGCTCCCCCTCAGGACCCAGTTCATCAAGCGGGCGGAGGACTGAGGCGATGAAGGCCAGCGAGTTGCACCAGCTGTCCGTGGATGACCTGAAGGCCAAGCTCGTGGAGTTGAGGGAGGAGCGGTTCCGGCTGCGGTTCCGCTCGGCGACGGAATCGATCCAGAATCCGATGCAATTCCGGCACCTCCGGCGCGACATCGCGCGGATCAAGACGATTCTGCGGGCCAGGGAGCTGGGGAAGTAGATCGGGCAGGCTATCGGCTATCAGCTATCGGCTGTCAGCGGGATTGCCCGTGGAGCCACAGGCTGAGGGAGCGACCGATAGCTAATCGTCGATAGCTGATAGCCGATAGCCGATAGCCAGGAAAGAGCGCAAGATGACCGAGCAGACAGTGCAGCCCCGCAACCGCCGCAAGGTGCGCCAGGGCGTGGTGACCAGCGACAAGATGACCAAGACGGTCACCGTGACGCTGACCCGGCGTTTTGCGCACGCCGCCTACGGGAAGCAGATCACGCGCAGCACCAAGGTGAAGGCACGGGATGATCGCCTGGGGGCCAAGGCAGGGGACACGGTGCGGATCATGGAGACGCGGCCCATCGCCAAGACCGTTTGCTGGCGCGTGATCGAGATCGTGGAGCGGGCGAAGTGACAGGGCCATTGGCCATCGGCCGTCGGCCATCCGAGGTGATGGCGGGGCCACGAGACCGACGGCCGACGGCCGACGGCCTGGAGGGGCGGAGATGATTCAACAAGAATCCATCGTCAAAGTCGCCGACAACTCCGGGGCGCGAAAGGCGCTCGTCATCCGGGTGCTGGGAGGCAGCCGGCGACGGTACGCCGGGGTCGGGGACAAGGTGGTCGTGACCATCAAGGACGCGATTCCCAGCGGGCAGGTCAAGAAGGGGGATGTGGCCAAGGCGGTCATCGTCCGGACCGTGAAGGAGACGCGCCGCAAGGACGGCTCCTACATCCGGTTCGACGAGAACGCGGTGGTGCTGATCACCGATCAGGGCGAGCCCCGGGCGACCCGCATCTTCGGTCCGGTGGCCCGCGAACTGCGCGAGAAGCGATACATGAAGATCGTTTCGCTCGCGCCGGAGGTACTCTGAGATGAAACCGCTGGTGTACCGCAAGAAGAAGCGGGTCCGGCACCAGGCGCCGGTGCGCCAGATTCTGCACATCACCAAGGGCGACACCGTGCAGGTGATCTCCGGTAATGACAAGGGGAAGCGGGGGAAGGTGCTCCATGTGTATCCCCGAACCGGTCGGGTGGCGGTCGAGGGGGTCAATGTGATTACCAAACATCAACGCCCCTCGCAGGTCAGCCAGGGCGGGATTATCAAGCGCGAGGCACCGGTGCACCACTCGAAGCTGATGCTGATCGATCCCAAGACGGGCGAGCCGACCCGGATCCGTCGCCAGAAGGACGCCGACGGGACCCTGGAGCGGATCGCGGTGAAGTCGGGCCAGTCCATTCCGAGGAATCGCTGACGATGGCCGATACCCAGGAAAAGGCTGCCAAGGCCTCCAAGACCGAGAGCCCGAAGCAGTCGAAGGGCAAGGAAAAGGGGGGTGCGGCCCCCAGCACCGATCCGGCGCCCAAGTCCGCGGAGGGAATACCCCGGCTCAAGGCGTATTACGATCGGGTGATTCGGGTGAACCTGTCGAAACAGTTCGGCCTGACCAACCCGCACGAGGTGCCCCGGGTCGTGAAGATCGTGCTCAACGTGGGTCTGGGTGAAGGGGCGAAGAACCCGAAGCTCATCGAGGCGGTGGCGGAAGAGCTCGCGGTCATCTCGGGGCAGAAGGCCGTGGTGCGACGCGCCAAGAAGGCGATCGCCAACTTCGGACTGCGTCAGGGCCTGCCGGTGGGGGTGTCGGTCACCTTGCGGAACGCGCGGATGTACGAGTTCCTCGACCGGTTCATCAATGTCTCGGTCCCCCGGGTGCGCGACTTCCGGGGGCTTTCGAACAAGAGCTTCGACGGGCGCGGGAACTACACCATCGGCATCAAGGAGCAGATGGTCTTTCCCGAGATCGATTTCGACAAGGTCGAGAAGATCCATGGGATGGACATCACCATTGTCACCACGGCGGGTCGGGACGATCTGGCCCTGGCCCTGCTTCGGGAGTTTGGGTGGCCGTTCCGGGGCGAGACGCCGCTGGCGGTGGCGTAAGCGTGAGGAGCACGGAGTAAGGATTACGGAGTGAGCTGCAGAGGGAGGGCGAGGCTTCTCACTCCTCGCTTCTTACTCCTCACCAACGAGGCGAGGACGGTACATGGCAAAGACCTGTTGGATTGAGCGGGCCAAGCGCACACCCAAGTTCAAGGTCCGGACGGTCCGGCGCTGCCAGCGCTGCGGCCGGAGCCGCGCCGTACTCCGGAAGTTCGGCCTGTGCCGGATCTGTTTCCGCGAGATGGCGCTCCGAGGCGAACTGCCCGGCGTGCGCAAGGCCAGCTGGTAGGAGAGCGAATACGATGAGCATGACTGATCCCGTCGCGGACATGCTGACCCGGGTGCGCAACGCGTGCTCCGCCGGTCACAAGCGGGTGGACATTCCGGTCAGCAAGCTGAAGAGCGAGCTGGCGCGGCTGTTGCGCGACAATCATTACATTGCGGACTTCAAGATTCTGGATGACGGTGCCCGCGGCGTGCTGCGGCTGTACCTGAAGTATCACAACGATCAGCCGGTGATCCGTGAGCTCCGGCGGGTCTCGTCTCCCGGTCTCCGTCGCTACGTCAAGTCGCGCGAGATTCCGCGGGTCAAGAACGGCCTCGGGATGGCCATCGTCTCGACGCCGAAGGGCCTGATGAGTGACCGGGACGCGCGATCGGCCAACCTGGGCGGCGAACTCGTCGCCGTCGTCTGGTAAGAGGGCGTCCATGTCTCGTATCGGCAGGAAACCGGTCACGGTGCCCAAGGGTGTCACGGTGGCGCTGGATGGGCGGACCCTCTCGGTGAAAGGGCCCAGGGGGGAGCTCTCCCGCTCCTTCCATCCCGAGGTCACCCTGGCAGTCCAGGGCGATCAGGTGCTGGTGTCCCGTCCGTCGGACGAGGCGCGGCACAAGGCGCTCCACGGGCTCAGCCGGACCCTGGTGCAGAACATGGTGGATGGAGTGACCCGGGGCTTCTCCAAGACCCTCGAGATTCAGGGGGTCGGCTTCAAGGCCGAGCCCAAACCGTTCGGGTTGCAGCTGGCACTGGGTTTCTCCCATCCGGTGCAGTACAAGGCCCCGGCGGGCATCAAGTTCACGGTGGACAACAACACTATCGTGAAGATCGAGGGCGCCGACAAGGAGATGGTCGGTCAGGTCGCGGCGGAGATCCGGAACCTGCGCAAGCCGGAGCCCTACAAGGGCAAGGGAGTGCGGTACGTGGGGGAGACGGTGCGCCGCAAGGCCGGCAAGACAGGAGCCAAGTAAACGATGCGTGCAGTCAAGTCTCCCACGACCCGACCGGAACTCCGCGCCCGCCGGCACCTGCGGGTTCGCAGGCGCATTGCGGGCACGGCGGCGCGGCCCCGGCTGGTGGTGTTCCGGTCTCTGAAGCACATCTACGCCCAGCTGGTCGATGACGACCGAGGGGTATGCCTGCTCGGCGTGAGCGATCACTCTGAGGGGGTCGAGTCGGCTGGCGCAGGGAAGGTGGGGAAGGCCAAGAGCACTGGCCGGGCCCTCGCGGCGAGGGCGAAGGCCGCGGGGATCACCCGGGTGGTGTTCGACCGGGCGGGATACCGGTATCACGGGCGCGTGAAGGCCGTCGCCGACGGCGCGCGCGAAGGCGGACTGGAGTTCTGATATGACCGACGAGAAGACGACGACCGGGGGTGAGACCGCCCCCGCCCCCGCCCCCGCTCCCGGTCCCGCTTCGGGACCGAGCGGCGAGGGGCGGCCTCGCGGGCGCGGTGGCCGCGGCGGCCAAGGGGGTGGCGGGCGCGGCCGGGGCGGAGACCGCGGCGGCAAGCGGGGTGACCGCGGCCGCGACCAGGACCGGGAGCACAGCGAGTTCGTCGAGAACGTGGTCGCGATCAACCGCGTGGCCAAGGTGGTCAAGGGCGGACGGCGGTTCTCCTTCAACGCGCTGGTGGCCGTAGGCGATGGCAAAGGGAAGGTCGGAATCGCGACTGGCAAAGCCAACGAGGTCTCCGAAGCCGTCCGCAAGGCGGTCGACGCCGCCAAGCACAAGATGATCGAATTGCCCCGGGTGGGCGCCACGATCCCGCATGAGGTGATCGGCGTGCACGGGGCGGGCAAGGTGCTGCTCAAGCCGGCCGCGAGCGGGACCGGCGTCATCGCGGGCGGCGCGATCCGGTCGGTCCTCGAATGCGCCGGGATTACCGACATTCTGACCAAGAGCCTGGGTTCGAACAATCCGCACAACGTGGTGCGGGCAACGGTCGATGGTCTGAGGCAGCTGGTGACGGCACGCCAGGTGGCCCGGGAGCGGGGCATCGAGGCGGATCAGATCCACTACCGGGCCCCCCAGGAGGCCTGATCCATGGGACGCAATCCGGTCGTGGGGCGCCAGGGACCTGCCTACCACGCGGCCACTATTCCCGCGGAGAGCGAGGCCAAGCGACTGCTCGTGAAGCAGGTTCGTTCCGGCATCGGTCATCCGGCCAGGCTGCGACATACGCTGGCGGCGCTCGGCCTCAAGCGGCACCAGTCCGTGTCTACCGTGCCCAACAACGCCTCGGTTCGCGGCATGCTCTTCAAGGTGCGCCACCTGGTCGAGGTGGCGCCGGCCCGGGAGAAGTAAATGGCGGATCAGAAGACCGCGCCCGTGACCCTGTCCAACCTCCGTCCGGCCCGTGGCGCGACAGCGAACCGGATGCG
This sequence comes from Gemmatimonadales bacterium, assembly GCA_036555275.1. Classification (GTDB taxonomy): domain Bacteria; phylum Gemmatimonadota; class Gemmatimonadetes; order Gemmatimonadales; family GWC2-71-9; genus JADJOM01. The sequence continues at coordinate 193,718 of DATBLR010000073.1, read as the reverse complement.
AGTGGGCCGCGGTCCCGGGTCCGGCAAGGGCAAGACGGCCGGCCGCGGCCACAAGGGCCACAAGGCGCGGCAGGCAGGGGAGACCAACCCCGGCTTCGAGGGCGGCCAGATGCCGATGTATCGGCGGCTGCCCAAACGCGGGTTCACCAACCCATTCAAGGTCCACGCCCAGCCGGTCAACCTGAAGGACCTCGGCCGGCTGGCCGCGACGGAGGTGAATCCGGACACGCTGCTCGCCGCTGGCCTGATCTCCAAGCGCGACCTGCCCGTGAAGCTGCTGGGAACGGGGGAGGCGAAGCGGCCCTACCAGGTCCGGGGGGTGGCGCTTTCCGGCACGGCCCGCGCCAAGATCGAGCAGGCGGGCGGGAAGATCAGCGTCGAATGACCGCGGCCGCCCGACCCAGCCTCGGGATGGATCCCGAGCTGCAGCGGAAGATTGGGTTCACCCTGCTGGCTCTGGTGGTCTACCGGCTCGGGGCGCATATCTTCGCCCCCGGGGTGAACGTCCAGGCCGTCACCGACTTCATCCGCAACTCGGCGGCGGCGGGGTTCTTCGGGCTGTACGACACGCTGGGTGGCGGGCTGAGCCGGGCGACGATCTTTGCCCTGGGTATCATGCCCTACATTTCGGCTTCGATCATCTTCCAGCTGGCGGGTGGCATCGTTCCATCCATCGGCAAGATGCAGAAAGACGAGGAGGGGAAGAAGAAGCTCACGCAGTGGACCCGCTACCTCACCGTCGGTATCGCATTAACCCAAGCCTACACGTTTGCCGTGTTCACCGAGAGCATTCCCGGCGCGGTCCCCAATGCCAGTGTGTGGACCCGGCTGGCGATGGTCGTGGTGCTGACCACCGGGGCCATCTTCGTGATGTGGCTGGGGGAGCAGATCACCGAGCGGGGGATCGGGAACGGGATGAGCCTGCTCATCACCTTCTCGATTCTGGACCGGCTTTGGCCGGGTCTGGTGAACATGGCGAGCTTCTGGAAATCGGGCGTGCTCTCGTTCACCAAGATCCTCTTCTTCGGCGTGATCCTGCTTGTTGTCGTGGGTTTGGTGACCGCCATGAGCCTGGCGGCGCGGAGGATTCCGGTCCAGATCCCTCGCAAGGTCATGGGACGGGGCCGGATGACCCAGGGGCAGAAGACCTTCATCCCGATCCGGCTCATCACGGCCGGGGTGATGCCGATCGTCTTTGCGCAGACGATCATCATCGTGCCGGGAACGGCGGCCAGCTTCACCCAGAGCCCCTGGGCGCGGGCGGTGGCGGATTTCTTCTCCCCCGGTGAGCTGCCGTACGACCTGTCCTTCGCCGTCCTGATCCTGCTGTTCAGCTACTTCTACACCTCGATCATCTTCAACTCCGTGGATCTGGCGGAGAATCTGAAGAAGCAGGGCGGCTTCATCCCCGGGGTCAAGCCGGGAGCCAGCACTGCGGACTACATTGACAACGTTCTTGCGAGGGTGACCCTTCCCGGCGCGCTGTTCTTGGCGGCCATCGCCCTGGTCCCGGTGACCCTGACGAAGAATCTGGGGTTCCAGCAGCAGTTCGGTGGTACCTCGGTCCTCATCGTCGTCGGGGTGCTACTCGACACCATCGCCCAGATCCAACAGCATCTGACTCTGCGCAAGTACGACAGTTTCATGAAGGCAGGGCGGATCAAATTCCGGGGCCGGCAGCAGCGCTTCATGTAGGGCTCGCCTCGCTGCGACCCTTGCATGAACGGCCGCTGGCGGCCAGCCATCGAACGAACCCCATGGACATCCTCCTCCTCGGTCCCCCCGGTGCCGGCAAGGGCACCCAGGGCGCCCTGATGGCCCAGCGCCTGGGACTTCCCAAGTTCGCCACCGGCGATCTGCTCCGGGATGCCGTGAAGCGCGCCACACCGGTGGGCCTGCGGGCCAAGGCGGTCATGGAGGCCGGTCGGTTGGTGAGCGACGAGATCATCATGGGGGTGGTTCGCGAGGAGCTGCTGAAGCCGGAGGCGCGGAACGGCGTCATCTTCGATGGAGTCGTCCGCACCGTCCCCCAAGCGGAGGGGGTCACGCAGCTGCTCGCCGAACTGGGCCGAAGAATGGACTACGTTCTGTTCTTCGACGTGCCGGATCAGGAGATACTGGCTCGGCTCGGGAAACGACGCACCATCGAGGGCCGGGCCGACGATGATCCGCAGGCGGTGGCTACGAGACTCAAGGCCTATCGCGAGCAGACGGCCCCGGTGCTCGACTGGTATCGGTCCCGGGGCGGCGTCCAGCTGATCGAAGCGGTGGGGACCGTGGACGAGATTGCAGACCGCGTGCAGCGGGTCCTGGGACGATAGCACTTCGCGACGGCCCGCCGTGGCGCCCGGGTGGGTCGCCCTGACCGGCCGGTGCGGTTCCCCTCATGATCACCATCAAATCCCCCCGTGAGATCGAGACTATGGCCCGCGCGGGCCGCATCGTGTTCGAGACCCTCGAGCTGATGCGCCGAACGGTCCGCCCCGGCATCAGCACCGGCGAGCTCGATGCCCTGGCCGAGCAGTTCATCCGCGGTCATCGGGGTGCGCGGCCCTCGTTCAAGGGCCTGTACGGGTTTCCCAAGACGCTCTGCACCTCCATCAACGAGGAGATCGTCCACGGCATTCCCAGCCCCAAGCGCGTGCTGCGGGAGGGCAACATTCTGAGCATCGATGTCGGGGTCCACCTCGACGGGCTGCACGCCGATTCGGCGACCACGGTGGCCGTCGGGGAGATCTCGCCGGACGCGACTCGGCTCCTGGCAGTCACCCAGCAATGCCTCGCCGCCGGGATCGCCCAGGCTCAGGTCGGGAACCACGTGGGTGACATCGGTCACGCGGTGCAGACCATCGCGGAGGCTGCGGGGTTCGGAGTGGTACGCGAGCTGGTGGGCCACGGCATCGGCAGCCAGTTCCACGAGGAACCGCAGGTGCCCAACCACGGCCAGCCCCGACGCGGGCCCCGCCTGCTCGAGGGGATGACCATCGCGATCGAGCCGATGATTACGGCTGGCCACTATGCGACCCGGACCCTGCCGGACAAGTGGACCGTGGTAACCGCGGATGGCAGCCTTGCGGCTCACTTCGAGCACACGGTGGCAATTCAGAAGGACGGACCGCGAATTCTGACCTTGTAGGCGGCTCGGCGGCTCGCGCCGGTGAGGAGCATCGGTGCGGCGCTGCCGCGCGACGGTCAACTCCGGTTGAGCTGCTCCTCCGCCAGCAACCGCGTCTCGCCGGCGGCCCGCTGGGTTTCCCGCAACAGCACCTCAGACTGGTCAGTCAGCACTCGCAAGTCCTCCGGGCGCCCGGCGGCCCGGGTGTTGAAGCGCAGGTTGAGATGCGAGCCGGCGGCGGCGGCGGCGGCGAGGAGCCCGGCCATTACGGCGTCGCTGACCGCGCTCGGGGGCCCGTCGCGTGCGGCCCGACGCGCCAGCAGTGCCACATCGCGACAGGAACGAATCACCTCAGCCGGAACCCTGGCGGCCTTCTGCCAAGCCGCGCGCAGGGCGGCAGCATCGCCGCTCCTCTTCGCCTCAATGACCGCTGGATACGCTGCCTCATCCTCTCGCCGGAGCTCCAGCAGCCTCAGTCGCACACGATCGGCCGATTCTACCAGCTCCCGCAGGCCTTCGGGCTCGGAAGCGGCGGGGCGGGCCAAGGCGACGCGGGCCACCATGGCGGCGAGCGCGGCAGCCAGCGCTCCGGTGACGGCCGCCACCGCGCCGCCGCCGGGGGCCGGCGTACCCTCGGAAACCTGGGTGGCGAATGACTCGAGCGAGGGGGTGTCAGGCATGCTGATTCAATACCTCAAGCAGCCAGCGGTGAATGGCCGGATTGGCCGCCAGCACCTCGTTGTGCTCGATCGCCAGGTCACGGCCTGCGAAATCGGTGACCAGACCCCCGGCCTCGCGCACCAGCAGAATGCCGGCCGCGATATCCCAGGCCGACAGTCGCTGCTCCCAGAAACCGTCCAGTCGGCCGGCGGCAACGTCCGCGAGGTCGATCGCTGCGGATCCCGGGCGCCTGACGCCGGTTGAACCGAGCATCACCCTGGAGAACTGGCCCAGATATCGATCGAGCCGGTCGAAGTCGCGATACGGAAAGCCGGTCCCGATGAGGGCGTGCTCAGGCTCCGCTATGCTCGAAACCGACAGGCGCAGACCGTTCTCCCAGGTTCCGCCTCCCCGGGTGGCCGTGGTCAGCCGGTCCATCGGCACGTGCAGAACAGCCGCCGCCTCAAGTACCCCGTCCACCGCCGCAGCGATGGACACAGCGTATGCCGGAAAGCCATGGAGGAAGTTGGTTGTCCCGTCCAGCGGATCCACGACCCACACCAGCCCGTCGGTGACGATTTCGGGGCTGAGCTCCTCTCCGACCACTCGGGACCCCGGCACGCTGGTCGTGAGCATCCGGGCGATCAGCGCCTCCGAGCCATGATCCACATGGGTTGCCCAGTCAGCCCGCCCCTTGGCTGTCCACCCGGTCGGGTCCCGGGGCGGGACGACGCTCCTGATGTAGGCAGCGCCGGCCTTGGCTGCCGTGGTGGCCACAGTCAGTAAGTCGTTGGCCGATGGCATCTTGCGTGGGTCCTCCATGCCCGATAGCTTGCCCCGATGCCGCGCATCTTCTCGGGAATCCAACCCTCCGGCGAGTTGCACATCGGCAACTGGCTCGGGGCGGTGCAGAACTGGGTCCGGCTGCAGTATTCGTACGACTGCCTGTTCTCGGTGGTCGACCTGCATGCCATTACCGGCCAGTACGAGGCCGCCTTGCTCACCCAACGAACCTTGGAAATGGCCACGGGGCTGCTCGCCGCCGGCATCGATCCTGAGCGAGCGATCCTGTTCGTCCAGTCGCACGTGCCGGAACACGCCGAGCTGCAATGGTTGCTCACCACGGTTACCCCGCTGGGCGAGCTGGAGCGGATGACGCAGTTCAAAGATAAGTCCACCCGCTTCGAGAGCATTCCTGCAGGACTGCTCAACTACCCGATCCTGATGGCAGCGGATATCCTGCTCTATCGAGCGGATCTTGTCCCGGTGGGCGAGGACCAGACCCAGCATCTCGAACTGACACGGCAGATCTGCCGCAGGTGGAATGCGGTATTTGGCGGAGGGGAAGACTTCTTTGCGGAACCGCAGCCCCTCCTCACCGAGGCCAAGCGGATAGTGGGTCTCGATGGACAGGCGAAGATGTCCAAGAGTCTTGGGAACACGATCGGCATCCTCGACTCGCCGGATGAGGTGTGGGAGAAGCTGCGTCCGGCGAAGACGGATCCGGCCCGGGTCCGGCGACAGGACCCCGGAGACCCGGAGAAGTGCAACATCTACTCTCTCCACAAGTACTTTTCGCCTGCCGCGACGGTCGAGACGGTGGCCGTGAACTGCCGTACCGCGGGCTGGGGCTGCCTGGACTGCAAGCGGGTCCTGGCCGACAATCTCATTGCCGCGCTGGCCCCCATCCAGGCCCGGGCGAAAGAATATCAGGCCCACCCGAACCGGGTGATCGAGGTTCTCGGCGACGGGGCCGCCCGCGCCCGGCGGTTGGCCCGGGAAACGATGCGCGAGGTTCGGGAGCGCATGGGGCTGATGCCTCCGCGCTCTGATGGTTAACGGCTAACGGCTGGCGGGTCTCATGGAGAAGATCATCAAGGCCGCGGTGGAGCGGGGCGCGTCCGACCTGCATATCAAGGCCGGGGACGTCTTCCGGGCCCGCATCGACGGAAAGCTGGTACCGCTGACCAAGCAGCGGCTAACGCCGGACCAGACCCGCGCGATTGCCATGAAGCTCTTGCCCAGCGAGGACGATCGCGCCCGGCTCGATGCGGTCCGGGACTTCGACTGCTCCTGGGGCATGCCCGGCGTGGGGCGGTTCCGGGTGAACGTGCTTCGGCAGCGATCTTCGTTCATGATCGTCATGAGGGTCATTCCCTTCGCCGTGCCCACCATCGAGGATCTCCACCTGCCGCCGGTGGTGGCCCGGCTGGCCGAGCTGGACCAGGGGCTGGTGCTGGTGACCGGGGTCTCCGGGAGTGGGAAGAGCTCGACGGTTGCCGCCATGATCAATCACATCAACCAGAACCTGCATCGCCACATTGTCACGGTGGAGAATCCGATCGAGTTCCTGCACCGCGACGTGAAGTGCTCGGTTACCCAACGGGAAGTGGGCGTCGACACCGAGAGCTTCGCGGTCGGGCTCCAGGCTGCGCTGCGCCAGGACCCGGATGTGATCGTCATCGGGGAGATTGGCGACAGCGAGACCCTCGATACCGCCATCAAGGCTGCCGAACGCGGTCACCTGGTACTCTCCACCATGCCGACACCGGACGTGGTGAATACCCTCAACCGGATGTATGCCATGTTCCCCGCTGCCGAGCGGGAGATTGGCGCGATTCGCCTGTCGGGCATTCTGAGCGGAGTACTATCCCAGCGGCTCCTCCCGCGGAGCGACCCGGCCGGCGGTCGCGTCCCGGCGGTCGAGGCGCTGGTGACCACGCCGGACGCGCGGGGCATCCTCCGAGACAGTGAGCGGCTGGGGGCGCTTCGGGTAGTGATGACGGAAGGCGAAGAGCAAGGGATGCAGACGTTCCAGCAGCATGCCGCCCGCCTCCGGGAAGCGGGCGAGATATCGACGGAGACGGCCGCGGCGCTGGGCGTGTGACGCCGCTCGAGGCCTTTCAGGCTCTCATCGCGCTGCCCCGCGAGGCAGGCACGCCGTCGGCGGACGCGGCTCGCCGGCTGCTCCGAGGCCACCTCGAACGACTCGGTTACACGGTCCGGGAGCAGCCCGTCAGCTTCCAGCCCGCGTGTCTCAACGTGTTGCCCATCCTCGGGGCAGGGCTGGGATGGCTCACGCTGCTGGAATTCCCACTTCTGGTCAGAGGGAGCCTCTGGCCGGGGCTCGCGGCGCTTACCTGGTTCGCGGGTCTCACCGCTCTGGGCACCCTGGCCTGGGGGATCGGGACCGGGGTCGAAGTCCCGGGTGTCGAGCGACGGGAGGACGCCAATCTGATCGCGACGCGGAACAGCTTGCCGGTCCGCCGCTGGATCGTCGCCCACCTCGACACCAAGGCCCAGGGCCATTCCCTTGCCGGCAGGCTGGTGGCAGTGTGGTTCCTGGTTGGGGCGGCTCTGGTGCTGACCGGGCTGGTGGTGGTGCGGGCGGTGGTGGGCGCCCCGATGCCGGTGGCGTCGGTGGCGGCCGCGGCCGCGCTGGCTCTTGGGGCGGGTGTGCTCGCCAGCCGGGGTCGGCTCTCGGGAACGTCGCCCGGGGCCCGCGACAATGGAACCGGACTGCTCGCGGCCCTGACCGCGGCCCAGGCCTGCCGCGAGGACGGGATCGGGTTCCTGTTCACCGGGGCGGAGGAATTCGGTCTGGTAGGAGCGCGTGCCTTCGCCAAGGCGGCTGAGTGGAGCCCGGCGGCGGAGGTCGTCAATCTGGACACGCTCACGGAACGGGGCACCCTGAATCTGGTGGTTCACAATGCCGCCGGACGGGCGCTTGCGAACCAGGTGGACCCGATGCTCGAGGGCGCAGCTCCGGATCGTCGAATTCGGCAACTGCCCCTGGGGATCCTGGTGGACAGTGTCCCGCTGGCGCGCGCCGGAGGCGCGGCCATCACCATCGCTCGTCTGGACTGGGAGGACCTCCGGCGAATGCACACCCCGCGGGACACTGTCGAGGAGCTCGGCCTCTTCACCGCGGAGACGGTGGGGCGGGCGATAGCGGCTCTGCGTTGACATTCGCTCCGGCGCCCCTAGCTTTCGTCGGAGGACGCGCCGGGGCCCCGAGCGGGGGCCCCGTTTCTTTTGCCCGATGCCCAGGAAATGTTCAACCCCAAGACGCATTGCGTGGTTGTGGTCGGCGCCCAGTGGGGCGATGAAGGCAAGGGCAAGCTGGTGGACGTCCTCGCCGAGCGGGCCGACCTGGTGGTTCGCTACCAGGGCGGGGCCAATGCCGGCCACACCGTCTGCATCGGGGATGCGCAGTTCATCCTGCACCAGATTCCGTCTGGCATCCTCCATGAGCGCTGCCGTTGCGTCGTGGGGAACGGCGTCGTGCTCGACCCCGAGACATTCTTCACCGAGCTGGACGGCCTGGTGGCCAAGGGAATCAACACCACCGGCCGGATCATCATCTCGGACCGCGCCCACCTGGTCCTGCCGTTCCACGCCCTCCTGGACAAGGCTCACGAGCGGAGCCAGAACATCGGCACCACCGGCCGGGGCATCGGTCCGGCCTATGAGGACAAGGTGGGACGCCGCGGGGTGCGGGTGGGCGATCTGCGGCACCTCGACAGCGCCAAGGCGCTGGTTTCCGAGCGGGTGGCGCGCGCCAACCAGCTGCTCGCCATGATGGGAAGTGCGGAGCTGGCGTCTGAGGAACAGCATCACGAGCTGCTCGAGCGGCTGGCCCCACGCCTGCTGCCGCTCGCGGCGGATGCCGGGCTGATCGTGCACCAGGCACTGCAGGAGGGGCGCCAGGTACTGCTGGAAGGTGCGCAGGGGGCGCTGCTCGATGTCGACCACGGAACCTATCCCTTCGTGACCTCCTCCAATACCACGGCCGGGGGCGCCGCCGTGGGGTCGGGAATCGGCCCCACGGCCCTCGATGCAGTCCTGGGGGTGGTGAAGGCCTACACCACACGCGTGGGCAACGGCCCGTTGCCGACCCAGGCCGAGCCGGTGGTGGAGGAGCATCTCCGGAAGCTGGGCGGAGAGTTCGGGGCGACCACAGGCCGGCCGCGACGCTGCGGCTGGTTCGATGCCACGGTAGTGCGTTACTCGGTCAGAGTGAACGGACTGACCGGACTGGCCGTGACCAAGCTCGATGTGCTCGACACGTTTGCGGAGCTGCCCGTAGGGACCGACTACCTGCTGGACGGCGAGATCTGCCACGACATGCCGGCGGACATCCGGGCCCTCGAGCGCGCCCAGCCAAGATACGAAGTGCTGCCGGGGTGGCGCCGCCCGAGCGGGGGAGCCCGCCGCCTCGCCGATCTGGCCCCGGAGGCAAGGGTGTACCTGGACCGCCTGCAGGACCTCTCCGGTGCACCCATTCGTTACGTGAGCGTGGGTAGCCGGCGCGATCAGATCATCGAAGTGTGAGTACCGAGTACCGGGTACCGAGTACCGAGTACCGAGTACTGGATTCCAGGGACCCGGCACGGGGCCTCAAGCATCGGGCCCTTGTACCCGGTACCCGGTACTCGGTACTCGGTACCCTCTCCGACTCATGACCGAACACACTGAACTCCTCGTCATCGGCGCCGGACCCTGTGGACTCGCGGTGGGGGTCGCGGCGCGGCTGGCCGGCCTCGCATGCATCCTGCTGGACCGCCGTACGGTGGTCTCCACCATCGAACGCTATCCCCTCGGCATGACCTTCTTCTCCACTCCGGAGCGCATCGAGATCGGCGAGGTACCCTTCATCGCCAGTCACGAGAAACCGACCCGCCGGGACGGACTGCTGTATTACCGGCGGGTCGCGGAGCGCTTTCAGCTCGATGCCCGGCCGGGCGAGGAGGTGATGGCCGTGGCACGGCTGCCGGAGGGGGGCTTCAGCCTCGAGGTGCAGCGACGCCACGATTCGACCGTCTACCACGCTTCCAATGTTGTCTTCGCCACCGGCTACTACGACTGGCCCAACCTGCTGGGCGTGCCTGGAGAGGATCTGCCTCACGTCGCCCACTATTTCACGGAAGGCCACCGGCACTGGCACCAGGACGTGGTGGTCATCGGAGGGGGGAACAGCGCCGTGGATGCTGCACTCGAATGTTGGCGGGCTGGGGCCCGGGTGACGATCGTTCACTTGGAGGAGGGCTTCGACCGGACGGTCAAGCCCTGGGTGCTACCCGATATTACCAACCGGGTCAAGGAGCAGAGCATCATCGCCAAATGGCAGCGGCGGGTGGTTGCGATCACCCCCGCGCTGGTGGAGATCGAACCCGTCAACGGCGGCTCTGGGCGGGAGCGGCTCCCCGCCGACTATGTGCTGGCCATGACCGGCTACCACGCCAATACCGATCTGCTCGCCAGGCTGGGCGTCCCGGTGGATGCGGCCACGGGGATCCCGGCGCACGACGAGACCACGATGATGACCCCGGTCTCCGGCTGTTATCTGGCGGGGGTCATCGCGAGCGGCAAGGACGCCAACCGGCTGTTCATCGAGAACGCGCGGGCACATGGGGAGCTGATCGTGCGGGACGTAATGCGAAGGAGGTCGCAGGGGTAGGGGCTATCGGCTATCGGCTATCAGCTCTCCGCTCTCGGAAGATGGGGAAAAGGAAGCCCTCCGGTTTCGCCGGAGGGCTTTCTTGAGCGGACAGGATTCATAGCCGCTAACCGATAGCCCCTACTCAGTTCTGATTCGCCGCGTACCAGGCCGCTACGTTGAAGTGGGTCGGATCCATTTCGTAGAACCGGTTCTTCACGAACACGCCCGTTGTCGGGTAGTAGGGCGGTGGGTCGGTCGCGCCGCAGGAGTCGTACTGATAGCGCTTGGCGTAGCCGGTTCCACCGCCCCCACCGGTCTGGGTCACCGCACCACGGTTCCTCTGGATGATCCCGCCGTAGGTATTGAGACAGCCGCGACCGACTGTACTCGTGCCGCCGGTGGTGCACGGTTCGGCGGTCTGGCTTCCCACGTTGAAGGTTTCGCCGCCGAAGGTCTTGAGGGTCAGGAAGAACCCGTGGATGGTTTCGTCTTTGGTGCTCGCGTAACTCCGGAAGGTTCCGGAAGGAGACGTGATTTGCGAGCCATTGCTGTTGTAGGTCTGTGGTGCGTTGAGTGTGTTGTTCGACACGATAATGGACTGGCCGGAGAAGTACCCCGCGATGTCGCCGGTGGTGCAGTCCCGGGTTGACGGATTCTGGTAGTAGGTCACGTCATCGCCGAAGATGATGTTACCGCTGGCGGCGATGGTGAGCCGTCCATGGATCACGCCATCCAGGATGACCTTGCCGGCTACGTACACGACCCCCTTGAAGCTGGGGTTCCAGGCGCGGCTGAGGGGGAACAGGTAGTTCGCATCCGGGCGGTCGGTGATGACCGTACCCAGCGCGGCGAGCGCGCCCTGGATCGCGGCGGGCGCCTGAACCCAGCTGCCGCCATCGGGCTGACCGGTGGTGGGCCAGGCGCCGTTGGGGGCGCCGCCATTGGTCAGGATCGAGTCACCGCCGAGGTAGCAGCGGACGATACGGCCGGAGGCGCCCACGTTCAGCGAGGCATCCCGGCGGGAGACCTTGTTGGCATTGCTAGTGCCGGTGATGCCGTGAGAATGGCGGGAGGCCGCCGTCGAAGCCGTATCGTGGTTCAGCGCGGGCAAGAAGATCCTCGGCGAAGCCGTGGTATCGATATCCCCGCAGTTCCGGGACATTTCGAGATAGTTGCCCGCCGAGCTGGTCGTCGTCGGCAGACTTGCCGAGACGAAGGTCTGATCAAGGCCCTGGTATACCCGGAAGAAGCCCTGGACCCCGTTGCTGCCCCCGAGGTCGATGGTGAGGAACTGAATCCGGGTGCGGGCCTCGCCGGCGTCACCCGCAGTGGACCCGGTGAAACGGCTGTTGCCCACCTGGGCGAGGCTGTCGAGTCGGTTCAGATCCGCCACGGTCGGCATCGGGATCTTGGCGACGCCCAGCTGTGGCGGCTGGATGAAGGTCCCATTACTCTGGCCGAGAATCACCGGGCGGGCGCTGGTGACCTCATCGTAGAAGGTCGCGCCGGACGCCGCGACGCGGATAGTGTCGTTAGTATGCACCGGGCCGCGCACCTGGTCGTTGTTGAGGAATGAGAGCGTGGTGCCCGCGGTGTCCTCCTCGATATCGGTGAAGTAGGAGAACTTGGAGAAGCTCTCCTGGTTCACCTCGAGCCGGCGGACCACCCGGTTCCCGAAGCTGTCGCTGGCCACCGAGATGACGCTCCCTACCACCCCGTACTGCCCAGTGACGCTGCCGGTCGGTCCCACGTACGTGGACCGGCTGATCTTCGGAATCGCGGTGTTGCTGGCGTCCTTGACCGTGGCGTTGCTCTCCACGGTGTAATAACCGCTGTTGGGATAGATGCTAGGGCTGCCGTTGAGGCGGCTCCGCGCCTCCTCCAGCCCGGCTACCGCCGCGGCGTCCAGGTTAGAGGTGCGCTCCGACGCCTTGCCGATCAGAGTGGCGTTGAGCGTCATCATCACCGCCGCCAGGGCGATCGCGCTCACCGCGAAGGCCACGAGCAGCGTTGTCAGAAGGGCTATGCCCCGCTCGTTGCGCAGGGGGTGGAACCAGTGATGCCGCATACAGTGTCCTCCAGTAGACACGTCAGGGGCCGACCAGCGGGGTCGCCGTGACCGACGCCGACAGCGTGGGGGTGCAGTCCTGCGCGGCCAGGGCGTACTGGTACCCGGGCAGCGTATACGGCCTGACCGTGTCGGCCCAGCTCGGCGACACGGGACCTGCTGCCACGGTAGCTATCGGTTCGGGCCAGGTCGTCGCTCCCACCACCCGGCGCCAGATCACGTAGGCCCGGACATCCTGCTCGCCCGCCGTCTCATCAACCGCCTGGTTCCAGGTCAGCACCATCGTGGTGTCGGGCGGGGTGACCGTGTTGTCAACCACCCAGTTGGCGCTGAGCGCGGTGCCCAGCAGCGGGGCGTCGCCGCAGCTCGTCACCTTCTTGGTTCCGATGTTGGGCATCGCGACCATGAACGAGATCGATCGGGTACGCAGCAGGCTCCCGGTCAGGCCGTTGGTCACCGAGAAGGCCACCTCGACTGCGGCAAGACTGTCGGCCTTGAGGGATGCGCCGACGTCCAGGGTCGACCCGTGAACCCCCGCCGTGTGCACTACCGGCATCGAGGCGGTGGGGACCGAATCGAGGGTGGCGGAACTCAATCCCGCCGCGGGAATATTCTTGAAGTAGTACCGGAAGAAGTTGCGGCCGCTAGTCTGGACCACGTTCCGGATCACTACCTCTGGCGTCGCGTTGTTCACCTGGCGCATGAGCACATAGTCATTGGCGACGGTGGTGCTGGTGTCCAGCTGGAAGAACCAGGCGGTGGTTTCTGCCGGGCTGTTTACGCCTCCGCCCCCGGGAGCGAAATAGCTCGAGTCGGGATAGGCGAACGCCGGGCTGGTGCCCGACAGGGTGAACTTCTGCGCCGGGACAAGGGCGTTCACCTGCCCAGCCGGCAGCCCCGGGTTGTAGTTCACCGCGAACAGGCTGTCGGTGTTGGAGGCGTAGTCGGAGTTGAAGATGAACGACGTGGTCCCCGCGTAGAGGATCACCGGCTGCTTGAAGGGGACATTGGCCCCGGCCATCCGGATTTCCTGCTCCAGCAGGGCGCCGGCGAAGCTCAGGTTCTGGAGCATCCCCATGTCGACCGAGTTCTGGTCCAGCGACTTGGACTGACGGGACAGGAACCCGAGCGCGCCCCCGAGGATCACCGTGAAGACGGTGATGGCGATGAGCATCTCGATGAGGGTCATACCGCGTCGGTTCAACATGGGTCTTCCTCCCGCCGCTTACCTGGCGATAGTGATGGTCCGGCTCACCGGGCTGCTGAGTGAGCTGCTGGTGACGACCACCGTCACGCGCTTGTAGTTGTTCAAGCTGTCGGCCACGCCGGAAAGCGAGGCGTCCGTGGTCACTGTCGTCGTCCGGGTGAAGCTGTAGTTCCCCAGCCCGGTGACCGTCCCCCGGCAACGGTTGGGGACCAGGGTCGCATCGTCCAGCGCCGCGTAATTCGGCTCCGAGCGGCAGCGGGCAATCCAGGCGTCCGCGAGGGCATTCGCCTCGTTGCGCACCCGGTTGGTCGACACCGCACGGGTGAATTTCAACCCGGCGGCCGGGACGATCAGCAGGGCGATCGCCAGGATGGTCACCGCGATGGCCACCTCGATCAGTGTGAACCCCTGTTGGTTTCGCATCAGAACCCCCTGACCCAGCCGTTGCCGTTCCAGCGCAGCCACTCGGCCCGTCCCGTCGCCCGGACTATTTCCATTGACCAGGTCTCGTTGTCGTGGCCGGGAGCTCCCCCCATGGCCTTGGTCGTGCTCAGGTACAACCCGCCAAACTCCTTGGCGCTGCCGTTGCGGTACAGCACGATGGCCGGCAGGCCGGTGGTCGTCTCGGTGTTGGTGAAGTTGACGGCGTTCGAGCCGAAGCTCCGGGACGGTACCGCCGCCGGCTTCCCGAACACGATCTCCTCGCCCAGCGGGATCATCCGCACCCGCTCGTTGTTGTTGATCCGCTCGTCGTTGGTCGAGTCGTACAGCACCCGCAGCGAGCGGGACGTCTGGTCGATCATGATCACCATGTTGTGCTGTCTGGCGATCGCCTCGCGCTGGAACGCCAGCATCGCCGTTCCCAGGGTCTGGATCGCCGTCTTGGAACGGATCCGGGACAGGTTCACCCGCGGGACCGCGATGGTCGCGACGATCCCGATGATCACGATCACGATCAGCATCTCTACCAGTGTAAACCCATCCCGGTGACGGGTCGTCGGTCGTCGGTACATGCGCTCTCCGGGCAGCTCGGGGTTTCCGGCCAGGGCTTCGTGCCTGTCCGGCACGAAGCTACTCCCTGTGCAAGCTAGGAAACTGCTTGCCTCCCAGCAACTTGGCCGAGTCGCTCGGCACTACGGCTGACCGGCTTCCGGTCGGCGTCGGAGCCGAACTACACCGAGGTTCCTACTCGGGACGAAGCGATCCGCCCACTGACAGGCGTCGCTGCGCCACCTGCCGCTTGTCGAAGTCGCAGTCGGAAGGGCAAGAACCACGCCCCCGGTCTGGCATTTTGCATCTGCCCATGGCGCCGTGAGTTGCCCAGTTGTCGCGGCGTCCCCGCGACAGAACCGGCTACCGCAAAGTACCCTGAACCGCTTGCTAGTCTTGTAGTTGCGGAGGGTCCCCCGAATCCCTATTCGGACCCAGCACCCTGCCAGCCAGGCAGATCAGGCAGTGCAAGCGATTGCGCAGTAAGGAGTTGTCAGCAGTCTAGCTTGCTGCGGGCCTGGTTCGCCCCTAGCTTACCGGCTCCCGTAGGCCGATCCCCCGTACCCGATTGACGCGCGATGGCCGATACCACTCTCATGGACAAGCTCGTGTCGCTCTGTAAGCGGCGCGGATTCGTGTTTCAATCCTCGGAGATCTACGGCGGGCTCGGCTCGGTGTGGGACTACGGTCCGCTGGGGGTCGAGCTGAAGAAGAACGTCAAGGATCGCTGGTGGCGGGCCATGGTCCATGCCCGGGACGACATCGAAGGCATCGATGCGGCCATCCTGATGCACCCTCGGGTCTGGGAAGCCTCGGGACACGTGGCCGGCTTCAGTGACCCGCTGGTCGACTGCAAGACCTGCAAGGCCCGCTTCCGGGCCGACAAGCTGCAGGAGGCCCAGTGCCCGCAGAAGCCCAGCAAGAAGCCGGGGGAGCACACGGCCTGTGAGCTGACCGAGCCCCGGATGTTCAACCTCATGTTCAAGACCTTCATGGGCCCGGTGGAAGAGCAGGCGGCGGTGGTCTATCTGCGGCCGGAGACGGCGCAGGGGATCTACGTCAACTATCAGAACGTGCTGAATGCCTCCAGGCAGAAGATTCCTTTCGGGATCGCCCAGATTGGCAAGGCGTTTCGGAATGAGATCACGCCCGGGAACTTCATCTTCCGCACCCGCGAGTTTGAGCAGATGGAAATGCAGTTCTTCGTCAAGCCAGGGACCGACGAAACCTGGTTCGAGCGCTGGCGCGAGTGGCGGCTGGCCTGGCATTACAGCATCGGCCTCGCTCCCGAGCGGCTGCGCTGGCACCAGCACGGGCCTGGCGAGCTGGCGCACTACGCCAAGGCGGCCTACGACATCGAATACCAGTTTCCGTTCGGCTGGAACGAGATCGAAGGGATCCACAACCGCAGCGACTACGACCTGGGGCGCCACCAGGAGTACTCGGGAAAGAAGCTCGAGTACTTCGATCAGGCCGACAACCAGCGCTACATCCCCTATATCGTCGAGACGTCGGCCGGCGCGGATCGGGTCACGCTCACCCTCCTGGTGAACGCTTACCGGGAAGAGCAGGTCGAAGGGGAGACCCGGGTGGTGCTCGGGTTCCACCCTGCGGTTGCGCCGATCAAGGCGGCCGTGCTGCCCCTGGTCAAGAAGGACGGCATGCCGGAGCTCGCCGACCGGATCTACCACGATCTCAAGCCGCACTTCCCCTGCTTCTACGACGACAGCGGGGCAATCGGCCGGCGCTACCGCCGGATGGATGAAGCCGGTACCCCGTTCTGCTGCACCGTGGACGGTGAGACGATCAGTCACGGCCAGCTGACCGTGCGTGATCGGGACACCATGGGGCAGGTCAGGGTGCACCAGGACCAGTTGCGGTCGTGGCTTGAGGAACGCGTTCATTAGGAGTCAGCCGATGCGTCCAACTGTGGTAGCGAACTTGCACCTTCTCCTGCTCGCGGCGGCCCAGGCTGCAGCACAGGAACCGGCTCAGCTCGATACCACCGCGCTCACCCCCGCGCAGCGGGCCGCACTCAGGGTCGCGCGCATCGTGGTCGGCCCTGCACCCATCAGGACGATGGTGGGTGACACCATCCAGCTTTCCGCCCAGGCGGTAGATGACGCCGGCAAGCCGGTCCCGGGTGCCCGGGTGCTCTTCAACATCGCCGGGAACCAGGCGGTCCTGGTTGGCGCCGATCGACTGGCGGCGACTAAGCCAGGCGAAACGGTTGTCCGCGCCTTCGTGGTCAAGCCGACGCCGCCCGGGATCCGTCCCGTACTGGTATCCGCGGCCGCCACGCTGCAAGTCTCTGATCTTCCGGTCGCCAGTATCGAGATTCATCCCGCCGAGGGGGTGCTGT
Source organism: Gemmatimonadales bacterium (assembly GCA_036555275.1). Classification (GTDB taxonomy): domain Bacteria; phylum Gemmatimonadota; class Gemmatimonadetes; order Gemmatimonadales; family GWC2-71-9; genus JADJOM01. Next base: position 176,874 of record DATBLR010000073.1, on the reverse strand, counting down.
ACGCAGGGACCACGGTGGGGTACGGGGCGCGGGCACTAGTGAAGGACGGGAGGGAAAGCGAGGATGCAGAACTGATCTGGTATACCAGCCGGCCAGGCGTGGCGACGGTGGACCGATTTGGGAACCTCACCGGTCTGAGGGCTGGAACCGCCATGCTTACGGTTCGGGCCGGGGGGGTCACCGCCACCCACCCCATCAAGGTCGTCCCCAATCCGATCGCTCAGCTCCGGATCAGCGGTGACGCGGAGCGGGCGCGGACGGGGGACGTGGTTCGCTTCAAGGTCGAGGCCCTCACTGCGGCGGGCCGGCGGATCCCAGGGGTGGTCCCGATGTGGTCGGTTTCAGGCGGAGAGGCCGGCGAAGGCCCGGGAGCCCAGATCTGGCCGGACGGGGCATTTGTGGCTGAGCGACCCGGGCTGTACACAGTCATCGCCACGGTGGGGCAAAGGTCCGCGTGGGCGACGATAAAGGCCCATCCGCGCGCCGTCGGCAGACCCGTGAGGCTGGTTGGTCGCGGCCTCCAGACCGATCACTCCACCTCCGAGCTTCACGTCTGGACCGGCCGCGACGGGCGGGATTATGCGTACCTCGGCACCCATGCCGCCGGCATCCGGCCCGGTGTCACCGGAAACGTGGTGTTCGTGTACGACGTGACCGACCCGGCGCGGCCGACCTTGACGGACTCGATCATGGTAAACGCCAGGGTCATCAACGATGTGCTGGTGAACGACGCGGGCACCGTGGGCGTTCTCACCCGGGAGGGGGCGTCGGACCGCAAGAACGGCCTGGTGGTGCTCGATGTGTCGACACCCGCCCACCCAAGGATCCTGTCCGAGTTCACCGACAGCCTGACGGCCGGCATCCACAACACCTGGATCTACCGGAACGTGGTCTACGTGACCAACGACGGCACTGGCGCGCTGAACATCATCGACATCAGCGATCCGAAGGCGCCGAAGATGGCCGGCCGCTGGGAAACCGGCGACCCGAACAACCGATATGTCCATGACGTCTGGGTCCACGACGGGATCATGTACCTGTCCTACTGGGACGACGGCGTGCAGATCCTCGACGTCGGGGGGCTGCACCGGGGCGGCACGCCCGAGCGGCCGGTCTTTGTCTCGAAATTCGCCTATCCGATCGGCAACACCCACAACGTGTGGCGGGATCGGCAGTATCTCTTCATCGGCGACGAGATCTTCGGCTGCCCCCAGTGCGTCAACGGGCCACGCGGCTACGTTCACGTCGTAGACCTCAGCAACATCGACCACCCGATCGAGGTGGGCCGATACGAGGTGCCGGAGGCGGGGACCCACAACATGTGGGCCGAAGACGGCAAGCTCTATATCGCCTACTACAACGGGGGGCTCCGCATCGTGGACATCACCGGGGAGCTCCGCGGTGATCTGTATCGTCAGGGTCGGCAGATCGGGTACTACCACACGGCCAATGACAAGGGCTTCGTGCCCAACGCCGCCATGGCCTGGGGCCCTCAGCCGTTCAGGGGGAACGTCTTCGTCTCAGACATGAACAGCGGCCTGTGGGTGGTGAAGCTGGACGAGTCCGGGCCGTTGATTCCGTGATGCGGTCAGCCGTGAGCCGTCGGCCGTGAGCCGCGGGCGATCCGCCATAGGCCAGTTGCTGACGGAATCGATGCAGAAACCGGCTAGTAGCCAACGGCTGACGGTCTATTCCGAGGAGCCATGCTGTCCGCACTGACGCTGGGACTGCTGCTGCAGTCGGTGAGTGTACTCCCCCACATCACCCTGTACGTCGCTTCCGAGGCGGTGGATCGCGTGAGCCGGGTCCGATTGGGACCGGATGGCGCGGTCGTGGAGCGGGTGATCCCCGTGGACCCGCGACCGTCTGAGGCCGACGGGCCGCACAATCTGAACATCTCCCCCGACGGGAAGTACTGGTACACCACGGTGGCGCACGGCACGCCTAACGGAAGCCTGTGGAAGTTCGACACGACGAATGACTCGCTCCTCGGAAGGGCAACGCTCTCGCGCTTCCCGGCCACGATCAGCTTCTCCCCGGACGGGGACTTCGCGTGGGTGGCGAACTTCAATCTCTATGGAGACATGGTGCCTTCGTCAGTCTCGGTGGTCTACACTCCGGCAATGCAGGAGGTGGCCCGCATCCCGACATGTCTCATGCCCCACGGCATGCGGGTGGCGCCGGACGGGAGCCGGGCCTGGATGACGTGCATGATGGACGACAAGCTGGTGGAACTCGACCCGGCGACCTACCGTGTCACCCGCCTCCTCTTGCTGAATCCCGGGAACGAGCAGGTCATCGTGGCTGCATCCGCCATGCTGCCTGATGAGAAAGACCACCCGCACGGGATGTCTCATGATGCCGGCGACCCTGCCGCCGGCTGCGGCCCCACCTGGGTGCAGCCGTCTCCCGACGGGCGCCGGCTGTATGTGGCCTGCAACCGGCACAGCGAGGTGCTGGAAGTAGATGCTCGGTCGCTGGGGATCACGCGACGGATCCCCACGGGCAAGACCCCGTACAATCTGGCCATCAGCGACGACGGCAACAGCCTTCTCGCGACGCTCAAGGGGGCACAGGCGCTGTCGGTGATCGACGTGGTGGGCGGGAGGGAAGTAGCCCAGCTCAGGACCTCACACACCGTGCCGAGCGGGGCCCAGATCACCCGCGACGGACGGTACGCGGTCGTCTCGTGCGAGGGCCGGGCGGCGGAGGCCGGGGCTGTCGATCTCTTCGACATCGAGAGCCGCAGCCTGCTCTCCACCACGGTGGTCGGCGCCGGCGCCGGCGGACTCCAGATCCTGAGCTATGAGCCCTGAGCGGGCGACCGGGTGTTGGGGTCGAGCACTACAAAGACATTCTTGCCGATTTGGCTCAGGCTTTGGAGGCGCTCTAGCCGGTGCGCTACGACGACTTCGAGAAACTGGTGAAGCGGCTCGCGAGGGAATTGCCGCCCGAGTTCCTCGGCGGAGTCGAGGGTCTCGAGGTGTCCCGCAAGACGGTGCCCCACCCAAGCCGGGCCGACGTGTATACCCTGGGTGAATGCATTCCGCTTCCGACGGAGGACCAGGCTGGCCCCGCCGGCGTCCAGAGCCGGGTGGTGCTCTACCACGGCTCGTTCCAGGCCTTGGCAAGTCTCGACGAGGACTTCGACTGGCGTGCCGAGGTGTGGGAGACGCTGACCCATGAGGTCCGGCACCACCTCGAGTGGCGGGCCCGGGCTCCTGATCTCGAAGCCTTCGACTGGGCTGCGGACCAGAATTTCGCGCGGGCAGAGGGGGAGCCGTTCGATCCGCTGTTCTACCAGAGTGGCGAGAGGGTGGCGGAGGGGGTCTACCGGATCGAGGACGACTTCTTCCTGGAGCATGTTGTTCGTGAGGTACCCACTGAGGTCAGGTTTGACTGGCACGGGCGCTCGTACCGTGGCACGGCCCCCCCGGGGGCTACTCTTCCCGCATTGTTGGTTGTCGAGGGGGTGGCGGAGCCGCCACCGGGAGAGCTGGTGCTGGTGCTCCAGCGGAAGCCCGGACTCCGTAGCCTGTTCGGCCGAACGGTGCCATGGCAGGGGCAACTGGTGGCGGAGTTGGTATAACGGTCGCGGACCTCACCTCAACAGCGAGGGTGGTGGACCGTTCGACGCTGCCACGCCGAAAGAATCCCGGCGACACCAGACCGTTGCCCTGGCCGTATGGTGCCGGCAACAGTGCACCCGAGGGTGTGACAGGCTAGCTTTCCAGCCTGCCGGGGACCACGCTGGCCGAACTTTAAGGAGCATGCCATGAAACGCGGGCTGATAGCGGCGCTGGCGGGGCCGGCGCTGATTCTTTCGGTTACCTGCCTCGAAGCCCAGGAGCCCGGCTACCGGGTCGGGATCGTCAGCGAATCAGGCGACATCGTTACCTGGATCAAGCCGGGCAATGGTACGCTCACCCGAGAGAAGGTCATCCCGGTCGGGATCATGCCGGCCGACATCGATGGCCCACACAACCTCGCGGTCTCCCCCGACAACCGCTTCTACTACATCTCGATCGCTCACGGTACGCCGTACGGCATGCTGTGGAAGATGGATGCGACCAGCGACACCCTAGTGGGCCGTGCGCCACTGGAAATGTTTCCCACCACAATCGGCGTCACCCCGGACGGGGAGCTTGCCTTCGTCGCGAATTCCGATTTCCACGGCGACCATCCCCGGACCAACGTGATCTCGGTCGTGCACACGCCGACGATGACGACTATCACTCATCTCCCGGCCTGCGACATGCCGCACGGGGTGAAGTCGAACCACGCCGGGACTCTGGTCTACATCTCCTGCATGAACAGTGACGAGCTGCTGGAGATCGAAGTGGCGACGCTCCGGATCACACGCCGGGTGAAGACCGGGGCCGGCCACGACATGGCGGCGATGGCCGGGATGGACCACGGGGCCATGAATCACGCCCCGGCGCCACAGCCCACGGCGCCGGCGCCTGCTTCGCCGGCCGACGCAAGCTGTGCCCCGACCTTCGTCGCGGTCGCTCCGGACGACCGGACGCTGTACGCGGCCTGCAACCACGCCAACACCCTGCAGGTCTGGGATGCGACCACCCTCGAGAAGCAGAAGGAGATTCCCCTGGCCAATGGCTGCTACAACGTGGAGCCATCGCCCGACGGGCGCTGGGTAATCGTCACCAACAAGAAGGCGCAGAGCTTCAGCCTGGTGGACGCCCAGTCGCTGACCGAGCTCGCCCGGGTCCCGACCACCAAGAAAATCGTGCACGGGGTGGCCTACTCGCCGGACGGGCGTTACGCGTTCATCAGCCAGGAATCCATCGGTGCGGACTCGGGAGCGGTGGACATGTTCGACCTCTCGGCGCGCAAGGTGGTGGCGACGCTCCCGGTCCCGGCCCAGCCGACCGGCATCGCGATCCTGCGACCCGGCCACTAGACGAGACGCACTGCCCATCCATCAGCCATGACCTACGAGACCGTAACATCGCTCCCGGGCGCCGATGTGCTCTGCCGCGCCAAGCGGTTCTTCCAGGAACGGGTGCCCAACAACGCGGCATTCCCGGAGAAGGAGGGCCCTGCCTGGCTGACGTTACGAGGGCAGGGCGGTGAGGAAATCGTGCTCTCAGTCTCCGGAGCTGACGGCGCCACGCGGGTGCGTGCCTCGACCCTGTTCTTCGATCAGGCCGTCGGCCGATTTTTCTCGACCTTGCCGGCCGCCCGCGAGGGTGCCGTATGAACCCCATGCCGGTCCGGGTCATGGTTGAGACGAACTGGGACCAGGTCACGCTCCAGCTTCAGCCGGCGGCCTCCATCCAGGAGGCGAAGCAGCGCGCCCTCGCCCTCACCCATAGCGGCGGGGCGCCGGAGGACTATCTGGTCAAGTTCCGTGGGGCTGAGCTTCTGGATGAGACCCAGAGCCTGGCGGCCGCCGGAATCGTCCCCAACGCCCCGTTGATCGTACTGCCCCGGCGCCGCCGGCCGGTGCGCTGAGCGGACCGGCAGGCATGGCTGACGCCCCGGTGCGGGGCCGAACCCTTACCCTCCTCGCCGTCGGGTTCCTCACGCTCGACGGCGTTCTGCTGCTCCTCGCGGCGCTGTGGGGGCGCACGCTGGCCCCGGCGCTTGGCGGCGGTGCCTGTTTGGGGGTCGCCGCGGTGGTGTGGTACTTCTGGCGCCGCCACCAGCGGGCGCTGGCCGATGTGGCGGAGGCCCGCCGGGCGCTGCAAGCCGAGGCGCGTGCGCTGCGCGATCTGCTCCGCAAGTGAGTGCAATGCCGACCCCGGTCTTCACCCATCCCGATTGCGTGCGTCACGATCCAGGCATGGGTCATCCCGAGACCCCGGCCCGACTGCGGGCGGTTCTCGACCGGCTGGCATGGGAAGCCAGTGCCGAGGTGCGGATCGCGGTTCCGGCATCCCGTGAAGACCTTCTGGTCGTGCATCCGGAGGGTCATCTCTCCCGGCTGGAAGCCATGAGTCGGATGGGAGGCGGGATTCTGTCCCTGGATACGGTCGTCAATGCCTCGAGCTGGGCGGCGGTCCTGGGCGCGACCGGGGCGCTGCGCGCCGCTATCGAGAACGTGCACCACAACGGAGGACACGCGTTCGCGGCAGTGCGCCCGCCCGGGCACCATGCGTTGGCGCAGCGGGCCATGGGCTTCTGCTTGGTGAACAACGTCATCGTCGGCGCGCGCCGGGCCCAGCAGCTGGGACGGCGACAGGTGCTGATCGTTGACTGGGACGTCCATCATGGCAACGGGACACAGGCCCTGATGGAACGGGACGAGACGATTCGATTCGTCTCTCTGCATCAGCATCCGTGGTATCCCGGCACCGGGATGGCGGACGAGCGCGGGGTGGGAAATGTTTTCAACGTTCCCCGGGGACCCGGCGCACCGGCAGCGCTGTACGTGACGGATCTGTGGGCTGCGGTCGCGGCGGCGACGCAGGGATGGAGCCCAGACCTGGTGCTGCTCTCGGCCGGGTATGATGCCATGTACGGCGACCCGCTGGGCGGCTTCACCCTGGAGCCGTCCGACTTCGCCCGCCTCACCACCCGTCTGCGGGAGCATCTGCCGTCGACGCCCATCGTGGGCGTGCTGGAAGGTGGCTACGTCCCCGAGCGGGTTGCCGACGCCGTCGCTGCAACGGTTGCGGCCCTGGAGTAGGCGCCGGCCGGTCGCACCGGTTCGGGATGACAGCCCACCCCGACGTCGATATACTGATCGTCTCCTTGCCGCCCTGGAGTCCCCATGCCTCAGCCGTTGCGCCTGGAAGTTGAGGTCCTGAACCTGCGGACCCGGCATCCGTTCATCATCGCGCGCGGCGGCCAGAGCGACTACCGCACCGTGTGGGTGCGACTCGTGGATCAGGATGGCGTGGAAGGGTGGGGTGAGGCGGCGCCAAGCGCGATCTACGGCGAAACGACCGAAACCGTGCTGGCGGCCCTCAGGACGTATGGGGAGTATCTCCCGGCGGATCCCTTGCACGTCGAAGACTCGGAGCGCCAGTGGGAAAAGGTGCTGCGGTGGAATGCGTCGGCGCGGGCCGCGCTCTCGGCAGCCCTCCATGACCTGGTCGGCCGGAAACTGGGGGTACCGGTGTACCGGCTCTGGGGTCTCGATCCGGCCCGGGCTCCCCGTTCTACCTTCACCATTGGGATCGACACCGCGGAGAAGATCCGGCAGAAGGTGCTGGAGGCGGAACCGTATCCCATCCTCAAGATCAAGCTCGGCACAGACCGTGACCTGGAGATTCTGAGGACCATCAGAGCGGCCACCGCCAAGGAGCTCCGGGTGGACGCGAACACCGGCTGGACGGCCAAGCAGGCGATTGCCATGTTGCCGGTACTCGAGGAGTTCGGCGTAACCGTGCTGGAGCAGCCCGTGTCTGCCGAGGACCTGGACGGCATCGCCGCGGTGACCCGGGCCTCACGGATTCCCGTGATCGCGGATGAGAGCTGTCTGACTGCCGCGGATATTGTCCGCCTGGTCGGCCGGGTCGACGGCATCAACATCAAGCTGGCCAAGTGCGGCAGCCTCCGTGAGGCCCTGCGCATGATCGCCGTGGCGAGGGCCCATCAACTGACGGTGATGGTGGGGTGCATGATCGAGAGCTCGATTGCGATCACTGCCGCGGCCCACGTCACGCCTCTCGTGGATATAGTGGACCTGGATGGGGCGGCGCTCCTCGCCAACGACCCCTTTGCGGGGGCGAGCATCGACGAGGGCCAGGTCCGACTCCCGACCGGTCCGGGGCTGGGCTTGAGCCGCCGATGAACGCCGGCTTTGGGCTGGTGGCCCTGCCACTGCCACTGGCCCAGCCCTACCTCTACCGCATTCCCGAGAGTCTCGCCGACCGGGTGACCCCGGGCGCGCGGGTCGTGGTACCCGTTCGGCAGCGGGAGATGATCGGCATCGTGACGGGCCTCTCCGACACTCCCCCGGAACGGGCCACCCGCGAGATGCTCGCTGCGCCCGACCCGGAAGCGGCGGTGCCTGCGACCCTCCTGGAAGCGGTACGGTGGGTCGCGGCGTATTACGGGACCCCTCCCGGCCTCGCGCTCCGAGCGGCGCTGCCGGCCGCGCTCTGGGGTGAATCCCGGGTCCTGGTTGCTCTCACCGGACAGTCGGTGTCGGGTGGGCTAGCCGGGGAGATCACTCGATGGCTGGAGCGGAAGGGTGGGGAAGCCACGGTTCCGGCAATCGCGCGGGCCCTCAAACGCCCGGTCTGGGATGCTGTGAATCGGCTGGTGCGGGTGGGAGCGGTCGTCCTTCGGATCGAGTCGCCCGCAACCGGCGGCGCCGTCCGGCACGAGCGGGTGGCGCACCTCTTAGATCGGACACCGACCCTCGCGGAGCGGGATGCGCAGTTCCGGCGCAGTCCGGGGCAACGAGCTCTGCTCGAGGCCCTGGAGGAGCTGGGTGGCAGTGCGCCGGTACGCCACCTGCTGACGCAGCTCGGTCTGTCCCGCGCTGCGCTTACCGCGCTCGCGCAGCGGGGATTCGTCCGGATCGAAGAGCGCGAGGTGTCCCGCGACCCCTGGAGTGAGGTTCCCACAACCCCGCTCCCTGGCCCAGCCACTGCGGCCCAGGCGGCGGCGCTCGACGCCATCGCCGCGGTCAGACCGGGCGATGGAGCCCTCCTTTTCGGGGTCACCGGCAGCGGCAAGACCCTCGTGTACCTCGAGGCTGTGCGTCGAGCGCTCGGGGACGGCCGAGGGGCGATCCTCCTGGTCCCGGAGATCGCGCTTACGCCCCAGACGGTGAGTCGGCTGCGCGGGGCGTTTGCGGATCAGGTTGCCGTCCTGCACAGCGGGCTCTCGGATGGCGAGCGGGCGGACCAATGGCGGGCCTTGCGGAGGGGCGACCGCCGGGTAGCGGTCGGCGCGCGCTCCGCTGTCTTCGCGCCGGTCCGGGATCTGGGAGTCGTCGTGGTGGATGAAGAGCACGAGGCGAGTTACAAGAACAGCGAAGCCCCGCGATATCACGCGCGGGATGTTGCAATGGTCCGGGCCCGGCTCGAAGGTGCCCGCCTTATTCTGGGCAGTGCCACGCCATCGCCGGAATCCATGCACCGGGTGGGGAGCCGCCTGAGACTGGTGCGGCTGCCCCAACGGGCCGGCGCTCATCCGCTCCCCACCGTTGAGCTGGTGGATCTCCGGGTCGCGCCGCGGCTGCGTGAGGCCGGGACCGTACCCTGGTCGGAGCGCTTGGACCAGGCGGTCAGTATGGTGCTGGCTCAGGGAGACCAGGTGCTGCTCCTGCTCAACCGCCGGGGTTACGCAGCGACGCTGCAGTGCCTCGCCTGCGGCAACGTTCGGAGCTGTCCCCGCTGCAGCATCGCGTTGACGGTGCACCAGACCCCGTCCCGCCTGCGGTGCCATTACTGCGGGCACAATGAGCCGCTGCCGGTTGCCTGTGCCGAGTGCGGCGGGGTCGTCCAGCGGATGCTGGGCGTGGGGACCCAGCAGCTGGAGCGGTTCTTGGCGACGCGCTTTCCTGCGGCGAGGCTGGCCCGGATGGATTTGGACACCACCAGTGCCAAGTGGTCCCACCAGACCATTCTCGACCGGGTCGGCCGGGGCGAGGTGGATGTCCTGCTGGGTACCCAGATGATCGCCAAGGGGCTCGATTTTCCCGGGGTGACCCTGGTGGGCGTGGTGGACGCCGACACCGGACTGCACCTTCCGGACTTCCGTGCCGCGGAGCGTACCTTTCAACTCCTGGCCCAGGTGGCAGGACGCGCCGGGCGGGGGCCGAAGGGAGGGCAGGTGATCGTGCAGACCCGGCAGCCCGATCACTACGCCCTGACTGCAGCCGCCCGGCATGATACCGAGGGCTTCCTGGCGCAGGAGCTGGCCCGCCGACAGGAGCCGACCTACCCGCCGTTGACTTCTCTGGTCAACCTGGTCGCGTCGGGAGAGGAGGAGTCAGCCGTCGCCGATGGAGCGGCCGAGGTTGGCGACTGGTGTACGGGTTTGGTGACTCGCCAGGGGCTCCGGGTGGAAGTGTTGGGCCCTGCACCGTGCGCCCTGGCGCGGATCAAGGGCCGGTGGCGTTGGCATGTCGTGTTGCGTGGTGAATCGGACGCACTGGGCCGGATCGTGCGATACGCGGCCACCCGTCTGCCCCGACCCGCGGGAGTACGAGTGACCATTGACCGGGACCCGGTAAGCCTTCTGTAGGGAGGGTGGACGCAATGCCTGAAGATGTCGGAACGTTGTACCTGCGCGATGTGACCGAGCGGTTCCGCGCCTACAAGAAGCTGGGCGAGCGGGCGATCGTCCAGGTCTACGATAGCGGCCTGACCTGGCAAATCGACGCGGATTCGAACAGCATCGCGGTGCTGGTCAAGCACCTGGCCGGCAACATGCGTTCGCGCTGGATCGGGTTCCTGACCTCCGATGGTGAGAAGCCGGAGCGCAACCGCGACAGCGAGTTCGAGCTGGCGCCTGGCCTGACACGGGAGCAGCTCTTCGAGTGGTGGGACGACGGCTGGGCGTGCCTGTTCGAGGCTCTCGAAAGCCTGCGTCCGGAGGACCTGACTCGCACCGTCACGATCCGTGGCCAGCCGTACCCCGCGATCGAAGCCATCACCACCCAGCTTGCCCACTACGCCTATCACGTCGGCCAGATCGTCCAGATCGCCCGGCATCTTGCCGGAAAGGCCTGGAAGCCGCTCACCTTGCCCAAGCGGAGACCGGCCTGACGATCGCCTTCGTTGCCGGGGCCACCGGCTACACCGGCCGCGAAGTGGTTCGGGCCCTCCGGACCAGGGACGTGGAAACCGTCGCGCACGTGCGACCCGATTCGCCTCAGCTACCGGAGTGGCGTCGGCGATTCGAAGGTCTGGGAGCCCGGGTCGATACGACGCCCTGGCAACCGGCACCGCTGGCCGCAACACTGTCGACCCTCCGCCCGGAGGTCGTATTCGCCCTGCTCGGCACTACCCGTGCCCGCGCCCGACGGGCCCGGGCCACCGGGGTGGGCGATGCGGGCTACGAAGCGATCGACTACGGGCTGACCATGCTGTTGCTCAACGCGGCCCGGGACTGCGGGTCCCGGCCGCGATTCGTGTACCTGTCAGCGGTCGGTGCGCGAGAGACCACCAGGAACGCGTATCTGGCCGTGCGGGCGCGAGTCGAGCGGACGCTGCGGGGTGGTGAGCTTCCATACACAATCGTGCGGCCGTCGTTTATCACCGGCCCCGACCGGGATGATTTCCGCCTTGGAGAACGGATCGGAGCACGGGTGGTGGACGGCGTGCTGTCGGTCCTGGGCCTGGTGGGTGGCCGCCGGCTCCGGGAGCGGTACCGCTCGACCAGCAACGTCGTCCTCGCGGCCGGCCTGGTCCGGGTAGGGCTCGACCCCGGGTATGCCAACCGGACTGTTGAATCGGAGGAGCTGCGGTAGCGCCCGCAGCGGCGCCGGCTCGCTACGGCACCGGTGCCGCCCAGCCGATTTCGCCGCCCAGGTACCAGTTCCGCCCGGGCGCGGGTTCGAAGACCCGCGACTGGGTGCCGTTGATGGTGAACGAGCCGACGTAGGTCCGGTCCCACAGGTTGTTGACGCCGAGGAAGGGACGGACCCAAGCGCCGCCGGCCCGGCCCTCCCAGCTCACCCGCACGTTGGTGACACCGTTCCCAAGGCCCGCAATCGTACCCGGCGTCGTGGAGCCGAAACCATTCACGCCCAGCGTATTCCGGTCGTCGGCGAACATCGAGGTTGCCATCGTGTGGTCGAGGTCGAGGGCGACGCCATGCACGGGGCCAGCTCGGAGCCCGAGCCGGATGAAGGCCTTGGGCACGCCGGGAAGCCGGTTGCCATCGAGCGTATCCACCACGATCGTGTTGCTGACCGAACGGTTGATCCGGTACCGGCCAAAACGCGAGTTGGTGTAGGTATAGTTGCCGAACAGCCGGATACTTTCGACGGGCCGGCCGCTCAGCCCCAACTCGATGCCATCGGTCTTCACCCGCCCCGCATTGGTGAAATAGGCTCGGCCGCTGACCTCCTGGTATTGCACGATGGCATCGCGGATCCGGCTCACGTAGCCGGTCACGGTATAGGTCAGCCGGCCCACGGCGCCGCGGGCCCCGACCTCGAAATTTACCGTGCGCTGGGGGTCGAGAGAGGTATTGAACCCACCAGTCGAGTTCGGCTGATTGGCGAGCTCGGTCGTGGTCGGGGTCTCGAAGCTGGTGGACAGATTTGCGTACGGGCTGAACCGGAGGTCACCGACCCAGGTGATGCCGGCATTGGCGGAGAGGGCGGAATTGGTGCGTGATCCGCTGTTGTCCGCGCCGTCGCTGAGATGGTGATCCTTGACCTCGAACCGCACCGCGTCGAAGCGTACCCCTGTTCCAATGACCAGGTTGCTGGCCGTCCCGTAGTGAAGCTGCACGAACGGGCCCACCTCGGTCACCTTTTCCCGCTGGTCGAGCAACGCCGTATCGGGCACGCCGGCCACCGCGTGGAAGTTGGCGCGATCGTCGCGGAGGCGTTGCAGGTCGAGGCCGGCGGTGATCCGCGGTGCCTGGTCTGTCTCACCCAGCCGTTGGTCGGTCGATAATCGGACCCCGAACACCTGGCGGTCGATGGTCACGTAGGTGCCAATCGTATTGACTCCCCCGCTGCCGGGCGGTGGAGTAGCCAGAGGATTCTTCAGGGTTCGCAGCATGCCGAAGACCGCGACGTCCCACTGTCCCCGGCCGCTGTGGTGCGTGGCGGTCAGCGCAAGCTGACCCTGGGACACGTCTTTGTCCGCCTTGCGAAGGATGTTGTTTGCCCCCGCCGAATCAGGGTTCACGGTCACCTCGCCCGGCGTGAGGGCGCCGGGGTTCTCTGCCTTGGGCGCATCGGTATACCCGAAACGAAGGCCAAGGCTGGTCGAGGAGCCGAGCAGGTAGTCGCCACCGAGGTTCAACTGAGTGAACTCGGTCGCACTGTGCTGTCGGGAGCCGTCCACCTCGGTGCGGGAAAGCGACAACGTGCCGCTCGCCGCCCCGCGGCGGGCCGTGGTGCGTCCCTGGAGCTTGAAGAGGCCGAAGCTGCCGCCTTCGGCCCGGAGCGATTGGGAGAAGGGGTAGGGCCCCGCCCCCTCGGATGTCAGCGAGATCACCCCGCCGGAAGCATTGCCGTACAACGAGGAGGCCGCGCCGCGCAGCACCTCGATGCGCTGCAGGTTGGCGAAATCCACATTGGTGAGCTGACTCTGGCCGTCCGGCAAAGTTTGCGGAATGCCGTCCAGAAGGACCTTCACCCCGCGCAGGCCGAAGTTGGCCCGGCTGCCGGCCCCTCGAATCGAAAGCCGTTGATCCAGCGAGTAGTTGTACCTGTTGGCCACATAGACGCCGGGGAGGTTGCTGAGAGCCTCGTCGAGACCAAGGGTGGCCTGGGCGCCCTGAATGTCCCTTCGGTCAACTACGCCGATGGCCGCCGGAACTCGGGCGACCCTTTCCGTGGTCCGGGAGACGGTTACGGTGATCTCCGGCAGGGTGACCGAATCCCGCTGGGTTGCCACACTGGGAATCTGGGCCACGGCAGAGCTGGCGAAGACCAGCCCAGGCACAACGGATAACATTCCTCGCATGGAGACTCCTGCGAAGGTGGTACGCCCGTACCGCGGTGGCTGGGGGCGACTCGCGAGCGGCGGGGGAGATCCAATCCCTCCCCGGTAACCATATTAACAGGGGCTGCGCCGGGCCCAAGCCCGACCGAGGCACAGAGGGGAGGAGACAGGTCCACTCCGGGGTCCAGATGACGTCGGGAGCCCCGACGCGGTCATGGCGCTTGAATCGACCCCTCCGTGGTCCTTAGATTCCGGCCATTGTATGGCCTCGCAAAACTATTCTGCACCGGACTTTACGGCACCTGGTCTCGACCAGGCGCCGGACGCCCGTTTCGAGCCCCTGCCGGCCGATGGGGTCCTCCCGGAAGGGTTCTTTTCGACGTCGAATCTACCCACCTACGTCCGAGTGGATGGGCGGTGGGTGCTGCCCATCCGGCCCCGGATGGACTGCGCCATCGTGCGCCGGGGAGCCACGCTCGAAGTGATCGAACCCCGTCGGCTCAGGCAGGGCGAGGTGGTGGCGGTCGGACTGGCTGAGGACGGGTCGGAGGGAATCTATGTTCACGGCGCCGGGTTCCTGGGCGGCGGGCACAGCGCCAACGAGTTCCGCTTCATGTCCACGGAGGTCAGCCGCGAGCGGCCCGTGAATTACGAGGAACTCGCTGCCCGCCTGAACGAGGAGAAGGCGCGGGGCGGGTTCCTGATCTGGGTGGCGGGGCCGGCCCTGGTCCACGCCCGCGCCCGGGGGGACTTCGAGTGGTTCGTTCACAACGGGTACGTCCAGGCAGTACTCGCGGGCAACGCGGTCGCGGTCCACGACATCGAAGCCGCGATCTTCGGCACGACTCTCGGCATGAGCAGCACCGGTCGTCCCACCGATGGGGGCCACGGTCTGCATATGCGGGCGATCAACCAGGTCCGGGCGGCGGGCTCGATCGAAGCGGCTGTACGGTCCGGCCTCATTCGCAACGGAATCATGCACGCCCTGGTCACCCACGATGTCCCCTTCGTCCTGGCCGGCTCCATCCGGGATGACGGCCCGCTGCCCGGCGTCATCGCTTCCAGTGTGGAGGCCCAGGATGCCATGCGGGAACACACTGCCAACGCCACCGGCGCGATTCTCATTGCCTCGGCGCTCCACGCGATTGCCGTGGGCAACATGCTGCCGGCCTACCACACGCATTACCACGGCGTGCCCATGCCGCTGATGACGATCTGCGTCGACCAGACCGAGTTTGTGGTGAACAAGTTGAGGGACCGGGGTACCCATCAGGCCTACGGCGTGGTGACTAATGCCCAGGATTTCATGCACGTCCTCCGCTTCTACGTGGAGAAAGGCATCCAATCGTGATCCTCAATCAGCCCGGATCGGGATGGGGCAGGCTTGCCGAGTACGTCGCCGACGCGCTTCCGGTGGCGGAGATCGATGGGGTATGGCAGTTCCGCACCATCAAGCGGGACGGTCGTGAATTCGGCACCGCGGTACTGACGCGGGTGGAGGGGCCCGACGGGGACCGCCGCCGGATCTATACCGCCCGCTTCACGCATGTCCTCAAGGGGAAGGAGCGCGGGAAATTCGACGCCGCTGTGGAGGAGGTTGGAAGCGGGCCCGTCCAGACGCTGGGGGATCTCCTGGCGGGAGTCCGAAAGCGGCTTGAGGACGAGGACCCGCGCCCCATCGCCGTTACCGAGTGGTTCCCGGTGATCGATGCCTCGACTCACGACGGGTGAGGGTGCGGCCCTCCTCGACCGGTTTCACCGCTACCTCCGGGACCATCACCAGCCGGTAACCCGCCAGCGCGATCGAGTGGCCGAAGTCGTGCTGTTCTCCGAGGATCACCTCTCGGTGGACCAGATTCGGCGTCGACTGCGCGAACAGGGGCACCCGGTTGGCCTCGCGACCGTCTACCGGACCGTCGAGCTCCTTGTGAAAAGCGGCCTGGTGCGGGCGCAGGACTTCGGCCAGGGGTTCCTCCGTTACGAAGCGATGCCGCCCCAGGCGCATCATCACCATCTTGTCTGCGTCCGCTGCGGACGGGTTGCGGAGTTCGCCCACGACCGCCTGGAGCGGCTGCTGCCCATTATCGCCGATGAGCACGAGTTCCAGCCCGAACGGTACCGGCTCGAGATCTACGGGGTGTGCCGGGACTGCCAGCGACGGGTGTTGGGGTGAAGCGAGCCATCGGCTTGGGCTCTCGCTCCGGTGGGGGCGGAAGGCGCGACCCTGGCTCCTACCGCCGATAGCCCATTCCCGATAGCCTCCTTCATGTCCGACGCGTCTCTGGGTTTCCTGGTCGCATTCAGTGCGGGCATCCTCAGCTTTCTCTCCCCCTGTGTTCTGCCGCTGGTGCCGTCGTACATCGGTTTTCTGACCGGCCTTTCTCTCGACGAAATGAGCAGTCGCCGGCGAACGGCGGTCACGCATGCTCTCGCATTCATCGCGGGTTTCTCCCTCATCTTCCTTCTGCTGGGGGCGTCCGCCACCACGCTGGGGCGTGCCCTGCGCTACCACCGGATCTGGCTGGAGCGGGTCGGCGGGCTGCTCATCATCCTGTTCGGGCTGGTCTGCCTGGGGGTGGTGAAATGGAGCCCGCTGCAGGCTGACCGGCGCCTGCATCTTCAGAACAAGCCGATCGGGTATCTGGGGTCGGTGTTGGTGGGAATGGCCTTCGCCGCCGGCTGGACTCCCTGCATCGGGCCGATCCTGGGTGGCATATTCACCCTGGCATCGGCGTCCGAGACCGTGGGGCGGGGCATGGCACTGCTCGGAGCATACTCCGCCGGGCTGGCCCTCCCATTTCTGCTGGCGGCGTGGGCCGTCGACAGCTTTCTCGAGTGGTTTCAGAAGTTTCGGCGCTATCTCCCGTGGGTGATGCGCGCCAGCGGAGCCCTGCTGGTTGTCGTCGGGCTGCTGCTGCTGACCGGTCAGTTTACCAGGCTGGCCAACTGGCTCAATGCGATCACCCCAGCGGGGTGGCTGAATCGGCTGTGAGGGAGTGGGGGGGATTGGGGGATCGGGGGATTTAAGGATTGCGGGATTGAATCCAAGTGGCCGCGGGACCTAGTCCCTTAATCCCACATTTTCGCAACCCCATTGCCATGAATTCCCCACTCCCTCAATCCCCCAATCCCCCGCTCCCCTCACTCCCCGACCGTCTCCAGCTCCTCCTCCACCTCCTGTCGCCGCAGCAGTTCCCAATACCGGCCCTGGCGGCCCATGAGAGTGTCGTGAGTGCCTTCCTCGACCACCTTCCCCCCCTCCAGCACCAGGATCCAGTCGATGTCTCGCACCGCGGACAGCCGATGGGAGATGATCACCCGGGTCTTCTTGGCGAGAGCGTCGCGCAGGCCACCCAGGATCTGCATCTCGGTTTGGGCGTCGACTGCGGAGAGGGCGTCATCCAGGACGAAGACCGGGGGGTCGTGGGCCAGCGCGCGGGCGATCGCCGCGCGCTGGCGCTGGCCTCCTGACAGATTCACGCCGCGCTCGCCCAGCAGGGTATCAAACCCTTGGGGCAGATCGGGGAGCGCGCGCACCAGCTGTGAGGTCTCCGCGACCCGCTCCAGGCGACCATCATCGGGGGCCCCGAGCAACACGTTCGCGCGGAGCGTGTCGCTGAACAGAAAGGTCTCCTGCGGGACATAGCCGATTGCGCGCCGCAGGTCGGCCAGCGACAGCTCGCGAACATCGATGCCGTCGACCAACACCCGGCCCCGATCGGGGTCGTACGCGCGGGTGATCATCTCGGCCAGGGTGGATTTCCCGGACCCCGTGGCCCCCACGATGCCCAGCGAGCCTCCGGCCGGAATATGAAAGGCAATGTCCTGCAGCACCCAGCCCCGTTCGGGCGCATTGGGGTATCGGAACCACAGGCCTTCGACGGCCAGGCTGCGGGCGCCGCTCGATGCGGGCAGCGATCGGGGGGTGACGGGAGAGGTGACGACCGGCCGCGCGTCAAACAGCGTGTTGATCCTGCCCATCGAGGCTTCGCCGCGCTGAACCAGGCTCACCACCCATCCCACGGCGATCATGGGCCACACCAGCATCACCAGGTACACGCCGAACGCGATGAACTTGCCGGGCGAAACGGTGCCCTGGATCACCAATCCTCCACCTACCCAGATCACCGCGACGGCGCCAAGCCCGCCCAGCAGCCCTAGCAAAGGATGAAAAGCTCCCCAAACTCGGGCCAGCGAGAGATTGCGGGCGGCGTACCCCGCGTTTATCGTGCTGAACCGTTCTATTTCCGCCGCTTCCTGCCGATAGGCGCGGACGATCCGGGCGCCGGAGAGATTCTCGTGTACCGCGCTGGTCAGGTCGGCATAAGCCGCCTGGATCCTGAGGGTGCGCTGGTGGATGGCGTGGCCGAAGACCACCATGCCCACCGGGAGCGCCACCAGCGGCAGCAGCGCGAGTCCGGTGAGTTGGGGGCTGATGCGCAACATGTAGGGGAGCATCAGGGCGGCCCCGACGAGGGTATCGGACAGGTACATCAGGGCCGGCCCGGCTACCATGCGAACGGCGAGCAGGTCGTTGGTCGCCCGGGCCATGAGGTCACCGGTGGGGAAGCGGTCGTAGAACTGGGGTGACAGACGCTCCAGGTGCGCGAACAGCCGGTCTCGAAGATCAGTTTCGACGCGCCGACTGGCGCCATTGAGCGCCTCGCGCATCACATAGCGGGCGATCCCGCTCGCCACGGCGACCGTGAGGAGCAGCACGATGGCCCGATGCACCTGGGCCAACGTGCCGCCCTGCGCCAGGGCATCGATTCCCTGCTGCAGGTACTGGGGCCCCAACGCGCGGAAGTAGTTGGATACCAGGACGGAAAGGAAGCCGGCCGCGAAGGCCGCCCAGTAGGGACGGGTGGCGGGCAGCAGTCGCCGGAGTTGGATCATGGGTGTGCAATGTGGCCCGGCGGGAATGACCCGGGCAAGTCATCCGCAGTTCCAGGAGGAATCATGGTACGTCGGTTCATCGCCGCAGTCTCCATCGTGCTGCTGGCCGGGTGCGGCCGGGGAGATCGGCAACAGGCCGCGGCGGACAGTCTGCAGCGCGATCTGCAGCTCGCACCCGCCGAGTCCACCACCGCTCTCAGCGACCAGCCGGCGCCCGAGGCGCCCGCCCCTGCGCCTGCCCCTGCGCCTGCGCCCACTCCGGCCCCCAAGCCCAAGCCCAAGCCCAAGCCGGCCGCCGCGGCGCCGGCTCCCAAGCCAAGGACCGTAAGCTTGGCAAGCGGATCCACGGTGACGGCGGCGGCGGAGGACAGCCTCCACTCCCGGAAGAACAAGGTAGGCGAGACCTTCCGTGCCAGCGTGGGCTCGGATGTGACCGACGCGAATGGCCGGGTGGTGATTCCGGCCGGATCGGTCGTGACCTTCAAGGTTACCACGCTGGAGCACGCCAATAACACCAGCGAGAAGGACGGTAAACTCGGGCTCCAGGCGCAAGAAGTGGCCATTGGCGGCCGCTCGTATCCGATCTCCGGGACGGCGGATCAGACCACCGTCGAGCACACGCTGAAAGGGCAGGGGGTTACTGCCGGCGGTGCGGCAAGAGTGGGCGGTGGCGCGGCGGCTGGTGCTATCATCGGCAAGGTAGTCGGCGGCAAGACCGGCGCCATCGTCGGCGGGGTCGCCGGGGCCGCCGGCGGTGCCGTAGCCGCGGCAAAGACGGCCGATCGCGATGTCGTGGTGGCGCCGGGCGCGAGAGTGACGTTCACCCTGACCAACGATTTCACGATTACCAACTGAACCACCATACCCAACTCACGACGGGGGATCGCGCCGGCCTCGGTGCGATCCCCCGATCGTTTCCGGACAGAGAGGCGAGCTCAGTAGCCCGATCCGCCGCCCCCATGCCGCGGATCGGACACCCCTTGCCAGCCACCGGGTATGCGGATGATCGCTTCGACATCCCCCCAGTGACCCCCCGCCTCGACCTTGTGGCCCAGCGTCTCTAGCGCCGCGATGGTGGCCGGCGTGAAGCCGTCCTCTTCGAGCCGGATCGAATCCGGCAGTGCCTGGTGATGCATCCTCGGCGCGGCCACCGCGTCGGGGAGGCTCATCCCCTGATCGATCACGTTCGAGATGACGTGATACACCTGGGTGATGATGCGGGGGCCGCCCGGGGTGCCGACCACCATGAAGAGGCGGCCATCCGGGTCCAGCACGATGCTCGGGGTCATGGCCGAGAGCATGCGCTTGCCGGGCTGAATCGCGTTCGCTTCGCCCTGGATGAGCCCGTAGAGGTTGGGCCGGCCCGGGGCCGTGGTGAAGTCGTCCATCTCATCATTCAACAGAAATCCCGCGCCGGAAACCGCTACCGCGCTCCCGTAACTGTCGTTGAGCGTTGTCGTGCAGCTGACGGCGTTCCCCTCCTGGTCCACGACCGAGTAGTGTGTCGTGGAGTTGCCGTCCCTGAGTGACGGGTCGAACGGCGGCGTGGGTGTGGCGTGCGACAGGTCGATCTGCTGGCGCAGGGTCGTGGCGTATTCCTTGGAGAGCAGCCGCTCCACCGGCATCCGGACGAAGTCCGGATCACCCAGGTAGATGTTCCGGTCGGTGAAGGCGCGGCGCATCGCCTCGGCCTCGCGGTGCAACAGTGCGGGAGACCCGAAGGCGGGCAGCTTGCCGTAGCCCTCCATGATGTTCAGGATGAGACCCAGCGTCACTCCGCCGGAGGAGGCGGGCGGCATGGAGTAGACGGTGTAGCCCCGGTAATCGATAAGGATCGGCTCCCGCCACAGGGCGCGATAGCCGGCCAGGTCTTTGTGGGAGATCAGGCCACCGCCCCGCTCCATTTCCGCCACAATCGAATCCGCGACCCATCCAGCGTAGAATCCAGCCGCGCCGTGGTCCCGGACGGCTTCGAGCGTGCGACCGAGGTCGCGTTGGATCCAGCGGCTCCCGGGGGCAGGAGCCTGCCCGCTGTCCGGCAGGAAGTAGCGGCGGGAAGCGGGGTAGGTGTAGAGCCAGGCCCGGTACTCGTCGAGCGAGCGGCCGCGATGCTGGTCCACGACGAATCCGTCTTCGGCCAGCCGGATTGCGGGTTCGATGACCCGCGCCAGCGGCAACCGCCCGAAACGGTTGAGGGCCTCCAGCATTCCGGCAACCGAGCCGGGGACGCCTGCCGCGAGGTGACCCTTGTCGGAGAGGGTGGTGGGCTCCCCCTTCCGGTTGAGATACATGTCGTGGGTGGCGCGGCCCGGGGCAGTCTCCCGATAGTCGAGCGCGGCCGTGGTCCCCCCCGCCATCCGAACCAGCATGAAGCCACCGCCGCCCAGGTTCCCGGCCTCGGGATGCACGACGGCAAGGGCGAAACCGACGGCCACCGCGGCGTCCACGGCGTTGCCGCCGGCCTGGAGGATCGCCTGTCCCACCTCACTCGCGATCGGGCTGCCCGAGACAACCATGGCGTGCGCTCCGACTGCGACCCTGGCCTTCCCGGTCAGAGGCCAGGCGGGATTGATGCCGGTCGCGGCAGACGACGGCGCCGCGGCAGCCGGGGCCCGAGCCCGGACGTGGCCGCAGCCGCACAGGGCGAGCGCCATGAGGAGTGACGACCAGGGCGTATGAGACAGCGTGACCTCCACGAACGCAGGACAACGTTGCTGGGGATGACCCGAAGCCCCTAATTTACGGCTCGCCTTCCCCAAGAACCAAATGACCGACTCCTTTCTTGATCCGCGGCTCACCGAGCGGCGCAACCCCCGTACGGTAGCGATAGACCGCGCGAGCGCGGCGGAGATCGTCGACCTCATCGCCGCGGAGGATGCCGGGGTCCCCCGGGCGGTGGCTGAGGTGCGGGACGAGATCGCGCGAACCATCGATCTCGTCGAGGCCGCATTCCGCGCCGGGGGACGGCTCTTCTACGTCGGCGCCGGCACCAGCGGACGGCTGGGCGTGCTCGACGCCGCCGAGTGCCCACCGACCTTCGGGACCGATCCTGAGATGGTCACCGGCATCATCGCCGGAGGTTACAAGGCGATGCTGCGCTCGGTCGAAGGGGCGGAGGATGATGTGAATGCCGGGATCGCGGAAATGGACTCCCGGCGGGTACGCGCCCACGACATTGTGATTGGGATCGCCGCCAGCGGCACCACAGCGTTCGTCCGCGCGGCGCTCGGCCGGGCCCAGGCGCTCGGCGCTCGCACCGTGCTGGTCTCCTGTGCGGAGGTGCCCCCCCTCCTGCAGGAGACCTGCGATGTGTGCATCACGGTGCTGGTCGGGCCGGAAGTGGTCACGGGATCGACCCGGATGAAGGCCGGCACCGCCACCAAGCTGGTGCTCAACATGCTCACGACGGGGGCCATGATCCGGCTCGGGAAGACCTACGGGAACCTCATGGTTGACCTCCGCGCCTGGAACGCCAAGCTCGCGGACCGAAGCGAGCGGATCCTCATGGAGACCACTGGCGCCTCGCGGGAAGCGGCGCGTGAAGCACTGGCTCGAGCTGATCAGCGGGTGAAGGTCGCGATCGTGATGCTCAAGCTCGGGGTGAGCCCTGCGGAGGCGGACTCGCTGCTCGAGACCCACCTGGGTCATCTCCGGCCCATCATCGGCGATCCACCCGCGGTGACCCCGACGTGACCGCGCGCCCGGTGCTGGCGATCGGTCTCATGTCCGGCACATCGCTTGACGGGGTGGATGCGGCGCTGGTCCGGTTCGAGGGGCCGACCCACTGCCATCTGGTGCATTTCATCACCCGGCCCTACGGCAGTGCCGAGCGCGACCGGCTCCAGTCCGCGCTGACATCCGGCGGCCCCCGCGACTTGGCGCTCTTGCATGTCCAGATCGCCGCCTGGGCGGGCGAGACGGTGGACGCACTGCTGGCCGATGCTCGGGTGCGGGCTTCGGACCTCGGCTTCATCGCCATGCACGGTCAGACCATCTGGCACGAGCCGCCCGTCGTCAGCTGGCAGCTCGGTGAGGCCGCAGTGCTGGCCGAGCGATTCGGCGTGCGGGTGGTGAGCAACTTCCGCGCGCGGGATGTGGCAGCCGGCGGTCAGGGGGCACCGCTGGTGCCGATCGCGGATCTGCTGCTCTTCGCCGACGCCGAGCACCCCCGGGTCCTGCTCAACTTGGGTGGCATGGCCAATCTTTCGTTCGTACCCCGCCGCTCCGTGGAGGAGGGCGCCTTCGCGTTCGACACGGGGCCAGGGGTGGTTCTGGTGGATGAAGTGGCTCGCCTGGTCGATCCGGGCCTCCCGTTCGATGTCGACGGCAGACTGGCGAGCCAGGGCCGCGTCCAGGAGGACCTGCTCCACCGTCTCCTCGCCGATCCATTCTTCGCCACGCCGCCACCCAAGAGCACCGGGCGCGAACGATTTGGCCCCGGGGTGGCTCGGCAAATCCACCGGGATGCGCCGGGGCCGGACGGAGTGGCGACGGCCGTCGAGCTGACCGCACGGACCGTGGCGCTGTCTATCGCCCGCTGGGTGCCCGGTACCCCGGAAGTAGTCGGATCAGGCGGGGGGATGCGCAACCCGGTGTTGTCCGGCCGACTGGGGTCACTGCTGGCGGGGCGGGGACAGGTCTTGCGCCGGTTTGAGGAGTGTTTTTTCAGCGGCGATGCGAAGGAAGCAGTGGCCTTCGCCCTGCTCGGCTATCTCACGATTCACGGGCAGCCCGGCAACCTGCCGGCCGCGACGGGAGCGGCCGGGCGTCGCGTGCTGGGACAGATCACCCCCGCCTGACCCCAGGCCGATGCGACACGGTGCTGATGGAGACGGCCGCTGTGTGGGATGGGCCGCCGGGGCTTCTCCGGCTCAGCCGGGATCTCGCACAATGGTGGGCCTGGCGCGTGACGCGGTAGGGGGCGCGAGTGCCAGTCGGCGACGCCCGGCTTCCGCCGCCGCCAGACTGGGGCCGAACGATACCACTTCCTCGAGTGGTGCCGGCTCGCTGATCACGAAACCCTGGGCATAGTCGACCCCGAGCTTGCGAAGCGTCTCCAGCGTCTCGAAGTTCTCGACTCCTTCCGCCACCGTCTTGAGCCGCATGACGTGGCCGACTCGATTGATCGCCTCCACCATCGCGTACTCCACCGGGTCGCTCTCGATGTGCCGCAGGAACGCCCCCGCAATCTTCAGGTATTCGACGGGAAGGCTCTGCAGGTACCCGAACGAAGACATCCCGCTGCCGAAATCGTCCAGGGCAAACCCGCAGCCCAGGGCCTTGAGCTCCCGGATGAAGTGCGCGGCCTGGGCGAGATTGGCGATCGCGGCGGTCTCGGTGATCTCGAAGCAAAGGGTCTCGGGGGGCAAATCGTGACGAGCCAGCAGGTCGCGCACGAAGGCGAGCATGCTGGGATCGCCCAGTGAGGCCCCGGACAAGTTGATTGACGTGATCGGCTTGGGGCCGCTGGTCCGGTGGCGGTCATACAGTGACACGACCTCCCGCACCACCCACCGATCCACGGCGCCCATCAGGTTGTAACGTTCCGCCGCGGGAATGAAGGCACCCGGGGCGATGAGTGACCCGTCCTGTTCCACCAGCCGGATCAGGACTTCCATGCGGTTGCTCTCGTTCGGGCGGGCCGCAAGCGGGACGATGGACTGGCCGAACAGCCTGAACCGGTTCTCCTCCAGCGCCGACGTGATCCGGGTGACCCACTGCATCTCGCCTTGCCGGATGGCCATCGCGGCGTCGTTCTGCTCGTAGAAGTGCACCCGGTTTCTGCCGCGCTCCTTCGCGGCGTAACAGGCGGCATCCGCATCACGAAGCACGGCCGCGAGACTCTCGCACTCGGCTGTAATGGGGACCACTCCGACGCTCACACCGAGGGCAAAGGGCTTTCCCTCCCAGACAAACCGGAATTCCTGCACGGTCTCCAGCAGGTCGTGCGCGACCCGGGCAGCCTGGCCCGGGGGGCAGTGCTCCAGCAGCACGCCGAACTCGTCGCCGCCCAGCCTGGCCAGGGTATCGCGGCGGCGGACTTTCTTCTGCAGCGCCTGCGCCAGCTGGCGGAGCAGCTCGTCACCCGCTCCATGGCCGCAGGTGTCGTTGACCACCTTGAACTGATCGAGGTCGAGGAAGCACAGCGCGTGCGCCACGGCCTCCTGCTGGGCGCGCGCCAGAGCGCGACCCACCCGGCGCTCGAATTCATGCCGGTTCACCAACCCGGTGAGGAAGTCGTGGCTCGCCTGATGGGCTAGCTGCCGTGCCAGGGTACGGGCACCGCTGACGTCGTGGAAGACGAGGACGGCGCCAATGACCTCGCGGTCGCGATTGGTGACCGGGGCGGCGCTGTCGTCGATCGCGAACTCCCGCCCATCGGGCCGGACCAGCAGGGAAAGGTTGGAGCGTCCCACGACCCGCTTTTCGCGGAGGCAGGTTTCAATCGGGTTCTCCAGCGGCTCCCTGGTCCCCTCGTGCACCAGGGTGATCACGTTGGTGATCTGACGATCGACCAGCTCCAGGCTCCGGCAGCCGAGCAGCTGTTCCGCCACCGGGTTCACATACTCGATCACCCCTCGGGCGTCGGTCCGGACCACCGCGTCGCCGATGGACCCGAGCGTCACTTCGGCGCGCTCCTTTTCCTCGGAGAGCCGTTGCTCCAGCTGTTTCCGGTCGCTGATGTCCCTGGCGATCGTGGAGAAGAAGTCCACCGAGCCGTCGCGGTCCCGATGGCAGAGGATGACCTGGGAGAGGGTAACCTCGCGCCCGCCGGCCGTGAGCACGCCGGTCTCGCCCGACCAGCTGCCGGCCTCCGCTGCCCGGGCCAGCGCCTCTGGCCGGAGCAGGACCTGGGTCCAGCTCGGCGCGCTCCACGCCGGGCCGCGGTCGGAGACCCCGGTCCCAAGCAGGGCGCGCCCGGCGTCGTTGAGGTAGATGGCATGGCCGTCCCGGTCGGCGAAGCACACCGGGTCCGTGGTGGACTCCAGCACGGCGGCAAGACGCCGCTGCAGGGCCGAGAGGGCGACCGCCCGGCGTCGAGCCTGCCACAGGCTGGTCAGCACCATGAGGAAGAGAATGACCGTGATGGCCAGCGCCGCCAGCAGCGCACTGCGCGCCGTTTCGACCACGTGGTAGGCTTCGCTGGCGTCGGTTTCCGCGGTCAGTCCCAGTCCCAGCTGATCTTCCCACTGCCAGGCCCCGACGACGATCACGCCGCGGTGGCTCGGGTACCCGTCCAGGTCGAGGCCGGACCCGTTGCCGGTGTAGCGCGACAGCCGGGTGTAGCCGGGCCCGGAAGCCCGCGCGGACCGGTCGGCCACCGCGGCGCTGTCCTCCTGTTTGGCGCCGAGAATGCGCCCGACGCGATCGAAGAAGTAGGCCTGGGCCAGGGAGCTGGTGTGGCTCTGTTCCGCCAGCCGGGAGAGTTCCCGCGCCGCGGGCAGGGCAATAACAAGAACCGCCGTCGCTTCCCCGTGCGCGTTCCGGATCGGGGCGAAGGCAGCGAGCCGGGGCGTGGCACGCGGGTCTCCCGGGAGTGGACTGACCGAGGGAACCCCGTCAAGCGCCTTTTCGACCGCCGGGCGCAGCTGTTCGGGTATCGTGGGAGGCAGGGATCGGGGCCAGCGCAGGATCGTGGTCTCGTCGCCGTAGACGATCCAGTACCCTTCCAGCCCGTTGGTTCGGATAGCCTGCTCGAGGAGGCGGAGAGTTTCCAGGGGGTCGTCGAGCGGGCTGGCACCCTTGGCCCGCTCCAGGACCAGGTGGTCGACTGCTCCCGCCAGGTTGGGGGTAGAGGCCATGGCCGCGGCGAGGGCCTGCTGGCGGGTCACCCAGTGCCGGGAGGCCTCCTCCACCGTCGCGAGTACGGTCATGAGATTGCGCCTGACCGAGTCGCGAACCGCCCCATCGATGCGCTTGAGGGTCCAGTAGGTCCCCGCGCTCACCCCGACCAGAAACACGACGACACCGCCCGTCGCGACCCCCGAAAACAGGCGGTCGAACACGGAGCGGACCGGGCGAGGGGACCGAAGGAAGGCCATAAATCCCATGTTGTGCGGCAGTTGGCACTCGGGCAGTGATCAGCCACACCCGGCAGCATCGGTGCCCCAGGCGTGGCGCCTTGGGGCAGGCCGGCCGCCGCCGGTTACTGCCCCGCCACCAGCTGGTGCACAAATCGCACCGGAACTCCGTAGAGGATCCTCCCGTTGGTGCCCGATTGGCCTCCATAGAGGACGCCAATCACTTTACCCGAGCGATCGAAAATCGGGCTGCCGCTTGACCCCTGGGCGCCGTAGCTGTCCAGCTGGATCAACTCGGGCAGGGTTCGCGAGATGGTGCCGAGAGTCAGGGTCGCGGCGACCCCCTCGGTACTCCAGTCATGGCCTCCCGGTAGGTCCAGACCGAGGGGGAAGCCGAGGACCACAGCGGGCTCCCCCATTTCCGGCCGTCTGGCGCTGTCACCCAGGCTCCTCACCACCGGAAACCCGCGATGGACGGTTGCCCGCAAGAGGGCGAGGTCCACGTCCGGGTGAAGTCTCACGACGTCCGCCCGGAAGTTCTGCGGGGTCCCGTTGAAGACCACGCCGATGCGACTGGCCAGGGTACCGTTGGAGTCGGTGACCACGTGACGGTTGGTGATGAGGAGGCCGCCGTTCGGGTCGGAGCGGACCGCGAAGGCGGTGCCGGTGAAGACCTGGCCGTTGGGGAACTGGACGAATACCAGCGCCACCGCGTCGCGGTTCGCGGCGCCGATTCCGCGGGCATCAACCGCAGCCGCGCCGGCGAGCGTTCGCTGCTGCCGCATGGCGGCATCGAGCCGACGACGCAGCTCGTTGATCCTGCCGGCGTCGTTGGGAGCGGCGGCCAGCTGCTGCTTCAACCGCGCGGCGACCGCCTGCGCTGAGTCGAGGGCTGCCTTGAGACCCTCGCTTCCCGCCGAGAGGGTCTCGATCTGCTGCATCAGGCTGTCGACCTGCCCCAACAGCAGCCCCCGCTGTCTAGCCAGGCGGCGCCCGGTCTCCGCGGCTTGCCAGACGTAGGCTGCCGAGAGCAGCACGACCAGCATGAACATGCCGGCGGCGGTGTACTTGAGCCGCTTGGTCTGGCGGTGTACTTCGAGCCGGACCTGGGTGGTAGTACCCCCGCCCTGGGCGCGTCGCGGGGTCTCCACGCGCCCCGGGGTCGGCCTCGGGGGGGCTTGGCTCTGCCCACCGAAGACCACGGTGCCCGCGGGTGGGCCCGCCGCTCCGGATACAGCCGCGCCGCCCGGGCCGGGAATGGCGGTGAACTCGACTTTGGGCCCGCTGGGGCCGAACCGGATGACATCCTTGCTGACCAGCACATGCTCGCGGGTGAGCTTCTGCCCGTTGATGTAGGTGCCGTTGGTGCTGCCCAGGTCGCGGAGCACGTACAAATCGCCGACCAGGGTCACCGCGGCATGCCGGCTGGAAACGTCGAGGTCCTTGTCGGGATCGAACTTGAGCTCGGAATCCGGATGCCGGCCGATGTTGATGTGGGC
Source organism: Gemmatimonadales bacterium (assembly GCA_036555275.1). Lineage (GTDB taxonomy): Bacteria > Gemmatimonadota > Gemmatimonadetes > Gemmatimonadales > GWC2-71-9 > JADJOM01. The sequence goes on along the minus strand of DATBLR010000073.1, from coordinate 148,902 downwards.
TTGGCTGAAGATATCGGTCTGCCCGGCCCGGCTGCCGGAGAGAAAGGTGAACTGGGCTTTCATGCCGGCGGTGGCGTCACGATTCAGTGGGTGCCAAGAAGGAAGAAAATCACGATGGCGAGCGCCAGCAGAGCGAGGAGACCGACGATGAGCCGGCGGGACTGGGGCTGTTGCTGGCTCATGGGGACGGGGGCGGGGCTTCCGGTATAGACCGGAACCGGCTCGGTAGTTGACTCGCCTTCCCGCAACGGATAGACCTGGTGGCCGACTTCGGCGACGCCATCCGGTTCCGGAAGTCCATCTCCAGAGAAGCGGGCCGCGACGGCGGTGATGTTATCAGGCCCGCCACGGGAATTCGCCAGTTCGATCAGCTTGGCGCACAGCTCGGAGAGTTCAGAGGTCACCCTCGCCATCTCGGCGATCTCCTCCTTCTTGACCTGACCGGAGAGCCCGTCGGAACAGAGCACCAGAACGTCGCCGCGGCGCAGCGCCTGCCAGGTGAGGTCGACCTTCACCCGCGGATCGGGACCGAGGGCCTGCAGAATGATGTTCCTTCGCTCACTCTGTTCGGCTTCCTCTTCGGTTAGCTCGCCCGCCTCCACCAGCCGCTGCATCAGCGACTGGTCCTTGGTAATCTGGGTGATCTGCCCTTTGCGGATCAGATAGGCGCGGCTGTCGCCGACCTGCGCCAGGTACAGATCGGACCCGAAAATGCCCGCCACGGTAGCGGTCGTGCCCATTCCGCGCACTTCGGGATGCTCCCGGGCATGGACATGGATCCGGTTATTGGCGAGTTCGACAGCCTCTTTCATCCGGAAGGCGAAGCGCTGAGCGCTCACCTCACCGTCGCCGGCCCAGACCTGGGTCATATGGCTGAACACCAGATCGGCGGCCATCCGGCTCGCGACCTCACCCGCGGCGGCGCCGCCCATCCCGTCGGCAACCATGAACAAGGAGCCGCGCGGTCCCACCTCGTGCTCGCGAACCTCGGGCTGCAGGCTGGCTACCTTGCGGGTCAGGTCGCCGACGAGGAACGTGTCCTCGTTATGGTCGCGCGTCCGACCGACGTCGGTCTTGCCAAAGACGGAAATGTGGACGGTGGCCACGGAGCCTCAGTTAGGCGCGGTCAGCTGCTTCAGCTGATCGATGAGTTTCTTGCCAGCTTCGGTGGGTCGCAGATCCTGTGACCGCTCCGCCCAGGTGAGCGCCTCCCGGTAGTTCTGATCCTGCTGATAGGCCGCTGCGACCATGTTCGCGGCCGCGGCGCGAATTGAATCGGTCAGCTCCCGTCGCCGGAAGATCGCCTCGGACTTCTGCCGGGCACCATCGCGGAGGGCCGGATCGAAAATGTCGTCCACCGGCGGCAGCGTCACCGGCGGCGAACCGGCGGTCTGCTCCGGGCGTCGGATCGCCGAATCGGGGCGCGGAGGCGTGGTTGTCGACGATCGGACCGGTGGAGGCTTCACCACCGTGCCTGTCTCCGCGGTACCGGCCGTCCGGGTCATGGCCGATTCCGGTGGTTGCGGCGGAGGTTGCACGGCCGTGGAGTCGGCTGGTGCCGGAACTCGCTCGCCGCCCGAGCTGAACAATCGGTCCCGCATCGCGTACACCCCGCCTCCCACGGCGAGGAGCGCCACCGCTAGGACAATAGCCAGGGCCGGCACGCTTCGTTTGGCTGGGGCGGTGCGTACTGGCTGGGTGGACGGACCGGGGCGGGCCCGCTGGCCCGCCACGGCCGGATCCACGCGAGTCGGCGGCGGCGCGCCCCTCATGTCCTCCACCCGAACCTTTTGGGTTCCCGCCTCGACGTCCACGGCCCCGGTGAGGTGCGTGGCCACGCTCCGGACATCCCGACCGAAGTCGCCGGCGGTGCGGTAGCGCTCGGCGGGCACCCGGGCGAGCGCGCGATCCAGGATCCGCTGGACTTCCGCGGGAAAGCGACAGTCGGGACGGGCCACGGCCAGTGGCAACGGGTCGTCCGTGAGGCGCTTGATCATGGTCTCCTGCTGGCTGTCAGCAGGGAACGGCGAGGCCCCCGTCAGCATCCGGTAGAACACCAGGCCAAGGGAGTACAGGTCGCTCCGACCGTCGACCGGGTCCCCAGAGAGCTGCTCCGGGCTCATGTACTCGGGAGTACCCACAACGAATCCGGTCTTGGTGACCTTCTGGGCCCGGCCCTCGTCGCCACCGATGGCCTTGGCAATCCCGAAATCGACGACCTTCACGACGTCCTGGCCACGAGCACTGGCGACCATGATGTTGTCGGGCTTGAGATCGCGGTGGACGATGCCCAGGTCGTGCGCGGCCTGCAGAGCGTCGGCGGTCTGCTGGATCATCGCGGCTGCGCGGGCGACCGGCAGGGTGCCTGCCTCCTCCAGGAGATCGGTGAGGCTCTTCCCTTCAATCAGCTCCATGGCCAGGTAGATGAGGCCGTCGGGAGTCTCGCCGAAGTCGTAGATCGCGCAGACGTTGGGATGATTGATTCGGCTGGCGTTGGCCGCTTCGCGATTGAACCGGCTGATTGCCTCCGGGTCGGCCATCGTTCCCGGCATCATGATCTTGATGGCGCAGCGACGGCCCATCTTGACGTGCTCGGCCAGGTACACCTGACCCATACCGCCTTCGCCCAGCTTCTTGGTGATGTGGTAGCGGTCCGCGATGACCTGGCCCACCAGGTCGTTGACCGTCCCCGATTTGCGCAGCGGCGTGCCGTCCCGCTCGCAGAACAGCTTCTCGTCGCCGTACTCGGCGCCGCAGGTAGTGCAGACCTTCATCCGAGCTCCGCCCGCAACATCTGGTCGCCGGTCAGGAGCCTCGCGTTGGGGGGCACCCGCCGTTCGCCGCGCACCGCGACCGCCAGGCCGTTCCGGCTGCCCGCATCCACCAGCACGAAATCGGCATCCTCGCTCCGGATCACGGCGTGGACGGCGCTCATCGAGGAATCATAGGGGAATTGCCAGTCGCCCTGTTCCCGTCCAACCCGGACGGTCCGGCCCGGCGAGAGCGTGAGGATGTCGCGCGGGCTTCCGTCGGCGCGGACCTGCGCCACATTCGCGATATCGGCCGACGGGGTAAGACTCCCCAGCCGGCGCGTCTGGTCCTGCTCGGGCGGCCTGGGGCCGGGATAGCCGAGACGTCGAAACCGGAGGATCTGGCTGCCCAGGAGGATCAGGTCACCGTCGGTGAGCTTGTGGGGCTCCTCCACATACAGCCAGGTGCCGTTCTTGCTGCCCAGGTCCCGCACCGTCAGGATGCCGTCCAGATACAGGAACTGCGCGTGCAGGGGTGAGAGATAGTCGTCGTCGGGAAAGTTGATGTCTGCGCCTTGTCGGCCCAGCGTGGTAACCGCGCTCTGCAGGGCAAACCGCTGAGCTACCTGGCCGCTGCGGTCGAGCAGGGCGAGCTGGGGAGTGGCAACCCCGGTCTTGAGCGGCTGGCTCTCAACCTTGGGCTGCGGGCCGGTATCGGAGAATGCCGCACCGCAGGCGGGGCAGAACTTGAAGCCGTGGTCGTTCAGCCGCCCGCAACGGGAGCAGGCGTGGGCCGCGCGCGCCTGGGTGAGCCGGGTGCCGCACGTCCCGCAGAACGGAAGGTCCCCAGCCACCAGTGCGTTGCACGATGGGCACTTCGCGCCGGCAGCGGCGGTGGCCACCCCGCGCGAGGCATCAGGCACTGGTGACGTCATCAGCCCCTTCGCGGTGCGGAGGGGCCAACGGGGTGCCAACCAGCGCGTGCCGGGTGCATGGCGATGCGGCAATCCTCAAGCTGAGCGGGAACCAGGGAAGGGCTACCAAGGGAATCTAAGGAATGGCCCGGTGGAGCGTCAACGGACAGTCTGCCGTAAGTCTCGGTGGCCGTGTACCTTGCAGCCCATGACCGCCCCCAGGGTTTCGCTGCCTTTACTGTTGGTCGTCTGGTCGATCTCCTGTGGGTCCCCGCCTCGCCCACCCGAAACCGGAGTCACCCCCCGGGGCAAACCTCCCGTCTCCGCCGCCTCCGGCCGGTTGCCGCCGGTCCCATCAGTTACTGGGCCGCTTCGGATCCAGGTCGTCTACCCCGCGGAGAACGACCTTATCGACGTCAGTGATTCCACGTTTCTCTACGGTTCCGTCGGCAATGGTGCCGCGACACTCCAGGTCAACGACCAGCCGGTCCGAGTCTGGCCCAACGGCGCATGGCTCGCGTGGCTGGCACTCTCGCCTGACTCAGTGCTCAGCTTCCGTATCCATGCCGCGACCGCCACCGATACCGCCACTCTCGAGTACCCGGTGCGACGGGCCCGCCGGTTCCAGGGGCCCGCGACCGGGGTGTGGATCGACTCGACGTCCCTGAGGCCTGCCAGCCGGGTCTGGTGGCCGAGGGATGAGTACCTGCCGCTCAGCGTGCGGGCCGCGGAGGGGGCCCAGGTGCGCCTGCGCCTGCCGGACGGTTCAGTGATTCCGTTCGCGGCCGACATCGGCCCGGGCGACGTACCAGCCGGAATTCGGGCGTTCGACCGCGATACCGGCAACCTGATCGTATCCAGACGAGCCGACCGCTATCTGGGCGCCATTCGGGGGGTCTCGCTGGGTGAGCCGCCCGGTCCGCTGATCGGGGGGCTGCCCGGCCCCTCCACCGATTCGGCCGTGGCAACGAGCCCCGGCCCGGGGGTGCCCGCGCCTCTGGACAGCGGCGTCGTGGTTGAGGCGATCATCGGCAACGACACAGCCCGGGTCCGCTGGCCTCTGCGGGTCGCCCTCCTGGACTCCACGCCCCGGCTCGTGGAGTTCAACGACGACACGGCCGGCAAGGGCACCACGGACAGCCTGACCATCGGCCGCGCGCGGCCCGGCGCGACCTACCACTGGTTCTTCCCCACCGGCACGCGGGCGGTGGTCAGTGGCCGCCAGGGGGAGGACCTTCGAGTCCGGCTGGATCGGAACCAGGAAGCCTGGGTGCCGGTTGCGGACGCGGTCCCGTTGGCTGACGGCACACCGGCCCTCCGCGGTACAGTCTCCTCCTTCACTGTAACGCCCTCGGCCGACCGCGTCACGGTGCGGATCCCGGTATCGCAGCGAATCCCCTTCCGTGTGGAGGAGGGTGAGGGCGAGCTGGGCCTCAGGCTCTACAACGCGGTGGGCGATGTGAACTGGATCCGCTACGGGTCGACCGACCCCTATCTCCGCGACATTCGCTGGCAACAGCAGGCGGAGGACGAGGTGATGGTGACCGTACGGGTCAATGCGCCGGTTTGGGGGTTCCGCGCCCGCTGGGTTCGCAACGATCTGTTGCTCGAGATCCGGCGCCCACCAAGGATTGATCGCCACCGCCCGCTCGCGGGCCGCCTGATCATGGTGGATCCCGGCCATCCTCCGCTGGGCGCCACGGGACCCACCGGCCTCCGGGAGGCCGAAGCCAACCTCGGCGTCGGCCTGGTGCTGCGCGATCTGCTCGTGGAAGGCGGTGCCCGGGTGGTCATGACCCGAACCACTGATGCGAGCGTCGATCTGCTGACGAGGGTGCGGCAGGCGGACTCGGTGAGTCCCGACCTCCTGATTTCGGTGCACAACAACGGGCTGCCCGATGGCGTGAATCCCTTCACCAACAATGGGGCCAGCGTCTTCTACAACCATCTGCAGAGCTTGCCCCTGGCACAGGAGATCCAGGGAGCCTTGGTCGAACGACTGGGGCTTCGCGACCTGGGAGCGGCCCGCGGCGATCTGGCCCTGGTGCGGCCGAGCTGGATGCCCGCCGTGCTGACCGAAGGCCTCTTCATGATGCTCCCGGACCAGGAGGCGGCGCTCCGCACCGAGGCCGGACGACTGGCCTACGGGTTAGCGATCCGCGATGGCGTGGTTGCGTTTCTGAAACGTGTGGCGGCCGGCAGGGTGCCGGGCGTCCCCTAGCGCGAGAGCCTCCGGTTTCACCAAAGAGTCATGCGCGCTACTCACCTGCTTCTGCCGGTTGCGGCCGGCCTGCTTCTGGCGACGGCCATCCCCATGCGAGCCCAGGCTCCCGGGGATCGCCTGGAGATCGAGCGGTTCCGCGACTCGTTGGCGACGGTCGACGACAGCGGTTCGCTGATTGCCTTGGAGCAGCGTCTGATCGCGGTGGCCAAGGCTGATCGCCAGGACGCGATGCACCACCTTCGTCTCGGCTTCGTGGCGGTGCGCCTTGGTGAGTTGGGGAGCAAGACCCGCTACGACGACGGGGCGGGGGAGTTTGAGTGGGCGACCGAGTTGCAGCCGACCTGGCCGTGGGGGTGGTACGGGCTGGGAATTGCCGAGGATCGAGTCGGCGATTCGGAAGTCTCGGTGGTGCAGGGGCTGCAAGCCATGTTCGGCAAGGATCACCTGAGCCGGGCCGCCAATGCGTACGCCCGTTCAGTCCAGGCCGATCCGAGCTTCGTGCGTGGCCTCGTCGAGCTGGCGGCCACTGCCCTGAAACAGCGTATCAACGTCAAGACCGGCCTGGCCCGCGAGGCGCTCCGCCAGGCCGCTCTGACCTCGGCGGCGGCCAATCCCGCCGTGTTGCTGTACCGCGGCCGGGTGGAGCGCGAAGTGGGGGACATCGACTCGGCCCTGGTTGCCTTCCAGGGCTATCTGGATCGTGGCGGCGACCGGGGACTCGGTTTGCTGGAACTGGCCCGCACCCGGCTCCTGAAGGGGTCGCTCGCGGGACAGCGGCCGTACTATGAAGGGGCGGCGAGCGATGACTCCGCCGCCGTGGCGGAGTACCGGTCCGACCTGAGTCTGGTGGCCAATGACAGCGCCCTGACGGAATTCGACCTGACCCGGGGGGAGCAGCGGGTGTCGTTGCTGCGGCGCTTCTGGGGACAGCGCGATCGGCAGGCGCTGCTCGCGGACGGCGAGCGGCTTCGCGAGCACTACCGGCGGATCTTTTACGCGCGGAAAAACTTCCAGCTGGTCAGCACTAACCGGCATTACGACATCGTCGAACGCTATCGGAGCGGGAGCCAGGAGTTCGACGATCGGGGCTTGATCTACATCCGGCACGGGGAGCCGACCCATCGTGCCAGCTACAACGCGCCCGGCATGCAGCTCAATGAATCCTGGCACTACGAACGGGCGGACGGCGATCTGATCTTCCACTTCGTCGCCCGTGAGGACGTCCAGGACTACAAGCTGGTCGAGAGCGTCTTCGACATCCTGGGTTTCGGTGACGCGGTCGCGCTCCGCGGCGACCGCGCCACCACCGCGCTGGCCGAGCGTGCAAGCGAGCTGCTGCTCACCCGGGAGAAATTCTCACCGGTGTACACCCGACTGCTCGCAGCGGGGAATGCCGGCGCTCAGAGGCTCATGACGGAAGAGCGCACCCTGGGCCGTCGCAGCATTGTGACGGGAACCCGAACCGACAGCTATCAGCTCACCTACGCACGGCGTCTCAAGCTCGAGACCGATGTGGTCGTGGCCGGACGGGACTCGGCCGGCAGTCTGCTCCATGTCGCGTACGCCATTCCCGGCTCGGTGCTTCACGAAGTTCCGACCGAGCGCGGGCACCTCTATCCGGTCCGCCTGCGGTTGAGCGTGCTGGACCGCAGCGGCCGGCCGATCATGGCGGTAGACACCACCAGACTGTTCGTCGCGGCGGAGCCGGTCCCGCCGGACAAGTATCTCGTGGGGCAGCTGCGGGTCCCGGTGGTCCCCGGCAAGCTGGTCTACCGGCTGGCGGTGGAGCAGGGGGAGGACAACGGGGTCATCCTCGCGGCCGACACGATCACCGCCGGGGACTTCTCGGGCCAGGCGTTCGAGTTGAGCGGTCTGGTGCTGGGTTCCCGGGAGGCGAATGTGAACTGGCGTCCGACGCCGGAGGATACGGTCTGGTTCAATCCCCTTGGCCGCTATCGCCGGAGTGCGGCGATGGAACTCTACTACGAGATCTACGGCCTTCCCCGGGGCGCGCCGGTCAAGACCGAAGTCCTGGTGACCAAGGAGGGTGGGGGCGGCTTCCTGGGCCTCTTCGGCGGACACAAGCCGGCCATCCGGCTCGCGTTCCAGGAACAGGCCGACGGCCTCCAGTCCCGGTTCCGCAGAACGGTGTCGCTGCAGGGCCTGTCGCCCGGGCGATACTGGATCGAGGTGCAGGCGGCGGACGCCACCGGGGCGCAGCGCCGCAGCCGGGCCCGGTTTGAAGTTCGGGACTGACACCCCTACCTAACTGCAAGACCTTCCGACGCTTGACTCCGCCGGACCGCTCCGCATAAGGTTCGGTCATGTTCTGTTCACGGTGTGGAACGGAAGTCCAGAAAGCCACGCAGTTCTGTCCCACCTGCGGCCTGGATCTGCGTACCACCACGCCCGTTCAGGCCATCGCCACCGGCGATGTCACCGAACGCGATATCGTCCGGGAAGCCTTCGCCGAGGAATACGAGCTGCTGGAGGAGCTCGGTCGCGGCGGCATGGCCATCGTCTACCGGGTTCGCGACAAACACCTCGAGCGCGAAGTCGCCGCGAAGGTTCTGCCGTTCTCCCTGGCGTTCGACGGCGAGTTCGTGGAGCGCTTCACCCGGGAAGCCCGCACTGCTGCCGGCCTGGAGCATCCCAACATCATCCCGATCTACCGGGTCGGCAAAAGCGGCCGGGTGATCTACTTCATCATGAAGCTGCTGCGCGGCGGCTCGCTGTCGCGGGTGCTGGCCGAGCGCAGGCGACTGGAGCCCTCGGAGATCCGCAAGCTGCTGTCCGACGTGGGCAGCGCCCTGGGGTATGCCCACAAGCGCGGCATCGTCCACCGGGACATCAAGCCCGATAACATCATGTTCGACGAGTTCGGGCAATGCGTGGTCACCGACTTCGGCATCGCCAAGGCCGGTAGCGGATCGAAGCTCACCGGCACCGGCATGTCGATCGGCACCCCGCATTACATGAGCCCGGAGCAGGCTAGGGCCCAGAGCATCGATGGCCGAAGCGACCTGTACAGTCTCGGCGTCGTCGCCTACCAGGCCCTGGTGGGCGAGGTGCCCTACGACGGTGAAGACAGCTTCTCGATCGGCTACAAGCACATCATGGAGCCGATCCCGGTTCCGTTGCTGGATACCTCCGAGGAGCGGCGGCTGTTCGAAGTTGTCAAACGGCTCATCATGAAGGACCCGCTGGATCGCTTCCAGGACGCCGACGCCTTGCTGCAGGCGCTGGAGGGCCAGCCCCGGAAGTCGGTGGCCGCTCGCCGGATTTCGGCGGCCGACGCGGCAATGGCCGTGCAATCCACCACCCCGCTGTCGGCGCAGTCCATTCAGCTTGGTCCGCCGGGAGGCGGCCCACCGGTACCCCGTGCCAGCATCGCGCCGGCCGCCCCGGCCGCCAGCCAGGCCGAGCCTGGCGTGGACACGCCGCGTCGCCCGGTGATGCGCCGGTCGACCGTGGCCCAGGAGGAGCCCCGCGGCGGGTGGGCCCCCTGGGCCCTCGTGTTGCTCGCTTTGCTGGGTTTCGCCGCCGGGGCGTCGTACCTCTACCACAACGGGCTGCTGGGGGGAAAACCAAGCCAGGACAGCCTAGCGGCTCCAGCTTCACCCGATACCCCGCGGGCCACGATCTCGGACAGCGACGCCCTCCGCGACTCCGCACTCCTCAGCCCGGAGCTTTCCCGGTTCGACTCGGCGTTTCCGCCGGAGGCCGCGCCGTTTCACCCCGCCGCAGCCGCCGGTGCCCCGAGTCGGTCTCCGGAGACGGTGAGTGGAGACAGCGGCACCCTCCAGATCAAGAACCTGCCCCCCCGAACCCAGGTGTTCGTCGACGCGAGGCCGGTGACCCAGGCGGGAGCCGGCATCCGGATCCCGCCGGGCTGGCATGAGCTGGGCGTCTCGGCACCGGGCTTCCAGTTCTATACCGACAGCATTCATGTCGAGCCGGGCAAGACCATGGTGGTGACACCGAACCTGAGCGCCACCAATTCCCCGACGCCGGCCCCGGGCTCGCGGGCCGAAATGCGGCGACGGGTGCTGGCCCGGTTGGACTGCGAGAATCCCACTCCGGCGAATCGCTTCGGCGCCCAATGCTACGATTCGCGACCGCAGCCGCTCGGCTCTACCCGCGTCTCCGTCCCGGCCGGGGTTCGCGGAGTTCCCTCCAACGTCGTCCTGGTGGTCAAAGTATCCCTGCAGGGCCGGACCCTCGCGCTCCGCACCCGGGTGCCCTCGAACGAACCGGCCTTCACCAAGGCCGTGGAAGACTATGCCGCCGCGCTCCGCTGGACCCCGCCCATGCGCGATGGCGAGCCGGTCGACGGCTGGACCCAGGCTGCCTTCGTTCCCGACACTCCATGAGCGGTGGCCGGATCCATCCGACCGCCTTCATCGCGCCCTCGGCCATCGTCCTGGGGGACGTGACCATCGGCGAGGACTCCAGCGTCTGGTACACTTCCGTCCTGCGTGGTGACATGGCCCCCATCCGGATCGGCAGCCAGACCAATCTTCAGGACGGGACCATCGCCCACGTGGACGACGATTTGCCGTGCATCATCGGGAACCGGGTGGGAGTAGGGCACCGGGTGATCCTGCACGGATGCACGGTCGAGGACGACTGCCTGATCGGCATGGGCAGCATCCTGCTGAACGGCTCGGTGGTGGGCCAGGGCAGTCTGATCGCGGCGGGCGCGGTGGTGCCGGAAGGCCTGCAGGTCCCCCCGGGCTCGCTGGTGATGGGAGTACCAGGCAAGGTGATCGGGCCGGTGAGCGAGCGACTCACCCGCCGGATCGAGGAGACCTGGCGTCACTACGTCGAGCAGGCTCGGCGTCATCGCGCCGGATCTTTTCCACTTGTCAAGGTCTGACATCACACTCGAGTACGACGCAGGGAGGCGCTGACTTGCGGGTCTCGGCCTGCTCCAAACCCCGCCAACACGTTTGTGATGTGAAAACCGATTCCGCACGGAATTGCGTGGCTTTTCGGCGTATTGTCGGCGTGGGACCACCCTCCTACTTTTGTCATCCATTCGTTTCCTCTCGACTATGTTTCGTTACCCGGCGGCGGTCGACTCGTTACTGACTCCGCGCCGCGATTCCAGGGATGGATCATGGTGGACTCCTCGGACGCAACCCACGCTCTCGATCTCTCGGCCAACGCCATCACGGTGTTGGAGAAGCGTTACCTCGTCAAGGATGATCGGGGCAAGCCCGTCGAGTCGGCTGCCGATCTGTTCTGGCGGGTGGCGCGAACCGTCGCCGAACCGGACCGAGGGTACGGGGCGTCGGTGGGGGCCGTCGAGGCGCTGTCCGACGCTTTTTTCGGCCTGATGGCGCACCGGATGTTCATGCCCAACAGCCCGACGCTTATGAATGCAGGCCGCCCGCTGGGCCAGTTGTCCGCCTGTTTCGTTCTCCCCGTGGAGGACACCCTCTCCAACGGTCGCAACGGGATCTACGATACCCTCAGGGCCATGGCCCTGGTGCACCAGTCCGGGGGCGGGACCGGTTTTTCCTTTTCCCGGCTACGGCCCAAGAACGACATCGTCCGCTCCACCATGGGGGTGGCGAGCGGGCCGGTCTCCTTCATGAGCCTGTATGATGCTTCCACCGACGTGGTCAAGCAGGGTGGCACCCGGCGGGGAGCCAACATGGGGATCCTCCGGGTGGATCACCCCGACATCCTCGATTTCATCGCCTGCAAGGACGACATCACCCGCATCACCAATTTCAACATCTCGGTGGCCGTGACCGACGCCTTCATGGCGGCGGTGGAAGCGGATTCGGAGTACGACCTCATTCATCCCAAGACCAAGAGGGTCATCGGCAGGCTCCGGGCCCGTGACGTCTGGGACCGGATCATTCATGGTGCCTGGAAGACCGGTGAGCCAGGGGTGTTCTTCATCGATCGGGCCAACTACTACAATCCGGTCCCCCAGCTGGGCGCCTACGAGGCGACCAATCCTTGTGGCGAGCAGCCGCTGTTGCCCTACGATGTCTGCAACCTCGGCTCCGTCAACGTGGGCTTCTTCGTCAGGAATGGGCAGGTCGACTGGGAGCATCTGCGCCAGGTGGTCCATCTCTCGACCCACTTCCTGGAGAACGTGATCGACGCCAACAACTACCCGCTGCCTGAGATCGACGAGCTGTCCAAGCGGATCCGGCGGATCGGGCTCGGCGTCATGGGATTCGCGGATCTGCTGGTTCGCCTGGGCATCCCGTATGACAGCGACGAAGGGGTCGAGATGGGCCGACGGATCATGGCCTTCGTGGATGAGGAGGCCAAGATCGAGTCCGAGCGGCTGGCAACGCAGCGGGGGCCGTTCCCGGAATGGGAACGAAGCATCTGGGGACCGGACGCCAGCTGCGCCCGCGATGCCCGGGGGAACCGGATCCGGCCGACGCGGCGGCTGCGCAACTGCAATGTCACCACCGTGGCCCCCACTGGAACGATCTCGATCATCGCGGCCTGCAGCTCGGGAATCGAGCCCCTGTTTGCCGTGGCGTTCATGCGGAACCAGGCGGGCGTCCTGATGCCGGATGTGAATGAAGACTTCATCGCCATCGCCCGGCAGGAGGGGTGGTACTCCGATGAGCTCATGAAGCAGATCGCGGAGGCGGGACACATCCGGTTCCCCGAGGTGCCAGAGCAGTGGCAGCGGGTGTTCACCACTGCCAACGACATCAAGCCTGACTGGCATATCCGTATGCAGGCCGCGTTCCAGGCGCACAACGACAGCGCCATCTCCAAGACCTGCAACTTTGCCCGAGACGCGACCGAGGCCTACGTCGAAGAGATCTATCGTCTGGCCTTCAAGCTGGGCTGCAAGGGCGTGACGGTGTATCGGGATGGCAGTCGGGAGATGCAGGTCCTGTCCACCGGCTCTACTGCGAAGAAGGTCGCGGAACAGGCTACGTCCACCGGAAGCGCCGAGGCCCGGAGCGATCTGGGCGCAGTGGGCAACGGAGCGGGTGGCGCCGCCCGCGCCGAAGCAGCGGACCTCCACGGTGAGATCGCCGAGGTCCGGGCTGAGAACGAACGACTGAGGAAGATGGTGCTGGATCTGGAAGCGGAAAACCTGCAACGCCGCCAGAAACGGTCTCGCCCCGACATGCTGCGTGGGAGCACCCGGCGGATCGAGACGCCGCTGGGCACGCTCTATGTCACCATCACCGAGGACGATCGCGGTCAGCCGTTCGAAATCTTCATGAGCCTCGGCAAGGCCGGCGGCGCGATCATGGCGGATGTCGAGGCAATGGGTCGGCTGATCAGTCTCGCGCTACGGTCCGGGATCCCTCTCGCGGAAATCCACCGCCAGATCCGGGGCATCAGCTCCGACCGCGCAATCGGCCTTGGGCCCAGCAAGGTCCTTTCGGTACCCGACGCGGTGGGCATCGCGATCGAAAAGTGGATGCAGGAAAAGGCCGGCATCCAGCAGGAGCTGTTGCCTGGGGCCGGCGCCGACGCTGGGGCCGGGCTGCCGACCGTGAGCCAGGTCCAGCAGGTGGTAGCCCAGTCGGGTGAGCAGCTTTCGCTCATCCACAGCCAGCCAGTCCTCACTGGAGCCTGCCCGGACTGCGGCTCTCAGCTGGAGTTTGCCGAAGGCTGCATGAAGTGCCATGTGTGCGGCTTTTCGGAGTGCGGGTGAGCGCCTGACCCGATGACAGCACGGGGGCGGACCTGACATCCGCCCCCGGCGTGTGGCCATAGGGGCCGCTTGGCGGCGGCCCCTTCGGCCTGACCTCCCTCCCTCGCCAATCAAGCGCGAGCCGCCTCCAGAATCGTCGGCCCCGCGGGATCCCGTTGGACCCGCTGGATCTGGTCGCCAGACGCTACCTCGCCTTCGCGCAGCACTCTCAGGTACCACCCGCCCCACCCAGTCTCCTGCACCAGCTTGGGGAGCTCCTTGAGCTTCCACCGGCGGGCCAGCTTCCAGCATGGCGCTCTCGGTTCGGAAACCTGCAACACGGCAGTGCCAACGCTCCAGACATCTCCCACGCGGACTGCCGATTCATCCAGACCCTCGACCGCGAGATTCTCACCGAATCCACCGGGCCCCATCTCCTCGACACCGAGCCGTTCGCGCCAGACGGGGTAATGACTGGCACCGTAGGCGAGCAGGGCCTTGTCCGGCCCGCCGTGATAGCGCGGGTCTGCTACCCGGTCGCCCTCGAGCCCGAGGAACCCGACCCGGACCGGGGCGCTCACCGGCTCCCTGTGGATACTGGTTCTGCAGGCCCGTCCCCACCGACCGAAAGTCGGGTCAGCCGGAAGGTCGCGCGGACGCCCGATGAAGACGGCGGCGATTTGAGCCTCGATCATGGTTGCCTCATTCCCCGGGGACTTCCCCCGAGCTGCTTCGCGGATCGTCACGGTCACTCGTTTGGATGGCCAGACTGGCGCCGGGACCAGGTCGGCGCCAACCGGCCCGTCCTACGCCGCCTTCGCGGACACGTGCGGGAAGTCGATCTCCGTGCCGGCAATGTGGTTGAAGTAGTTGGTGAAGACGTTGATGGCGATGTTCGCCACCAGTTCCGAGATCTCCCCGTCGGAATACCCGGCCGGCCGCAGCTGCTTGATCTCAGAGTCCGGAACCAGCCCCCGCCGGTCGACGACCACTCGCGCGAACTGAAGCCCCGCATCCACCTTTGGATCGGGCGATGTAGCCGCCCTACTCCGGCTGATGTCATCTGCTGTCAGCCCGAGACCCTTGCCGAGGGCCGCGTGCACCGATAGACAGTAGTCACAGCTGTTGGCTTGGGCGACGGTGAGTGCGATCTGCTCCCGGACCTTGGCGCTGAGGGACCCTTTGGCCAGCGCGCCAAGAAATCCCAGATAGCCCTCCAGAACGGCTGGAGACTGGGCCATGGTCCGCATCATGTTGGGGGTGACCCCGAGCGACGCTTGCACGCCCTCGAGCAGGGTCTTGGCGCTCCCCTGGGCCGTTTGGGGGACTACCGGGTTCAGGCGTGGCATTGTAGCGCCTCCGAGGTGGTGATGGGTTTGTGCCGTGTTGTGTTTGTCCTTGTGTTCCAATATCTTAGCGACTAGACAGACCAGTCTGTCTGGGTGATATAACGACCATCTGCGGGAGATGGTTCCCGGGTCGAAACCGTGACTGCCACCTGGTGCTTCCAATGGCGCAGGAAGGAGCGCCGCGAGCATGGAGTTGATTCAGGCCCCCAACGAGCCGGGGGCACGAGGACGGATTCTCGCGGCCGCAGCCCGGCTCTTCTATCGGCAGGGCATCAGGAGCACGGGCATCGATCAGGTGATTGCGGAGGCGGCGGTCGCCAAGGCCTCGTTGTACGCCCACTTCGGTTCGAAGGACGCCTTGGTCACCGCCTGGCTGGAGCAGCGTGATCGAGCCTGGTTTGCATGGTTCGACCGCGCCGTCTTGGAGGTCGCGTCCGAGCCCCTGCCGCGGCTTCTGGGTGTCTTTGATGTGCTGGGGAGGTGGTTCGGCAGCGAGGGGTTCCGCGGCTGTGCCTTTATCAATAGCGCGCTCGAACTCAACCAGCCCGGGCATCCTTCCCTTCCGATCGTCGCACGGCACGCGGCCCAGCTGGAATCACGGCTGACGGCCCTGGCTCGTGAGGCGGGGCTGCCCGAACCTGAGAGGGTTGGCCGGCAGCTGTTCTTGCTGGTGGAAGGGGCGGTAGTCTGTGCTGCCATTGGTCGAGGGCCCGAGGCGGCGGTAGAGGCACGGGCAGCCGCCGCTCGCCTTTTGGGCGTTGCCTGACGAGGAGGCCAGGATGGACAATCCGCAAGTCGCGATCTCCGATGCCGAGGTGCCCCGCGCCGCCCAGCCGATCTTCCAGCATCTTCTCGACACCTACGCATCCGAGACCAACAAGACCACGTCCATCTGGAAGGAGCTCCGGGATGAGCAGCTGGGATATCGCCCCGATCCGAAGAGCAGCACGGTGCGGGAGATCCTGGTGCACCAGCTGCTGTCGGAGCGGCGGTTCTTCGCGGAGTTCATCGGTTTGGAGGAGCCTGCAGCGGCGCTGATCCTGCCCGCGGGAGAGAGCCCGCCGGTCGCGGCGTACATCAGTCGCTACGTGACGCTGGCCCGGCCGAGGCTGGCCGCCCTGGCGGCGGGTGACGAAGCCTTCTGGCTCTCTCCGGTTCCGTTCTTCGACGTGACCCGGGAGCGGATCTGGGTCTTCTGGCGCCGGGTGCTCCATACGGCGCACCACCGCGCCCAGGTGGGCGTGTATTTGCGGCTGCTCGCCGACCGCGTGCCGGCGACCTACGGTCCCACGGCCGATGTCACCTGGGCAGGCGCCGATCCCACCCGCACCGTCGCTGCCGCCGAGCGGCTAGGCGGATAGGTGGCGCTGGTGCCGGACGCCGATGCCGAGTAGCTTGGCTGCGGTCGGTCGCACCACACTGCTTCCCTCTGAGCGAGGCTCTACCGATGTCCGAACAGTCCGGCGAGCTCACGCCGATCAAGCCCGCGCGGATCGCGCAGGAAATAGCCAAGCTGTCCGCCGCCCGTCGGAACGGCGAAGTCAAGGCCGATGAGTACGATCAGCGGTTTGCCCGCATGATCCAGGAGCTGCGCGGGCGCCGGGTTGATGGCGGCCGCGAGGAGGTTCAGGCGGCGCTCAAGCCGCTGCTCGATGCCGGCGACATCACCGAGAAGGAGCACTTCCGGCTGCTGGCCCAACTGGGAATGCGCTGATGGCCCCGCCGTCGCTCGGCGCCTTGGAGATGTCCGTTGCGGCGGGTGATGGTCTTCTGCTCAAAGGCATCCTGGCCTATCCGGAGGGCCCGGTCGGAGCCTCTTACCCCCTCGCCGTACTCGCTCACCAGTATCCTGCCACCGCCGATAGTTACGCTCCCCTCGTCGAGGACCTGCTGGGGCTGGGCGTTGCCGCCCTCGCGTTCGATGAGCGCGGACATGGCGGGTCCATCGAGGGTCCTGGCCACTGCCTGGTGATCGACACCCCGGTGGGCTTCACGCTCGAGGCCTTCGGCGCTGCCTTCATGAGCAGCGTTACCAAGGTCGGCTTCAGCCGCATCGATGACGACGTACTGCGGGTCGCCGGGTGGGGAGCGGCGCAAAACTTCATCGATTCGTCCCGCATGATGCTCGTCGGCGCGAGCGTGGGAGGCACAGCGGTGACCCTGGTGGCCCCCCGCCTTCCGGGACTCCGGGCGCTGGTCACGTTCGGGCCGGCTGGCGAGCTGGTCTGGGGTCCGGACGGCCGGCAGCGGGGCCGGCAGGCGATGGAGCAGATCACCGCCCGCACCCTGCACACGAGTTCCGAGCAGGATGCCTTCGATGCCGCCGCCAACTGCCGCGCCTGGAGCGACGGCCTGGGACATGCGACCGCCCGCCTGGTACCGGGCAGCGCCCACGCCATGGCCATCTACTACTCGGTGAGAGACGAAGTCCTGGCGCTGGTACGGAGCACCCTGCTCTAACGATGCGCGTACGCCCCCTCGGTCCGTCCGCCGTCCCGGTTTCGGTGGTCGGCTACGGCGGGATGCATCTGTCCATCATGGAGCGCCCTTCCGAGGAGCAGGGAATCCGGGTCATCCACGCGGCGCTGGATGCCGGGATGACGCTCATTGACACCGCTGACGCCTACTGCCTGGACGCGGCGGAAACCGGTCACAACGAGCGGTTGATCGCGCGGGCGCTCCGTGAGTGGGCCGGGCCGCGAGAGCGGGTCGTTGTTGCGACCAAGGGCGGTGTGGTCCGGACTGGTGGCCGCTGGGACCGGAACGGCCGGCCGGATCATCTGCGCGCGGCGTGCGAGGCTTCCCTGAAGGCCTTAGGCGTCGAGCAGATCGCGCTCTACCAGCTGCACGCCCCCGACCCGGCGGTACCTTTCGAGGAGAGCATCGGCGCCCTGGCCCTGCTGCGGCAGGAGGGCAAGATCCGCTGGATCGGTCTCTCCAACGTCTCCGTGGCCGAGATTCGACAAGCCGAGTCAGTCGCGCCGGTAACCACGATCCAGAACCGCCTGAATCCGTACTTCCGCGAAGCCCTCAGCGACGGGGTGGTGCAGTACTGCGCCGAGCGCGGGCTGGGCTTCCTGGCGTATAGCCCGACCGGCGGGGGCCGTCTCACCCGTAAGATCCCATCACACCCAGTTCTCGTCCAGGTCGCCGGGCGGCACGGCGTCACCCCGCATGCGGTATGCCTCGCATGGGTGTTGGCGCAGGGCGAAACAGTCATCGCCATACCCAGCGCGCGCCGGGTCGACCACGCCATCGACAGCGCCAGCGCCGCAGCGCTGGAGCTGGCCCCGTCTGATCTGGCGGCGATTACCCGGGCAGGGTTCGACCGCTCCTGAGCGCCCATCCGCGGCCGGCCCGAAGGGGCCGCGGCGAAAGCGGTCGGCTGCGTCTGCGCGGTATATTCTGATATGCCCGTTTCCACCCGCCACCACACCGTCACCGTCCGGATCGGTGATGTCAGCGTGGGCAGCACTGCTCCCATCGTCGTCCAGTCGATGACCAATACCGATACTGCCGACGTTGGAGCGACAGTGCGGCAGGTGATGGCGCTGGCGGGAGCGGGAAGTGAGCTGGTCAGGATCACCGTCAACAACGACGATGCCGCAGCGGCGGTCCCCGCGATTGTGAATGGTCTGGCGGAGCAGGGGGTCACGGTACCGATCATCGGAGACTTCCACTACAACGGCCACATCCTGCTGACCCGCTTCCCGGACTGCGCCCGGGCTTTGGCCAAGTACCGGATCAATCCCGGTAATGTTGGCGGCAAACACGCCGACGACAATTTCGGGGCCATCATCCGGGTGGCGCTTCAGAACGACAAACCGGTGCGGATCGGCGTGAACTGGGGGTCGCTCGACCAGATCCTGCTCACGGAGCTGATGGACGCCAACGCCCGCCTTCCGTCGCCCCGCGAGGCTCGGGACGTCGTGCTCGAGGCGATCATCGAGAGCGCGCTGCGATCGGCGGCCCAGGCCGAGGCCCTGGGGATGGATCACGACCGGATCCTGCTCAGCGCCAAGGTTTCCGGCGTCCAGGACCTGGTCGATGTATACCGGATGCTCGCGGCCCGCTCCGACTACCCGCTGCACCTGGGCCTCACCGAGGCGGGCCTGGGAATGAAAGGAATCGTGGCCAGCGCGTCCGGCCTCGCCATCCTGCTCCAGGAAGGGATCGGCGACACGATCCGGGTGTCCCTGACTCCCCGGCCGGGGGGCGACCGCACGGAGGAGGTGCAGGTTGCCCAGCAGATCCTCCAGTCGCTGGGGCTCCGCAACTTCGCACCTCAGGTCACGGCCTGTCCCGGTTGCGGACGGACCACGAGCACCTTCTTCCAGCAGATGGCGGAGGAAATTCAGGACTACCTTCGGAACCAGATGCCGGCCTGGCGGGAGCGCTACCGCGGCGTAGAGGAGCTGAGGGTGGCGGTCATGGGGTGCGTCGTGAACGGACCGGGAGAATCGAAGCACGCCCATGTCGGGATCTCTCTACCCGGCACGTTCGAGGAACCCAAGGCACCAGTCTATGTCGATGGTCGCCTGCTGGTCACCCTCAAGGGTGAGACCATCGTGCCCGACTTCCTCCGGATTCTCAACCAGTACGTCGAATCCCGGTATGGCTTTTCAGATTGACGCCATGCTCCGGGACCAGCCCTTTCTGGGCGCCGCCGCGATGTTCGGTGCGGGCCTGGCGACCAGCCTTACCCCCTGCGTCTATCCGATGATCCCCATCGTCGCCGGCGTGCTAGGTGGAACCGGTGCGGTCGCGCGGTCGCGGGCGCGCACCGTGGCCTACACTCTGCTCTACACCCTGGGGCTGGCGCTGGTCTACGCCCTCCTGGGCCTGCTCGCGGGAATGACCGGCGCGCTCTTTGGAGCGGTCAGCTCCAGTCGGTGGAGCTACTTCGCCACTGGCAACCTGCTGCTGCTTTTTGCCCTGGCGATGCTGGATGTCATTCCGATCCGGGTTCCCAGCCGAGCCCTTGCCTGGGCCGGCGGAGTGGACGGTCGCTCTGCGGCGGCGGTCTTCGCCATGGGGGCGACGTCGGGACTGGTCGCCGCTCCCTGCGGCGCGCCGGCCTTCGCGGCGGCGCTGACCTTCGTCACAGCCACCCGGAGTGCCGTGCTGGGCTTCCTCTACCTGTTCGTCTTCTCCCTGGGGATGAGCGCTTTGCTCGTGGCCACCGGCCTGGTTGCCGGAACGGCGAGCGCCTTGCCTCGAAGCGGGCGGTGGACCGTCTGGATCAAGCGCGGGGCCGGCGTGGTGCTGCTGGGCATGTCCGAGTACTACTTCATTCAGATGGGCAAGGTGTCGTGATGACAGGCATCCGTCAGACCGCGGGTATCGCCATCACGGCGCTCGTGGTGGTCTCTGGGCAACTCTTGGCCCAGGGCGAGTCCGGGATCCGAATCGGAGCCACCGCTCCTATGGTCACGGTCCATGACCTCGCGGGAGCCCCTGTCGACCTGGGGCGCTGGCTGGGTCGGAAGCCCGTCCTGATCGAATTCTGGGCGACTTGGTGCAGCAACTGTGAGGAGTTGCTGCCGCGACTCAGGGCGGCTCGCACGGAGGTGGGGGAGAAGGTCGAATTCATCGCCGTCAATGTGACTGTAAACCAGACACCAGAGCGGGTGCACCGCTATCTGCAGGAGCATGACCTGCCGTTCCAGATCCTGTACGATGATCAGGGAACCAGCGTCCGGGCGTACCAGGCTCCAGCCACGTCCTTCGTCGTCATTGTCGACCGGGCCGGCCGGGTCGCCTATACCGGGGTTGGCGGGGACCAACAGTTTGAGTCGGCCCTTCGTCGTGTCGCCGGAACCACCGAGTAGGAGAAACCATGCAGCGCACCGCCTCACTGGCCCTCGCGGCGTTTCTCGGGCTGGCCTCAGCCCCATGCCTCTCTGCGCAGGACACGACGGTGGGACGTCCCGCGGCCGTTCTGGTGTCCGGTCCGCGCGAGGGCGACCGGGCTCCCGATTTCTCTCTGCCCTGGGCCTCCAAAGACACCGTGGCTGGGGATCAATGGTTCAGCTTGAGCGGGCAGCGCGGTAAGATCGTCGTACTTGCCTTCTACCCCAAGGACTTCACCAGCGGCTGCACGGCGCAGATGAAGACCTTCACTGAGCAGTACGCTGACCTGTTTGGGGACGATGTGGTCCTTGTGGGGATCAACGCGGACTCCCTGGCGACTCACCGGCGGTTCGCCCAGAGCCTCGGCGTGCCGTTCCGGCTGCTCGCGGACGCCGGTCAGGTAGTCTCCCGGCGCTACGGGAGCGCCGACGACAACGGCTACAACCGGCGAACCGTGTATGTGATCGATCAGAAAGGTCGGGTGGCGTACACGGACCTGAGGTTCGGGGCTCTCGACCCCAAGGCATACTCCAGCCTCAAGGCCGCCATTCGAGACGCTCGACGCCAGTGACGTGGGCGAGCCCATCAGCATCGGCTCTGTGGAAAAACGTTGAACTTCCCATTCCCGTAGCTCTGAGCCCCTGTGCCAGGAACTGGAACCCCCTTCTGCTCGGCCCACCGGCGGGCCCTGCAAGCACCGACCGCGACAGTAACAGAGTCTGTTGCCACTGGGCACTCGGCATGGGCATCTCTATGCACATCCTGTGCATAGTTAACTGAGCACTAGCGACACTGTCGCTATTCTATTTTCAACATCGGTTGGGGGCTTTTTCTCATTGTGGGAACTGTGGTTAGGAATTGGGGCTCAAGTGGAAAACGACTTCGCGATCTAGCTTGTTCTCTCCTGGTCAGATCCCGTGCCCGTTCCAGTGAAATCCCCAGTCCACATGTGGAAAAAAGCAGGAATCCACACACGTGGGAGACTCGCCCATGCCAAGAGAGGCAGGCCCGGGCGGCTTCCCAATGCATTGTGGAAAAGTTGCGTGAAGATGACATCGTAAGTTTTCCACGGCCTTCATGGATGCTAGGGTTCCCTTGCTGGTATTTTTGAGCTGTGACTTCACCACTCGGCGTGTCGGCAAGCGGTTTCCTTCGCGGGCGGAGAGTGCTGACTCTGGCTCCGGATGTGGTCGGGGATGCGGTCTGGTGGCAGCAGGGGTGTATCCGCGCCGTGGGGGAGGCTGCGGAACTGGAGCGACGGGTTCCGACGAGAGTTCCCCGCTTTGAGTTCCCGGGTGCCCTGGTGACTCCGGGGTTCGTTGATGGCCACACCCATTTCGGGCTGTGGGCTCTCAGCCGCCATCGAGTTCACCTGTCCGGCGTGACCACGCGAGCCGAGGCGCTGCGCCGGGTCGCGATGGCCGCGCCGGAGCAGGGATGGATCCGCGGGCATGGCTGGGAGGCCAGTCGGTGGGAGGCGGCACCGAATCGCTGGGTCCTGGATCCGATCACGGCCTCACCGACTTTGCTGGACTCGATCGACGTTCACGCCGCCTGGGTCAATTCGGCGGCGCTCGCCGCCGCCGGAATCGATCGCAGCACGCCCGACCCCGACGGCGGCCACATCGTCCGGCATGCCGATGGCGAGCCGACCGGCCTGCTGCTCGAGCGGGCGCGGGACCTAGTCGGCCAGATCCTTCCGCCTGACAACCCGGACCATCTTCTGAGCGCGGTTCGAGAGGCGCAGCGAGAGGCCCATCGTCTGGGCATCACCGGTATTCATGATGTCGAGGGGCCGGATGTGCTTCGCGCCTTCCGGTCACTGGAGGCCTCGGAGGAGCTGCGACTCAGGGTGCTGTTCCATCCTCCAGTCGCGCAGTTGCCGACCCTGGTCACGCACGGAGCGCGCAGCGGTTCCGGCACACCCTGGCTGTCGCTCGGCGGGGTCAAGCTGTTTCTGGACGGGACCCTCGGCAGCCGTACGGCGTGGATGCTGGACCCCTACGAGGATGGCCGAGACTGCGGCATGCAGCTGGCGTCCGAGGCGGCGGCACGAGGAGCGGTTGCCGCCGCGGCCCGAGCTGGCATTGCCTGTACCATCCACGCTATCGGAGACGCCGCGGTCCGCCGGGCGCTCGACCTGCTGGAGCCACTGCCTCCCACCCCCATTCCGCACCGGGTCGAGCACTTCCAATGCGTCCACCCGGCCGATCTTTCCCGGGCGGCGGCCCGGGGGATCGTGGCCTCGATGCAGCCTGCTCACCTCCCCGGGGACGTCATGCCGGCGGAGGAACGCTGGGGAAGGCGATCGCGGGGGGCCTATCCCATTCGGAGTCTGCTCCGGGCCGGCACCGTCGTCGCGTTCGGCAGCGATGCCCCGGTCGCGCCGCTCGATCCACGCCCGGGAGTGCGGGCGGCCATGGCGCGGGTGGCTCGGGACGGCGGCTTTCCGGATGGGTGGTATCCCTCCGAGCGGATCGGCTTCATCGAGGCGGTGAGCGCCTTTACCTCGGCGAATGCGGTGGCCGCCGGGGCTGCTGACCGACGCGGCCGGCTGGCTCCCGGTTACGATGCCGACCTGGTGGCGTGGGAGGTTGATGCCGGGGTGGAGCGGGACCTCGGTGAGGCGTTCTCTGCCGGGAGGGCCCTGCTAACCGTGGTAGGGGGTGAGGTCGTGTTCGGGCCATAGGACTGGAGGCCGCCCAGCGGTCTGCTCGCACCCTGGTTCCCGCCGGCCGGCGTTCCGGCCCACTGGCTGTCCGATTAGACTCCCACCGGCCGTCTGCACCTTCCCTCGACTGTGAGCAGGGAGTCCCGTGTCCGAGTCCGCCATCCGCCGCACCAAGATCGTCGCGACCCTGGGGCCTTCCTGGTCGAGTCCCGAGCAGATGCATGCGCTGTTCGACGCCGGAGTCAACGTCGTCCGGATCAACGCCTCCCACGGGACAGCAGAAATCCGCCACGACTTGATCACGATGGTCCAGCGAGTCCGGGAGGAGCGGGCGGAGTGCGTGGGGCTGCTGGTGGACTTGCAGGGCCCCCGCATCCGGGTGGGACAACTGCCCGATGGCGTTCACCTGGTATCCGGGCAGGAGGTCGTCTTTGCTCCCGAGGCAGTGGCAACGCCGGGGGAGATCCCCACGACCTACGAAGGAATCGCCAGGGATGTGTATCCGGGCGCCAGAATCCTGCTCGACGACGGGCTCCTGGCGGTGCAGGTGAGCGACGTCCAGGGGGAGCGAGTCATCGCCACCGTAGAGTATGGCGGAGAACTCAAGTCGCAAAAGGGCATGAATCTCCCCGGGATCGAGGTCAGCGCCCCGGCCCTGACGGACAAGGATCGTGAGGACGTTCAGCAGGCAGTGGAGCTCGGCGTCGATTACATCGCGCTGTCGTTCGTGCGCAAGGCGGCTGATCTCGAGGTGCTGCGCCGTCTGGTGCCACGCAGCATCAAGCTGATCGCCAAGATCGAGAAGGACACCGCCCTGCGTGATCTCTGCGGCATTCTGGATGCCTCGGACGCCATCATGGTCGCGCGCGGCGATCTCGGCGTCGAGCTGCCCTTCGAGGAGGTTCCGCTCATGCAGAAGCGGATCATCCGGGAGGCGAATCTTCACGGCAAGCCGGTCATCACCGCGACCCAGATGCTTGAATCCATGGTGCACGCGCCGGTGCCGACCCGCGCGGAGGCTTCCGACGTCGCCAACGCCATTCTGGACGGCACCGATGCCGTGATGCTGTCCGCGGAGACGGCGGTCGGAGCCTACCCGCTCGAAGCCGTGCAGGCCATGGATCGGATCGCGCGGGAGATGGAGTCCCATCGCCAGGAGCGCAGCCCCGCCTTTGACGCCGCGGTAGGCCGCCGAGCCGTCGAAACCGACGGGCGGCGCCATTCCCTGCCGGGGGCAAACCTGCCGGCCCGGACCGAGGATGCGATCGGCGTGGCCGTCTGCGTGGCGAGCGAGCTGCTCCACGTCCCGCTCATTCTCTGTTTCACCAGCAGCGGATTCACCGCCAGGAAGGTGGCGACCTATCGGCCGGCGGTCCCAATCATCGGCGCGACCCCCGAGCCCGAGACTTATCGCCATCTCTCGCTGGTCTGGGGTGTGCTGCCGCTGCAAACGACCCACTCCAGCGACTACGACGCCCTGCTGAGCCAGGCCCGCGCCCAGATTCTGAACCGGAATCTCGCCAGGCCGGGTGAGCGGGTGGTGGTGACGGCGGGGGTGCCGTTCGACGTGCCGGGGACCACCAACCTTCTCAAGATCGAAGCACTTTGAGGCTCACATTTCTCGGCACCGGGACCTCGTTCGGCATTCCCCAGATCGGATGTAACTGTGCCGTCTGCCGATCGGAGGATCCCCGGGACCGGCGTTGCCGTTCCGGCGCAGTGATCGAGGCGGCGGGTCGCACCATACTGATCGATACACCTCCCGAGCTTCGCCTGCAGCTGCTGAGCACCGGCATCCGGCAGATCAATGCGGTGCTCTACACCCATGAGCATGCCGACCACCTCAATGGTATCGACGACCTGCGGGTCTTCTCGGTCCGGGGTGGAGAGCCGCTCCGGTGTTATGGGCCGGCCGAGACCCTGGCCCGGATCCGCGACGGGTTCCGGTACATCTTCGATGAAGAGGTCCAGGCCTTTGAAGGAACCTCCAAGCCCCGGCTTCAGCTCCAGCCGCTGGAGCCGGGGGTCACGACCGTGATTGCCGGCATCTCGGTCCTCCCGCTGGCGTTCGAGCACGGCTTCCTGCGGGTTTTCGGCTACCGATTCGGGCCGATCGCCTACATCACCGACGTCAAGGCAATACCCGCCGATGCCTACCCCAGGCTGGTGGACCTGAAGGTGCTGGTGCTCAACTCGCTGTGGTGGCGGCCCCATCCCACCCACCTGTCGATCGGAGAGGCGATCGACACCGCGCGCCGGATCGGGGCGGAACACACCTTCTTCACCCACCTCACCCACGAGACCGGGCACGCCGAACTGGAACGGCGCCTGCCGGCGGGCATGAGACCGGCCTACGACGGGCTCACGATCGAGGTCAGCCCATGAAGCTCCATTATGGACGGATGCTCAACGACCGCCTGGACGGCGACCACGGTCTGACCCGGGCCCGGCTGACTGAGCTGACCCGGCGGTTCGGCGATGTGCAGGCTGAGGTCCGGCGACGCCGGAGCGAGGGGGAGTACGGCTTCTACGGCCTCGCGGACCAGTCCCAGTCGGTACAGCAGATCCGCCGTTTCGCCGAAGGCGTGGGACAGGCGTTCGACCATGTTCTGGTGTTGGGCATCGGTGGGTCCGCCCTGGGAATGAAGGCGCTGCTCAACGCGCTCAAGCGTCCGGCTTGGAACGAACTGGACGACGAGGGCCGGGACTACTTCCCGCGGCTCACCGTGGTCGACAACGTCGATCCTTCGACCGTGGCCGATGTCCTCCGCCGAACCGACCCGCGTCGGGCCCTCGTCAATGTGATCAGCAAATCCGGAGGCACCGCCGAGACCATGGCGCAGTACCTCGTGGTCCGGCAGTGGCTGGAAGGGGCACTGGGCCAGGCGGCAACCCGGCACCTGGTCTTCACCACCGACCCGCGACGGGGTGCGCTGCGGGAGCTCGCGGACCGGGAAGGGATCGCCGCGCTGGAAATCCCTCCCGACGTAGGCGGCCGGTTTAGCGTTCTTTCACCGGTCGGCCTGCTCCCGGCGGCGCTGGTCGGCATCGACATCGAAGCCCTTCTCGCGGGCGCCCGCAGGGCCATCGACCGGGCCGAGCACCAGGACCTCCTGCACAATCCGGCGGCGCTCTGGGCCGCCCTGCACTGGGCCGCCGACACGGCGCTGGGCGCACGGCTGCACGTACTCATGCCCTACACCGACCGGCTGCGCGAACTGGCCGAGTGGTTCCGGCAGTTGTGGGCGGAGAGCCTCGGCAAGGCGAAGAACCGCGACGGCCACGAGGTGAATGTCGGCCCCACCCCGCTCGCGGCCATCGGCCCCACCGACCAACACAGCCAGGTGCAGCTCTTCATGGAGGGGCCGTTCGACAAAGTGGTCACCTTTGTCAGCGTGAATCGGTTCCCCGAAGACCTGACCATTCCGGCCCGAGAGGGTCTGCCCGCCGATCTCGCCTACCTCGGCGGCCATTCCCTGGCCGAACTCTTGCACGCCGAATATCAGGCCACCGCGGCGGCCCTGGCCCGGAAAGGTCGGATGAGTTGCTCGCTGCACCTGCCGGATTTGAGCCCTTCGGTAGTCGGCGAGGTGCTGATGTTCTTCCAGCTGGCCACCGGCTATGCCGGTGTGTGGTACGGGGTCGATCCCTTCGACCAGCCTGGGGTCGAGCTCGGCAAGCGGCTGACCTATGCTGCCATGGGGCGCCCCGGGTTCGCTGCCGAGCCGATGGCCCTCCCGCCAGGGGACGAGGTCTGACGGAGTGCTGCTGGCGCGCTCGGGACCGGGGCTCTACATTTCCTCAGTCAGTGTAAATCTCAAGAGGACAGTCACTTATGGCCGACGCCATCGGCCCGCTGATCGGGCTCTTTGGAGGTGCCGTCAAGCAGGACGGCGAGGCGGTGCAGGTAGCTGACCCGGCCCGACTCCGGTCGGAGGCGACGGACAAGCTGGTCTGGTCGGCGGTATTCGGAGAAGCGCCGGAACGGGACGCTGCCCGGTGGCTACTGTGGGAGATTGGCCAGGCGGTCGGGGTGCGGCCATCGTCGATTGGGCCGATCTACTTCGCCCGCGGCCGAGGTGAATGCGGCGGATTCACGGTGCCGGCCATCAACGTGCGCGTCATGGCCTATGACACCGCCCGGGCCATCTTCCGCGCGGCGCAGCAGCGCGAGGCCGGCGCGATTCTGCTGGAGATCGCCCGCTCCGAAATTGCCTATACCGAGCAGCGGCCGGCGGAGTACGTGTCGGTCATGTTGGGCGCGGCGCTGCGGGAAGGGTATCTGCTGCCGATCTTCATCCAAGGCGATCACTGTCAGGTCAACGCCAAGAAATACCAGGGCAATCCCGCGGCGGAGATCGAGGAGGTTAAGAAGCTGATCGCGGAGGAGATCGGAGCGGGCTTCTACAACATCGATGTAGATACCTCCACGCTCGTCGATCTGTCACGACCCACCCTGCTGGAGCAGCAGCGGCTGAACTTCGAGCATGCGGCAGAGATCACCCATTTCATCCGGGGGCGGGAGCCGGAAGGCGTCTCCGTCTCGGTTGGTGCCGAGATCGGGGAAGTGGGGCACAAGAACAGCACGGTCGAGGAGCTCCGCGCGTTCATGGAGGGATACCGCGTGGCTTTGCGCCGCCATGGCGATCTCGAGGGTATTTCCAAGATCTCGGTCCAGACCGGGACCAGCCACGGCGGCGTGGTGCTGCCGGACGGCAGCATTGCCAAGGTGAAACTCGACCTCGACGCGCTCGCCGCCCTGTCCCAGGTTGCCCGGGAGGAGTACGGCATGGCGGGCGCCGTGCAGCACGGGGCCAGTACCCTTCCGGCGGAGGCCTTTGGGCACTTCGCCAGGCTGGAGACGGCGGAGATTCACCTCGCGACGAATTTTCAGAGTATCGTCTTCGATCATTCCGCACTCCCCGCCGACCTTCGTCGCCGGATGTACGATTGGCTCGACGTCAACGCGCAGAGTGAGCGCAAGGACGGCGATACGCCCGAACAGTTCTACTACAAGGCCCGCAAGAAAGCCATCGGCCCGTTCAAGAAGGAGGTCTGGTCACTCCCTGCCTCCGTGCGGCAGGCCATTGCCGCGGAGCTGGAGCGGACCTTCGGCTTTCTGTTCGACCAGCTCAACGTCGGCGGCACCGCGCCGCTCGTCCGGAAATACATTCCCGCGCCCTACCAGGCGCACCGCGCGCTGCAGCGGGCCCTGGTTACGGCTGCGGACGACACCGAAGCTGGAGAGTAGCGCCCATGGCACGAGACGAAGAACGCGAGGTGGTCTACGTCGAGCGGGAAGGGGGCTCGGTTACCCCGATCCTGCTGGGGGCGCTGGTGGGCCTGGCCCTGGGCCTTCTCTTCGCCCCGCAGAGCGGAGAAGAGACCCGACGGGTGATCAAGCGGCGGCTCCGTAGGGCGCGGGCGCTCGCCGAAGAGAAGATGGGTGAGCTCCAGGAGCGGATCACCGGGGAGTGGACCAAGCCGGCCGCGACCGAGCTGGAACGCCGGGACGAGGCCCGGAGCGACCTGGAGCGCCGGTTGGCGGAGGCCAGATCGCGCCGGCGAGCCCCGGCCCGGGCCGACGAGGACGAGGAGCCCGTAGCCTGACGGCGGGCCTGCTGCTCAATTGGCTGAAGGGCGCCGCCGCCTTCGCGCGACGAACCCTGACCCAGGCGGACCGCCACAACATCCCCTTTCTCGCCAGCGCCCTTACCTTCGACGGCCTGCTCGCCGCCATTCCGTTCCTGCTGCTGCTGCTGGTCGGCTTGACCCACATCGCGCAGCTGTCCCCCCGCTCCAGCACCCAGGATCTGCACGCGCTGTTCCTTCGGCTGATCCCCCCCGCCTCCGATGCCGAGGGGGCCGGCCCATTCGCGATGGTCGAGCGCATGCTCCTGAACCTCATCCGGGCCCGCACGACCGTCTCGCTGTTCGCCATCCCCCTCTTCATCTGGTTCGCGACCCGGCTCTTCGCGTCGGTGCGCACGGCGCTCACCCTGGTGTACGATGCGCCCCGGCGTCCCTCGGGGCAGCACTTCGCGCTCGCCTATCTCCTGGGCAAGGCGCGCGACGCGGCGATGGTCGGGCTGACGGTGGCCCTGGTCGTCGGCAACGCGGTCCTTACGGCCTGGCTCAAGGTGGTGAACGCCCGCGGCCGGGATCTGATCGCGGGTGCCCCGGGCCTGGCCTTTTTGGTCAGCGGACTGGGAAGACTGTTGACCGAGCTGGTGGCGTTCAGCTTCACGGTATCGGTGTTCTACGTGGTGTACCGCCACGCCTCTCCGCGGCGGCTTCCCCGCCGCGCCGCCTTCGCTGGCTCGCTGTTCACGGCGGCCCTCTTCGAAGTAGCCAAGCGGCTGTTCGGCTGGTATCTGCACAACCTGGCGGTGGTGAGCCGGTTCTCGACCGACGCGAACATCGGCGCGGTCATCCTGTTTGTGCTGTGGCTCTACTATACGGCGCTGGTCTTTCTGCTCGGTGCGGTGGTTGCCGAGACCTGTGACCTGTGGAGCCGGGGCCACGGCCACAAGCCGGCGGGGACAGGTGGCTGATATGGGCGGCTCGGCGACTCGGCGGCTCGACCGCTCCCTCTGTCGGCGCACCCTTGAACCTCATTCCGTCCATGCGATGCGTTTCCTGATACTGCTGCTGCTCGTCCCGGTCGGACTGAGTGCTCAGGAGTTCGACTTCTACTCCCGTGGGCCCTACCGCGCCCAGGTCCCCAGGCCGGAGACCCTGCTCGGATATCGGGTCGGCACCCGGCAGACCATGTATCACCAGCAGCAACGGGTTCTGGATCGGATGGCGGAGGCGGCACCCGACCGGGTGCGGATCGAGACCATCGGCACGACCGCCGAAGGCAAGGTGATGCGGCTCCTGATCATTTCCGCGCCCGAAAACCTGGCGCGGCTCGAGGAGATCCGGGACAACCTGGCCCGTCTTGCGAATCCCCGGCGGACCACGGCGGTGGACGCCCGGGCCCTCGCCGAGCGGACCCCGGTAACGGTGCTGTTGAGCCACTCGGTCCACGGCGACGAGCCCGCCGGCTTCGAGGCCGCCATGCAGACCACCTATCAACTGCTGGCTTCGGAGGAACCGGCGACCCTCGAGGTGCTCCGCAACGTGGTGGTCCTCATCAATCCCGCGCAGAACCCGGACGGCCACGAGCGGTTTGCGGCCTGGTACAACTCGGTCGCGGTTGGCACCGATGAGCCGGCGGCCGTGGAGCGGGCCGAGCCGTGGGCGGTCCAGGGGCGGTACAACCACTACCGGTTCGACCTGAATCGCGATCTGTTGGCGCAATCGCAGAGTGAGTCACGGGCGCTGGCCGGCGCCTATCGCCGGTGGCGGCCGCAGATCGTAATGGATCTCCACGGTACCACCTCCCAGTACTTCTTCCCTCCCGTTGCGCAGGCCTGGAACCGGAACCTCCCGGCGAGGACCTACCAGTGGTTCGAGCGCTTTGGCCGCGGGAACGGGGAGGCCTTCGATCGCTACTCCTGGCAGTACTACGTGCGGGATGTCTTCGACTTCTTCTACCCCGGGTACATCGATATGTGGTCGTCGATGCGCGGTGGCATCGGCATGACGTACGAGACCGACGGGGGGCCGGAGCTCCGTTCCCGGAAGGATGACGGCAGCTCCGTCAGTCTCGAGCTGGGAATCGCGCGCCACTACGTCGCTTCTCTCGCCACCCTCGACATGGCTGCTCGGACCCGGGTGGAACGGCTGCTGGATTTCCATGAGTTCCATGTGACCGGGATGAGCGAGGCGCAGCGTCGCCCGTTCCGACGGGTGTTCTTCTCGTCTTCGGACCCGGGCCTGGCACTCTGGCTCGCGAGACGGTTGGCATCCGAAGACATCGAGGTCACCCGGCTCTCGCGACCCTTGGCGGCACCACGGGCGACGTCCTATCTCGGTGGTCCGCCCGGGCGCCGGGTGTTCGGGCCGGGGACCTACGTGGTCGACCTGGCCCAGCCCGAAGCAAGGCTCGCCACGACCATGCTCGAGCCGCAGGCAGTCTTCGACTCCAGCTTCGTGCAGAAACAGATCGCCGCCTATCAGCGCAACCAGCGGCGCGGCGCCCAGGAGGACAAGGAAGGGTACGAGTTCTTCGATATCACCGCCTGGTCCTTGCCGCTCACCCTGGGCCTCGACGCCTGGTGGAGCGACGACACCGGCTCCCTCACCGGCGACCGGATTCGCGAGACCGACTCCCTGCCGCCACCCCCGGCGTTTGGACAGGCTCAATCCGCATACCTCTTTGCCGATCGCCAGGAGAGTGGCGTCAGGCTCGCTATGCGGCTCCTGCGGGAAGGGTTCCGGGTGGCGTGTGCTCGGCAGCCGCTGGTTGCCGCAGGCGTGAGGTTTCCCCGCGGGACCTTCGTGGTTCGGGTCCAGCGGAATCCGCCGGGGCTCCATGACCGCATCGCCGCGCTCGCCCGCGAGTTCGGCGCCGAGGTGGTTGCGGCACAGTCGGCCTTCCCTGACAGCGGACAGTACGGTGTGGGGAGCGAGACGGTCGTCGGGCTCAAGCCGCCCAGGATTCTGCTGGCGGCCGGCGAAGGGATTGATCACACTACGTTCGGCTCCATCTGGTCGTACTTCGAACGCGAGCTGGGTGTCCCGGTCGTTCCGATCAATCTGGAATCGGTCGCTTCCGCCAACCTGGGCGACTACAACATCCTGATCGTCCCGGATGGCGAATCGTCCCGCTTGTGGCGGGAGCTCGGCGAGTTCGGCGCGGTGCGGCTGAAGGCCTGGGTCGAGGGGGGTGGCGCGGTGATCGCCATCGGCGGCGCGGTGGGGCTGCTGGCCCGCAAGGAGGTCGAGTTGACCCGTATCCAACGGGTGACCGGTGACAGCGCCGCCCCGAAGGACACCACGATGTTTGACGCGGGGCGTCCGGCGCCGCTCCCCATCTCCCCGTCGGCGGCGGGGGGCATTCGCCCTGAAGAAATTCCCGGAAGCATCTTCCGGGCGACGCTCGACCGAACGCACTGGCTGACCTTCGGCTACGACGGCGATCAGCTGCCGGTCTTCCTCGAGGCGAGCAACCTGCTGCAGCCGTCCGAGACGGGCGCCAATCCGGTCGCATTCACCGGATCCAACCTACTGTTGTCGGGGTGGGCCTGGCCGCGCAACACGGAGCAGCACCTGCAAAACAGTGTCTGGGCTGCCGTTGAATCAGTCGGTCAAGGGCGGGTGGTGGTATTCGCCGGGAATCCGGTGTACCGCGGCTTCTGGCGGGGCCCGGCCCGGCTGCTCACCAACGCCGTGCTCGTCGGACCGAATCGTTGAGCCGACCCGAGCCCGAGGAGCGGAGCCTCGGGAGCCGGAGCTACTGGTCTTCGCGGACCGTGATCATCTTGGCGGCGGGTCCCGGGGGCCAAACCGGGCCATCAGGGGGCTCCCGCCGCTGTCACCTCCTCCTGTCAGCCACATCCTCGGCACGACTCGCAGCAGCCCGAGGCCGCTCCCCAGGAACACGATCAGCCACATGACAGCCAGGGCAGTTCTGCCGTAGAGGAAGCTGCCCGTGCCGAATAGCGCGGCGTAGACGAAGGCCACGCCCAGCACCCAGCCGAGCAGCGCCTGCGGGAGGCTGTCGCCCGCCGGAGTCAGTCGCGTGGCCCGGCGCACCGGTTTCCAACCGGGACCGGAGGGGCGGACCAGCCGGTAGAAGGCCGCCAGACGCTCGGGCTCGGTGGGCCGGGTGATCAGCGTGACCAATGCCCAGACGACGGTCGTAATGGCAACGCTCGCGATGAGCTGGATGTGCGACGGGACGTACTGAGCCGCCCTGCCAGCCAGGAAGAACCCGACCGCCACCAGGAAGCTCGAGATCATGGCCGCGATCTCGCTCCAGGCATTGATCCGCCACCAGAACCAGCGCAGCAGATACAGCAGCCCCGTTCCCGCCCCGATGGAGAGAATGAGGTCGAAGGCTTCCTTGGCGGTCGTCAGGGCGTAGGTCATCAAGGCGGCGCAGACCATCAGACCGGCGGTAGTGAGCCGGCCCACCAGGACGTAGTGCCGCTCCTCCCGTCCCGGACGGAGGAAGCGGCGGTACAGGTCATGAACGAGGTAGGAGGTCCCCCAGTTCAGGTGGGTCTCGATCGTCGATCGGTAAGCGGCCAGAGTTCCGGCCACCACCAGGCCGAGGAACCCTGCCGGGAGAAACCGCATCATCGCCGGGTAGGCGACGTCATTGCCGATGAGGCTCCGATCCACGTACGGAAACGCCCGGGCGATGTCCGACAGCTCCGGATAGACCAGGGTCGATGCCAGCGCGGTGAGAATCCAGGGCCATGGGCGGAGGGCGTAGTGCATGACGTTGAAGAGCAGGGTGCCCGTCACCGCATCCTGCTCGGACCGGGCGGCCAGCATCCGCTGGGCAATGTAGCTGCCACCGCCGGGTTCCGCGCCCGGATACCAGACCGACCACCACTGCACCGTGAGTGGAATGATGAACACGATCAGGGCGGTCCCCCAGTCGGTGAAGTCCGGCAGCAGCCGGAGCGAGGTCGGCGACACCCGGTCGAGCAAGCCGGCCAGTCCCCCGACCTCCGGCTGCTGCAGTGCGAAGTAGGTGACGGCGAAGGTTCCCGTCATGGTGATGGTGAACTGAATGGAATCGGTGACCAGCACTCCCCACAGCCCGGAGACCGAGGCGAAGAAAATCGTCATCCCGGCGCACACCAGCAGGGTGCGCTCCATCGGCCAGCCCAGGACGACGTTGGCGATCTTGGCCGCGGCCAGATTGACCGTGGCCATGATGACGCAGTTGAAGAACAGCCCGAGGTACACTGCCCGGAAGCCGCGCAGGAACGTGGCGGCGCGACCCGAGTACCGGATCTCGTAGAACTCGAGGTCAGTCAGAACCCCCGAGCGCCGCCACAGCCGGGCGTAGAAGAAGACGGTCATCATGCCGGTGAGCAGGAACGCCCACCAGACCCAGTTCTCCGCCACGCCTTTGTCGCGGATCAGGTTGGTGACCAGGTTCGGTGTGTCGGTGCTGAAAGTCGTGGCAACCATCGACACGCCCACCAGCCACCAGGGTGCCGCGCGACCCGAGGTAAAGAACTCCGAGGTGCTGGAGCCCGCCCGCCGCCAGAAGAGGAGCGCGGGCAGAAAGGAGATCAGGATAGAGGCGAGAACGATGGCCCAATCGACCGCGGCGAGATGCATGGGGCCTCCAGCAGGCAGCGTTCAGGGTACAGGGTCCAGCGTCCAGGGGGGTCAAGCAATGCGGTCGCAAGCCCTGAACCCTGCACGCTGAACGCTGAACGCTACTTGCTGATGGAGACGTGGCTGGAAGAAGCGAAGTGCCCCAGGCACCCCGAAGCGACACTGGACATCGCTTAGCGCTGCTACCGGCGAGGTCCTGACGCGGTTCGCGCGCCAGCGCCCTTCGGACCTGGGGCGACGGGAAGATAGTTGCGGGGGACGGATTGATCTAGGGATGGCGGATGGGCGGACCGGCGGGACGATAAGACGGCAGGGCGGTCGTCTTACGATTCTCCTGTTTCGCTGTTCCGCCGGTCCGGTGATCCGCCGTTCCGCCGTCCTGCCGAGCCGACTACCTTCCCCTCATGGCCCTCGCCCTCGCCCGGAAGTACCGCCCCCGCCGGTTCAGCGATCTGCTGGTGCAGGACCACGTGGCCGCCGTGCTGCGTGGCGCCGTAGTCCGGAACCGGGTGGGCCATGGGTATCTCCTCACCGGTCCGCGCGGGGTGGGCAAGACGACCGCGGCGCGGATTCTGGCCATGGCGCTCAATTGCGAGCGTAAGGGCCAGACCGAACCGGCCGGCGAACCCTGCGGCGAGTGCGAGAGTTGTCTCGGAATCTGGGCCGGCTGGGCCGGGCTCGACGTAGTCGAGATCGACGCCGCGTCCAACCGGGGGGTGGATGACGCCCGGGACCTTCGGGAACGGGCAATGTACGCGGCCTCCCGCGAGGGACACCACAAGGTGTACATCGTGGACGAGGCCCACATGCTCACCCGCGAAGCCTGGAACGCGCTGCTCAAGATCCTGGAAGAGCCGCCGCCAGGAGTGGTCTTCGTGTTCGCGACGACTGAGCCACAGAAGATCGCTCAGCAGGCCGCCCCAGTGCTCTCCCGCCTGCAGCGGTTCGATTTCCGCCGTATCGGCCGGACCGCGATCAGGGACCGGCTGCGAGCCGTGGTGGACGCGGAGCGGATCGAGGCGGATGACGATGCTCTCACCCTCATTGCGCGCCAGGCGGACGGAGGCATGAGGGATGCGCTCTCCGTTCTCGATCAATGCCTGTCCTTCGGGGAAGGCCGGGTGACCGTCGGCAGGGTTCGTGAGATCCTCGGCCTCGTGGCCGAAGACGTCTACTCCGAGCTGCTGGAGACCGTCGCGAGCCGCAATCCGGCGGGTGTCTTCACACTCCTCGATCGGCTGGAGGAGGGAGGGGCGGACCTGGTCGAGTTTGTCGCCGGCGCCGGGGAAGTCCTTCGGGCGCTCCTGATGCTGCAAGTCGGGGCTCCAACGGAAGGCCTGACCGATGCCCTCCAGGCGGCGCTGCCCCGGTTTCAGTCACGGCTTTCGGCCGGCGACTTGCTGCGTATGCTCAAGCTGCTCGGCGAGTCGGAGGCGCTGGTTCGTCGGAGCGCCAGTCCCCGGCTTGCCGTCGAGACGCTGCTGCTGCGCTGGGTCGTGATGGATCGGACCGTCGACCTCGAGACGGTGCTCGGCGGCTCCGCCGCGCGGCGGCTCGACGGCTCGACCCCTCCTCCCCAGACCGGATCCGCATCGGGCGAAAGAGGCGCCTCGGGCCGGGCCTCGCGCTCCGAACCTGGCCCAGTCGCCGAGGCGCCGAGCCGCCGAGTCGCCGAGCCCTCGCCAGGAGCCGCCGAGCCGTCGCCAGGAGCCGTCGAGCCGTCGCCAGGAGCCGTCGAGCCGTCGCCAAGTGCCGCCGAGCCGCCGGGCCGCCGAGCCGTCGAGTTCACCCTGGAGGGGCTGGTCCGGTCGTGGCCGGATATGGTCAGGGCGGCACGGGAGCAAAGCCGGTTCTTGGGCGAGGCGCTGGCCGCAGCGCGCCCCACAGGGGTGGCGGCGCCGTCGCTGACCTTGGCAGTCCCGGACGGGAACCCGATTCATCTCGAGGCGCTGGGCCGGCAGCGGGAGGCGCTGGAACGGCTCCTCGGCGATGCGGTCGGTGGCCCGGTCCAGGTCAGGCTCGCCGAGCCGACTGCGGTGGAGGGCGGCGCGGGTCCCCGGGCTCGTCGCCTGAGCGAAGCAGAGGCCAAGGCCGAGCGCCTGGCGGCGCTCAAACAGCGCGATCCGGCCCTGGAGCTGGCGGCGGATTCCCTCGATCTGGAAGTCCTGGAATAAGTCCCGTCATTCCTTGCCTTGCGCCCCTCGGACTTCTACTTTCCTCAGACTTTGCAGTCACTTAGCGATACACCTCCCATGGCCGATTGGCAGCAGTTGATGCAGCTGGGCCAGCAGATGCAGGGGCGGCTACAGCAGCTCCAGCACGACCTGGCCGAAAAGGCCTTTGATGCCCAGGCCGGTGGCGGGCTGGTGCGGGTCACCGTGGATGGCAAGGGAGCACTCCGCTCGCTGTGGATCGATCCCGAGGCCTTTGCCGGACGGGACGCCGAGCTGCTCGCCGACCTGATCCTGAGCGCCATCGCCGAAGGGCAGCGACGGGCCGCAGAGGCGCTGCAGCAGGAGATGCGACGGATCTCGCCGCTTCCCCTTGGCCTGCCGCTGTAGGGACCGTGGGCGCCCTGGACGAGCTGGTCACGGAATTCGCGCGGCTTCCCGGCATTGGACGCAAGACGGCTCAGCGCCTGGCTCACCACCTGGTGCAGCAGCCGGGCGATCGCTTGGCGCGCCTGGCCGGCGCGCTGGTCGCCGTGGCGGAGCGGGTCCGGCCCTGCGCCGAGTGCGGCAACCTTGCGGAAGCTGATCGCTGTGAGGTATGCCTCGATCCCCGCCGGGACAGCAGTATCATCTGCGTGGTGGAGGAGCCGTCCGGCGTGACCATTCTCGAGCGTGCCGGCGAGTACCGTGGCCGCTACCACGTCCTGGGCGGACGGATCGATCCGCTGAGTGGGGTGGGGCCCGAAGCGCTCCGGCTCGACCGGCTGGTCGCACGGGTGGACGGCGGCGGGGTCGCAGAAGTCATCCTCGCCACGAATCCATCAATGGAAGGCGAAGTGACCGCCACCTATGTCCAGCAGCTCCTGGCCGGGAAGGGTGTGAAGGTCACCCGGCTCGCCCGGGGGCTCCCGATGGGCGGGGATCTCGAGTACGTAGACGGGATCACCTTGGCACACGCCCTGTCGGCGCGGCAGGAAGTCGGCTGATGGCGCGGGGTGGCGCCCTGCTGTTCGGCCTCGCCGCTGGCGTCGTGACCGGCTGGCTGGTCGCGGAGCGGCTTCTGCGCCAGCGCCGCCAGGACCTGTTCAGCCCACGCCCGCTCCGGCGGTTCACCGCGCTGGGCAGTCTGGCGGCGGTGCCCGGAGTGGAGACGGTCCGGCTGCTCCGCGACTATGTCGAATGGGAGCGCCATCCGGTTCTGCGCAAGCGTGCGATAGCCATCGCACGGCGCATGGAAGCGGCTCTGGGCTAACCGCAAGGGAGCGTCATGGCAGGTGCATCCAGCTGGTCATTCCGGGAAGAGGACTCGACCAAGATCCATGCGATCCTGGCCGAGTTCCTGCGTGAGAGCAACGCGCGGACCGGCATGATCGTGGATCGAACCGGACAGATGGTCGCGGTCATCGGCGAGGAGCCCAGCTTCGACCCGACCGCGTTCGCGTCGCTGACCGCCGCCGATTTCAGCGCCAACGACCAGCTGGCACGGATGATCGGGGAGCCCGAATTCGGAAGCCTGTTCCATCAGGGAGAGAAGGAATCGATGTATCTCGCCGACATCGCCCGGCGGGTCATCCTGGTCGTGCTGTTCGACAACCGCACGACGCTGGGGCTGGTCAAGCTGCGGGTTCGCCAGACCGTCATGGACCTGCGCCAGGTGTTTGAGGACATGTTCAAGCGGGGACCCTCGGGCCAGCCCAAGGTCGAGAGCGGCTTCCTCGGCGAGGCGGAAGATGAGCTTGACAAGCTGTTCGGCGCCTGAGGCGGAGTGACGATTCCATGTCGATGATCAACTACGCCTCCCGCGAGATCAACTGCAAGCTGGTCTACTACGGGCCCGGGCTGGGCGGCAAGACGACGAACCTCGAGTTCGTCTACAACAAGGTCGCCCCCAATTCGAGGGGCAAGCTGATCTCCCTAGCGACCGAAACCGAACGCACCCTGTTTTTCGATTTCCTTCCCGTGGACCTGGGGACGATCCGCGGGTTCAAGACCCGGTTTCACCTCTACACGGTGCCCGGCCAGGTGTACTACAACGCCTCCCGGAAGCTCATCCTCAAGGGAGTCGACGGCGTGGTTTTCGTCGCGGACAGCCAGATCGAGCGGATGGAGGCGAATATCGAGTCGATGCAGAACCTGTACGACAACATGGCGCAGCACGGCTATAATCTGACGGCCATTCCGTTCGTCATTCAGTACAACAAGCGCGACCTCCCCAACGCGGCGCAGGTGCGAGAGCTGCAGGCGGCTCTCAACCCCGGCTGGCCCATCGAAGACGTGGCCCGCCAGCGCCGCACGCCGGACCCGTATCACGAAGGCGAGAATCTGATCGAGCAGATCGAAGGTCAGTGGATCGAGCGGGCGGCGTACTTCGAGGCCGTGGCCATGAGCGGCGAGGGCGTGTTCGACACCCTGAAGGCGGTCAGCAAGCTCGTGCTCAAGAGTCTCGGATCATCCTGATGTGGAACCTGCCGAACGTTCTTACCCTCGTTCGGATCTGCCTGACCCCCGTTATTGCGCTGCTGCCGTTCATCGAAGGCTATTGGCCCAAGCTCATCTGTTTCCTGATCTTCCTGTTCGCCGCCATCACTGACGTGGTGGACGGGTACCTCGCCCGGTCACGGAATCTGGTATCCGATCTGGGGAAGTTGCTCGATCCGATCGCCGACAAGCTGCTGCTGTTCGCGACGATTATCCCGATCTACTGGATCTCCCGTACCCGCCACAGCCTCTATGACATCCCGGTCTGGGGCAGTATTCCCCTGTGGGTCTGCCTGCTGCTGATCGGCCGGGAGGTCGCGATGACGGTATTCCGCTGGTGGGCCAACCGGCGCGGCGTCGTCATTCCCGCCGCCGGGGCAGGGAAACTCAAGGCCACGATTCAAAACATCTATATCGGTGCCACCTTCCTCTGGTTCACATTCCGCGACGCGCGGAAGCCCATGGGCTGGGAGCACAGCCGGCTGGCGGAGTTTTGGAACGAGTTCCATGGCGGGGTCGTGGCTCTCACACTGGCGCTCGCAACTGCGCTCACAGTGTATTCCTTCGTGGTCTACATCTACCGCTACCGGATGCTGTTCAAGACCAGCCACTGAGCCCCGCCGCATCACGAACGGGCGACAGTCGGCCTCCTGCACCTCCCCCCAGGAGGCGACCCATGAAGATCGAACTCCTTACCATCGGCACCGAGCTGCTGCTGGGCCACCTGGTCGACACCAACGGTGCCGAGCTCGGTCGTGCCCTGGCCGACGCCGGGATTGCGGTGGTGCGCCGTACCTCCGTGCCGGACGAACCGACCGCGATCCAGGAGGCTGCGCGCCTGGCGCTGGAGCGCACCGGGGCATTCCTGGCCACCGGGGGCCTCGGGCCCACGGCCGACGACGTAACCAAGAAGGTCGTCGCCGATCTGTTTGGAATGCCACTCGACTTTCATCCGGAAATCTGGGACGCGCTGGTGGCCCGCTTTGCCCGGTTCGGCCGCACTCCCGTGGAGAAGAACCGTTCGCAGGCTGAGGTGCCGCGGGGTGCCACGGTCCTCCCCAATCGTTGGGGAACCGCCCCCGGCCTCTGGCTCGAGGGTCCGCCCGGCCTGGCGATTCTGCTCCCCGGCGTGCCCGGGGAAATGCGCGCCCTGCTGCAGCATGAGGTCCTGCCTCGCCTGGCCGATCGGGCGGAGAACCAGGTGGTACGCTCGCGGATGATCCGGACCACGGGAATTCCCGAATCCACCCTCGCCGAACGGATCGGTCCCATTGAAGCGGAACTGGCTCCGCTTACTCTGGCGTATCTTCCCCGCCTCGAGGGCGTGGATCTCCGCCTCACCGCGTGGGGTGTTGCGCCTGCCGAGGCCGATGACCGCCTCCAGGCCGGCCTCGAGCGGTTGCGGGCACGCGCCGGCCCCTGGGCCTACGGCGAGGACGATACCGATCTGGCGGCCGTGGTGCTGGCCCGGGCGCGGGAACGAGCACTCACCCTCGCAACGGCCGAATCCTGTACCGGCGGAGTAGTCGGGGCTCGGCTCACCGAGATCCCGGGAAGTTCCGAGGTCTTCGTGGGCGGGGTGATCGCCTACGACAACCGGATCAAGCTGGAGATGCTGGGCGTCCCGGCGGCCCTGCTCGAGGAGCACGGAGCGGTGAGCGAACCGGTCGCCCGCGCCATGGCCGAAGGGGCGGCCCGCCGCTTCGGGACCGCTCTTTCCGTCGCCGTCACCGGTATTGCGGGGCCCTCAGGGGGAAGCGCCGACAAACCGGTCGGCCTGGTACATCTTGCCGCCGGGCATCCGGGCGGAATAACCACGGTCCGGCAGGTGTTTCCGGGTTCCCGTGCCGAGATCCGCGGCCGTGCGGCCCAGGCCGCCCTGTTCTTGCTGTTCCGTGCCCTCACCCAGGATCCCACCTAGGCCTGGTAGCTCCATCTCAGAGTGGGTGCTTCCCTGCCAATCTGGCCCCTCCTCCGGGGTGTGCCTGTTGCTGTTATCTTTTGAAATTACTGCAACAAGGCGGTCTTCCAAGTGTTTGACAATCAAGCTGTTGGCGGAGGCGCAGAGATGCCGGGGTCCACCGCAGACGCCCTCAGCGGTGCCGAGACGGCGGGTGCGGGGCCAGGGCACAGTGGGCTGCCGGTCGAGCCGACTCATGAGGCAATCCGCCGACTCGAGGACGAACTCGACAGCGCCAACGACC
The DNA here is from genome assembly GCA_036555275.1 of Gemmatimonadales bacterium. Taxonomy (GTDB): domain Bacteria; phylum Gemmatimonadota; class Gemmatimonadetes; order Gemmatimonadales; family GWC2-71-9; genus JADJOM01. The sequence continues at coordinate 107,456 of DATBLR010000073.1, read as the reverse complement.
GGTACCTCCGGCTCGCTGCTGAGTTCGACAACTTCCGTAAGCGGGTAACACGCGAGCGCGAGGAACTTTCGGTCCGGGCCCAGGCCGCCCTGGCGGTGAAGCTCCTCGACGTCCTGGACGACCTGGACCGCGTCGTCGCCGGCGGAGCCGGGGCGGCCACGGTGGACGTCGTGCATCAGGCCCTGGTACTGATCGACAGGAAACTCCGGAAGGAGCTCGAGGCAGCAGGGTTGGAGCGCATCGACCCGGTCGGCCAGCCCTTCGATCCGAGCCTCCACGAAGCGGTCTCCGTGGTGCCTCCTGTCGAAGGGCAGGTTGATCATACCGTGAGCGCGACCTTCCAGGCGGGGTACCGGTTCAAGGGCTCGCTGATCCGGCCGGCTCGGGTTCAGGTGGTCACCTCGGAAGGGCACGCCTGACCGTGGCCAGAGATTTCTATCAGGTGCTGGGGGTTCCCGACTCGGCCTCGGCGGAGGAGATCAAGAAGGCGTACCGCCGGCTGGCCAAGCAGTATCACCCGGACGCCAATCCCAACAATCCGCAGGCGGCGGAACGCTTCAAGGAAGTCTCCGAAGCGCATGCCGTGCTGTCCGACGCAGACAAGCGGAAGCAATACGATCAGATGCGCCGTCTGGGCGCGTTTGAGGGTGGATTCCGCCGTCCCGGCGCGACCGCCGGGCGCAGCGCGGGAGGAGCCGGCCCGGGGCCGGGAGCGGCGGAAGGGTTCGACTTCTCCGACTTCGGCAGCTTCGGGCTGGGAGACATCTTTTCGTCGATCTTCGGGCGCGGCGCCAGGCGCGATGAAGGCGGACCCGAGGCAATCGAGACCGTTGTCGAGATCCCGTTCCGGGTGGCTGCCTTGGGCGGGAAGGTGCCGGTACATCTCCCCCTCAATGAGACCTGCAAGCAATGCGGCGGTTCCGGCGCGGCGCCGGGCGCCAAGATCTCGATCTGTCCCGAGTGCCAGGGTCGCGGGACCGTGACCTTCGGGCAGGGCGGGTTCGCGGTCAGCCGGCCGTGTCCAAGGTGCCGTGGGCGGGGTAAGGTGCCGTCGAGCCCATGTCCGACCTGTGGTGGGGCGGGAGAGGTTCGCGCCGATCGGGAAGTGCTGATCACCGTTCCCCCCGGCACTGAATCGGGCTCCAAGGTGCGACTGCGGGGCCAGGGCCAGGCCGGGGGCCCCGGGAGCGCGGCTGGCGACATCGTCGTGACCTTCCAGGTGCAGCCCGATCGGTTCTTCCATCGCGAGGACCTCGACATCATCTGCGAGGTGCCGATCAACCTCGCCCAAGCGGTGTTTGGGACCCGATTGAGGGTTCGGACCCTGGACGGGAAGAAGGTGGTGCTTCGAGTCCCCGCAGGGACTCAGCCGGGACGGAAGTTCCGGATCAAGGGCCTGGGGATCGAGAAGGGCGGCCGGAAGGGTGATCAGCTGGTCCAGGTTCAGGTACAGATCCCCGAGAAGCTGAATCCCGAGCAGGAAGAGCTGCTGAAGAAATTCGCCGTAGCCGGCGAACTCGCCTACTAGCTCCCGTCCATCGTCCCGACCGCGCTCGCTGTCTGCCCGGGCGCGGGGCGGCTAGCGGGGGACGAGAGACTCCCCGGCACGGAAGCCGCCCTCGCGGTAGTTCTCGACCAGCATGCGGTGAGTCGCCACCTCCGCCTCCGCGGAGGGGGGCTGGCGCTGCCGGTAGCTTCCGTCCGAACTCAGTTCCCACGCCTGGCGGTTGTCCTCCCACATGAGGTCCATCAGGTCCCGGAGGGTCTCCCGATGCGCGGGATCAGACACCGGCACGACCGCCTCGATCCGGCGATCGAAATTCCTCGGCATCCAGTCCGCGGAACCGATGTACACCTCTTCCTCGCCGCCGTTAAGGAAGTAGAACGCGCGCGAGTGCTCCAGAAACCGGCCGATGATGCTGATGACCCGGATCCGGTCGCTCACCCCCGGGAGGCCTGGCCGCAGGCAACAGATGCCCCGGACGATCAAGTCGATCGTCACGCCGGCCTGCGACGCCTCGTACAGCGCCCGGATGGTGGCCGGGTCGACCAGCGCGTTCATTTTGGCGGTGATCCGGGCCCGCCGGCCTGCCCGCGCGTGCTCCGCCTCCCGATGGATCATCGAGATGAACCGGTCGCGCATCCCCCGCGGCGCAACAATCAGCTTGCGGTACTGGGCGGGAGCGGCGAAGCCGGTCAGGACGTTGAACAGATCGGTCAGATCCGCACCCAGATCGGGGTCAGTGCTGAACAGTCCGAAGTCGGTATAGAGGCGCGCGGTTCGCGGATGGTAGTTGCCGGTTCCGAGGTGCACATAGCGCCGCATGGAATCGCCTTCGCGGCGCACCACCAGCATGACCTTGGCGTGAGTCTTGAGCCCGGCGACGCCATAGCTCACGTGGACGCCCACATCCTCCAGGCGCTGCGCCCAGCGGATGTTGTTCTCCTCGTCGAACCGTGCCTGCAGCTCGATCAGGACGGCGACCTGCTTGCCCCGCTCGGCGGCTTGGGCCAGCAGGCGTGCGATGCTGGAATCGCCGCCGGTGCGGTAGAGCGTGAGCTTGATGGCGACCACGTCGGGATCATCCACCGCGGTCTGAATGAACCGCTCGACCGAGCTGGTGAAGCTCTCGTAGGGGTGATGCACCAGGACGTCCCCTTCCCGGACGACTTCGAAGGGATTTCGTCCTCCCGCCAGCCGGGCCGGCGTGACCGGATGGTGCGGCGGGTCTTTGTGGGCTGGCAAGTCGACCGTAGCTGCCAGCGCCAGCAGGTCGGCCGTATCGAGCAGCCCGGGAACCTCGTAGACGTCGTCTCCGCCCAGCGGGGCGGATAGAGCGGCCTGCGCGGCGCTAAACTCCGCCAACAGTACCTCGCGGATCGAATGCGGCAGACCGGGGGACAGCTCGAGCCGGACGACGGCGCCGAACCTGCGGTTCCGCACTTCCTCCTGAATGGTGCTGAGCAGGTCCTCGGCCTCGTCGTGATCCACTTCGAAGTCCGTATTGCGGGTGATCCGGAACGGGTGACAGCCCAGGATCTCGATCCCCGGGAACAGCGCCTCGATATTCGCCGCGATGAGCTGCTCCAGGGGCAAGTAACGCCATCCCTCGCCGACGGGCACCCAGCGGGGCAGGATCTTCGGTACTTTCACGCGCGCGAACCGCTCCTCACCGTCCACGGCCCGCAGGACCACCGCCAGCGAGAGGCTGAGGTTCGAGATGTAGGGGAAAGGATGTGCGGGGTCCACCGCGAGCGGCGTCAGCACCGGGAAAACGTTGGTGTGAAAGTACCGGTCCAGCTGTTGTCGCTCCGCTTCGGTCAGGTCGCCGATGTCGAGCAACCTCATGCCGTCCCGGGCCAGGGCAGGCAAGACCGCCTCGTGCAAGGTCGTGGCATGGCGGCCGATCAGGTCCCGGACCACGGCTGCGATCTGGCGCAGCTGCTCCTCCGGGGTCAGGCCATCCGGTGACCGCTCACTGTAGCCCGCCGCGAGCTGGTCCTTGAGGCCGGCGACCCGGATCTGGAAGAACTCATCGAGATTGGAGCTGAAGATGCCCAGGAACTTGAGCCGCTCGAGCAGGGGAGTCCGGGGGTCCTCGGCTTCATGCAGCACCCGACGGTTGAATTCGAGCCAGGAGAGTTCGCGATTGATGTACAGCGAGGGCTGCCCGAAATCGAGAGGCGATTCCGGAATGGTACTGGGAGCGGAGAGAGTGACGTCGGTCACGGTTGGGAATCTACCTGTGTCGAAGGTCGGGGCCAGAGTGACGTGTCACGCCTGGGTAACGGCCCGGAAGGACGCGGGCGCTACCGCCGCACCACCCGAACCTCCCGTTCGCCCACCATGATCGAGAGGAACAGGCTGACCAGGCTGATGAGGAGCCCGGCCCAGAACGCGGGCCAGAACCCGGCGACCTGAAAGCCCAGGGCAAAGTGATCGGAGACCCACCCGGTGAACAGCAGCATGATCGCATTGATTACGAACAGGAACAGGCCCAGCGTCCCCAGCACCAGCGGGCAGGTGAGGAAGGTGAGCAGCGGGCGGAGAGTCGCATTCACGAGCCCGAAGAGTGCCGCAACGACGATGAGGCCCAGGGCCCCGCCCTGATAGCTCACGCCAGGCACCACCTGTACCGCGACGTACAGGGCCAGGGTATTGATGAGCCACCGGATGATCAGCGAGCGCATCAGGTCCCCGGCGCCAAATACTGGCCCAGCCAGTCGAGCACTGTGCTCCACCACAATCGCCGATTGCGGGGCGTGGTGACAAAGTGACCTTCATCCGGGAAATACAGGAACTTGGCCGGAATCTTCTTGAGCCGGAGGGCGGTGAAGGCCTGGAGCCCCTCGGACACGTCAACCCGGAAGTCGTTCTGGCTGTGCACGACCAGCATCGGAGTGGACCAGTTGGTAATGAAATTCGCGGGCGACCACTTCTCGATCACGGCGCGTGCGGTGGGGACCAGAGCGGATCCGCCGAACTCCCAGAGCGGAAACCACTGCTCTTCGGTCGTTCCTGCCATGCTGAGTGTATTGAAGATCCCGTCGTGGGCGACCATCACCCGGAACCGGTTGGTGTGACCGGCCATCCAGTAGACCATGTAGCCGCCGTACGATGCTCCGGCCGCCCCCATCCGGGTCGAATCCACGTTCGGGATCCGGGTCACGACGTCGAGGCCCTTCATCAGGTCCTCATACGGCAGGCTGCCCCAGTTGCGGCTGATGCTATTGGTGAACGACTGCCCGTACCCGGTTGACCCGTGGAAATTCACCGCTGCGACGATGTAGCCGCGGGCGGCGAAGGTCGCGAAGCTCCACCGCGCGTGCCACTCGTCGAGCCAGGCACTCTGCGGCCCGCCATGGATCAGGTAGAGCAGCGGGTACTTGCGAATCGGGTCGAAACCGGGCGGCTTCATCAGCCAGCCAAAGATGGAGTCTCCCTGTGCCCCGATGAACCCGAAGCTCTCCACCGGCTGCACGTCATAGGCCGCCAGCCGGGCATCGGTCACCTTGGTGATCGGTCGCGGGCTCTTGCCGTCGATGCCCGCAGTCCAGATCTCCGGCGGATGATTGGCGGTGCTACGGAGAAAGACCATGACATCGCCGCGAGACGAGACCTGGACCGACGTGTTGGTGCCGCCGGCCACCAGCCGGGTGGGCCGGCCGCTCGGGACCTCGACCCGGTACAACGCATGGCCGCCGCGCTCCTCCACCTCGGCGATCACCGCCTTGGCGTCCGGAGTCCACCGGAAGTCGGTGATGCTGCGGTCCCACTTGGGAGTGATGGCCAGCCGCCGGCCGGTGGCCCGTTCGTAGATCATCAGCTGCTGCCGATCGGACTCGAAGCCCGGGGTCGCCATCGCCAGGTAGCCGAGGTAGCGGCCGTCGGGTGAGTAGACGGGTGTGTGGTCGTTGGCTTGGCTGTTAGTGATGGGTTGCCGGGCGGAGCCGTCAGGGCCCATCACGACCACGTCGTTATTGGTGCTGAGGGCGAGGGCGGTGTCGCGGTTGTACACCACCGCGACCTCGGTGCCGGTCGGCGACACCGCGATGTCGCGGCCGCCCAGCGCGAGTGGCGGAATATCGCGGTCGAATGGGGTAATGTCGGTCGCGGCGCCGCTCGCGAGGTCCACCTGGAAGAGATGCGACCGGACCCCGAGCCGCCACTGGTTCCAGTGCCGGTAGAAGAGGTCGGTGAAGATTTTCGCATTGGTCGGCCAGGGCGCCGCCCGCCGCGTCGCCTCGCTCGAGTCGCCCCAGGCGACGTCGGTCCAGAAGAACAGCGATCGGCCGTCGGGAGACCACAGGAAGTCAGTGATGCCGTCCCGGGTGTTGGTGACCCGCACCGCCTCGCCGCCGCGGATCGGCATCCGCCAGATCTGGGGAGTGCCGTCACGGGTCGAGATGAACGCCAGCACCTTTCCGTCCGGCGACCAGCGCGCTGCCCGATCACTTCCCTGCATTGCGGTGGCCTGCCAGGAATCGCCGGAATTGAGGTCGGCGAGCCATACCTTGGTGCCCGCCCGATTGTCCTCCAGCGAAGGCGTCGTCACCGTGAACGCAACCAGGGAGCCATCCGCGGACAGCTGCGGGTCGCTCACGATGGGCATCGTCACATAGTCATCGATGGAGAGCGGTCGTTTCTCCTGAGCCTCGGCATTCCCGACGAGGATCACCAGCCCCGCCAGGGGCGCCCACCGGTAAAGGCGCATCAGGCGATGACTCCGCCGCCCAGTACCTGCCCGTCTGCGGCGTACAGAACCCCCGACTGGCCCGGCGTGATGGCCGAAACCGGAATGGCAAGGCTGAGGCTCACTCCTCCACCCTCCGATTCGAGGACAGTCGCCGGGACGGCGCGGGCGCGGTGCCGCACCTGCACCTCGCAGGAATCGCCGGGGCCAAGATCATCCCCCAGCCAGTTCACCTCCTCAAGGCGCACCGCGCGCCCGAGCAGCTCGTCCCGGCCTCCCACCACGACCTCCCGCGTTTCGGGGCGGATGGCGACGACGAATCGGGGCTGGTGCGAACCGCCCGGCAGACCCTTGCGCTGCCCGATGGTGTAGCGGGCGTAGCCGTCGTGCTGTCCCACAATTTCCCCGCCGGTAGTGACCAGCGGGCCTGGCGTGAGGGCCGGGGCGTCCGCCGGCAGGTGACGCTCCAACACGGCCATGTAGTCCTGGTCCGGCACGAAACAGATCTCCACCGACTCCGGCTTTTCCGCGGTCACCAGGCCCAGCTGGCGAGCGCGGGCCCGGGTTTCCTGCTTGGTCAGGTCACCGACCGGGGTCAGCATTCGTGCCACGACCGCCCGGTCGATTCCCCACAGGAAGTAGCTCTGGTCCTTGGCCGGGTCGCTGCCACGGTACAGCCTGCCGTTCCGGGCGATGGCATAGTGCCCGGTCGCGAGGTACGCACACTCCAGCGCGTCGGCGTGGGCCAGGAGATCGCGGAACTTGGTGAAGGTGTTGCAGCGCACGCAGGGAATGGGCGTCCGGCCCCGGCCGTACTCCTCCACGAAGTTGTGGATCACGTGCCGTGCAAACCGATCCTCCAGGTTGAGCACGTAGTGGGGCACACCCAGCCGGTGACAGACCTCCCGGGCATCGTTGATCGAATCGAGCGAGCAACAGGGACGGTCGGGCACGCTGTCCCCGTAGCAGAACAGCTTCATGGTCGCGCCGACCACGTCGTAGCCTCGCGCGACCAGCTCCGCCGCAGCGACCGAGCTGTCCACTCCACCGCTCATGGCGACCAGAACGCGCTCAGCCACGGCCCAGCACTCCCGCCAGGCTGCGGACCCGGGCCACAACGGTCGGTAACACCTCCGCGGCCCGCGCGATGTCAGCCGCGGTGGTCTCCCGGCCCAGGCTGAAACGGATCGCGCCGACCGCGAGGTCGCGAGGGATTCCCATGGCGCTCAGGACGTGCGACGGCTCGACCGCACCGGTGGTGCAGGCGGAGCCGCTGGAGGCGGCAACCCCCGCCAGATCGAGATGCATGATGAGCGCCTCACTGTCAGTTCCGGGCACCATGACGTTCAGGACATGGCCGGCACGCGGAGCCGCCTCCCCCGCGATGACCAGGTCGGAAATGGCCGCACGCAGACGGGTCGCCAGTTCGTCCCGCAGAGCCTCTACCCGGCGCGACTCGGTGGCCAGCTCGGCGACCGCGAGCGCAGCGGCCCGCCCCAGCCCGACGGCGCCGGCGATGTTTTCTGTGCCGGGTCGAACCCCGCCCTGCTGTCCTCCACCATGCAGAATGGGGTCGAGGCGCGAGCGGTCCCGGGCGACCAGGGCACCAATGCCCTTGGTTGCGCCGATCTTGTGTCCCGAGATGCTCGCCAGCCCTACGGCGGAGGCTGCCAGGGAGACGGGGATCTTCCCAAAGGCCTGCACCATATCGGTATGAAACGGCACACCCTTGGAGGCCACCCGGCTGGCGATCTCCTCGATCGGCTGGGTCACGCCGGTTTCGTTGTTCACCCACATGACCGACACTACTGCCGGGCTCGATGCCAGCGCATCCTCCAACGCAGCGAGGTCCAGCCGACCGCTCTTGTCCACGGGAAGGATCCGCTCTTCTCCCCCCAGGTCCGTTACGGCGTGGGCTGCTGCGAGTATCGCCTTGTGTTCGGTCGCGGAGACCGCCGCCAGCATCCGTCCGCCGGCCCGCCGGGCTGCAAGGCAGCTCCCCACGATCGCGAGATTGTCCGCCTCGGTACCACCCGACGTGAAGACCACCGCACCTGGCTCGACTCCCAGAGCCTCGGCCACCTCCCGGCGGGCCCGCTCCAGTCCCACCCGGGCCGCGCGGCCAAAGCGGTGCGCGCTCGATGGATTCCCGAACGCCTCGGCCCCGAGGTAGGGCAACATCGCCTCCAGCACCTCGGGTCTGACCGGGGTGGTGGCGGCATGGTCGAGATACACCAGCGGCTCGGGCATGGCAGCAAAGATAGCCGGGTCCGAGGGCGCCTGTCACGGTGCGCCGGATCCGGCTATCGCCTTGTCGGGCTTGGGGTTTCGCTTCCTACATGCTCTGCACTTCAAGGGCGACGACATCGTCGACCCGGAGGGTTTCCGGGGTGAAGAACGGCTCTCCGAAGCGGGTTCGGATCAGCGATCCGTAGTGCGCGTTCTGGGTTTCGACCAGGGAGTAGAGATCCTGACCGGTAGGGAAAATCTCCCCGGCGGCCTTAGCCCCATCGAATTGGCTGGCATAGCAGCGGATCGCCTGAAGCTTGCGCTCGAACTGGTCGCTGATATCGACCACGAACGAAGGCTTCACCGGATCTTCGCGGTAGGCGAGGGCATACAGAATCTTATGGGGCCGGTGTGGAGCGCCGCCCGTCTGGTAGCGCGCCAGCCCCGCGAGGAAGCAGGCATCTCTCCCCAACTCCGACGCGATTCGGTGATCGGGATGCCGCCCTACCCCAAAAGGCAGGATCACGGTGCGGGGCGCGAAGTGCCGGATCAGTTCCACCACCACCCGCCGGGTCTCGTCGGTGTTCTGCAGGTAGGCATCGGGGAGTCCCGCATTGAGCCGTTCGGTGACCCCGAGGACTTCTGCGGCGCGGCGGGCCTCCTCGGCACGACCCTCCGCGCTGCCCCGGGTGCCTGACTCGCCGGCGGTCAGATCTACAATCCCGGTCCGGTAGCCGGCGTCCCTGGCCCGGAGCAAGGTTCCGGCGCAGGTCAGTTCGACGTCGTCCCGATGGGCGGCGATGGCGAGCAGGTCAACGGACACGGAAACCACGGGGAATGGGTACAGGGAACGGGGCATGAGCCCTGCGGGAATCTAATTGCCCCTTTGCGTGGCGCCTGGTCCGCTGCTGTTCCCGGCTCTATGCTCGCTTCGCCCCGTTCTCCGTTCTCCGTTCCCCGTTCCCCGTTCCCCATTCCCTCCTCAGCCCTGCCGTGCCCGCAACACCCTCCGAACTCCCAGGGCCGCACCAACCACGAGGATTCCGAGCGGAACCAGCACTCCCAGGGACTCAATGCCACGGGCGATGAAGGCCAGGAAGTTGCGCCACGCTTGCCGGAACGCATCGCTGATGATGCCGCCGCTCCCCGGCTCGCCGACCAGCGGGGACTTCTCATGCAGGGTAACAGTCAGACTGCTGGTAGCGGCGTGCGCCTTGAGATAGCGAAGCCGGCCTTCCATGCGCTCGATTTCCTCTCGTACCCGGGCCAGTTCCCGCTCGATCTGCAGCACGTCGGACAGCTTGCCCGTGCGGGTGGCGAGAATGTCGATGATCCTTTGTTCCAGCCGACGGGAATTCGAGACCCGTGCGCTGACATCGGTGAACTCTTCTCCCACGTCCTCGGCGGTGACGTTGAGGTATTCGAGCGTGCCGATGGGGCTGAGCCCGCTGGTGAGCTCGTCGAAGCGGACGGCCGGCACCTTGATCTCCAGCACGGCCGATCGGAGCTGGTTAACGCCGGCCTGGATCTGGCTGTTGGCGACGTAGCCGCCGACCCGCTGGGCCAGCTCCCTGAGCCGGGCGATCCCGGCTTCCAGGGAGTCAATCTGCAGGCTCGCCTGGCCGGTGCGAATGATCATGGCCGACGTGGCCGACGGATCCAGAGCCGCGTCAGGCAGGGAAGGTCGGGTAAAATCGTCGGGTGTGGCATCCGCCACGACACCCGAAGTCGCTTCATTGCCTCGCGGAGTCATGGCAGGTGCCTGATCGGCAAACCTGCCGTCCTTGGCCGGGGTTTCCAATCGGGCAGCGGGTTCGCATCCGATCGCGGTCAGGGTAAGCAGGATCATCCAGCGGCGGGCCGTTGACATGACGCTCCTCGGGTCGTTCTTAGGGACCCGGGGGATGCGCGATGCACGCGGGGTTGCACACGAACGGCGACCCGAAGGGTCGCCCGACCGGACAAGACCGGAGAAGTAACGCGATAGAGCGTCGATCCTACTCGTGCCGCAACGCCTCCACCGGGTCCATGCGCGCCGCCCGGTTGGCTGGCAGGAGCCCGAAGGCGAGGCCGATCCCGATGCTGACGAGGGTGGCCAGCACGGCACTCCACAGTGGGACACCCGATTGGAGGTTGAGTACTCCCTTCAGCAACTGCCCGACACTCAGACCGACCAGGATCCCCAGCAATCCGCCGATCAGGGTGAGCGTCGCGGCCTCGACCAGGAACTGCCACAGGATCTCCCGGCGGGTGGCTCCCACTGCCTTGCGCAGCCCGATCTCCCGGGTTCGATCGGTGACGGAGACCATCATGATCGCCATCACGCCGATGCCGCCGACCAGCAGCGCGACGCTGGAAAGCGCCACCATGACGCCGAAGAAGGCCGTGGTCAGGTTATCGATAGTGTCGAGGATCTGGTCCTGGGTGATCACATCGAAGGTGTTGGGCGTGCCCGGGCGCAGCTTGCGAGCCCGCCGCAGTGCGGTGATGGCCTGATCCTTGGCCTCCGGTACCGGGACGCTCGCCCATGACTTGACCGAAATGAAGAGGCCGTTGGTCTCGTCGTAGTGGTAGTTGTGCCGAGCCGTTTCGAACGGCATGATCGCGCCGATCTGCTGGCCGGGCGGTTCGAAGATGTTCGCGGGCCGCTGATAAATGCCGATGACCGTCATGGCGACCCCGCCGATCCGGATCCGCTTGCCCATGGGATCCACCCGGCCGAACAGCCGATCCGCGGATTCCTCTTCCAGAACCGCGACTGGTGCTCCCACCATCTCGGCCGGCGAGAAGAAACGTCCCCGCAGCAGAGTGCCGCCCAGGATGTCCATGTAATGCTGATCCGCGCCGTAGATGGTCATCACCTGCGTGGTCGCGCCCAGGTACTCCAGTCGCAGGAACAGCTGCACCCAGATGCCGGCGTACTGAATCCCGGGAACGGCCCGGATGGCCTGGGCGTCGCTCTCCTGCACGATGGGGCGGATGCGCACTTCGTAGGGAAGGTTGTCCGGGTTCAGCGGGGTCTGGGAGAAGAACCGCATGACGTAGAACGCGGTGGGGCCGGCGGTGTTCATCGCGTTGAAGATCTGGGTACGGATGCCGTCTACGATGGACGCCATTGCCATCACCGTGGACACCCCGATCACCACCCCCAGGATCGTGAGCGCCGAGCGCAGCTTGTTGGTACGCAGGGCGGTCAGGGCGACCCAGATGCCTTCGTCAGCGTTACGCAGGATCATGACGGTCGGCTCGGCGACTCGGCGGCTCGACGATTTCGCGGTCGCACAGGCGGCGCCGTCCCCAGGCGCCACACCCGGCCTGGAGTTGCGCGAGGCGCCGAGCCGTCGCCCTCACTCCGCCCTCAGCGCCGTGATCGGGTCCAGCCGCGCGGCCCGCGCAGCGGGATACACTCCGAACAGAATGCCGGTCCCGGCTCCGAGGGCCAGGGCCAGCCCGATCGACCAGGTCGTGACTCGCGCCGGGAGGGGGGTGAAGTGGGACACGGCCAGACTGAGCAGCCAGCCGCTCGCGACTCCCGCCGCCCCGCCGAGGCTTGCCAGGACGATGGCCTCAACCAGGAACTGGCGGCGGATGTCGTGGCGGGTGGCCCCCAGCGACTTGCGGAGGCCGATCTCGTGAATCCGCTCCGTGACCGACATCAGCATGATGTTCATGATGACGATGCCGCCCACCACGATCCCGATGCAGACCACGGCCGGCACCACGGTGAACAGAACCTTGGTCAGGTCGCGCCAGAAGGCGACCAGGGCGTCGGCCTTGTCCACGGTGAAGTCGTTAGGCTGCGCCGGCCGCAGCTGGTGGGCCAGCCGCATGGCTTCCTCGGCCCGCGCCATGGCCTCGGGAAGGTCTGCGGCGTTCGCCATCTTGACGGAGACGGTGGTGGTCTTGCGCCGACCGTACATGCTCTCGAAGGTGCTGATCGGAATCATCGCGAATCCGTCGAACGACTGCCCCAGCACCCGTCCCTTCTTTGCCGTGACCGCTTTCACCTCCAGCTCACGCCCGCCGATACGGATCTTCTGGCCGACGGCGCGATCGGGATGGCCGAACAGCTTGTCGGCGACATCGTACCCGAGGACCGCGACCAGCCGGCGCTCCCGAACATCGGGATCCGCGAGCGGCGTACCGGCGACGAAGCGGTAGTCCTGGACCGCCTGGTAGGGCGGGGTCACCCCGAATACCAGCACATCCCCCACGGTTCGGTTCCGGGAGGTCACGTCGCTCATCGGGGTAGGCCACCCCGACTGCAGGGAAACCGCGAGCGCTTCCGGCAGCGCCCGGCGGATCGCTTCGGCGTCCTCGCGACTGAGGACCGGTCGTTTGGCGATCTGCCGGATTTCCTCATTGGAGAGCAACCCGACCGCGATCGGTGTCCGCCGGACCTGGAAAGCGTTGGTCCCGATCACCGCCCCGGTGATGTTCTCCTTCACATAGGCATTCATCCCCTGGATCACGGCGACTACCGTCACCAGGAACCCCACGGATACGATGATGCCGAGCAGGGTGAAGAAGGAACGCAGCTTGGCCGAGAGGACCGACTGGACTGCCAGGCGGATGGCTTCGAACAGGGGCATCCGACCAAGATAAAGCGAGGTCCGGGGCGGTAGTAAGGAGAGAGAAGGGGAACGGGGAACAGGGAACGGGGAATGGGCTGCCCCTTTCCCCGTTCCCCATTCCCCGTTCCCCCTACTCGTACCTCAAGGCCTCCACCGGATCCAGTTTGCTCGCCTTGCTGGCCGGGTAGAGGCCGAACAGCACCCCGGTGAGGATCGCGGCGAGGACCGATGCCAGCACCGACATGAGCGGGACGGCGGCGGGCAGGGTCGGGATGAAGGTACGGATGCCCCATGCGATCAGGACCCCCAGCACCAGGCCGACCAGGCAACCCACCAGGGTCAGGGTCGCGGCCTCCACCAGGAACTGGAACATGATTTCGCCGCGGGTGGCGCCCAGCGCCTTGCGTACCCCGATCTCCCGGGTGCGCTCGGTGACCGAGATCATCATGATCGCGACCACGCCGACGCCGCCCACCATAAGGCCCACCGCCGACAGGGCCAGCATGACGAAGAAGAACCCCTGGGTGATCTGGTTAAAGGAGTCGAGGAACTTGTCGGACGAGACGACCGTGAAGTTGCTTTCCTGGGCCGGACGCAACCCCCGGCGGGCCCGCATGGCGGCGATGACCTGGTCCATCGCCTCCTGGACGGAGGCGCTCTGTACCGGGACCACCGCGATGTCCATCCAGCCCTTCCAGTAGTCCGCCACCTTCATGAAGGTGGTGTGCGGCATCGCCAGCCGGGGGGACGAGGCGTTGCTGAACAGATTGGCCGCCTCGGCATGCAGACCCACGACCTCGAACAACGCCCCGAAAATCCGGATCCGCTGGCCCACCGGGTTCAGTCCCGGGAACAGCTCGCTGGCCAGCTTGTCGTTGATGATGCAGACGTGCGCGGCTGCCGCGTATTCCAGATCGGTGAAATTGCGGCCCGCCAGGATCTCCCCGCCATTCACGCGTACCCAGCTGGGCGAAAACCCGGCGATGTCGACACTCTTCAGGTTGCTGCGCTCGTAGCTGACCGGTCCGTTGCTGTACTCGTCGACGTTGACCTCGCTCACCAGGGGCAGCCCCCGGATGAATTCGGCGTCCTCGGGTGTCAGCCAGGGGTTCCGCCGCCACGGCGAGAGCTCGTCGGAGCCATCGGAAATGTTGAGGCCGCCGGACCAATACCGGAACACGAAGAAGGTCTTTGGCCCCAGACTCTCGATAACCTGAGACGCGCTGCGCTTGATACCGGTAATCGCGGCTCCGATGGTGATGACCACCATGACACCGATGGCGACGCCGAGAATGGTCAGGGCCGCCCGCACCTTGTTGGCGCGGAGCGAGCCCAGCGCGATGCCGACACCTTCCCCGATCCGGGCGAGGCTCTGGCCCCTGGAGAAAGTCACTCGGCCCTCAGGGCGGTGATGGGATCGAGCTTGGACGCGCGGTAGGCCGGGTAGCTCCCGGCGGCGATTCCCACGATCATCCCGAGAGCGACGGCGAGGAACAAGGACCAGGTTGCCACCGCGGCCGGGAGCGGGGTCAGCGCCTTGACCGCGAACGCGAGCCCCAGTCCGAGCCCGATGCCGAGGGCTGCTCCCATGGTGGACAGGACGGCGGACTCCGCCACGAACTGGGCCAGGATGTCCCTCCGCTTGGCGCCCAACGCCTTGCGGATGCCGATCTCCCGGGTGCGCTCCGTCACCGCCATCAGCATGATGTTCATGATGACGATGCCACCCACGACCAGCGAGATCCCCACCAGCAGCGGGAGCGCCAGGAAGAGCACCCGGGAGATCTTGCCCCAGAAGTCGAGAATGGCTTCCGAGGTCTCGATGGTGAAGTTGTTCTCCTGCCCCGGCTTGAGATGGCGCCGGGCCCGCATCGCCGCCTCCGCCTCCGCCATGGCGGTTTTCAGGTCGGCGGTACTCCCGGTTTTGTAGATGACCTCGTCCAGGATGTTGATGGGGCAGATGTGCCGTCGCGCCGGCGCGGTGTACGGCATGATGGCGAACTTGTCCTGCGAGAGCCCGAACAGGGTCCCCTGCGGCTCCACCACGCCGATCACCCGATAGGGAAGGCCGGCGATCCGGACCTCCTTCCCCAGCGGCTCGACCCCCGCGAACAGCTTCTCTGCGACCAGCGATCCCACCACGACGACCGGCTGCGCGACCCGCACCTCCTGCGTGGTGAAGGTCCGGCCGGAGCGCAGGTTGTAGTTCTTGATCCGGAAGTACGATTCCTCGGTTCCGGTCAGCTCGATGTCCTTCGCCTGCCTGGGGCCGTAACTCAGCACCATGCGGTCCTGGCAGTACTTGGCGGAGACAACCGGCGTCTGGATCCGTTCGGTGACGTAGTCGGCGTCGTCGTAGGAGATGCGCGGCCGCCGGAGCCACGCCAGCCACACGTCGTCGGTGACGTTCCCGCCTACAAAATTGGGCCGCTGCCGGAGCTTGAAGGTGTTATGGCCGACCAGGGCGTTGGCGAACTTCTCCTCCATGTAGACGTTCATCCCCTGCACGATGGAGACCACCGCGATCAGGAAGGTGACGCCGATCAGCACCCCGATGAGGGAAAAGAAGCTCTTCAGCTTCTGCGCCCGGATCGCCCCAAGGGCCATCCGTACCGCTTCGACCAACGGCATCCTACGCGGCGGCCTTTCCGTGGCGGTTATCGCTGTCGAGCCGTCCGTCCCGCAGCACCACCACCCGCTCCGCATGGGCGGCGATGGACGGTTCGTGGGTCACCACGACGATGGTCTGGCCGTGGGCATGGAGCTCACCGAACACCCGCATGATCTCCTCGCTGGTCGTGCTGTCGAGGTTGCCCGTGGGCTCGTCGGCGAGCAGCAGGGAAGGGGCGTTTACCAGGGCCCGCGCGATGGCCACCCGCTGACGCTGACCGCCCGACAGCTCATTGGGCCGGTGTTGCATCCGGTTCTCCAGCCCGACCCGGGCGAGCGCCCCCTCCGCCCGCTGGCGGCGTTCGCGGGCCGGGATACCGGCGTAGACCAGGGGCAGCTCCACGTTGTGGAGCGCCGTCGCCCGGGGCAGCAGGTTGAAGGTCTGGAACACAAACCCGATCTCCCGGTTCCGCACCCGGGCCAGGGCGTCGTCCGAGAGCCGCGAGACCTCCTGGCCGTTGAGCCAGTAGCTGCCGCCGGTCGGGGTGTCGAGGCAGCCGATCAGGTTCATCAGGGTCGACTTGCCCGAGCCCGATGGGCCCATGATCGCCACATACTCGTTACGGGCGATCGAGAGCGTGAGCCCACGCAGGGCGTGAACCCGCTCGGCGCCCATCTGGTACTCGCGCCGGAGCTCCTCCACGTAGATGACACGGTCGCTCATGACTTCTTGCCTTTGAGGCTGTCCGGCTTGGAGGGCTTGACCCGGGCGCTGTCCTTGAGGTCCCGGATGGCCTGGTAAGTCCCCGACACGATCGTCTCGCCTCCCTTGACGCCTTCCAGGACCTCGAAGTACTCGTCCCCGGCGATGCCGACCTTGACCGGCCGGAAGTTGGCGATCCCGTTGTTCACCACGAACACCCCTTCGACCTCGCGCTTCTTCCGCGCGCCCAGGGTGTCGGCCGGCGGGCCCTCCGCCGATTCGATTGGCAGCTTCTGATGCTCCCGGACGGTGAGGGCGATGATCGGAATGCTGAGGACGCCCTTGCGGACATCGGTGACGATTCGCGCGGTGCAGGAGAGATCCGGCCGGATGTCCGCCGGCGGATTCGCCAGGGTGACCTCTACGTCGAAGTCCACTGCCCGGTCGTTGGAACCGGAGGCGGTCGAGGTCGCGGTCAGCTTGGCGCTGTTGCTGATCTTGGTCACCCGTCCGGTAAAGGTGGTATCGGGGAAGGCGTCGATCGACACTTCGACCGAATCCCCCTCTGCGAGCCGCACCACATCGGTCTCGTCCACCTGCACCTTGGCCAGGATCACTGAAAGATCTGCCACCGTCATCAGCAGCCCCACGTCCCGGGAAAAGGTGCCGGGGACGGCGACTTCGCCCTCCTCCACCGCGAGCCGGGTCACCCGCCCGCTGATCGGCGCGACGATGCGGGTCTTGCGCAGGTTGTCGCTGGCCTCCTGCAGTCCCGCCCGGGCCTGGTCCAGGCCGGCCCTGCTGGCCTCGGTGTTAGCGACCGAGACCTGGTAGCCGGTCTGTGCCTGCTCGACCGCTTCCGCCGTGATCAGACTGGAGTTGGTCTTTCTGAGCTCGAGCGCCCGATCGAGGGCGCGCTTCGCCTGGTCCTGGTTGGCCTGGGCCCGCAGGAACTCGCTCTGCGCGGAGGCCACCAGTCCCTGGGCCCGGCTCACGGCGGCCTGGTACACCGCCGCGTCGATCTGCACCAGGAAGTCGCCCTTCATCACGGTGTCGCCTTCCTTCACTGCGAGCTTGGTGATCCGTCCCTGGATGTCGGGGAGGATGTCCACCTTGGTGTCGGGCTCGATCTTCCCGCTCGCCGTCACCACCGCGACCAGGTCACGGCTGCCGACCTGCTCCATGCGGACCTCGACCGCCTTGTTCCGGTTGCGGGCGGCACCCATGGCCATCACCGCTCCCACGGCTACCGCGATCAGGCCGGCGAACAGCCCGAGCTTCATACGACGCGACATGGGCAATCCTCTTCCTCGTCGTTATTGACGGAGCGGGCGGCCCACCGCCGCTTCCAGCGCCGCCAGTGCCTTGTGGTAATCGTAAATCGCGTTCACATAGTCCCCCTCGGCACGCTGCACCGAATTCTGCGCGTCCGAGACTTCCAGCGCGGTCCCGCTGCCCAGCCGGTAACGGTCCTGCGCCAGGCGGAGCTGGTCGCGCGCCGCTTCCCGGTTCTGGGCCTGGACCGCAATCGCTTTGTAGGCCGTCTGCAAGGCCAGATGGCGGCTTTCCACGTCACTTCGGACCTGAAGCGCCTGGGCCCGAACCGACTCTTCCGCGTCCTGCGCGAATTCCCGCGCCTGCTGCACCCGCAAGGTGCGGCCGAAGCCGGTAAAGAGGGGAAGGGTGATGGTCAGGCTGGCCCCGAACGGCTGTCCGGTGAAATCGAAGGGGAACTTGCCGTTCTCGTCCAGCACCGACCGGCGGGTCGCCGCAGTAAGGTCGAGGGTGTTGGGATCCAGCCCGGAAGCGCTGTAGCACCCCGCCGGATTGGGGTCGAGCGGCTGCAGGCCGGCGCCGACCCGGATGGAGTCATTGGTAATGCAGGAAAAGGCCGCGTCCTGTGCCCCGCCCCGCGTCTGGCTCAGCAGCAGGGCCTTGTCGGTCTGCTGCTGGGTGAAGCCGCTCCAGCCCGCGTTGACCGCCAGCGAAGGAAAGAACGCCGACTTCGCCGACGTCACCGCGACCGATGCGGCCCGCTCGCGGGCGTTGAGTGCACGAAGCGCGGGGTTCTGCGCCTGGGCCTGTTTCAGCAGATCGTCCAGGCGGAAGGTCGGTTCGACCACCGGGAAGGAATCGCTGAGCGTGATCTGCTCAACCGGCAGCGGCGGCACCAGGCCGATGCGCCGGAACAACTCGATCTTGGCCTCGTTGTCCGCCTGCAGGCTCCGCAACAACCCGACGTCCGACTGGGCCTTCTGCACCTCGGCCTGGCGCACCTCGATCAGCGTGCCCTGGCCCACCTTGTATCTGGCATTGGCCAGGTCCAGGAAGCTCTGGTTCCGCTCTACCTGCTGGCGCGCCACCGCCACTTGGGCCGTCGCCTGCAGCGAGGTCAGGTACTGCTCGGTCACGGCGAACCGCAATCCGCTCTCCTCACTGGCGATCTCCTCGTCCACCGCGCGCTGATTGGCCTTCTGTTCCTTGGGGGCGAGCAGCCGTGAGCCGTCGAGCTGCCACAGCAGGCCGGCGGAGTAGCTGGAGCCGATAATCCCTGACGTCTGTCGGATGAAGCCCTGCCCGAAGTTGGCCTGGCCGGACCCGGTATAGTCGAGGCCGCCGGTCACTGTGGCGCTGGGCAGCAGCTGCCCATACGCATTACGAACCTGCGTCCGGGCAGTGGCCGCGTTGTTCAGCCGCTGCCGATACAAAGGATTGTGATTCTTCGCCTGCTGCAGGGCCTCGGCCAGGCCCAGGCTTGCGCCGGGGGCCGCCGGTACCGCTGGGGTCTGAGCGGCAACAGCCGGCGGCAAAGCCAGGGCGGCTACAATCATCCAACGCAGTGGCATCGCGCGGTCCCGTGAATTGTGGGGAGATCCGGCTGCCCCGCCTACGCAGGGGACGGCCGTGGAGTTTCAGGTTGTGACGCCCCTGTTAGTCCCGTTTGCGGAGCGCTTCCAACCCAAGGACAGGCAGGGAGATGCGCAACAGCTCTCCCCGGTTGCCGAGGGCGATCTCGCCCTCGACGCCGCCACTCAATCGGATGAGGGTGCTCCCGTTGGTGGCCGAGGGCAGTCGTTGCGCGGTGAAGGCCATGCGGCGGGCTCCCTGAGGAACCACTGCAGTAATGGCCCGTCCAACTTCAGTAGTCAGCGGCAGAATCTGCAGATACAGGCTGAAAACGCTGTCGGCCAGCAGCACCAGCGGCTCGGCCCCCGGCGTCTCGCTCGCCTGTTCGCCGCCCCGCTCGACCCGGCGGATGGTGAGCCGGTTGCGCTTTTGAATCGCATACACCTGCCCTCCACCCGAGCCGCCGCGGCGCTCGAGTTGAAACGTCAGTTCGCCTGCCGGACCGCTGCGCTCCACGGTCACCGAGAGTTCGGTCGGAGGGCGAGAGCCGGGGTAGCTGGCCTTGGCGAAGATGCGCAGTCCGGCGGCTCCCGAGGTCACTCGAAAAGTCTCACTGCCGATTTCACGGCTTCCCACACGGATCACCAGCGTCCCCTCATCGGCGACCTGAGCGGGTAGCGGATGAGCGAGGCCGATGAGGCACAGGATCAGGACAGCGCGCAGATTCATGGCAGGAAGCAATATAGTGACTAACTTCGGGGCGATGCTGACCACGCGGACCAGGTTCGACCGTGGCGCCTGCTGGGTGGCCGTGCTCGCTGCGGTGCTCGCGGCGGAATGGCTGCGGGAGCCTGGCGCATGGTCGGTGATTCTGGCGGCCGCGTGCGGGGTCGCCGCGCTGGCCGGCGCACGGCGGGCCGGGCTCCTGGCCCGGCTGGTGGCCCTGACGATTCTCATCCTGGTCGCGACCCTCATCGTCGGGCAGGTCCGCATCTCGCGCATCCAGCGTGACTGGCCGGGGGAGCGGGAGCGGCGGGTGTCAGGCGCCTTCAAGCGCCTGAGTGGCGAGCTTCGGTCCGCGGTGCGCAGCAACGAGCTGCTGGCGACCCGGGCGCTGGCGCTCGCGGGCGGCAACCAGTCCGCAGCGTTCGCGGCGCTGGACCGTCTGCTGCCGCGCGGCGGTGCCGAGACCGCTGTGGTGATCCTGGAGTCCACCGGGGTTCCCTGGGCCTGGGCCGGCCGGCACCGCCTCATCCCCGACGTCGAGGGGGACTCGCTCGCTACCCGGTTCAGTCGGTTCTATGCGACGCTCGAGAGCCGCAAGCGCGCCGCATCGGGCCGGGTGGTGGTGGCCTCCATCCTGATCTGGGCGGACTCCGCCGTACCGAGACCGGACCGCAGTCTGGCGGCGCGTTTCGGGGAATCGGCCGGAGTGCAGCTTCGGGTCTTCCCTCCCGGCTCCGCGCCAGCCGATGGCGACATCTTCGATTACACCGAGCCGACCAGCGCTGGTGATCGGCTGCTGTTTAGTCTGCAGCCAGTCCCGCCCGCCCAGACAATTGTTCAGAGCCAGGTGGTTGATCACGCCAGCTTCTGGGTGGGGTATGCCCTGCTGGCGGTTCTGTTGGCGGGCCTGGGCGCCACCCGCTCTGCCGTGGAACGGGTGTCGCTTCTCGCCGGAGTGGTGTGGTGTGGCCTGCGCTCGCCGCTCGGCGCCGCGATCGGGCTCGACGACCTGTTCTCCCCGGCCACGTTCCACCGCGCGGCACTGCGGCCGTTCGCCGCCTCGCCCGGCCACCTGCTGGTCACCTCGGGCGCGCTGCTCCTGTTCTCCGCTTGGCTTCGAGAACGCCGCGTGCCGCGACGTGGCTGGATGGTGGCCGTGGGTGTCCTGCTGCTGGTGGGCCTGCCCTATCTCATCAGTGACCTGGGGCGGGGCATCCTGCCGCCCCAGAAGGGGGTGACGACCTCCCTGTGGATCACCTGGCAGGTTGCTCTCACGGTGGCTACCTCGGCGGTCATCCTGCTCGCCGCCGCCCTGTTCCGCGGGACCACGGAGCCGGTGACGGAGGTGCGTGGCGTGGTGGTGGGCGTAGCGATCGCGCTCGCCGCTACAATCGTGGGACTGCTGGTCTGGCAGCCGAGATTGGGCTGGCCGGAATGGTACACCTTCCTGTGGCTGCCGGCGCTGTTCCTGGTCGCGCGCCCCGCACCCAGGTGGGCCGCCATCTGTGGTACGGCGATCGTAGCGGGAACCGCGGCGGGTCTCGTGACGTGGGGAGCGGAGCTGAGCGGTCGAGTCACCGCCGCGCAGCGCGATCTGTCGCGGCTCGGCGACGTCCAGGATGATCTCGCCTCACCGTATCTCGAGCGCTTCGGGGAGCAGGTGCTGGCGGGGCAGGAGCCCACGACCGCGGCGGCGCTGTACGTGCTCTGGCGCTCCTCGCTGCTGGCCGGACAGGAATACCCGGTCGCCATGGCGCTGTGGGACGCAAACGGCACCCGGCGGGCCGAGCTGACCCTCGACGCGCTGGACCTTCCGGCGCCGCTCCTGGCCGCGCTGGTGAGAGGGTTCGACAGCAGCAGCGTCCGCATGGTGATTCCGGTGAGCCGGATCCCGGGACGGCATTACGTGCTGCTCCAGCGACTGACCAGCGGGCGCATCCTGAGTTGCGCCGTCGGTCCTCGCACCCGCTTGCTGGCCCCCGTCCGCCTGGCGCGGTTGCTGCGCGCCCCCGCCGAGGGTCCGCCGCTGTACGAGCTGAGCCTGTCTCCGCCGCTCGAGAGAGGACTCCCCGACACATTGGATCGGCGCTGGTGGCGATCCCGGGCCGAAGTACACAGCGACCGACTCGTGGATTTCCCGGGCGGTGCCCGCCACGTGCACGCGGTGATTGAGCTCCGGCCTCTGCCTTTGCTGCTGGTGCGCGGCATCCTGCTGGTCGCCGTGGATGCTCTCGTCATCGCCCTGCTGTGGCTGGTCGCGGCAGTTCCGGCCCCCACCCTCCGGCGGCGGCTGGCGTTCCGGCGGCTGGCCCGCTCCTTCCAGGTGCGTCTGGCCCTTACGCTGGCCCTGTTCTTCGTGGTACCGGCTGTGGGCTTCACCATCTGGGGTCTGGGCCGGCTCGAAGACGAGGCGGATCGGACCCGGGATCTGGTGATCGTCACCGTGCTCCGCGATGCCATGCGTACCGCCGGCGGCCTGCTGCAGGAACCCGCCGACTACCTCTCGGAGGGCCTGGTCGAGCTGTCGAACCGGCTGGAGGCCGACCTGGTGCTCTACAGCGGGGGACGCCTGATCGCCGCGAGCGCGCCGATTCTCGAGGACCTCTCCCTAGTGGAACCGCTGGTCGATGCCCGGATTTTTCAGCGGCTGACCCGCGGCGCCGAGCTGGAACTGGTGCGGGCGGCGCGAACCTATGTCGCGCCGGTCCGGGTCGGTTACCGGGTGGCCCAGGCGGGCCCGCCCGGCGGCATCGGAATCCTGGCAACCCCGCAGCTCGCCTCCGACTGGAGCCGCAGTCAGGACCAGCGGGAGCTCACCTTTCTGCTGCTGTTCGCCACCCTGGCCGGATTGGGCGCTGCGCTGCTGGGCGCGCAGGCCGCTGCCCGGGCGCTGTCCCGGCCAGTGGCCGATCTGCGACGCTCCGCCGCGGCGCTGGGGCAGGGGCAACCGCTTCCAGCGGTGCGGACCCCGCCGGCCGAGTTCGAGGAGGTCTTCGGGGCCTTCGAACGGATGGCCGAGGACGTGCGCGCCAGCCAGGCGGCACTGGACGGAGCGCGGCAGCGCACCGCGGCGGTGCTGGCGAACGTCGCCACCGCAGTCGTGGCACTCGATCCTGACGGACGGATCATTCTGGCCAACGGACGTGCCCGCCAGCTGCTCTCCGCGTCGCTGGAAGGTGGGGGCCTCTTTGCCGAGGCGCTGGCGTCTGGTTGGGCCCCCATACTCGGCGTGGTATCGCGCTTCCTCGCGAGTGAAGAGGCGGCGCACGCGAGCGAGGTGGAGGTGGGCGTCCGCACCTACCGGGTGCAGCTGGCCAGGCTGGATCCCCCAGGCGGCACGGTCCTGGCGCTGGACGATCTGACTGATGTCACCCATGCGGCGCGGGTACTTGCCTGGGGCGAAATGGCCCGGCAGGTGGCGCACGAGATCAAGAACCCGCTCACGCCGATTCGTCTGGGGGTGCAGCACCTTCAGCGGATTCGACGGGACCGGCCCGAGCAGCTCGACCACGCACTGGAGGACACCGCCCAGCGGATCCTGTCGGAGATCGACCGGCTCGATACCATCGCCCGGGCGTTCAGCCGCTTCGGCCTGCCGGCGAGTGCCGTGGCACCGCTCGAATCGGTGGATCTCGCCGCGGCGGCTCGCGAGGTGGCCGAGCTCTACGGACTCAGCGCGGATGGCACCGCTGTGGAGGTCGAGGGACCCTCGATAGTGCGGGTTTCGGCCAGGCCCGATGAGGTCAAGGAGGTGCTGGGCAATCTCCTGGAGAACGCCCGTCAGGCGGGCGCAGCCAGGGTGGTGATCCGGGTTGGGCCGGGGTCATTGGAGGTCGCGGACAATGGCCGCGGCATCCCGGCCGAGTTGCTGCCCAGGATCTTCGAGCCGCAGTTCTCAACCACGACCAGCGGGTCCGGGCTTGGACTGGCCATCGTGCGCCGTCTGGTCGAAGGCTGGGGAGCGACCGTGGAGGTCGCGAGCGAGGCACACCGGGGCACAACAGTGTCGCTGCACTGGGTGTAACCGATTGCCCCAATCGTCCCGAGGCCTCATGTTGGGCGGCGGACTGGCCCCGCTCCGAAAGCAACTTTTCCACCGGCGAAACCAGAGATCGCTCCTGGGATTCGGCCCGACTCCTGCACCCTGTAGCGGTGTCAGTCGCGCCGATCTCCGAGCGCCGCCCTTGAGGACTGCTGTAATGAATCCAGAGCCCATCCCCCAGGACCTGGTCGCGGTCCATGACCTTCTCAAGGAAACCCTTGCGATAGCAAGGGATAAGGGTGCTGGCTTCCAGTACGGTGTGGCGGTGTTCCCGCGCACTGGCCGATTCGGCGCCCCGGTCTTCGGGATTGCAACCAGTGGCGGCGAGTCCACAGTCCTGACCTACCGGATGCTACAGTCGCTGGTCGAGCTTCCCGTCTACATCTCCGGTCGCGTCCCGGCCACGATCCGGGAAGGATTGTCCTATGGCCCGCCACGGGTCATTCCCCTGGCGCTGCTCGATCAGCCGGTGCTCCGGGTCGGATTCACCTGCTGCATCGGCTCCAGCCGGGACGACGTCGATCGGACCCAGGCGCTCGAGACCAGCGTCTTCGCCGGCGATCTGACCGCGCCGATCATTCTGCTCCTGGACGCGCGGCCCGACGGGTGGCCGCACGGGTAGGGGGCGCCTCAACAACCGATTTTTTCTCCGCTGCGCTTCGCGCCGGGCCCGCTACCCGGCGCGTTGCGTTTCCGGGCTCCTGCGGGCGCTCCCAGGGTCACTCCGCGGACTGACCGCTGCCTGACTCTTCGGGGCGCCCTCTTGCGGAGCCTCCATGCTTGCCCGTGTTCGCTCGGCTGCCCTGCTGGGAATCGATGCCTGCCTCGTCGACGTGGAAGCCGATCTCAGCAACGGTCTGCCCTCCTTCTCGACCGTGGGCCTGCCCCAGGGAGCGGTCAAGGAAGGGCGCGAGCGGGTCAACGCCGCGATCGTCAACGCCGGGTTCGCGGCACCGCTCAAGCGGATCACGGTCAACCTTGCCCCGGCGGACGTCAAGAAGGATGGCACAGGGTTCGATCTGCCCATCGCCATCTCGGTGCTGCTCGCCAGCGGCCAACTGCCGGCGGAACGGGCCGACGGGATGCTCTTTGTGGGCGAGCTGGGACTCGAAGGGGATCTCCGCCCCATCCGGGGAGCCATCTCCGTCGCACTCGCCGCCCGCGCGGCGGGGCTCAAGGGGCTGATCCTGCCGGAAGCCAACGCTCCGGAAGCGGCCGTGGTCGAGGGGGTCGAGGTCCACGGGGCCGGCTCCCTCACTGACGTCGCCAGTCACCTGTGCGGCGACCAGCCGCTCCCGGTGTTGCACGGTGACCCCCGCACGCTGCTAAAGGAAGCGGGCCCGCCGGTGGTGGACTTCGCCGAGGTGCGGGGCCAGCCGACCGCGAAACGCGCGCTCGAAGTCGCCGCGGCTGGCGGGCACAATGTGCTGCTCATTGGTCCCCCGGGCGCCGGCAAGACCATGCTGGCCCGGCGACTGCCGACCATCCTGCCTTCACTCACGCTCGATGAGGCGCTGGAGGCGACCAGGATCCACAGCGTGGCCGGCCTGCTCGCACCCGGCCGATCGTTGCTCGGTGCTCGTCCCTTCCGTGCGCCACATCACACCGTCAGTGACGCCGGCCTCATCGGCGGCGGGTCGACTCCCCGGCCCGGCGAGGTAAGCCTGGCCCATGTCGGCGTGCTGTTCTTGGATGAGCTGCCCGAATTTCGGCGGAACGTCCTCGAGGTCCTGCGCCAGCCACTGGAGGATGGAATCGTCACCCTGAGCCGCGCCACCGTGAGCCTCACCTATCCGGCCCGGTTCACGCTGGTGGCCGCCATGAATCCCTGTCCCTGTGGCCATCAGGGAGACCCGGTGCAACCCTGTCGCTGCGACCCGATCGCGGTGGAGCGCTACCTGGCCCGGGTTTCGGGACCGCTCCTCGATCGCATTGATATCCAGCTGCGGGTCCCCGCAGTGCCGGCGGCGGCGCTCTCCGCCGAAGGAGGCGAGGAACCGAGTGCCGGCATCCAGGCGCGGGTGGAGGCCGCGCGTGAGCGGCAGCGGCGGCGGTTCGCGGACCAGCCGGGGCTCTACGCCAATGCCCACATGGGGCCGCGCGAGCTGCGCCGCCACTGCGGGCTTGAATCCGAAGGGGAAGAACTGCTGCGCACCGCGATGTCCCGGCTCCGGCTATCGGCCCGCGCCTTTCATCGGATCCTCAAGATCGCGCGGACCATCGCCGACCTCGCGTCTGCGGACGGGGTCGGGACCGCGCACGTTGCGGAGGCGATTCAGTATCGGAGCCTGGATCGGCTGCGGGCATGAAGCCGTCGGCTGTCAGCCGTTGCCACTCGGCTATCGGTCATTTTCTATCGGTCATCAGCCGACAGTGGACAGCCATACCCTACTTCAATCCCCATAGTCCGGGACGCCCACGGCCTGGATCCCCCGATACAACTTCTCATGACTGTCCAGCCACCGTTCCGCGCTGAACTCCTCCTCCAGCCGCGTGGCCGCCAGATCCGCGCGGCGCCTGGCTGCGGCTGGATCCTCCATCGTCTGGCGGATCGCGAGGCCCAGAGCCGCCGGATCCTCCGGTGGCACCAGTAGCGCCTGGTCGTAGCCAAGCACATCGGGAATGCCGCCGACGGCGGTGCTGATCACCGGGACCTTTGCGGCCATCGCCTCCAGCAGAGTGATGGGCGTGCCCTCGCTCCGGGAGCTGATCACGAACACATCGAACGCCGGAAAGAGCCGGCTTGCCTGATCATGCGCCCCGAAGAACGTCACCTGATTCTCCAGTCCCAGCTCGGCGCAGAGCGCTCCCAGGCTCTCCCGCTCGGTTCCCTCTCCCACGATTACCGCCCGGACCGGGAGTCCGCGGCAGGCGGCAAAGGCCCTGAGGAATACATCGCACGCCTTGATCCGGATCAGGCGGGCCACCCAGCCCACCACCGTCCCGGTCGGTTCCAGGCCCAGTGCCCGGCGAGCCTCGCTCCGGGGCAGCGGATCGGCTGCCGGCACCCAGCCGTTGGGGATGCAGTACACCCGATCTGCCGGAACCCCGGCATCCTGCAGCTCGATCTGGAGCCGGCGGGAGACTGCGATCACCCCTTGGAACCGTCCCAGGATCTTGAGCTGCAGCCATTCATGGAATACCGTCTTGCCTCCCAGCAGGCTGGAGCCGTGCATGGTGGTCACGGTCGGAATGCCGAGCCAGCGAGCTAGCGGCGCGTCGAGCACGTCGGGGCGGTAGCCGTGGCTATGTAGAACGTGGGGGCGGGTTTCCTTGAGGATCCGGTGCACCAGGCGCGCTTCCTTCAGGTACGCCCGGCGGTGCAGCGCGAGTTCGTGCACATGCACGCCGGCCTGGGTGAGCGAGGCCAGGAACGGGTGCTCCCGTTCGTGGGGTTCGACCACCCCGATTACCTCGGAGCGGTGGCCTCGACGCAGCAGCCCGATCGCGAGCCCTCGGACGACGCTCTCGGCCCCGCCCACCACCCCGGGGGCGACGATCTGGGTGATCTTGAGCGGGTCGAGCAAGCGTTACGCCCCGGCGGGCGGGACGTAGCGGTGGTGGCGCAGCCAGCCAGCGCTGAGTGCCACTCCCTGCGCCATGTCGAACCGCGGCCGGTAGCCCAGCAACCGTTCCGCCTTGGTGGTAGGGAAAGACAGCTTGCGACTGTACAGGACGTACTCCGCCGTGGTCGGCGTCTGCCGGATCGCCGATTCGGCCCGCTTCATGACTGCCTTGGCCAGCGCGTTGGTCTTGTAGAGCGTCATGATCGGCTCTTCACAACATCAACGGCCCCGAGCTGACGATCACCTCAGCTGACGCCCCGCATCGCCTCCCTGAGCGAGGCGGGGTCCATGACATCGGCCACCACGATCTCCATCGGGAACCGGGCGATCCGGGCCGCGCTCACCCAGCGGTGGATCCCCGCTCGCATCGGCATGATACCCGAACAGTGAAACACCTCGAACCAGGGCGGGGACGTGGTAGGATCGCGCGATGGCGCCGCACCCGATTACCAGAACGCGCGGCGTGGACGCGCCCCGTGCGGGCAGAGGCTCGGTCACTCGGGCTCCCGTGCTGTTGAGTGAGGGGGCGGGGGCATGGATGATAGAATAGGGCCGCAGAGAGGGCAATCCGCAGATTGTGCTGATTACGCAGCTAGCGGCTGTCGGCCATCGGCTATCAGCTTTCGGCGATCGGTCATGACCTGACGGCCGATGGCCTACAGCCCCTCGGCCTGATCACTTCCCACACGCCCGCTCCAACCGGTCCCTGATCCCGCGCCACGCCTCCCCTGCCGGCGGCGACTCGATCAGGATAAGGCTGCACTCGGGCGTATCGACCCGGTGCAGGGCCGCGTACAGCTCGCGAGCGTAGCCGGCAGGATCGGCGGGCAGCCTTTCCTCGTGGTTTACGCCCGGGACCCGGACCGATCGCACCAGGGCGTGAACTCGACCGCCCTTGGCCCGGACCACGGCCATCAGCGGACCGGTCTCGGCGACGTTGGCAAAGAGCCGCGCGCGCGCCCGCGGCGCGTAATGTTGGTCTAGCATTCCCGGTGCCGGACGGGGCGCCTCCCGGCTCGCGGCCGGCTCCGCGACTGCGACAGGACCCACGACGGCTTCCAGCTCCTCCCGGGTGATCATCCCCGGCCTGAGGAGCAACGGCTCCCGGCCCGACAGATCGAGGACGGTGGACTCGATGCCTACTGTCGTCGGACCGGCGTCAAGGATCATCGCGACCCGGTCGCCCAGACCGCCCGCGACATGCTCCGCGGTGGTGGGGGACAGCTCCCCAGAGCGGTTGGCGCTCGGCGCGGCAATCGGTACGCCCGCCGCCTTAAGCAACGCGAGGGCGACCGGGTGCGCCGGCACTCGCAGCGCGACGGTGCCCAGTCCCGCCGTCACCTCGCTCGGGACGTCCCGCGACTTGGGAAGCACCAGGGTCAGCGGCCCGGGCCACCAGCGAGCGGCAAGCTTCTCCGCCTGATCGGGCCACGCGGTTACCAGCCTTCTGGCCGACGCCACGTCCGGGACGTGGACAATCAGCGGATTGAACGTGGGACGGCCCTTGGCCTCGAAGATCCGGGCGACTGCCGCCGGATCCAGGGCATTGCCGCCCAGGCCGTACACAGTCTCGGTCGGGAAGCTCACCAGCTTGCCCTGGCCCAGCAGGGCTGCGGCCCGGGCAATGGTTGCCGCTTCCGGCGCTTCCTTCGACACGGGAATGATGGCCACGACTGCGGCTACTCCTCGCCCCGCGGGCGGCGCCGTTCCCGCTTCTGCTCGCCGCGCTTGCGCTTTTCGCTGAGCCGCCGCTCCACACTGCTTCTGGTAGGTCGGGTCGGCCGGCGGCGCTTGGGCACCACCAGTGCCCGTGCCACCACTTCCCGGAAGCGGGTCACTGCCGCCGCTTTGTTCTGGGCCTGGCTCCGGGTTGCCGCCGACACGATGCGCAGCATGCCGTCCTCGGTCAGACGGTTCCGGAGCCGCAGGCGGATGAGCTGGCGCTGCGCCCCCGTAAGACTCGGACTTCGCTCCACATCCCACCAGAGTTCGACCCGGGTTGACGAGGTGTTCACGTGCTGGCCCCCTGGACCGCCGCTCCGTGTGGCCTGAAACCGCAGCTCCGCGAGCGGGATCGCGAGGGCGGGAGCAACGTGCACCAGTGCGGCGTCGGGCATGCGCGGAATAGTCGCTCCGAAATTGCCCGGGAGGAAGCCGCCGGCGGGAGAGCAACCGTCTGTCGCCGCCGGGTGGACTGGCTTACGTTACCGCCATGACCCCACCTCGACTCACCGACCTCCAGGCACTGCTCCAGACCATGGGCCGGGTGCTGCTCGGCTATTCCGGCGGAGTGGACTCCGCGCTCCTGGCTGTCGCCGGGCGTCGGGCGCTGGAACCGGGCCGGTTCCTGGCCGTCATCGGCCTGAGCGAGTCCTACTCCCGGGAGCAGCTTACGGTCGCCCGCGAGGTGGCGCAGCGCTTCGACCTACCGGTGCTCGAGGTCTCGACCGGCGAGCTGGACGACCCGGCCTACCGTGCCAATAACCGGGATCGCTGCTACCACTGCAAGCACGAGCTATGGTCGCGGCTGCGGAAGGTCGCCCGCGAGCACGGGTTCACGACGATCATCGACGGCACCAACGTGGACGACCTGCAGGAGCATCGTCCGGGACTGCTGGCGGCGTCGGAGTCCCAGGTCCGGTCGCCGCTGGTCGAGCTTGGCTGGACCAAGGCCATGGTCCGCGCGGCGGCCCGGGAGGCCGGGGTCCCGGTCTGGTCCGCTCCGGCCGCGCCCTGTCTCTCCAGCAGAATCCGCTACGGGCTCGAGGTCACTCCGGAGCGGCTTCGCCAGGTGGAGAGCGCCGAGGCTTTTCTGAGGGAACTCGGCGTGGTGGGAGACCTGCGGGTGCGGCATCGCGGCGACCACGCGTCGGTCGAAGTCGGCCCGCCGATGCAAGCCTTCCTTCAGGAGCGCTGGTCGGCCATCACGGCCCAACTCGTCGCTCTGGGGTTCGCCCGGGTGGAGCTGGACCCGGACGGCTACCGGCGAGGGGGGCTGCTGAGCGACCTGCCGGTTCTGGAGTCCTGATGCGGGTCTTCGCGGCGCTCCCGGTCGAGGGGGCCGCCAGGACTGAACTGGAGCAACTGCTGGTTGATTTCGAGCGGAGGGGATTGCCGGTGAAGTGGGTGCGGAACCACGGACTCCACGTGACCGTCAAGTTCCTCGGTGAAATCGAACCCGACCGGCTGGACGCCATTCAGGAGAAACTGGCGGCGGCATGCGCGGGGACGCCGCCGCTCTCGTTCCGGGCTACGGAAATCGGCGCCTTTCCCAGCTTCCAGCGGGCTCGGATTCTCTGGGCCGGCTACGAAAGCGAGAGCGCCCTGGAGCTGATGGTACACCGAGTTGAGCAGGGATTGGAAGCACTGGGTTTCCCGGTCGAGGGCCGTGCCTTTCGTCCTCACGTCACCCTGGGCCGGGTGCGCGAGGGGGCGCGGCTGCCGCCGGAGGAGGTCGCTCGTCTGGAGAGTGCCAGGCTCTCCGCTGGGTTCACCGCCGACCGGTTGGTCCTGTTCGAAAGTCACCCGGGGCCCGGCGGCTCGACCTATGCCGAACTGACTTCGTTCGCGCTGCACCGCTGATGCGCGCCCTGCTCCTCTCGCTCCGTCTGACCCTGGTTCTCGTCCTCGCCGTTCTGGCGAGTGGGGGCTGGTTACTCCGGCACCAGTTGTTCCGCGCTGTCCAGCCTCAGGTCGCGCGGATCCGACAGGCGCTGGGTGCGGGCAGCGGCGGGGCAGGCGAGCCGACCCCGGAGGCCCTGGCCGCCGCGCGCGACAAGGTGGACAGTCTTCATGGCTGGGGCGCGGATTCGGTGGTGCTGACGGCGGACGAGATGGCTTCGCTGGTGGTCAGCGGCCTGCCCCGGCAGGTGGCCGTTCATCTCGACTCGATGTCGTTGGTACCGGGTGCCGGACGGGTCACCGTCTTCGGTCTGCTCGAGACTGCGGCGATTCCCAGCGCCCTGCTGGGGCCTCTGGCCGGAGCGCTGGAGCCCTGGGAACACATCTCCGCTTCCGGCCCGGTCGCCAGCACCGGCCCGGGCAGGGCCGAGTGGCGGGTGGACGCTTTGACCTTGCGGGGGCTGGCGCTCCCCACCGAAACCAGCGAACGCATCGTGGCCAGCCTTCCCGGCAGCAAAGGGGGAGCATTGCCGCTTACCCTGCCCGAGGGAATCACGGCCCTGCGCGTCAGGCCTGAGGGTGTGGCACTCTATCGGAGAGAGCCGAGATGAGTGATCGCCTTCTTGTCGTGGACGACGAACCCGGCATTCGTGACGCCCTGAAGCAGGTCCTTGAGTACGAAGGGCTGGACGTGCGCACTGCCGGCTCTGGCGGCGAGGCACTGTCGGTCTATCCCGAGTTTCGTCCCCAGGCGGTGTTCCTCGACGTGAAGATGGCCGGTCTGGATGGTCTCGAGACTCTCACCCGGTTGCGGGACCTCGACCCCGGCGCAGTAGTGGTCATGATCTCCGGACACGGCACCATCGCGACCGCGGTCGAGGCCACGCGCCGCGGCGCCTTTGATTTTCTGGAGAAGCCGCTCGACGCCGATCGGCTCCTGGTCACCGTCCGCAATGCGCTCGAGCATGCCGCGCTGGCCGGAGAGAATCAGCGCTTGCGCCAGGAATCCGAGGCGCGCTACCAGATGATCGGCGATGGCCCGGCGCTCAAGGAAGTCCGGGAGATCATCGCCCGGGTGGGACCCACCACGGCCCGCGTGCTGGTCAGCGGCGAGAACGGCAGCGGCAAGGAGTTGGTCGCTCGTGCCATCCACGATGCGTCTCCCCGGCGGGCCCGCCCCTTCATTGAGGTAAATTGCGCGGCGATTCCCTCCGAGCTGATCGAGAGCGAGCTGTTCGGTCACATGAAAGGCTCCTTCACCGGTGCCGTCACCGACCGAGCGGGCAGATTCGAGCTGGCCGACGGTGGGACCCTCTTCCTGGACGAGATCGGAGATATGTCGCCCTCGGCCCAGGCCAAGGTGCTGCGCGCCCTGCAGGAAGGCGTCATTACCCGCATCGGCGGCGCCAAGGCGATCCAGGTGGATGTGCGCGTGATTGCGGCGACCAACAAGGATCTCGAGGAGGAGATCGCAAGTGGGCGCTTCCGGGAGGATCTGTTCTACCGCCTGAACGTGGTGCCGATCCAGGTCCCGGCGCTCCGGGATCGTGCCGAGGACATTCCGGCCCTGGTGCAGTACTTCCTGCGGCAGCTCGCGGGCGGCGCGAAAGCGGCGGGCAAATCCTTCGATGCGCCGGCCATCGAGCGGCTGCAGCAGCGCCAGTGGCCCGGGAATGTCCGGGAGCTGCGCAACGCGGTCGAGCGCCTCCTGATTCTGTCACCGGGAAAGGTCGTCACTGCGGCCGACGTGAGCCGTCTCCTCGGTGAGGGGGCGACCAGCGAAGTGGTGGATTCGGTCTCGGGTCCGGGCGGGACTTTCGAGTCGTTCAAGCATGATGCCGAAAGGAGCTTCCTGGCCGCCAAGCTTCGGGAGCACGACTGGAACGTGTCGGAAACGGCGCGTGCGCTGAAAATGCCCCGTTCGAATCTGTACAAGAAGATCGAGCGCTACGGCCTGTCGCGGGAGCAGTCATGACTGAACAGCCGCGGGACTGGGACCGGGAACTCGCCGACATCGACAAGATCATCGCGCGGCAGCCAGCCCAGGTGCCGCCCCCAGCGGCAGCGAGCGGGCCGTCTCCTGCGCCCACCCGCGGTGGCCCCGCGCCGGCCGGGCGACTGGCAGTATTTGCCACCTGGCTCCGGGTCCTGCTGGGTCTTGCCGTGGCGATCGGCATCACCCAGTGGCCCTATCCCAATGCCTGCGGGCTGAATCTCGCGGTGTACCTGGGGGCGATCCTGACCGTGATCGTGGCCGGACTGTGGAGTGCGATCAGCTCCTGGGAGCGCCGCCTCGGCGTCGCCCACACCCTGTCCCTGATCGTCTTCCTCTGGGGCGTGATTCTCGCGGCGCGCGAAGTGTTGCCCCGGGTCGGCTACGCCAAACACACGCGCGCCTGGACCTGCTCGGTCGCGGGCCCCGAGCAGGGCCAGTGATGGCGCAGACATTCAAGAACCTCATCGGCGGCGAATGGCTGGTCCCCAGCACGCGCCGCTACCTCGAGAACCGCAATCCGGCGGACAGCCGAGAGCTGATCGGCCGTTTTCCGGATTCGGGCGCGGCCGATGTGGACCGGGCCGTGCGGGCGGCCTGGCGAGCCTTCGAACGCTGGCGCCTGGTCCCCGCGCCGGCTCGTGGCGACCTGCTCCGTCGCCTCGGAGATCTCCTTGCCCGCGACAAAGAGGCGCTCGCCCTCGGCATGACCCGCGAGATGGGCAAGGTGCTGGCGGAGACCCGGGGCGACGTGCAGGAAGGGATCGACACGGCCTACTATGCGGCCGCGGAGGGCCGCCAGCGCTTTGGCTACACCGTCCCTTCTGAGCTGCGGGCCAAGTGGGCCATGACCTGGCGGCGTCCCATCGGAGTCGCGGGGCTGATCACTCCGTTCAATTTCCCGCTCGCCATTCCGACCTGGAAGATGTTCCCCGCGTTGGTGTGCGGGAACACCGTCGTATTGAAACCCTCCGAGGACGTCCCCCACACCGCGCACCGCCTGACTGAGCTGGCGCTGGAGGCGGGATTCCCGCCCGGCGTGATCAACCTGGTCCATGGTCGAGGAGAAGTCGCCGGGCGGGCACTGGTGGAGCATCCGCTGGTGCCGGTGATCTCATTCACCGGCTCGACGGCTGTGGGCCGCTCCATCGGCGAGACCTGCGGCGGTCTGCACAAGCGTCTCTCGCTCGAAATGGGCGGCAAGAACGCCATCATCGTCCTCGACGACGCCGACCTCGACCTCGCCGTGGACGGCGTCCTATGGGGTGCCTTCGGCACCACCGGCCAGCGCTGCACCGCGACCAGCCGGCTGCTGCTCCACCGGAAGATCCATGACCGGTTCCTCGACCGGCTTGAGAAGCGCGCGGCGGGGCTCCGGATCGGCGATGGGGCCAAGACGGGAACAGAGGTTGGGCCGCTGATCCATGCCGGGGCGCGTGCTACGGTGGAGCGGTATGTGGACGTCGGCCGCAAGGCAGGCGCCGAACTGGTCACCGGCGGCGACCGGCCGAAGGGCGGGGCCTACGCCCACGGCTGGTTCTACCGGCCGACCATCCTGGCGGGAGTGCGGGCCGGATCCCAAGTGGAGCAGGAGGAGATCTTCGGGCCGGTGCTGAGCGTGGTGCGAATCGGTTCCCTGGAGGAGGCCATTCGGG
Source organism: Gemmatimonadales bacterium (assembly GCA_036555275.1). Lineage (GTDB taxonomy): Bacteria > Gemmatimonadota > Gemmatimonadetes > Gemmatimonadales > GWC2-71-9 > JADJOM01. The sequence goes on along the minus strand of DATBLR010000073.1, from coordinate 72,696 downwards.
TAAATAACGGAGTGCGCTACGGCCTCTCCAGCTCGCTGTATTCCCGGGACACCCAGGCCGCTTTCCGCGCGTTGCGGGACCTGGACACCGGGATCACCTACATCAACGCCCCGACCATCGGGGCCGAGGCGCATCTCCCTTTCGGCGGCGTGAAGCAGACCGGCAACGGACACCGGGAAGGCGGCTGGGAGGTGTATCAGTTCTTTTCGGAAACGAAGGTCGGCTACGTGGACTATTCCGGGACGCTGCAGCGGGCGCAGATCGACAACTATCCCGCTGAGTAAGTCCGATGCAGGGGCCGCATCTTCGCGACCGTGCACGGACCGCATGGATAGCGGCCTTGCGCCGGTTTTTGCGCCCGGCTAAGGTTCTTTCAGAGGCCCCCTCCTGCCTGTGGTGAGGCGACATTCATGCGTCCAATGCGAGTCGGCAACGGCAAGCGCGGTTCGTCGTTTGACGAAGGCTCGCTCGACCAGTACCTGCGAGAGATCAGCCGCTACCCGCTGATCACGCAGGAGGAAGAGGTCGATCTCGCCAAGCGCATCCGGACCGGGGAGGAAGAGGCGCTGGACAAGCTGGTCCGCAGTAACCTCCGCTTCGTGGTTTCCGTGGCTAAGAAATATCAGAACCAGGGAGTCTCTCTCTCCGATCTCATCAACGAGGGCAACCTCGGTCTCATTCGCGCCGCCCACAAGTTCGACGAGACCAAGGGCATCAAGTTCATCTCCTACGCCGTCTGGTGGATCCGACAGGCGATTCTGCAGGCGCTCGCCGAGCAGAGCCGCATCGTGCGGGTGCCGCTCAACCGGGCTGGCACGCTACACCGGATCGGGAAGCGGTCGTCCGCTCTGCTGCAGGAGCTCGGTCGCGAGCCCACGCCGGCGGAGATCGCTGAAGGAATGGACATATCTATGGAAGAGGTCCAGAAGACCCTTTCCATCTCCCAGAACCATCTCTCCCTCGATGCGCCCCTCACCCCCGGTGAGGACAACAAACTGCTCGATTACCTGCCCGATACCCAGAACGCCGGCCCCGACAGCGATACGTTCGAGAAGGCTCTCACCGAATCCATCGAGGAAGTGCTCTCCACTCTGAAGGAGCGCGAGGCCAAGATCCTCCGCCTCTACTTCGGCCTGGATGGTCCCGAGCCGATGACCCTCGAGGAGATCGGCAGCCTGCTCGGCATCACCCGGGAGCGGGTCCGCCAGATCAAGGAGAAAGCCCTCACCCGGCTTCGTCACGTCAGCCGGGCAAGGGCGTTGGAGTCGTTCTTGAGTTAGCGGACAGCCGACGGCCGGCCCTACCTCCCCCTCAGAATCCTCCCCACCTGCTCGAGCTCGATCAAGAACGCGTCGTGCCCGTAGAGTGTGTTGATCTCCTGATAGCGCGCGTTCGCCCCGCCCCGGGCGTAGCCTTCCACCCATCCGCGAACCTCGGCAGGGTAGTAGAGGATGTCGCTGTCGATGCCTACCCCGATCACCTCGTGCACCCGCCGGGCGATCTGGCGTCCCGCTGCCTCCGGGTCTCCCACGTCGTGGGAATCCATCGCCTCCATCAGGGCGACATAGCTCCGCGCGTCGAAGCGCGCGACCAGTTTCTCGCCATGGCGCCGCAGATAGTGCTCGACATCGAACCGGCCCGGAGTCCGGGTCTTCCGCCGGCCGAAGCGCTCCTCGAATTCCAGCATCGAGCGGTAGGTAATCATCGCGATGGCACGCGCCGCCGCGAGCCCGGTGGTGGGACCCTTTCCCGGCGCGTAGCGCCCGCCGTGCCACGCGGGATCCGCCTCGATGGCCAGCCGCTGGGCGGCGTTCCAGCCGATGGACTGGGCGCTGGTGCGCGCCGGCGCCGCGAACACCACCAGCCGATCCACCGGAACCGACGAGACCAGCCCCCACTGCATCGTGACCATCCCTCCGAGGGATCCGCCGGTCACCAGGGCCAGTCGCTCCACTCCCAGATGCTCGAGCAGGGGCACGTGTGCCCGGGCAAGATCGCGGCTGGTCAGCAGGGGAAAGCTGCCGTCTGTGATCCCTGCCGGCCCGGATGAGCCGTAGCAGCTTCCCAGCAGGTTGGCGGCAAGCACGGGGTGCCGGGTGGTATCAAGCGCCCGCCCGGGGCCGAGCACCGGATCCCACCATGCGTCCACCTCGGCGCTGCCAGTGAGCGCGTGGAAGACCAGGATCCAGCCATGCCGCCGCCCCAGACTCGGATCGCCGAAGATCTGGTAGCGGAGCTCGGCCGCGGGAATCACGCCTCCTCGCTCGGGCCGGAATGGCCCGAGCGAAAAGGTCGCGACGTGGCGTTCAAGCGCAGTCGATACGGTCATCTGGTAGCAGCGACCTCCTGGGCTACACTGACCTCCCGGAGCGCCCCGCTCGCGACATCGTACACGAATCCACGGACCGGGGTGCCTGGCTCGAGCAGCGGAGACGCCGCGAGCAGGCGCACATCCTCCGCCACGCTCCCGTCGAGGTCGGAGAAAGGCAGGAAGTCGATAGCGTCCGAGTCCGCACCCAGCTCCCTCTTCACCTGGGAGTGCAACTGGTCGTTCGAGAACGTGAGCATCCCGCAATCGGTATGGTGAATGACCAGGATCTCACGAGTCCCGAGCAGCCGCTGCGAGATCACCAGCGATCGCAGGGCCTCGCTGGCGCGGCCCCCGGCGTTCCGGATCACGTGGGCCTCGCCTTCACCAAGTCCGAGCGCCCCGGCCGGATCAATCCGGGCGTCCATGCAGGTGACGATGGCCACCTTGCGGGAGGGCGGGAGCGGGAGCTGGCGAGAAGTGCGGCGGCGGACGAACTGCCGATTCGCGATGATGAATTCGTCGGTAACAGACATGGTCGTTTCCTCAGGTACGGGGTTGTATGAGAGTCTCATGATGCTCTGCGGACTTCCCCCGTACATCGGTCGCTGCCGTTGAGGACCACGCCGTGAACCAGCCTGAGCGCCGCGGCCGCGTCCGCCGCCGGAACCAGCAGCTGAAGCGCTTCGGTCTCCTGCCGGCGATCGAGCAGGCCGATACCAGCCACCGTCAGTACCTCGAGGCAGGGTTCCACGAGTTTCGTCAGGTCAGCGGGATCCTCGGCAACCACCGTAATGGCCGTCCAGCCGGCATCGCTCCCGGCGCTGGTCACTGCCCGGAGCCTACCGGGCCCCGCCGTCGCCGTGACGACGCTGAGCGGAGCATCCAGCGCGAGCGAGCGGAACTCCAGCGAGACACCCAGTCGCTCGGCCAGGCGGGCGGCTTCCAGCTGGACCACCCGTGCCCCGGCCGCGGTCAAGGCCGTCAGGAAACGATGTGAGGCCCGCGGAATGGGCCGCGAGTCCGGTACCAGTCGCGGGTCCGCAGTCCGGAGACCGTCGGTGTCCTTCACGAGAATCACCCTGTCGGCCTTCAGGGCGTCGGCCAGCGCGACAGCAGAGCTATCGGTGCCGCCGCGGGCCAGCGTGGCAACCCGGCCCCGGCGCCAGCCCTGGAAGCCGGTGACCACCGGGGCGACCCCTTGCTTGAGCAACCTGCGGATGCGCCGCGGGTCGATCCGGCTGATGACAGCATGGCCGGCACGCCCCGTCGCCTTGACGCCGGCCTCGCGCGCGTCCAGTGAAACCGCACCCACCCCCAGCTGGTTCAGGGCCAGGGCGAGTAGTGCCGCGGCAACCACCTCCCCGCTCGCTACCGCCCGGTCGGCCTCGGCGGCAAGCAACGAGGCGGTCGGCTCCCGGGAACTTTCCGTGCCTCCCGAGGACCCGCCGAGCCGCCGAGCCGCTGAGCCGACCTCAGTCACCAGCTCGAACAGCTGGTCGGTTCTTCCCCGTCGCGCGCTCACGACGGCCACGACCGGCCCAACTGCCGCCAGTCGTGCCACCCGAAGTGCTTCTGAGGCTATCCGCTCAGGGGAGGCGAGCGCGTCTCCCCCGAGCTTGATTACCACCGGCCGCAGCGTCATCAGACGGCGCCCGCGCCGGCCTTGGCCTTGGGAGCGGTTTCCACCGCCGGCCCCAACGCCTGATCGAGGTCCGCGATGAGATCACGCGGGTCCTCCAGGCCCACCGAGAGCCGAATCAGCTCGGGGGTCACTCCCGTCGCCCGCTGCTGCTCCGGGCTGAGTTGCTCATGCGTCGTTGACGCCGGGTGGATGATGAGGGACTTGGCGTCGCCCACGTTCGCCAGCAGCGAGAACAGCTTGGACCGGTCGATCACCGCTCGTGCCGCGGCGTGCCCGCCCTTCACGCCGAAGGTCAGCACCCCGCCGTAGCCGTTCTCCAGATAACGGACCGCGTTCTTGTGCTCCGGGTGAGACGGGAGCCCGGGGTAGGACACCCACTCCACCCGCCCGTCCTGCTGCAGCCACCGGGCGATGGCCAGCGCATTCTCGGAGTGGCGCCGGATACGGAGGGGCAGGGTCTCCAGCCCCTGGAGGAACAGGAAGGCGTTCCAGGGCGAGAGCGCCGGTCCCAGGTCCCTGAGCAGCTGAACCCGGAGCTTGATGATGAACGCCAGGTTCCCGAAGGCCGTGGTGTACACCAGGCCGTGATACGACGGATCCGGTGCGGAAAACTCCGGGAAGCGGGCCTTGGCCTTGTCGCTGGTCCAGTCGAACTTGCCGGCGTCGACCACTACGCCGCCGATGGCGGTCCCATGCCCACCGATCCACTTGGTGGCCGAATGCACCACGATATCGGCTCCGTACTTGATCGGGCGGCACAGGGTCGCGGCGCCGAACGTGTTGTCCACCACCAGCGGGATGCCGGCCGTGTGCGCAATCTCGGCCAGCGCCGCCAGGTCGGGCACATCGAGCCGGGGGTTGCCGATTGTCTCCAGGTACAGGGCCCGGGTCCCTGCATCAATCGCCTTCTTCACCGCGTCGAGATTGTGAATGTCCACGAACCTGGTCTCGATTCCCCACTTGGGGAGCGTGTAGGCGAACAGGTTGTACGTCCCGCCGTACAGCGTCTGCGAGGAGACGATGTTGTCTCCCGCGCGCGCCAGGTTGAGGATGGTCAGGGTTTCCGCCGCCTGGCCGCTGGCGGCGGCGAGACCCGCGACCCCCCCTTCCAGCTCCGCCACCCGTTTTTCAAAGACATCGCTGGTGGGGTTCATGATCCGGGTGTAGATGTTCCCGAACTCGCGCAGCCCGAAGAGATTCGCTGCGTGCTCGGTGCCGTTGAACACGTAGCTCGTGGTGGAGTAGATCGGGACGGCGCGGGCGTTCGTCGCGGGATCGGGAACCTGTCCGGCGTGAATCGCCAGCGTGTCGGGGTGGTACGTCATCGTGCGGCTCCTCTCTGGTCAACGGGTTTGGACCTGATCGCCGAATGCGAAAAGGCCCGGTTCACGTTGGGTGAACCGGGCCGGGCAGTGATCTCTGGAAAGGCGACTGATCAACATCGCGCCGGACCGAGATGTGCGTTGGCACAGTCCACCCCGCGGGAGGTGCACTTGCAACAGCGACACATCGTTGGGCAACGCTTCATGATCGAAACGGTCCCCTCGGGTCGCGCGGCGGTGTGCAAACAAAAACCCCCGCGGCCACGAGCGCGGGGGTTATCCCTCGGCTCTTTAGCTCTTTGGTTCGGGGCGATTCCCCAGGCGGTAGCAAGTGGCCCTAAATCCATCCGCCGAACGCCAAGCTAGAACTTCAGCCCCGATTCGTCAAGTAGCCCTGGATGACATGGCTCCATGCGGTTGGGACAGCCGCCCCTGGTCCAGGGCGGGCACGGTGAAAACTTGGCTGGGCGGGCTTAGATTCAAAGCCCAAGCGGGACCAGCGGTTACGAATGGCTCCACCGTCCATCCATCCTCCGATCATGGCCAGCAACCCATCCTTCGATATCTCCACCGGCGCCGATCTCCAGGAGGTCGACAACGCGGTCAACCAGGCGCTGAAGGAGCTGGGCCAGCGGTATGATTTCAAGGGGACCCACTGCACCATCGAATTCGATCGCGCCAAGGCAGAAATCCGGCTCGCCGCGGACGACGAGTTCCGCATGGACCAGCTGCTTGACGTGCTCCGGACCAGGCTGATCAAACGTGGCGTTCCGGTGAAGAACCTCGTAGTCGGTGAGAACATCCCCTCCACGGGATCCTCGGTGCGGCGCATTGTCGGGCTCACCCAGGGCATCTCCGCCGAGGTCGCCAGGAAGCTGGTGAAGGGAATCAAGGACCAAGGCTTCAAGAAGGTGCAGACCCAGATCCAGGGCGACGAAGTGCGGGTCACTGCCCCGTCCCGTGACGAGCTTCAGGCCGTCATCGGGTACCTGCGCGGTCAGGATTTCGGCATCGAGCTCAAGTTCGGGAACTACCGCAGTTGAGAGCAATTCGACGGGCCAAGGCCACAGCGCAGGTGCTGCTCGCCATGGCGCTCGCCACCTGCAATCCGCAGGAACCGCCTCAGCCGAGCCCCGCGCCCGTGGGACCGTCCCCCGAGATCCGCATCGGGTTGCTGCGTGGCGCAGGCCGCCTCGAGGTGCGAGGTGACAGCGGTCTCACCGTTCTCGATGCCGACGGGGCCACACTCGCGGGGGTCGAGCCTGGGGTGCCGTGGCAGGCGAGGACGGACGGAGCCCGGGTGGCGGCGCAGGGGCCTAGCGGATGGACGGTCTCGGGTCAGATTGCGGTGAGCTTCGTGCCCCGATCTGCCGGCGGGCTGGTCTCGGTCAATGGCCGGTGGTATCGCGGACGACTCACTGTGGTGCGGGACCGGGGTGGGCTCACCGGGATCAATATCGTGGCCGTGGAGGACTACCTCGCGGGAGTGGTCGGCGCCGAGATGGGGCGCCGGGAGTCCAGCGAAGCCCAGGCCCTCGCCGCCCAGGCGATCGTTTCCCGCACCTTCGCGGTTCGAAACCTCGGCAAACGGGCGAGCGACGGATTCGATCTGCTGCCCAGCGTCGTGGATCAGGCCTATGGCGGGGTCGCCGCGGAATACCCGCTCGCCAGCGAGGCGGTCGCTCAGACTGCGGGGCAGATCCTGACCTGGCAGGGCGTCCCCATCGACGCCTTCTTTTTTTCCACCTGTGCTGGAAGAACGGCCAGAGGGACTGAAGTCTTCGCGGCGGCCAATCGCCCTTATCTCGCCTCGATCCGGGACCTGGACGGCGCCGGCCAACCCTACTGCCGCATCTCCCCGCGGTTCCGCTGGCGGGAGCAGTGGACGGGCGAGCAGCTGCAGGCCGTGCTATACCAGTCGTTGCCGCCGGTGACCGGCACCGATTCGGGAGAACTCGCCATGGTGCGAGGGGTCCAGGTGACCCGGCGAACCGAATCAGACCGGGTGGGCCGGGTTACGGTCTCCCTGAATCGAACCACGGTCGATGTAGATGGACCGGCGGTGCGCCAGGTCCTGCACCCGGTCGGAGAATCCACGCTTCGGAGCGCCATCTTTCAGCTGCAGGAGACCCGGGAGGGGGACCGGCTGAGCCGGCTCGAAGCCGACGGAGCCGGCGCGGGGCATGGGGTCGGGTTCTGCCAGTGGGGGGCCGTCGGCAGAGCCCGGGCGGGTCAGGATGCGACCACCATCCTGGCCGCCTACTTTGCCGGCACTGTCATCAGTCGAGCGTACTGAGTCTCGCCCGCCAGGAGAGAGCATGCCGGACTCGTTGAAGCTGGGCGTCATCGGCGCCGGTGCGATCACCCAGGTGGCCCACCTGCCGGTGCTGCGAAAGCTGAAAGGGGTCGAAGTGCTGGCGATCTGCGATCCCGACCTCCCCAAGGCCCGGGCCCTCGCTTCTCGCTACGGTGTGAGAGACGCGTTCACCGACATCGAGGAACTGCTGGAGTACGAGCAGCTCGACGCGGTCGCGATCTGCACGCCCAATCACCTGCATGAGCCGCATGTCCTCGCCTCGTTGTCCGCGGGGCTCCACGTGCTGGTGGAGCGCCCGCTGGCTCTCTCGACGGCAGGAGCCCAGCGGCTCCTACGGCAGGCGGAGAAGCGGGATCGCGTCCTGATGGTGGGGATGAACCATCGCTACCGCTCCGATGTGCAGATCGTCCGCAGCTTCGTGCAAAGCGGGGAGCTGGGGAAGGTCGAGAGCGTGCGCGGCAGCTGGCACGTGTTCCGACCCAGCCGCGCGCAGCTCGGCTGGCGCCAGCGGCGTGACGAGGCCGGCGGCGGCGCCATGCTGGACCTGGGCGAGGCGGTGCTGGACCTGGGCCTCTGGCTGGCCAGGAATCCGGTACCGGTCCGGGTAAGTGCGACGCTCCACGGGATGGAGGGGAGCCGCGGCGTGGAGGAATCGGGCAGCGCCCTGGTCATCTGCGAGGGCGGCGTGTCCGTCTTCGTCGATGTCACCTGGCACCATGTGGGGGAGGGGGAGCGCTTCGGCCTGGGACTCCGGGCCAGCCGGGGGACCGCCGGCATCAACCCGCTGCACGTCTGGAAGGATCTGCATGGCGTGCCGACCGATGTCGCGCCGACCGGCGCGATCGGCCGGGAGAGCGCCTTCAGCGCCTCCTTCCGGGCGCAGTGGGCCCACTTCTTGGCGGCGGTACGCGGGCAGGCGAAGCCGTTCGATAGCCAGGAACAACTCGTGATTCACCGGGTCATGGAGGCCATCTACAAGTCCGCGGCGGAAGGCAAGGACGTGAGTCTGTGAGTCGGCGGCTCGGCGGCTCGGTGACTCGCTGGGTCGGGACCGCCCTTCTTGTCTGCTTCGTTGTCCTCCACCGGCCACCAGGAGCGGCCTCGCAGACATCGCCAGGGCCTCCCGCCGCCAAGCCGCCGAGCCCAGTCCCCGGCGCCAATCTCCGGGTATCGGTCCTGACGATGGGCGTCGGAGCCGCGGTCTGGGAGCGCTTCGGCCACAACGCGATTGTGGTCGAGGACCTGCGAACCGGGACGGACCTGGCATACAACTACGGAATGTTCAGCTTTCGGCAGCAGAACTTCCTGCTGCGTTTCCTTCAGGGCCGGATGCTGTACTGGATGGCCGGTTACCCGGCCGACGAGGAAGTTCCCAGGTACATCGCCGCGGAACGGTCGGTCTGGCAACAGGAGCTGAACCTGACGCCGGCACAGCGGATCGCGATCCGCGATTACCTGAAGACCAACGCCCTCCCCTCCAATGCCTATTACCGGTACGACTATTACCGCGACAACTGCTCGACCCGGGTCCGGGATGCGATCGATCATGTTGTGAACGGCGCCTTCCGGAACCAGATGAACGGGCCCGCTTCGGGCAGCTTCCGGTTCCACACGCTGCGCCTGATGACCCACAACCTCCCGCTCTACACCGGCCTCATGCTGGTGCTGGGACCCCGTGCCGACGCTCCGGTCACCAAGTGGGACGAGATGTTCCTCCCATTCAAGGTGCGGGAGTATCTGCGGGAAGTGCGAGTTCCCGACAGCACCGGTGCCCTGGTGCCGCTGGTGAACAGCGAACGGACGGTGTACGAGAGCACCCGCTACCCGGTGCCCAAAGCGCCGCCCCACTGGATGCAGGGCTTTCTGGCGCTGGGAGCCCTGCTGGGCGGGACGTTCTGGTGGGGTGGTGTGGCGGGGCGCCGCTCGGCGCCGGCGCGGTGGGCCCTGCTGGCCGGGGGAACGCTCTGGTCGTTCCTCACCGGGGTCGCTGGCCTGATCCTCGGCGGGTTGTGGGCCTTTACGGATCACATCATCGCCAGCCACAACGAGAACCTGCTGCAGGCGACGATCTTTGCGCTGGCACTGGCGGCAGTGCTGCCGGCCCTGCTCAAGGACCGCCCGGCGGCGGTGGCGGTGGCGCGGCTGCTTGCGGCGGGTGTGGGTGGCTGTGCGATCGCGGGGGTCCTGCTGAAGCTGCTACCGTCCTTCGGCCAGGTGAACGGCCAGGTCCTGGCGCTTTTCGTCCCCGCGAACCTGGGACTCGCTGCGGCGGTTCTCCGCTGGTCGCGGGAGGCGCGGCCGGGAATGTTCAGGGGCGGTTGACCATAACGCTCTCGCGGCGCCGTTCCTGCCGCTCCTCCCACACCCGGGCCTCGATGAAGATCCGGAACAACTCCGCGTCCAGCTGGCCCAGCTTCACCTCGTCCCCCATGATGTCGAGCGCCCGCGTCGGGGGCAGCGCCCGCTTGTAGGGCCGATCCTGCGCCGTGAGCGCGTCGAAGATGTCCGCGATGGTCATCATCCGGGTCTGCAGCGGGATGGCCTCCCCGCGAACCTTCCGGGGGTAGCCGGTGCCGTCCAGCTTTTCGTGGTGAGCCTGCGCGATCTCAGGCACCCGTGCGAGGCCACCTGTCCAGGGGATCTTGCGCAGAAACTCGAAGGTGTGGTTGACATGGCTCTCGATCTCCAGTCGCTCCCGGTCGTCGAGGCTTCCCTTCCGGATCGACAGGTGCTTCTGCTCCGGGGCCGTGAGATAGGGCTGCGGGTTGCCCTCGATGTCCAGGTACTCCATCGCGGCGAACTCACCCAGCTGGGCGAATTCGCCTTCCGCCAGGACCGTCGGCTCGTTGGAGCTCAGCACGACCCGGAGGAAGCGGTCGGCCGTCTCCACGGCCGCCTCCTGTCGGGCCTTGAGCTCGCGCAGGAACGCGTCGTAGCCCTTTCGGCCGTGCTGCTCCAGGTAGTCCGCCCGTTCCCGCTCGAACGCCAGGTCCGCGCCCCGCCGGATGAAGGCGTGCCGCTGCCGGATGAGCACCAGCTCGGACTCATACAGTTTCTTCGCCTTGACGAGCACCTGCTCCCGCACGCCCACCTTCCCGAAGTCGTGCAGCAGCCCCGCGTAGCGCAGCTCGCGGACCTGTTCAGGTGAGAACCCCACCAGCCGGTAGGGCCCCTCCTGGATCCGGTCCACCACTTCAGCCAGCGCCACGGTGCGCACCGCCACCCGTTCGGAGTGCCCCGAGGTGGTCGGATCTCGCTGTTCGATCGCATGGACCGCGGCTTTCACGAACCCCTCGAACAGCCGCTCGATGGCCTCGTAGAGCTGGCTGTTCTCGATGGAGACGGCGGCCTGGCCGGCGAGTGCCCTCACGATCTTCACGGTATGCGGGCTGTACGCGATGATCTGGCGCAGCGCATCCTCGGGCGTCGCCAGCGTGGCCCCCACGTCCCGCTTGCGGTTGATCAGCTGCAGGACCCCGATGACCTCGCCATGGTGGTTCTGCATCGGAATCACCAGCATGCTCTTGGTCCGGTAGCCGTAGCGCTCGTCGAAGGAGCGGTTGAAGGAGTAGGCAACGTCCGGCGGGAGCATGTACACATCCTCGATCACGAGGGCATCGCCTTCAGTGGCGGCGTACCCCGCGAGCGAGCTGTGGTCGATCGGGATCGTGAACTCGACAAAGGGAATGTCGGGTCGGCTGTCGTTGTGGCTGAGCTTGAACCGGAGCCGCCGGTTCCCCAATTCGTCGGTCTCGACGATATACAGGCTGCCGGCGTCGGACTGCGTCACTCGCCGGGCCTGGGTGAGGATCAGGTCGAGCAGCGTGGTGAGGTTCTTCTCCGTGGTCAGCAGCACGCCGATATCGGCCAGCTCGGTGAGTTCGTGCAGCCGCGCCGCGCTTTCGGCCCGCGCCCGGGTCTGTTCCCGGTGTGCAGCCGACAGGCGGAACGCGCTGCGCAGGGCAAGCAGCAGCTGGCGGGAGCCAACCGGGGCCGGCACGTATCCGCCCAACACCTCGGCGGGAAGCTCGTCCGGTACATCTGCTTCACCGGCCTCCCCCAGCGCCACGATCGAGACGCCCGAATCGCGCAGGGCCGAGAGCAGTTGCGGGGTGACTTGGCGGCGGGTCGGCGGGTCGAGCAGGTAGGCGGTGGGCCGGTCGTCGCCGACCACCCCCGCCGGGTTCTCCGCCACCCGGAGCTCAACCTGCTCCCCGGCAAGAGCCCGGGCCACCGGCTCCGGGGACCAGGTTGGCGGATGCAGGAGAAGGAACTTCATTGGTCGTTCTGCAGAATCGAGTCGCGGGGCGGCTGGTGCACGCCGGTGAGCAGGCGATGCGGACGCCGGCTCACTTGGTCAATGAAGCGGTCCAGTTTCGCACTCACCACGTAGATGTTCGACACCGTCCGACGCAGGTCCGGGGCCATGTCGTTGGTCAGACCGGTGACTGTCGAGGTGAGCGTATCAGCGCTGTTGATCAGGCGGCGCGTGTCCGCCAAGAGCAGGGTAAGCGAGTCCTGCAGCGTTCCCATTCGCTGGTCGGTAGACACCACGGTGGTCCGGGCCTGCTCGATCATCGGCTGCAGCTTCTCCAGCGTCTGGCGGGCGCTACTCAGCGTGGCCCGAAGCTCCGGGGCGGTCGTGGCCAGCTCGGTGCGCGCGGTCGAGGCCGTCCGGTCGAGGTTGGCCATCAGCGCCCGCGTCTCGTGCAGGATGTCGGAGACCTGGGTCTTGAGGGAGTCGACCACTTCCTTCAAGCCTTCCGACCAGCCCTGGGTCAGATCCCCCTGGATGGTGTCCCCCGGCTGGATGGCAGTGGTCCCGGCGATCGGCGGCACGGTGAGCGAAACCGATGCGGCGCCGATGAGCCCGCTCGAGGAAATCTTGCCCGAGGTCCCAAGGGGCAGCCGGATCGGCACCCCGTTGGCGAAGCGTTCCCGGAGTCGGAGCGCGACGATGAACTGAGGCGCTCCCATGAGGCCGCTGTCCGCCCGAGGCGAGATGGAGGCGACTTCTCCGATCGCGAGGCCCTGCAGATACACCGGGGTATCCTGCTTCAGGTCTTGGACCGACGGGCTCAGCATGTAAATGGTCACCCGCCGCTCGGTCCATCCCCGGGTCACAATGAAGGCGGCCACCGTGATCACCAGGGCCCCGATTACCAGCAGCCCGATCAGGGCGTCCGCTGTCCGCGTCCGCATCTAGCGTTCCTCCTCCAGCCGACCGCGCACCAGCCGCAGCCGCCGGTCCACCCGACTCAGGAGCAGGGCCGGGAGGCTCGCCGCGGTGACCAGCACGGTGCGGCGGCCTCCTTCCGCCGTTTCTCCCCCGCGGGCCGCCTCCAGCAACTCGCCGGCAGTCCGGTCGGTCAGACCGTCGAACGGCTCCTCCATGACGACCAACTCCGGGTCGAAGGCGAGGGCCCGGGCGAGCGCGGCCCGGCGGCGGTCCTCGGCGTTGGTCTGGGCCGGCCGCAGATACGACGCGCGAGTGAGCCGAAGCTGGGCCATGATTACATCCACCCGTCCCTCGATATCTTTTGGACGGAAGTTGCTCCCGAATCGAAGCGGCAACCGAACATTGTCGCGCAGGGTCAGATTCTGCATGAGGCCATCACCCGCGGGAAGGTATCCGACCTTTCGGCGGAAGGCGAGTTGAGCCACACGGCCCAGCTTCGCAATCTCGGTGCCGAGGGTGAACACCTGTCCCGCCGGAGGCCGCTCGAGGCCTAGCGCCAGGCCCGCGAGGGTGTCCACGCCGCTGGACTCGTCGCCCACTACGGCCACGGTCTGGTGCGCCGCGACCTGGAGCGAGAACGGTCCCTCGACTTCGGTTTCCAGCGGCGGCGTTCCCCCGAGGGTGGTCCGCCGCACCCTGCCAAGGGGAACCTCGGCGAACACCAGCGGGTGGGTCATCCCCGCAGCGCGCCGACGATCACCGCGGCCAGCACGAAGATCAGGGCGAGGGAATTCACGGTGCCCCGGATGACCGCCTGGGGGATCTCGGTCGGTCCCCGCCGGACCGAGAGCCCCTCGTAACTCGGGATGATCCCGATCACCAGCCCGAAGAGCAACCCCTTGATCCCGGTGAGCACCACGTCCTGGGTCGTGAGATTGGCCAGCACGATGCCCAGGTAGCGCGGCGCGCTCATGCCGGCGATGAAGGCAGCGGCGAGGAATCCCCCGATGATCGCCACCACGTCGAACAGGACCATCAGGGTGGAGACGGAGACGACGGAGCCAAAGAGCCGGGGCAGCACCAGGTAGTGATACGGATCAATGCCCATGGCCTCCAGGGCCCGCACCTCTCCGAGCACGGTGTTGGTCGCCAGTTCGGCGGTGATCGCGGTCCCGCTCCGCCCTACGATGGCGATGGCGGTGAGCAGGGGCCCCAGCTCACGGACGATGGCAACCACCATCAGCTTGCCGATCAATTCCGAGGCGCCAACCCGGTCGAGCTGGGTGATGGTGGTGGAAATCGTCAGATAGCTGAGGATTCCGGACAGCAGGATGATCAGTCCCACCGCTTCCAGCGCCGTGAACCGGAGCTGGTTCAGGAGTACCCGTGTGGCGACGCGACGCCCTGCGCCCGGGAGGCTGGTCAGCGAGGCAATGGCTTCAAAGCCGAAGCGCGCCAGCCCCCCAACCTGGGCGAGCCAGCGCGCCGTCCCGCGGCCGACCTCGGCGAGCAGCCCGACCACGACTCAACCGCCGCTCACCTTCTTCAGACCTTCCTGCGCCTCGGCGTAATTGGGGAAGGTTTCGATGGCCTTCCGGAAGAACTCGGCCGCCTTGGTCTTGTCGCCCCGGTCCTGGTAGAGCAGAGCCTTGCTGTAGAGGGTCAGCGCCTCGGTGGGCACGTTGCGTGCCTTGACGGCCTGGCTGACCTCCTTCGGGAGCGGCGGGAGCTTGGTTTCCGACATCAGCTTCTCCGACAGCGTCTGAATGAGCTTGAAGAGCTCTTCCCGCTTGCCCTCGCTCTTGACGGTCTTGAGAATCTCGCTGGTCTCGACATCCACGATGCGGGCATCGGTACGGAAGTGGCCGTACAGGTCCACGAAGGTGCCGGTAATCATGTAGCGGGCGCCGACCAGCTTGCCGATCTTCGCGGCGGTGGCGGCATCGACCCGGCCATCCTTGCCGAGGTCCTGTTCCTTCAGCAGCGATTCGATGTTGTCCCGGTCGACTACCCGGGCGGCCGGGTTCTGCCCCAGCTCGCTGATCATCATCCCCGGAATTCCCTTCTGCAAGGCCTCGAAATTCTCCTTGTCCTGGCCGTAGGAGCCGCCGTTCTCGAAGGGCAGCACGGCGATCCCGGGCCGAGTGTCCTGCGCTGCGAGCGCGGGGGCGAAGGCCAGCGCAGCCAGGGCGAACGGTATCAACGAACGGCGTCGCATAGAGTCAGACCTCGTCAGAGAGACAGGGACATCCCTTCCATCGCGGCCTCCACCGTGAGCTTCGGCGCCCGAGCCGCCGCATAGCTCCGCGCTTCAATGAGCAGAGCGTCGATGTCACCATCCTCGTGCTCGGGCTCATGGTGAAACAGCAACAGTCGCCGGCACCCGGCTTCCGCCGCCAGGGCGATTGCCTGCTCCGGGGTCGAGTGACCCCAGCCGGCCCGGGCCTCGATCATGGCCTCGGAGTACATGCCGTCGTGGATCAGCGTGTCCACGCCCCCGAGGAACCGCACCAGTTGCCGGCGCCAGTCCGGCGGAACGTCGTAGCTCCCACCACTGCCAAGCTCGTTGTCGGTGACATAGGCGAAGGTCCTGCCGCCTTTCACCGGCACCAGCTTGTATCCCAACGTCGTTCCGGGATGGCGGAGCCGGAACGCGTCCACGGCGAACCCGTCGATCTCAAACGAGCCGTGGCTCACCTCGGTAACCGTGAGATCGGCGGCCAGCGCCTTCAACGGCACCGGAAAGACTACCGGATCCATCTGCCGGTCCAGGATCTCCTCCAGCGGAACCCCCGCCTGGGCAGAACCGTAGATGCGTACCGTGTTGCCCTTGGTATTCAACGGCTGGAAGAAGGGCAACCCCTGAATGTGGTCCCAGTGGGTATGCGAGAGGAGGATGTCCAGATTCATCGCTCCGCTCGACACCCGGGACAGTTCCCGCCCCAGCGGCCTGATGCCGCTCCCCGCATCCAGGATGACCAGCTGATCCCGGGCGCCGGAGACCGCGACGCAGGAGGTATTGCCGCCGTAACGCGCTGTGTGGGCGCCCGGCGTCGGAATGGAGCCCCGGGTACCCCAGAAGGTGACCGTGTACGTCACATCTCCTCTTGCGGTCTGGCGCTCAACGATGCAAGGAATCTGCCACCGCCACAACAGGCGGCCGTCACACCAGCGGTGTGCGCCGCATCACGAGCGGCCAGCGGCGCGCTCGAGCAGCGGACGATTGGTGATGGCGATGTCTTTGCGAGTGACCTGAATCAGGCCGCGCTCCACGAAGTCACGCATAGTTCGCGAGACGGTCTCCCGGCTGGAGCCGATCATTTGCGCAATGACATGATGGGTGATCTTCTTGGTAATGCGGTCGCCCCCCTCCTCCTCGGCGAGGCGCAGCACGAGATCCGCGACCCGGCCGTTGACGTCGAGGAGCACCAGGCTGCCGATCTTCTCATCGGCCCGGCGCAGCCGCCGTGACAATTCCCGGAGCAACGCTATGCCGATTTCGGGTGAGCCGCGCAGGCGGGCCTGGAAGTCCTCCCGCCTGAGCACCAGGACCGCGGCGTCGGTCATCGCGATGACGGTCGCGGATCGTGGCTGGTCGTCGATCAGGGCCATTTCCCCGAAGAAGCTCCCTTCGCCCAGCACCGACAGGATCACTTCCCGGCCGTCTTCCCCGATCAGCACCACTTTGACCTGCCCGGCTGCCACCAGATAGAGGGCATCGCCCGGGTCGTCCTCGAACACGATCACGCTGCCCTTGGGATAGGTCCTCTCGCGCACCAGCTCCGCGAAGGCGTGGATGTCGCCCTCGCGCATCGTCGCGAAAAGGGGCACCTTTTTCAGGACCTCTAAGGGGCTCAGCGGCACGGGGCCCTCGATGTGATGGAAGTATCGGTAAATACGATAGTTATGCCACCGCCCCCGTGTCAAACCACCCCCGCCGGATCCGCCGGCCTGCCGGAAGCGGCTGGTTTCCGGATGGTTGATGAAGGGACCGCGAGGCAGGTATATTGGCTGGCTCGGCACGCCAGGGAAATCCAGGCTTCGCCGGCGAGGTTTATCCATTTGAGGAGAAGACAGTGAAGGCCAACCTCCACCCGATGTATCACAAAGTGATGGTGCAGTGCGCGTGCGGGAATCAGTTCGAGACTCGCTCGACCAGCCCCAACGTGCACGTCGAGATCTGCGCGAAGTGCCACCCGTATTTCACCGGGAAGCAGCGGCTGGTAGATACCCAGGGCCGAGTGGATCGCTTCCGGAAGAAGTACGCCGCCGACAAGCCATCCGGCGCGACCCAGGGCTGAGCCATGGAGGCCCGACTCCGCCAGGCCCTGGCCCGAGCGGAGGAGGTCGCCAAGGCGCTGGCCGACCCCTCGACCGCAGGGGACCAGTCGAAACTTCGGGCGCTGGGACGGGAACACACCCGGCTGGCGCCCGTCGTCCAAACTGCTCAGCGCCTTCACCGATTGCAGCACGAGCTTGAACAGGCTCGGGAAATGGCCCTGGAGCCGGATCCCGAGCTGGCGGCGCTGGCACGGGCCGATCTGGACCGACTGCCCGCCGAGATCGGCTCCCTCGAGGCCGAGCTCCACGAGCTGCTGCTGCCCCGTGACCCCCTCGACGACCGGGACGCCATTGTCGAGATCCGGGCCGGGACGGGTGGCGACGAGGCGGCGCTGTTCGCCGCGGACTTGTACCGCATGTACCAGCGGTACGCGCAGCGTAAGGGATTGGCGGTCGAGGTCATCTCCTTGAGCGACGGCACCTCCGGGGGCATCAAGGAGGTGGTCTTCGCGGTTCGCGGCTCCGAGTCCTTCGGGCGGCTGCGGCGGGAGGCCGGCGTACACCGGGTGCAGCGGGTCCCCGCTACCGAAGCCGGCGGCCGGATTCACACCTCCGCCGCGACCGTTGCGGTGCTGCCGGAGGCGGAGGAGGTAGATGTCGTCATCGCGCCCGCCGATCTGAAGATCGACGTCTTTCGCTCGTCCGGTCCTGGCGGACAGAGCGTGAACACCACCGACAGCGCGGTCCGGATCACTCACCTGCCAACCGGTCTGGTCGTTTCGCAGCAGGATCAGAAGTCGCAGCTGCAGAACAAACTCAAGGCGATGGAGGTCCTGCGGGCCCGGCTGCTCGACCGGGTGATCGCAGAGCAGGAGGCCGCGCGGGCGCGGGACCGCCGGGCCATGGTCGGCACCGGCGACCGCTCCGCCAAGATCCGGACCTATAACTATCCCCAGAGCCGGATCACCGATCACCGGATCAACCTCTCCGTGCACAACCTGCAGGAGGTGCTGGACGGCCGGCTGGATGAATTGGTGGACGCCCTCCGTATGGCCAGCCGGCAGGAGCAGCTCGGTGGCTGAGGCCGGCGTCACCGTGGATCGCCTCCTGACCCATGCTGGCCGTCGGCTGGAAGCCGCGGGTGTCGCCGAACCGAAGCGCGAGGCCTGGCGCATTTGGTCTGATTTGCAGGGACAACAGCCCTACGCCGGCTCCGCCTTTTCCGACAAAATCATCCCGGCGGATGACGCGGAGCGTTTTCGGCGCGCGGTGGATCGCCGCGCTGCCGGGGAGCCCCTGTGCTACGTGACCGGCACGGCCGGCTTCCGGCAGCTCATACTGCGAAGCGACCGGCGTGCCCTCATCCCGCGGCCGGAGACCGAGGGGCTGGTCGAGCTGGTGCTCGCCGTGGCCGTGCCCGGGGGCCGGGTCGCTGATATCGGGACAGGTTCCGGGTGCATCGCCTTGTCTTTGGCGGAGGAAGGCAGGTATGACTTGGTGGTCGGGGTCGATCGCAGTCCGGTCGCCCTGTCCCTGGCCTGGGAGAACCGGCAGGTGACCGGGCTCGGCATCGAGCTGGTGGCGGGCGACCTGCTGACCCCGTTCGGCGACAACAGCCTCGACGCCGTCGTGTCCAACCCTCCGTATCTTACCGAGGAGGAGTACCAGCATCTGGACCCCTCCGTGCTGTCGTGGGAACCCAGCGAGGCTCTGGTTGGAGGCCCCGACGGACTCGGTGCGACGCGCCGGCTGGCGGAGCAGTCGCTCCGCGTGGTGCGCCTGGGGGGCCTGCTGGCGCTTGAGCTCGACGCCACACGGGCCGGGGAAACGGCGCGCGTGGCGGTTGCAGCGGGATGGAATGAAGTGACCGTCCACGATGACCTTTTCGGCCGCGCGCGATACCTGCTCGCGCGGAGGAGCGAGGTGGTGTGATCTGGGATAAGGCGGAGGAACTGGGACGGCTCATCGGCCAGACACCGGAATACAAGGCGCTCCGGCGGGCCGAGGCCAGTCTGCGGGATGACCAGGATGCCCAGGCCAAGGTGGACCTGATTCAGAACCTCGCGCGTCAGATGGACGAGCTGGTGGCGGCGGGGCAGATGCCCGATCAGGCCTCGGCGGAGCAGTACGAGACTGCGGTGCGCGATCTGGAAGTGAGTCCCACCGGTCAGGCCTACGCCGTGGCCCGGGCGAACTTCGAGAAGGTCATGATCCGGGTGAATCAGCAGATTGCCCAGGGCATGGAGAAGGGCGCCACGAGCAACATCATCACCCTCGGATGACCGCCGGGTTCTTCGTCGTCATCGAGGGTCCCGAAGGGGCGGGCAAGACGACGCTGGCTGCGGCACTGGCCGGGGAGTTCCGCGCCAGCGGCGTGGAGCCGGAGCTGGTTCGGGAGCCCGGCGGCACTCCGGCGGCCGAGCGGGTGCGTGAGATCCTGCTCGATCCGCAACACCCGGTGAGCCCGGTCGCCGAGCTGTTCCTGTTCCTGGCCGCCAGGGCGGACCTGGTTGCCAAAATCATCGGCCCCGCGCTGGCGGCCGGCCGAACGGTGCTGGCGGACCGTTTCGAGTTGTCCACGGAGGCCTACCAATGTGGGGGCCGGGGGCTGGACCGAACCCTGGTTTCGGAGGCCAATCGGGCGGCGACGGGTGGGTTGCAGCCGGATCTTACTCTGGTGCTCGATCTTCCTCCGGCGCTCGGCCTTACCCGGATCCGCCGGAGCGGTCAGTCACTCGACCGGATTGAGCAGGCCGGCCGGGCCTTTCACGACCGGGTTGCGGGAGTCTTTCAGGCGGCGACCGGACCCGGGATCGTCCATCTGGACGCAACTCAGCCCCCGGAACAGGTCTTGCGGGCAGCGTGGTCGGAGGTGGGAGCGCGGCGGCCGGGCGCGCGTCTGACCGGTCGCGATTAGCTTCCAGATCCGGGGTCCAGTCCCGGTCGGGGCCGTCCCGAAGGGCACGCCAGATGGAGGGAAACATGCGTCAACGATGGGGTCTGATCGCGATGGTCGCGATCCTTTCCTTCTTCACCGGTGGCTGGTTGCTGCAACGCGGCGCGGCACGGGATGGCGAGGTCTACCAGCAGGCCCGGTTGTTCGATGATGTGCTCTCGCACGTCAGCGCCTACTATGTGGACTCGATCCCCCAGGGCGAGCTGTACCAGAAGGCCACCAACGGTCTGCTCGAGCAGCTCAAGGACCCATACTCCGTCCTGCTGCAGAACGATGACTACAAGCAGCTGACCGAGACGACGACCGGGAACTACGGTGGTCTGGGCATTCAGATTGATGTCCGCGATGGCTGGATCACCGTCGTCGCCCCGCTCCCGGAGACGCCCGCGGAGCGCGCAGGCGTCGAGACGGGGGACCAGATCATCGCCGTAGATGGGAAGTCCACGGAGGGATGGAACAGCGAGCAGGCGGTCAAGGCGCTGAGAGGGGCCCCGGGCAGTGAGGTGGAGCTTAGGGTCCATCGTACCGGCATCTCCCAGCCGGTGGTGTACCGTCTCACCCGTTCAACAATCCATGTACGATCGGTCCCGCCGGGAAATCTGTTCTCCGGAGGCATCGGATACATATCGCTGAGCCCGGTGGCGGAGAGCTCCACCCAGGAGCTGCGGGCCGAAATCACCGCGCTGCTGGGCAAGGGGATGAAGAGCCTCATTCTCGACCTTCGTGGCAACCCGGGCGGGCTGCTGGATCAGGGCGTGAAAGTCACGGATCTGTTCCTCGATAAAAGCCAGGAGATCGTCGCGACCCGGGGTCGCGCCAGAGGAGCGACCAAGGCCTTCGTCGACGTGGCCAAGCAGGAATGGCCGAACCTGCCCATCGTGGTACTGGTCAACGATGGCACGGCGAGCGCCGCGGAGATCATCTCCGGGGCCCTGCAGGACCATGATCGCGCCGTGGTCGTGGGCGTCCCCACTTTCGGGAAGGGCCTGGTACAGACCCTGTTTCCCTTCTCCGACAACACCGCCCTCAAGCTGACCACGGGACGGTGGTACACGCCGAGCGGGCGGACTATCCAGCGCACGGCCCGGAACGAAGAAGACCAGGTCCGCCAGGCCGCCAACGAGGCGGACGGTGTGCGCGATTCCCTGGCCGCCGACAGCGCGGCCCGGCCGGTCTACAAGACGGACGCCGGCCGCCTGGTTCGGGGTGGCGGTGGAATCGTGCCGGATCTGATCGTCCGCCAGGACAGCCTCACCAGCTCCGAGCGGGCGTTCGCGAGTGCGCTGGCCTCCAGGTTCTCGGAATACCGCGACGCGCTGACCAGCACCGCGCTGCAGATCAAGAACGACAAGTCGGTAACCAGCGAGGACTTCACCATCAGCCCCGCCATGCGCGCCGATGTGCTCCGACGCATGCGAGCCAAGGGAGTACAGATCTCCGACGAGGACTATCGCAACGGTCAGGCGCTGGTGGACGAGCAGCTGGGCTACGAGGTGGCGCGGTATGCCTTTGGCCGCCCGGCGGAATTCCGTCGGCGCGCCCGCGACGACCGGCAGATGCAGGCGGCAATCGATCTGCTCCACCGGGCCCAGTCGCCCAAGGAGCTGTTGTCCCTGGCCATGGGGGAGGCGTCGGGCGGGTCGGCGCGGAGAAACTAGCCGATCGCACCAGCCCTCGAGGTTCCTGCCGGGTTCGCCACCGGTCTCGCGGTCGGCGTGATCTCCGCCGTGGCGGGGATCGGCGGCGGGGTCCTGATGGTGCCGTTCCTATACCTGGTCTACGCCCCTACCGGGGCATCGGTTTCCGCCCAGACTCTGGTAGCCCACGCCACTAGTCTGGGCGTTGCATTTGTGGCCGCCAGCGTGGGTACGTGGCGCTATGCTGCAGCCCGGGCCATCCTCTGGCTCCCCGCCCTGGTCTACTCCTTGCCCGGAATCGCCTCCGCGTTTCTCACGGCCCGCATTCTGACCAGGGCGGGAGGTGCGCATTGGGTTCGCGCCGCCTTCGGCCTGTTCCTGCTGGCCTCGGCATGGGACCTCGCGCGTCGGGCAAGGAGTCCCCAGCAACCAGATCCCGATCCGCCGCAAGCGCCTCACTCATGGGCCTGGCTCGGCGGCATCGGGCTTCTGGGAGGCGCGATGTCGGCACTGCTGGGTATCGGCGGTGGTCTGATCGCGGTGCCCGCCCTCCTCTATGTCGGGCGGCTCCCGGTCAGGGCGGTGGCCCCGACTGCTCTCGCGGGCGTATGCCTCACCACACTGTCTGGCGGCCTCGCCTACCTCACCGCCGCCGCCGCACCGCCGCTCTCCCCGTGGATGGCCGGATTTGTCGATCTCCGGATGGCACTGGCTCTCGCCGCCGGAGCCGTCGTCACGGTGCCGCTCGGCGTCCGGGTGAATCGGCGCTCGAGCTCGGTGACCCTGTACCATCTGTTTGCCTTCACCTTCGCGATCCTGGCGGGGGCGATTCTATGGTCGTGGGTCCGGAGATAGCGGATGATCGCGATCGTGGGTGGGGGCAGGATGGGACGCGGTCTGGCGCAGGCGCTGAGTGGAGCGGGCCAACGGGTTACCCTGTGGTCGCGGCGGGAGGCAACGATCTCAGTGTCCGAGGCGCTGTCCGGTGCCCACACGGTGCTCCTCGCCGTCCCGGACGATGCCATCACCGATGTGGCCGCCGAGCTGGCGGAGCGGCGCGCCATCGAATCGTCGCAGGTCGTCCTCCACCTCTCCGGTCTCCTCGATGCCCGCGCGCTCCGGCCGCTTGAGCGTTGCGGCGCTGCGCTCGGTTCCATCCATCCGCTCCAGGCGATTTCCGAGCCGGAGACCGCCGCCGCCCGGTGGAGCGGCGCGTTCGCCGCCGTGGAAGGGGACCGCCGGGCGATCGCCGAGGCGGAACGGTTGGCGGCGCTGCTTGGGCTCACGGCGGTGCGGCTGGCCGCCGGCGCCAAGGCTGCCTACCATGCCGCCGCCGTCATCGCCTCCAACTATGTGGTTGCCCTCACTGCAATGGCCGGGCGGATCGCGGAAGCCGCAGGCGTCCCCGGAGCGCTGGCCGGACAGATGTACCTGCCACTGGTTCGGGGAGTTGCCGCCAGCCTGGAACGGCAGTCGCCTGCTGAAGCGCTGACCGGGCCGGTGCGGCGGGGAGACGTGGCCACCATTCGCGCCCACCTGGAGGCGCTCCAGCCGGAAGACCGGGAGCTGTACGCCCGCCTCGGCCTGCAGGCGCTCACCCTCGCTCGGGAGGCGGGACTCGAGCCCGCCCGGGCGGTCGAAGTGGAGCGGGTGCTTCGCGACTATTGATCTACGATCCGGATTCCCGGAGGGACGTCGAAACGAAAGGTGTCGGGCCCCGTCGGTCGCGTAGTCTCCACCCCGGTAAAGCTCAGAGTTCGCCGCTGACCGCCGCGCTCACGAACCTCGAGACGACGGGGCAGGTTGTCGAACTGGTCCAGCCACACCACCGCTTCCGTGAACGGCAGCGAGGGATCCACCGGGGTGAGCAGGATAACATCCGCCGCCCTTCCGCCAACCGCATCGGACCTGAGATAGCGGCCTCGGTAGCGCGTGGTAGGGTTGGTGAGAATCCACGCCAGTACGTTGGGACCGTAGGTCGGATCGCTGGGCATTGGGAGCCTCAGAACCTGCCCGGGAGTCGTGCTTGGGGTATACACCCAGATATGCTCCCCATCCATCACGATCGCATCGCCCTTGGGGTCGGTGAAGCGCATCGCGAGCTTCGACTCCCCGGCCTGTACCAGCGTGCCCTGACTGGTGTACGCCCCGATCATCGGATCATCGATCACCTGGCGAAAGTCAGCTTGGAAGGATCCGATGGACCGATACTTTTCGGCTGCCCGGGCGATGAGAGCTGTGGCGTCGGGCTCCTGCACGGACCAGCGGACGGGCGGATGGGCGGACAGCACCGCCGGCAGGAGAAGGGCCATGAATACCGTCGACTCAGCTCCGCCGGTCCGCCTTTCCGTCGGTCCGCCCTTCATGCCTTCACCCCTGCCGGCACTGCGATCCTCCGCCCGATGGCCTCGGCGATGATGCGGGTTTCCTTCATCAGCCGGGCGAACTGGTCCGGGTAGAGGCTCTGCGCCCCGTCGCTCAGGGCGCGGTCGGGATGGGGATGCACTTCGACAAGCAGGCCGTCGGCACCGGCCGCCACCGCCGCCCGGGCCATCGGAATCACCATTTCCCGGTGGCCGGTGCCATGGCTGGGGTCGGCAACGATAGGCAGATGGGAAACGGTCTTCACGAAGGGGATCGCCGAGAGATCGAGCAGGTTGCGGGTTGCGGAATCGAAACTGCGCACCCCGCGCTCGCAGAGGATCACATTGGGATTGCCCTCGGCGAGGACATATTCCGCGGACAGCAACAGCTCCTGAATCGTTGCGGAGAGGCCGCGCTTGAGCAGCACCGGCTTGTCGATCCGGCCTACCTTCTTGAGCAGCGAATAATTCTGCATGTTGCGGGCGCCGATCTGGATGATGTCGGCGACCTCCGCAACCTGATCCGCCCCTTCGGCGTCCATCGCCTCTGTGACCACCAGGAGCCCGGTTTCCTCCCGGGCGCGCGCCAGCAGCCGGAGGCCCTCGACCCCGAGTCCCTGGAACGAGTACGGCGAAGACCGCGGCTTGAAGGCCCCGGCGCGCAGCACGGCGGCCCCGGCATCCCTGACCTGGACCGCGGCGGTGAGAATCTGGCGCTCCGTTTCCACGGAGCAGGGGCCCGCCATGACGACGACTTCCTCGCCACCGATCGCGATGCCGCCCGGCAGCCGAACGACGGTCGACTCCGGTTTCCACTCGCGCGATACCTGCTTGTACGGCTTGGAGACGTGGATGATTTCCTGGACACCGGGCAAACCCTCCAGTCGCGAGCCATCGACCCGGCCATCGTTGCCAACCAGACCAACGGTGGTGCGCTGCTTGCCCGGCATGGGCCTGGCCGTGTACCCCATCTCCTGAATGGTGTCGCAAACCCGACGGATCTGCTCGTCGGTCGCCTCGGTGTGCATGACGATCAGCATGGAGTGGCTTTCGGGAATGGGGCTAGAGGACGGGAGGACGAGAGGACGTGCGAGAAGTGCCATCCTCCTGTCATCTCGTCCTCTTGCCCTCTGATCTTCATCATCACACCCGCTCCAACTCTCCCAACCGCACGCCGACCAGGGTCGAGACTCCGGGCTCCTGCATGGTGACCCCATAAACCGCCTCGGCCGCCTGCATGGTCCGGGGGTTGTGGGTGATCACGATGAACTGAGTGGATTTCTTGAACTCGTCGAGCAGCCGGATGAACCGGCCCACGTTGGCATCGTCGAGCGGGGCGTCCACCTCATCCATCAGGCAGAAGGGGCTCGGCTTGGTGAGGTAGATGCTGAAGAGCAGAGAGACCGCCACCAGATAGCGCTCACCGGTCGACAGCAGATGGATGCGCTGAATGCGCTTCCCGCGCGGGGCCGCGTGAATGTCGATCTCGCTCTCCAGCGGCTCTTCGGGTGTGGCCAGCCTCAGGTCGCACTCCCCGCCACCGAACAGAGTCTGGAACACATTCAGGAAGTTGGTCCTGATGGCGGCGAAGGTTTCCATGAACATGGTTCGAGCCGTGCCGTCGATCTCCCGGATGGCCTGCTGGAGCGCCCCGCGGGCCGCCGCCAGGTCGTCGCGCTGGGCGGTGAGGAACTCGAGACGTTTGGCCTCCTCGGCGTGCTCCTCGACGGCCAGCGCGTTGACCGGCCCGATGGCGTCGAGGCCCTCGGTGATCCGCTGGGACTCGATCTCCAGCGTCGGGAGATCCAGGTCCAGGAAGGGGGCTTCGGCGAACAGGGTATCGATCGGCTTCTTCCAGTCGGCCTCAGCCCGCTCGACGATCGAGCGCCGGCGACCTGCAGCCTCGGTCATTTCGATCTCCAGGCGATGATACTCCTCGGTCAACTGGTCGAGGCGCTCCCGGGCCTGGTGCAGGCTCGCCTCCGCCTGGGTCAGCTCCTGTCCGGCCTTCTCGACCTCGGCGTCGGCTTCGGCCGTGGCGGTCTCGAGCTCACTCACGGCCACGCGCCGCTCGGCTCGGGCTTCGATCCACTGTGCCTGCTGGGCTGCGAGGTTGGTCGTGTCGGTCTCGATCTGGCCCAGTTCTCCGGCCAGAGTTACGCCGGCCTGGTCTGCCTCGGTTCCCAGCCGGACGGCGCGGTCGAGGGCGGTCTGCGCCGCTTCGAGGCGGGCAGCCAGCTGGGCCTCCTGCACCTGCCAGTGCACCCGGGCGTCGCGGGCCGCCTCCTGTTGGCTTTCGAGGTCGGCCAGGAGCGTCCGGGCCAGGCCGAGGTTTTCGTCCAGGCGGGCACGGGCCAGAGCCTCGTCCGTCAGGCTCCCGTCGATCTCCCGCAGCCGGTGCTCGGAGCGCTCCAGTCGCTCGCTCAACGAGTGAAGCTGGCTGTCGGCATCTGCCAACTCGCGGCTGACGGCGGTGGCCAGGCGGATGGCCTCCTCTCGACCCGCCACGGCAATCCGCTCGGATTCCCGTGCCTGATCGGCCGCATGGGTTGCGGTCTCCAGTCCGGCTTCTGCTTCCGCCAGCCGGGCGACCGTGGCGCCGAGTGCCAGATCGGCGCGATGAAGCGCGGCCTGGGCGTCGCCCACCTCGGCTCCCAGGTTCTCCAGTTCGGCGCGGCGGCGTAGCGGACCGGAGGGGCTGGGGGCTCCGGCGAGCAGCACAGCCCCATTGGGGCGGCGGAGGGCGCGGCCACCGGGTTCGAGGATCTCGGACCCAGCGAGCAGCGCCTGCACCCAGGCCTCCGCCGGACCCTGGGTGTAGAGGCGATCGCGGAGCGGTGCCTCTCCGGAGGCCCCGACCGGGTTGCGGTCGACGGGCAAGAGCGCGATCGCGCCCGGCTGCTCGGCGGCGTGCCAGGCCTGGATGGTGCCGATCGTGTGGTCGTCGCGGACCAGCACGGCGTGGACCCATTCGCCGAGCAGGCGCTCGGCCAGTTCGGCGTCCTCGCGGCCGGCGCGGATGAAGTCGGACAGCGGTCCCAGGATGCCGTCGCCGAACTGCTCCCGGGCGGCTAGGAGCGCGGCCGCGCCCGGCGCGAGGCCGACCCGGTCGCGTTCCAGCTCTTCCAGTGCCTGCCGGCGGGCGGTCAGTTGCGCCAGCGTCTCCTCGGCGGTGCGCCATTCGGCCCGTTCCAGGGCCTCCCGGCGGCGGAGCTCCGCCACCAGATGGCGGGCCCGCTCGGCTTCGCCGGCCAGGCGCCGCGCCTCCTGGATATGGCGATCGGCCACCCGAGTGGCCTCGGCCCGCCGCCGGACCGCGATCTCCTCTTCCGCATGGGCGGACTGGCGCCGGGCCTGGGCGGTCGTCGTCTGCTCCCGCAGGGAAGCGAGGTCGGTCTCCAGCGAGTGCCGTTCGCCCTCGAGTGCGCGAAACGTCTGCATGCGTTTCTGGATCTCTTCTTCCAGCTGACGCACCGCCTGACGCTGCTCGCCCAGCCGGAGGCGAACCTCCTGCTCGGCCCGGGTGCGAGCCGCAAGCTCGCTCTGAATGCGCTCCCGATCCGAGACGGCGCCATGGTAGTCGCTGTGGGCCGATTCGCGGTCGCGCAGGGCCTGTTGGCGACGGTTCTCCATCAGGCTGCGCTCCTCGGAGGCCCGGAGCTTACGAGCCGCGACGTTGGCCAGCCGCTCGGCGGCCAGGGCGAGATCCCCGTCCAGCTTGTTGAGCTCCAGCCGCGCATCACCAAGCCGCCGGGCTATTTCGGTGCGCCGGCTCTCGCTGCGGGCGCGGCCGCGGACCGCCTCGTCGCGCCGTTCCTCCAGCCGGACCAGCGCCTCCCGGGAGCCGGGCAGGTCCGCTTCCAGCTCGGCATGACGGCGCTCGGACGTCTCCATCTGATGGCTGAGGTCGGCCAGCTGCCGCCGGGCGAGGGTCACCTGGACCGCGAAGCGTTCCTCCATGAGCCGGGCGTGCCGTTCGGCCCTCCCTTTCTGGCGGGCCAGACTCCGTAGCTGGCTCTGTACTTCGGCGATCAGGTCTTCAACGCGCTGGAGGTCCCCGGCGGTCTCCTCCAGCCGTCGTTCGGTGGTCTGGCGGCGGTCCCGATACAAGCCAATTCCCGCCGCTTCCTCGAACAACGCCCGGCGGTCTTCAGCCCGGTCAGACAGCAACCACTCGATCATTTTCGACTCGATCACCACCCCGGCGTCGGTCCCCAGTCCGGTGCCACGCAAGAGGTCCTGGATGTCGCGCAGCCGGACCACCGTTCCATTGAGCAGGTAGTCCGACTGTCCGCTCCGCGACAGGCGGCGGGAGATCTGCACCTCGCGGTAGGCGATCGGCAGATCGCCGTCGCTGTTGTCGAGGAACAGGGAGACCTCGGTGACATTCACCGGACGCCGGGCGGCGGAGCCCTGGAAGATCACATCCTCCATCTTGCCGCCCCGGAGGGTGCGCGCCGACTGCTCGCCCAGCACCCAGCGTACCGCGTCGGAGACGTTGGACTTGCCGCAGCCGTTCGGCCCGACGATGCCGGTCACGCCCTCCTGGAAGGAGAGGGTCACGGTGTCCGCGAAGGACTTGAAGCCGGAAAGCTCGAGCTTCGTGAGCTTCATGCTGGAGGATCCTCTTCAGCGATCGGGTTGATAGATGAAGTAGGGTCGACCCAGGCGCTTGCCTGTGGTTTCGGCCGCCGGGCGGCTGGGGTACGGCCCAAGGACGACGCGGAATCCATCCTCCCCGGGCCGCGGGTCCAGCACCTTGGCGGGCAGTCCCTGCTGGGCGAGCTGACTGGCCAACTCGGCCGACCAGGAGCGATTCTGGGAGCTGGAGACCTGAAGGTAGACCTTCGAGCCGGTCGGGTCGAGATCGGTCCCTTGGCTGGCGGCCGTGTCCGGGCTGGTCTCGTCGGACAGGGCGATGGCAGTGCCGGTCTCGGGTGTCCAGGCGAGCGGCAGCCAGGTGTCGGCCGCCCCGCCGCGCACCCGGCCGGTCTCGGGAGCGTCGGGCTTGGTGAGGTCGTACGCGACGACATCGCGACCCTCCTTGACGAGCAGGGTCTGCTGATTGGTGACCGTCGGCAGATCGGGAGCCCAATTGGTCGCGAACCCACCCACGAAGCGGTTGCGCGCCAGGTCCACCAGCCACAGCGAATCCGCGTCCGGCGGATGCACCAGGAGCCAGCGCCCAAACGGGTCCGCCCGCAGCGCGCCGGCGGTACCCGGCAGTTCGATCTCCCCGATCCTTTCACGAGTAAACCGGTTGTAGACCAGGATCGGTCCTTCCCGTCGAGCCACGTAAAGGCGATGTCCCGATGGAGAGAACACCACCGCTCGGGCATGGCCCTTGACCGGCAGCGCCACGGGTCGGTCAGGCTGATCGGGATCAACCAGGACCACCGCGGTGTCCGCCGCGATCGCGAGCAGGTCGCCCCAGAACGTGGCCGCCGCATCGCCGGAGGGGAGGGCGGCTTCCACCGGCTGCTCCGCGGCGCGGAGAAGGGTGAGAGTGGTGCGGGCTCCCGAGGAGATGGCCAGCAACGCCGCGGTTCGGGTCCCGAACAGATCGCGCGGCCGGGCCGCCAGCTTCGAGGGGAACCGTAACGGGTTGCGCCGGATGAACTGGGTTGCCCGGAGGCTGTCATCGATGGTGAAGAGGGTCCCGTCAGGCCCGACGGTAACGTCACGTACGTCGGTGAGCAGCTGCGGCCTGGGGCGGGCGGTCTGCAGATCGAAGGCGAGCACTTCGCTCTTGGTGTCCAGGGCGTAGACCAGCCCGAGGTCCAGGTCGGCGCCGATGGCCCGCCGGACCGGCGGGAGCGTCGCGGTCGACCTCCAATCCCATCGTTCCAGTCGGGGAAGGTGATACAGCTCCGCGGTGTCGCCCGCGCCGGAAAGCCGAAGAAGGCTCGAAGGCGGAGTGGTCGAGGCGACAGAGAGACCGCGGGTGTGTGTCGGGGTGCTGGAATGGCAGGCGAGCGCAAGCGCCGCTGCCAGGGCCACCAAGGGACGGGTGTGCACCAGCGAAAAATAGTCTGGAGGCGTGCTCCTCCCAACCCCTCGCGGGAGCGGAACCGCGCATGACGCAGTTCCGCCCCGTCCATCTCGGCGCTGCCCTAGAACACCGGGCCCAGGCTGAGGGTCCAGTAGCCTCCGACCCCGTCGCGATGCTGAGGGAAGGAGTAGTCCAGCCGGAGCACTACGAAGCCGAACAGGTTCATCCGTGCCCCCACTCCGATGGTCTGGAGCGGAGCCCGGACCGTGCTCGGGCTATCCCCGGGCTTGCGACTCCAGCGGAGCTTGTCCCCTTCACGCCAGGCTATCCCGACGTCGTAGAAGAACGCTCCCTCGATGGGCGGAAAGCCCATGGGCACGAAGTGCATCGCGGGAGTCAGGATCGGAAAACGGAGTTCCGCGTTGCCCACGGCGATCTGGCTGCCCACGAGCCGATCCAGTGCGAAGCAGCCGGTCTCGGTGCTGGCCGGATCGGAAAACTGGCACTCGTGCCGGTAGTAGCTACCGGAGGTGTGGCCGCGAATCAGGTCGGTGTTGCCGAGGAACACCTGGAACTGGTCGGCGTCCGGTCCGTGGCGACCGAAGTACAGGGCACGCGTGGCGAGGGTGAACGGACCGATGAGGCGGTCATAGCGCCGATAGTCGGCGAGACCCTCGAAGTACTGCCAGCCGCCGATCGACTGTGACCCCTCCAGCCGATAGCGTCGCCCGTAGAACGGACCTACGTATCCCATGAGGGAGTTGTCGAACACGTAGGCGAGCGAGGGTTGGACGAAGCTGGCGCCGGGCAGCGCGATCTCGCGACTGGTCGCATCCGCATTCGCGAAGCCGGTGTTCGGATCGAACGGCTCGAAGATCTGCTGCCGCCGGTCCGTGATCGTCGCCGCGGCGAGTCCGAACTCGAACCGCCGGAACCGGGAGAGCGGATAGATCGCCTGACCCTGGACGGAACGGACCACGATCCGGCGCAGGTTGGTGACGAAGGTGTCCGAAGTGGTACCGGACCCCCGGATCTGACTGGCCTCCAGGAAGTAGAACGGCTGCTGCCCGGCGCTGGCCGCCCAGTTCAGGCGGTGAGTCGTATTGACGTAGGTGGCGTTGACCAGCGCTTCGCTGACCCGTCCGTTGACGTACGCGGCGAAGATCAGCTGATGGTCGCCGAGCAGGTCCGAGAGTGCGATCGCGCTTCCACCATAGAAGCCGCGGCCGAAGTTGTCGCGCGTATAGCCGATCGACGGCCGGGCGATATAGTCCGGCTGGAAGCTCACCTTGTACCTGGTCACCTTGAATTCGGCAGTGTCCGGGAGCGGAATGTTCACCGAATCCATGAGTGCGGTGATGGTGACCGGGCGCTGGGTGGAGTCGGTGACATCCGGGGCGGCATCCGCCCGCCGGAATCCGGTGGGGCTCACGTAGATCCCGCCGGTCGCTTCTACCGGGCCCACGGTCACGGTGTCATGCGCCGGGGGGGCACCCGCGGAGGGGCCGGGGGCGGCCGGGGCGGCCGCGGAATCCCGGTGCGCCACGGCCGGAGCGGGCGGTTCCCACACCGTCTTTTCCCGCGAGCGGGGATCGTTGATCGCGTACACGTCGAACCGATCGCGGGAGTAGTAGACAAACGCCAGGCGATCGGCCTGATGGGCCCAGGAGAGCACCGGCGAGAGCGGGGTGATGCCCTGGGCTCCGGTGAACAGGTCGGTGATCTGATACACCTTCTGATCGTGGAGGTCGAACAGGAAGATGTTACTCACGCCGGTGCGGTCCGACACGAAGGCGATCTGCCGGCCGTCCGGCGACCACTGCGGGCTGGCATTCTTTCCCAGCTCCATGTCGGGCAGGACATCGATGCGGCCGCTGGGCAGGTCATAGGTCGCGATCCGCATGTTGCCGATGTGCAGGGTCTGGAAGTCGGTGTCCGGGCCGCGATCCGTGGCGAACGCAATCGTCTTGCCGTCCGGCGACCAGACCGGGTGCAAATCGGCATACCGGTCGTTGGTCAGGCGCCGCAAGTTGGTGCCGTCGGCGTTGATCAGGAAGAGATCGGACAGGCCGCCGTCATATCCGGTGAAGACCAGCTCCTTCCCGTCCGGGCTCCAGGTCGGGGTGGTGACGCCGCTCAGTTTGACCCGAATCCGCCTGGCCTCGTGATTCCTCGGCACATCGATGATGAGGATGTCATCCCGTGGTCCCCGCTTGGCCGCCACCGCGAGAAACCGGCCGTCCGGCGACCAGCTGGCCGCCGAGTTGATGAAGCGGAAGGTTTCGTAGTTGCTGCTGTAGGATGATTTCAGCAGTCGTTCCTTCACCTTGCCCGTGGCGGCGTCCGCGAGGTACAGATCGACGAAATAGAAGTCCTTCTCGCTGAAGTAGGCGACCTGGCGCCCATCCGGCGAGAGCGCGGGCGCGAGATGCAGCGTCCCTTCGGAACGCTTTTCGGTGAGCATCTCGGTCGCGATATCCCGGGCCCGCTGCTGGGACGCTACCTCGGGGAGGTAGGTCTTCTGAATGTCTTCCTTCCACAGATCCGAGAGACCCTTGTAGTCCACCCCCAGCACCCGCCGGATGGAGCCTTCGAGCCCGCCGCCGCCGGCCATCGTTCCCTGAATGATCGCCCCGATGGACTCGTCACCCCAGCGCTGGCCGATGAACGCCAGAAGCGCCTGGCCGTACCGATACGGAAAGATCCTCGGATCGGTCTCGAGCTGGTTGACGGTGGGGATCTTCCCTTCGATGGCTGCGTCACGGAGCCACATCGCCGTGTTGGGGTCGATCCCGCCGAGGGAGAAGTACTCCGCCATGCCCTCCACGAACCACAGCGGCGGATTCACATTGATGATGGTGGCGAGACCGGCGCCGGCACGGCCCCGGCTCCAGATGTCGTACTGGAACTGGTGCACCATCTCGTGCTGGAGGACGTGCTCCAGCTCCTCGTAGGACCCGGTGAAGGGGAGGATGATCCGCTGCTTGTAGAAGTCGGTTACCCCGCCGGTGCCTTCGCTCGGTGCCTCGCCGCCCAGTGCGTTGGTCTGCTGGAAATCCGAGTGCGATGCGTACAGGATGATGGGCTTGCGTTCCTTGTACTCATGGCGAAGGAGCCGGGACAGGCGCTGGTAGGAGCGCTCCGCCAGCCGGCCCGCATCGAGGGCGGCCGCCCGGGCCTCGGGATAGAAGTGGATATCGAAGTGCTCGGTCCGGAGCACCTGGAAGTGAAACGACCGGTACTGGACCTTGTTCTGGCCAAAGTAGTACTGCGCCGAGAGCACGTTCGGGACGCACGCCAGCAGGGACAACGCCACAGCGGTACGACGGATCATGATATCACCTGCCAGGTCAGGCGCCGGGCTTGATCTCCGGCGCATCACTCCAGAGCCGCTCGAGCCGGTAAAAGCTCCTGGTCTCCGGATGAAAGAGGTGGACCACGAAGTCCACGAAGTCCAGCAGGACCCACCGGCCGCCGGACAGGCCCTCGACGTGGTGGGCCCGGACCCCGCGCCGGTGCAGTTTGGCGAGCACCGATTCGGCGATACCGCGGACATGCGCGTCGGAGGTACCCGATGCCACCACGAAGTAGTCCGTCGCCTCGCTCAGCCCGCGCAGGTCCAGCACCACGATGTCTCGCCCCTTCAGGTCGTCGATCGCCTGGACGGCCACCGACAGCTCCTCCGCTAGCTTCATGCCGGGTGCCCCCGCGGGGGCACCCCGTCCTCCACCTGCCAGAATACACCCCACGCTCCGAAACCTACATGGGTGCCCAGCACTCCGGTTGCCAAGGCAATGAAACAGTCCTTGGGCGCGTAGGCCGCCACCAGGGCCGCCCGCAGGCGCTCGGCCGTCTCGGGGGCTTCCGCGTGGACAATGCCGAAACGCAAGGCGCTCGGGCGGGGAGACAGCCGCTTCTCGAGCAGGCTCAGGACCCGGGGGACGACATTGGCCCGGCCCCGGACCCGATCCACCGGGATGATGCCGCCCTCCTGATCCAGCGAGAGGATCGGCTTTACGTCCAGCATGCCGGCGAGCCAAGCCTTGCCCCGGGTCACCCGGCCGGACCGGAGCAGGTTGTCGAACCGATCCACGGTGATGTAGCAGCCGGACTGGCGCCGAACCCGGTGGAGCTCGGCCACGATGTCGGTCGCGGACCAGCCAGATTCCCCCAACTCGGCCCCACGCAGCGCGAGCAGTCCCAGGCCCAGGGACGCCGTGGCACTATCGACGAAGTGGACCCCCTCCAGCGCAGCCGCCTTTCCCGCCGCGAGCCCGGACTGGTAGGTACCGGACAGGCGGGATGCGAGCAGTACGGCCACGACTTCGTCGGCTTCGGCCTTCGCGTCCCGCAGCACCCGCACGAACTCGCCCAGTGTGGGCTGAGAGGTCGTTGGGTGGACCTTGGAGAACCGCATCTTCCGGTAGAATTCCGCCGGCTTCAGCTCCACCCGGTCGCGATAAGTCTCGTCCCCGAACATCACCTGCAGCGGCACCAGCACGATGTGATGCCGGTCAAGTACCGCGTCGGGCAGATCCGCGGAGGAGTCGGCTATGACCGCCACCGGGCGCCGGTCACCGTGCGCCAGTCGCCGGTGCTGGGCCCGCATGTCCTCCGCTTTGGTGGCCTGGATTGCTCCCCAGCGGGCCGCGAAGGTAAAGACGGCCTCCGGGGTGTCGGTGTGCACATGCACCTTGAGGATGTCCCCGGCCACTACTACCTGAACGGAGCCGCCGAAATGTCGGATCTGGGCGCGTACCTCATTGGCAGGGGGCAGCTGTTCGCCGCGGGCGGTGAGCTCGGTACAAAACTGGAAGTCCCGTTCGGCCGCCACCTCGACATCGGCAGCGGGCACCAGCGCGGCCTCGCTCTCACTGAATGGTGCCGCGGGCAGGATGGGGTCACCCTCGATGTAGCGGACCACCCCCTCCAGCATGCGGACGAAGCCCTTCCCCCCGGCATCGACGACCCCGGCTTCCTTGAGGACCGCCATCAGCTCGGGAGTGCGGGCCAGCGCGATCTCCCCCTCGCGGAGGAGCCGGGTCATGAAGAGCAGAATGTCGGGGGAATCCGCTGCGGCTCGTGCGGCCGCGTGGGCCGCCTCCCGAGCCACGGTGAGAATGGTTCCTTCGCGGGGGTCGTCGAGGGAGTCGTACAGCCGGTCGGCGCCCCGGCGGAATCCCTCGGCGACCTCCTGGGCGGTCGCCTGTTCCTTGCCCTCCATGACCTCCGCGAAACCGAGAAGGAAATGGGCCAGCATCATCCCCGAGTTGCCGCGCGCCCCGAGCACCGCCCCGCGGGCCGCGGTCTTCGCGGTGACGGAGAGCGGCGCGTCGCCAAGCGCCCGGAGAGCGTCACAGACGGCGCGCAGGGTCAGGCTGAAGTTGGTGCCGGTGTCGCCGTCGGGAACCGGGAAGACGTTGATCCGATTGATCTCTTCCCGGCCTGCCGCGACCCAGTCGGCGGCCGCGAGGAGCGAGCGGGTGAGCCGGGGCCCATCGACGTACCGGATGGCAACGGTCATCGAAGCGCAGTCACTCCGCCACGACGATCACTCGAAGCTGCGCCTGAACATCGGGATGGAGCCGCACCGGAATCTGGTGAGTGCCGAGCGACTTGATCGGATGTGGGAGCTCGATCTTCCGTTTGTCCACCGCGTGGCCCTGCCGGGACAGGGCATTGGCGATGTCCTGGGCGGTGATGGAACCGAAGAGCCGGTCTCCCTCCCCGACCTTTCGCGCCAGGGTCAGCGTGGCACCAGCAAGCGTGGTCGCGAAAGCTTCCGCCTCACTCCGCTCCTGGGCCGCGCGGGCCATCCGGGCCTTGGACTCCGCGAGGATGCGCTTGCGGTTGCCCTCGGTGGCCTCATAGGCCAGGCCTTTTGGGAGCAGGAAGTTGCGGGCA
Source organism: Gemmatimonadales bacterium (assembly GCA_036555275.1). GTDB lineage: Bacteria > Gemmatimonadota > Gemmatimonadetes > Gemmatimonadales > GWC2-71-9 > JADJOM01. The sequence goes on along the minus strand of DATBLR010000073.1, from coordinate 36,792 downwards.
TAGCCCGGCTTCACCTTGACTAGGTCTCCCGCCTGGCCGAGCGATTTCACATCCTCGCGAAGGATCACTTCCATCGGGTCACTCCTCTCTCGATCCGGCGGAAGCGAACCGCCGCCGGAAGTCCACCCAGGTATCGGCCAGGCCCACGGAAAAGAACCCCCCCAGCGCGACCGGGAGAATAAACAGGACGCCCAGCAGCAGAATCGCCAGGACGCCCAGGGAAAACGGCTCTACACTGCGCCAGGCCACGGCGGCTCCGCGAGCCGCGTACAACCCACCGGTGACGACGGCGAGGTTCCCCAGCAGCCCGTGAAGGGCGTCCGGCAAGGGCAGCACGAATCCCGCCACACAGCCGACCACCAGCCACACCAGGTGGTCGCTGAAGCGGAACTCGGCGAACCGCCCGCCGGGCGTCCCCGTCGGGTGTGCTGAGAGCCTGTGATACCAGGTCCAGGCCAGTACCAGGCCGGGGAGTGCGGTGAGAATCAGGAGGCCGGGGAAAAGCTGCGCCAGCACGCCGACCGCATCCGCGAGGCTGTTCACGTAGGATCTGAGGCCGTCGAGCGCGTCCGGGGCCAGGTTGCTCTGCGCCAGGAGTTGCCGGCAGAACTCCCACCCGGTGTGGGCCACGGCGAGCTGGATGTCCTGCCAACGGCTACCCAGGAGCCAGGCCCAGACTGTCGCGGCGCCAAAGCCGAACGCGCTCGCCAGCAGCGCGCCGGAAATCAGCGAGCACCGGCCGGAGAGCATGAGCACCACGAAAGCGCCGGTCACGAACAGGGCCCAGGCGTGCAGCATCTGGGGGGCGAGCCCGCCGGGTTGGCCCAGGGTGACGAGGAGCCAGAGCGCGGCGGCGCCAATCCAGGCCCATTCCCGAACCGACCTTGGCCGCGACGCCACCAGGAGCCCGGCAAGCGGTCCGAGGACGAACAGTGGCGGAAAGAAGACTACGTACGCGGCGAGGACCACCAGCGCTCGCCAGGTCACCGCCGGCCGGAGCTGAGACACCCTCAGCTCGAGCCCCGCTTGATGTAGGGCAGCAGTGCGAGGTAGCGGGCCCGCTTGATCGCGATGCTCAGCTGACGCTGGTGGCGGGCCGTGATGCCCGACAGCCGGGAGGGCAGGATCTTCCCCCGCTCAGTGAGGAACCGCTGCAGCATCTTGTCGTCCTTGTAGTCGATATACCGGATCCCGGCCTCGGCCAGCGGATCACCCTTCCGAGTGCGTTTCATTCGTCATCCTCCTCGAACTTGCGATCCGTAACGTCGCGGACCGGGGCGTAATCGTGCTCGGTCACCACGACGAGGTGGCGAAGTACCCCCTCGTCCAGCTTGATGGCGCGCTCGAACTCCGGCAGCTGAGCTGCCGAGGCCTGGAAGTTCGCCACCACGTAGTAGCCGGTGTCGCGCTTCTTGATGGGGTAGGCGAGGGTGCGCTTGCCCCAGTGGTTCACCTTGACGGCATCGCCATTGGGCTGGGGAACTAGCGCGTGAAAGCGATTGAGCTTTTCGGTGATGGCGGGCTCTTCGAGGGCGCTGTCGAAGATGTAGACCGCCTCGTACTGACGGGCCATGTCACCTTCCTTTGGTCTGGTCGCCCCGGCCCTGGTGCGGAGTCCGGGGAGGATGAGTTGTGAGGGGGAAAAGCTAGTCGGGAGAAGGGTTTGGGGGTAGGGGGACGCCCGTCGGCCGCTACCTCCGCCTTCCGAAGAGCCGCAGCAGGAACAGGAACAGGTTGATGAAGTCAAGGTACAGCGAAAGTGCGCCCACCACGGCATAGGAGCCGGTCCGGCCGTCCGGTAGCGCCAGGGCCATTGCCTTCAGGCGCTGCGCATCCCAGGCCGTGAGCGCGGTGAACACGATCACCCCGCAGACCGACAGGACGAACTGGAACATGTCATTCTGCCAGAAGATGCCCACGATGGACGCAATGACGACACCGACCAGCCCCATGACAGCGAACTGCCCCAGGCCGGCCAGGCTCCGCCGGGTGATGGTCCCATACAGGGCCAGCGCCCCGAACATCGCGGAAGCCGTGAGAAAGGTGCCGGCGATCGACGCGCCGGTGTAGGCGAGCAACACAAAGGAGAAAGCAACGCCGTTCAGCGCGGCGTAGACCGTGAAGAGCAACGCGGCGGTATTCGGTGCAAGGCGATCGACCCTGGCCCCCAGGTACCACACGCACCCGATCGGCGCGAGCAACACCACCCAGAACAGCAGCCGGTTGGCCGCCAGGGTTTGCACCACGGCGGGAGAGGTGGCCACTGCGTACGCCACCACGGCGGTTACGCCGAGTCCGACGAACATCCAGCCGTATACCCTCTGCAGGAACGCAGAGATTCGCGCGGCTTCCGCGGCGGACGCTGCGTAGGTCTGGGCGGAGCCAAGCGGGGCAGACATGACTGCTCCTGAACTGAGAAGTTGGGTCCAATCTAATATCCTGGCGGCGGGGAGGTGCGCCGAGTCACTCGAGTGTCACCAGTCGCGGTTTGCGCCTCCAGTTGCGCGCGCACGCCTGCCCTCGTGGGTCGAGAGCTGTTGCCGTTCCACGGCTTCGAGCAGAGCGCGTGCCTGATCGGGATCCATTTCCTCCACCGATTCTCCCTCATCGCCGCCCTGGCCGCCTCCGGCCAGGGCTCCCACGGCCGCCTCCCGGTTTCCCTCGTAGCCCTCCTCATGGCCCCCCCGGCCGTAGTCGGCCCGTCCTCCCAGTCCGCGCGAGCCTTCCCCTTCGACGTCTCCCCGGCGTCGCAGGGCGACCTCCAGGTTCCATTTGGCATCCCGATCAGCCGGGTCGAGACGGAGAGCCTCCTCATAGGCATCGAGGGCGCGCTCGAGGTAGCCACTCAAGGCATTGGCATCTTCGGAAGAGCGGACGAAGGCGTTCCCCATGTTGTAGAAGGCCTCCTGCCGCAAACGGTCGGAGGCGCCGTTCATCGCCTCACGCCAGCTCTTTGAGGCCTCGGAGTACTGTTTCATGCGGTATAGCACATTGCCGGTGTTGTAGCGAACCTCTGGTCCTCCCTGCTGCTTGACGACGGCCTGGTATGCCTGGTAGGCGTCCAGATACTTGCCCTGGTCGTAGAGCTTCTGGCCTCGCCGGGCTTCGCGAGCTCCGCCGGCGCACGACAGGAGCAGCACCAGGAGGAGGGTAGCCGTGGCGGCAGGCTGGTATGACGGGAAGGGAGAGGCTGAGGAGACTGCTCCATCGTCATATCGTCTTACTGGTGTCCCGCCCGATCGAACGGTCAGCAATGCTTCGATGAGCAGGGCGACCATGCCCACCGCCAGCGGCCATTGATAGCGTTGCCGGGGCTCGTCGGCATGCTCGGCGGCCAGCACCCGCGCTTCCAGCGTCGCCAGGGCCTGTGTCATTCCATCCAGTGCCCGGGCATCATCCCAACGGGCATAGGCCCCGCCCGACCCCTGCGCGGCTTTGCGAAGCGCCTCCTCGTCGAGGTGGGAGGCCACGGGGCGCCCGATGTTATCCAGGTGCCACGGGCCGAGCGAGGATCCTGAGTCGGCCGGGACCCGCGCGCCTTCGACCGTGCCGACGCCGACCGCGAAGATCGGGAGCCTGGCATGGCGGTAGATCTCCAGGACGGGATCCAGCGCACCCTCGGAGCGTTCCCCGTCGCTGAGCAGGAGAACCGCGCGGGAGCCGATTGCGGTCCCTTCGCGCCTGAGGGCGCGCTCCGCCACCCGGAGTCCGGCGGAGAGGTCGGTGGCCGGGTCGGCAATGTCATCGAATGAGGCCTGGTCCAGAAACAGTTGGAAGGTGGCGAGGTCCGCGGTCGGCGGCAGTTGCAGGAACCCGGCGCCGGCGAAAATCACCAGCCCGATCCGGTCGCCCGGGCGGGTGGCTGCCAGCTGCCAGGCGAGGCGCTTGGCGGCGCGCAGGCGGACCCCTCCGGCATCCCCCGCCCGCATGGAGCGCGACAGATCGAGTGCGACGATCAGGTCCCGGCCAGTACGCACCAGCGATCGGGGTTGGCGCCCCCACTCAGGTCGAGCCAGCGCCAGGATCAGAGCCGCGAGCGCGAGCCAGCGCAACCCCGTTCGCATCGTGGAGCGATCGGGGGCCGTCAGCCTCGAGCTTCGGGCGAGCAGCGCCGGATCGCCGAACTGGTGCAACTCGAAAGCGCTGCGCCGGGTCGCGTGGCGGTTGATGAGCCACAGGGCCGGAATCACCAGGAGCAGCGCCAGGGCGCCTGGCTGGACGAATACACTCATGGGAGCGTCCGCAGCCAGGTGGCCCGGAGCAGCATTTCGAGAAGCAGCAAGGCGACACCGGCACCGAGCAGCGTCGGAAACAGGTCATGCCATTCGCGCGTTTCGCTGACTTCGACCTGGAGCCGCTCCAGCGGATCAATCTCCTTCATGATCTGGCCCAGCATGTCGGGATCGGTCGCCTTGTAGAACTGGCCGCCGGTCCGGGTCGCGATGTCCTTGAGGACCTCCTCGTCCCGCCCGGAGAGCCTAGCATTGAGATTCCGGACCGCCCAGACACCGTTGAGGGCAATCTGGAAAGTGTCGGCGGAACTCAAGCCTACGGTGTGAATCCTCACGCCGAGCGCCCGGGCCGCCTCGGCGGCCTGGGCCGGGGAGATCTCGCCGGCGTTATTGGCGCCGTCGGTGATGAGCACGATGGCGCAGGCGTTGTGCGGGAGGTTCTTGAGCTGGTTGAGGCTCAGGGTGAGGGCTGTGCCGATGGCGGTCCCGTCGGGCAACAATCCGATCTCCACCTGTTCGGCGAGGCGATCGAGCACATTCACGTCGGTCGTCAGCGGGGCCTGCAAGAAGGCGCGGCCCGCAAAGACTACCAGGCCCATCAGGTCACCCTGACGCCGGGTGATGAACTGCCGCAGGACGTCGCGGGCGACCGCCAGCCGGTTGCCAGGCTGAAAATCGGTGGCCTTCATGCTGCTCGAGATATCGAGCGCGAAGATGAGGTTGCGGGACCGCACCCGGGTCGGTTCCGAGGCCCCGGGCAACTGGGGGCGAGCCAGCGCCATGACTAGCAGCACCAGGCTCGCCAGACCGAGCATGACAGGGAGTCGGTGCAGACGGGGCCGCAGGGTGGGCCGCCGATTCGCGAAGCGGAGCGCCGGAAAGGCAATCCGCTCTTGCGGCGGCCGGCGGCGGATTCGCCACCGTTCCCAGAAGAGCCAGAGGGGAAAGGCCAGGAGGAGCAGGAGCCAGGGGTTCGCGAAGCGCATTACTCGGCGGCTCGGCGACTCGGCGGCTCGGCGGTGTCACGCCAGGCCTCGAGGAGGGCCCGGGCTCGAGCCAACTGCCGCTCCGCGGCGGCGAAGTCGGGTCGCACCCTGGCGAACTTCACGAGGTCGGCGTCGCCCAGCAGCGCCTCGCAGCGCGCGCGCAGGTCACCTGCCGCGAGGGCGGGGGGGAGGGTAGCGCCGACTTCCGGGGTGGTCAGCCCGTGATGGGGAATCGCGCCGATTTCCAGCAGCAGATCTCGCACCACGACGGCGGTGTCAGTGTACGAGGGGACGATGCCATTGCCGCTGGCGCGGGCCCCCCGCTCGATGGTCTCGAGTCGCGCGAGCGCGCGGTCGAAGGGCTGGGCGGGCGGGGAGTCGAGTCGCTGAGTCGTCGAGCCGTCGAGCCGACTCCTCCTCCGGAGCCACCAGAAGGCGACAAGGATGGCCGCCATGAGCAGGGCAGGCGGGAGCCAGGCTGGCCCGCCGATGGCCTGCAGCGGCTTGATATCCTTGAGCCACGGGTTTCCGGCGGGCAGAATGGGAGTGATCTCCACGGAGACTGGCATGTGGAGCAGCGTGTCCGGCGGTTCCCCCGGTCCGGCGCGGTAGAGCAGGGCCAAGGTCGGTACGGGCTGGGGGCCGATTCGATAAAACGCGACCCGGGCCGTTCCGGTGTAGATGCCGCCGGCATGCGGCCTGAGAGTGTCGGTTGCGAGGAGCCGAATCCCGCGGGGCGGCGGGACGAGCGGGTGGGGTGCCGCATCGATCAGCTGCATCCCCGGCGGCATGCGCGCGGTGATTCGCAGGGTGATTGGATCACCCAGTGTAGCGGCGCTCTGCTCCGGGCGCACCTCCAGCACCTGCCCCTGGAGGCGAGGCGGGAGCAGCGTGTGGCAGCCGACCAGACACGCCCACAGCAGAGCGCGTCGTTGGGACGTCATGTGAGATTCTGCTCCCGGCGGCTGAAAAACGCCGCCAGTCGCGCGCCGAACGGCTGATCGGTATCCAGCCGCAGCAGATCGATGCCCCGCCCGGCGCAGTACAGCGCCAGCCCGTCATCGAAGGCCTGGCGTTCCCGGTGAAAGTGGGCGCGCTCCGCGGCATTGCTGGTATCCACCAGCTGCCAGTCGCCCGACTCGGGATCCCAGAGGGTGACCAGCCCCACGGGCGGCAGGGTCCGCTCCCGTGGGTCGCTGACCTGCATCGCGATCAGGTCGTGCCGCCAGGCTAATCGGTCGAGAGCGGGCCATTGCTCCCGGTCGAGGAAGTCCGAGAGCACGACCACGGCGGCGCGGCGCCGCAGCAGTGGCTCCAGAAACCTGAGGGCCGAGGCCAGGTCGGTGGCCCGGCCTTCCGGTTCATAGGAGAGAACCTGGCGAACGACCTGGAGCGCCTGGCGGCGTCCGCTGCGGGGCGGCGCGAACCACTCCACCCGGTCGGAGTAGAAGGCGACGCCGACCCGGTCGCGATGCCGGGTGGCGGCGAGCGAGAGGACCGCCGCGACTTCGGCGGTCAGCTGCCGCTTGGTACGACTGGCACTGCCGAAGCCGCCCGAGGCGCTCACGTCGAGCAGGAGCAGCAGGGTCAGCTGCCGTTCCTCATGAAAGCGCTTCACGAACGGCGACCCCAGACGGGCCGTGACGTTCCAGTCGATCGAGCGAATGTCGTCGCCTGGGAGGTATTCTCGCACTTCGGCGAACTCCACGCCGCGGCCGCGGAAGATACTGGCATAGTCGCCCGCCACGAGATCACGCACCAGCTCGCGGGTTGTGAGCTCGATCCGGCGGACCTCGCGGAGGAGTTCGGCGGGAGTCACGGCACCGGCACCGCGGCCAGGATCCGGTCCAGCATCTGGTCGCCGGTGACGCCGTCTGCCTCGGCCTGGTAGGTGGGGATGAGTCGGTGTCGCAGGGTATCGTGGGCCATGGCCTTGACGTCCTCGGGCAGGACGTAGGCGCGTCCGGCCAGAAAGGCATGGGCCTTGGCCGCCTTCACCAGATTGATCCCGGCCCGGGGCGAGGCGCCAAACTGCACCAGGGCGGCGAGTTCCTTCAGCTGCCACTTGGCTGGCTCCCGGGTCGCGGCGACCAGGTCGAGCACGTACTCCTTGATGCGATCATCCACGTGCAGGCCGCGCACGATCTCGCGGGCGCGCAGCACCCGATCGGGATGAATGACCACCCGGGTGGTCGGCTCGGCCGCGCCGGTCATCCGGTCGATGATCTCCCGCTCCTCGGAGCGGGTCGGATAGGTAACCAGCAGCTTGAAGAGGAAGCGATCCACCTGGGCTTCCGGAAGCGGGTAGGTTCCCTCGTGCTCCAGCGGGTTCTGGGTGGCGAGGACCAGAAACAGATCGGGCAGCCGGTGCGTCGCTCCCCCGATTGTCACCTGCCGCTCCTGCATCGACTCCAGCAGCGCGCTCTGAACCTTGGCGGGGGCGCGGTTGACCTCGTCGGCCAGCAGAATATTGGTGAAGATCGGCCCTCGCTGGACGGTGAAGTCGCCGGTGCGCTGATTGTAGATCATGGTGCCGATCAGATCCGCCGGCAGCAGGTCCGGCGTGAACTGGATCCGGCGGCAATCGCAGTCGATCGTGGCGGCAAGCGAGCGGACGGCCAGCGTCTTGGCCAGGCCGGGGAGGCCCTCCAGGAGCAGGTGGCCATCGGCCAGGAGTCCGATCAGCAGGCGCTCCAACAGCACCTGCTGCCCGACGATGACCCGGCCGATTTCGGTGAGCACATCGCGAAAGGCCGCGCTTTGCGCCGCAATCTCGGGAGCGCGGGCCAGGGCGGAATCGGGGCTGAAACGGGCGAGCTCGCTACCAGCAGTCGAGGTCATGGATCAGGGAATCCGCGGGAACAGGAGCGGCGCCAACAGGTGGCGCCGCGGTCGGGACGAGGGTGCGTTTGAGTAAGTATACACTCGTCACCGGCAGCGGAGAACGCTGGGGCTCGAGGCCAGCGTGAATGCGGGAAGAGCCGGCGGGGCGGCTTCGCACATGAGAGAGGACACCGACATCGGCGGCCCGGCGCGGGCGTTCCCTGCCACCCGGCTGTCGCTCATCGTCGCGGCGGGAGGCCCGGACGAAGCGGCCCGACGACACGCATTTGAAACGCTCATTGCGGTCTACTGGAAGCCGCTTTATGGCCGGTTGCGCATCCGCTGGCAGATCGACAGCGAAGAGGCCAAGGACCTGACCCAGGAGTTCTTCAGCGCGGCGATGGAGCGCGGGTTCTTCGATGGGTACGATCCTGGGCGTGCCCGGTTCCGGACTTTCCTCAAGGTCTGCCTCGACCATTTCGCCGCCAACGCTCGACGGGCGGCAAACCGGGTGAAACGCGGTGGCGGGGCGACGATTCTCCCGCTCGATTTCGCCGGTGCCGATCACGAATTCGCCCGGACCGGGAATGTCGCCGAGGTCGATGCTGAGGCCCATTTCCGGCAGGAATTGGCCCGGGCGCTCCTCGGACTGGCCGTGGACGCGCTCCGAGCCCAGTGCGAGACGGAGAATCTTGCCCTTCGATTCCGGCTGTTCGAACAGTACGATCTCGACCCGGCCGGCGGGCCGGAGCGACCCTCCTACAAGGCACTCGCTGCGTTGCACGGACTGCCGGTGACCCAGGTGACCAATCACCTGGCCTGGGCCAGGCGGGAGTTTCGGCGTCATGTCCTCGCGGCCCTCCGCTCCCTCACCGGCAGCGAGGAAGAGTTCCGGCTCGAAGTGCGAGAGCTGCTCGGGGTCGATCCGCCATGACCCATCTTCCCGATGGGACCGTCGCCCACCTTCGCCGGATGCTGGAGTCTCCCGAAGTCCCGGACGGCAGGTACCAGCTGCTGGACCAGGTCGGGCAGGGCGGCATGGGGACCGTCTACCGCGCTCTCGACCGGGTTCTCGAACGGGAGGTCGCGCTCAAGGTGCTGCGGGTTGAGGCTTCCAACGACGCCATTGCCGGGCGGCTCCGCCGAGAGGCTCGAGTGCTGGCCCGGCTGGAGCATCCGGGAATCGTCCCTGTGCACGACGCCGGCACGCTGGCAGACGGACGGGTCTACTATGTCATGAAGCTGATCCGGGGCCAGCGACTGGATCAGTTCGCCGAGGGGCGGACGCGGAGCGAGGTCCTGCGGGTGTTTCTACGAATCTGCGAGACTGTCGGCTTTGCCCACACCCGGGGCGTCATTCACCGCGATCTCAAGCCGGCCAACATCATGGTCGGCGCGTTCGGTGAGGTGCTCGTGCTCGACTGGGGGATCGCCCGCGTGGCGGAGGCGGCCGAGAGCCCGGAACCAGGCCTGGATTCGGACCCGGACCGGCCGCCGGAGCCGGGCGAAACCTCGCCAGGGACGGTGCTCGGAACCCCCGGCTTCATGGCTCCGGAGCAGGCCCAGGGTGAAGTTGGGCTCATCGACGCCCGGACCGACGTCTACGCTCTTGGCACGATACTGCGCTCAGTTGCGGGAGGAGGTGCGCCGCCACGGTCTCTGGCCGCGATCTGGACCCGGGCCACCGCGTCGGAGCCCGCCGCGCGATACTCCAGTCCGGCCGATCTGGCCGCCGAGGTTACCAGGTTCCTCGACGGCCAGCCCGTGCTGGCGTATCGGGAGACCCTGGCCGAGCGGGCCGGGCGCTTCTATACCCGGTACCAGACCCCGATTCTGCTGGTGCTGGCCTACCTGGCGATGCGGCTGCTGTTTCTGGTCGTTCGGGGGTTCTAAAGAAGATCCGCCGGACGGGTCATAGGACAGAGCCAGGATATTCCAACCACCATTGAACCTGGAGGCGGCAGCATGAGCAAACCTCTCTTGGGGCTCATCCTTGGAGGGATTCTCGGCGCGATGGACGGTCTGACGGCCCTGATCTCGGCGCCCGAGGTCGCGCCTCACATCATGGGTATCGTGATCGGTTCGATGGGCAAGGGCCTAGTTGCGGGGGTGCTGATCGGCTGGCTGGCGCGAAGGGTGGACAACCTGGCGATCGGAATCCTGGGCGGACTGGTGATTGCGGCGCTATTTGCCCTGCCGTTCGCACTCGGGACCGACCCGGCAACAGGAAAGCGGTATTTCTGGGAGATCATGATTCCCGGATCGATGGTCGGGCTGATCGTCGGCTACGCGACCCAGCGATTCGGGCGGCCCGCGCCGGCGGGCGGTCTAGCTGAATCGAAATAACATCACGTCGCCGTCCGCGACGACGTATTCCCTGCCTTCCGCGCGAGCCAGGCCCTGCTCGCGCGCGGCCTTCCAGCCGCCCGCTCGCACGAAATCCGCGAAGGCGACCGTCTCGGCCCGAATGAAGCCCTTTTCGAAGTCTGAATGGATGACGGCAGCCGCCTGGGGGGCCTTGTCACCCCGATGGATCGTCCAGGCGCGAACCTCCTTTTCGCCCGCGGTGAAGAAGCTCTGCAGGCCGAGCAGGTGATACGCGGCGTGCGCCAGCCGGTCCAGGCCCGACTCGCTTGCCCCGAGTGAGGCCAGGAACTCGACGCGGTCCTCGGGCGGAAGCTCCACCAGCTCTGCTTCCACCTTGCCGCTGAAGACCACGACCTCCGCCTCCTCGGCGTCGCGCTCGATGGCCGCGCGGAGTGCGTCGACGTGCCGGTTGCCACCGGCCAGCTCGCCTTCCAGCACGTTGGCGGCGTGCAGCACCGGCTTCGCGGTCAGCAGATTGAAGCTCCGGAAGGTGCTCCGTTCCTCCTCCGCCGGGACCACGCTGCGGGCCGGGCGCCCGGCGGCGAGCGCGTCGCGGAGCGCGGTGAGCAGTCTGGTCTCCAGCTTCGCCTGCGGGTCACCCGACTTCGCCGCGCGGCTGGTCTTGTCGAGTCGCTTTTCGACCGAGGCCAGGTCCGCCAGCTGCAGCTCGATGTTGACGACCTCGCGATCGCGCACCGGGTCAACCGGTCCCATGACGTGCTGCACGTCGTCGTCCTGGAAGCAGCGGATCACCTGGACAATGGCATCCACCTCGCGGATGTTGGCGAGGAACTGGTTGCCCAAGCCCTCCCCCTGACTCGCGCCTTGGACCAGCCCGGCGATGTCGACGAATTCCACGGCCGCAGGGACTACCCGTTCCGGCTGCACAATCCTGGCCAGCTGGTCCAGGCGGGGATCGGGAACGGTCACGACACCGGTGTTCGGCTCGATTGTAGCGAACGGGTAGTTGGCCACGAGCGCCCCCGCGGAGGTGAGGGCGTTGAAGAGCGTGGACTTGCCGACGTTGGGAAGGCCGACGATACCGAGGCGGAGCATACGTGGAGCTGGGGAACGGGGAAAAGGGAACGGGGAACGGTCCACACAGGCTCGCCCTCGGCTCGCCCTTTGGTCTCACGATATCCGGGGATCAATCAGCATCACGTCCCCGTTCCCCGTTCCCCGTTCCCCGTTCCCCTTTCTGGTTGAACCGATTCATCGCGGCATCGATCCCTTCGCTCACCCAGCACTCCACTGCTTCCGCCATGGGCTCGAGCAGCTGAGTGAACTGAGCGCGCTCCTCGCGAGCGAATTCGGCCAGCACAAAATCGGCACTGTCGTCAAAGCCGGGAGGGAGCGGCCCGATCCCGATGCGCATCCGGGAGTAGTCCTGGCGACGGAGCGCCCCCTCGATGCTCTTCAAGCCGTTGTGCCCGCCCGCCGACCCGCCGGCGCGGAGCCGGAAGCGGCCCAGCGGAATCGCGAAATCATCCACAAGGATCAGCAGGTCGCGGGCGGGATCGAAGTCCGCGAGCGAGCGGAGCGAGGCCAGGGCGGCGCCACTTCGGTTCATGTAGGTCTGCGGCTTGATCAGCCACAGCTCCTCGCCCAGCACCCGTCCCCGGGTTTCCCGCGAGGCGGGCACCCGCTTGAAGGGGGGGAGCTTCCAGCGCCGGGCCAGCTGGTCGGCCAAGAGAAACCCGGCGTTGTGCCGGGTATTCTCGTACTCCGGACCCGGGTTGCCCAGGCCGACGATGGCGCGCAGGGTCAGTCCTTCTCTTCGGCCTCGCCCTCTTCCGGCTTCGGCTTGCGAATGAGCTCCGGCTCCGCGGGTGCCTCAGGGGCGACCACCGCGGCGGGAGCTTCCTCGGTCCGCGGCGCCACCACCGAGCAGACGGGGAGGCTGGGATCGTTCAGGACCTCCGCCTTGGCGAGCTGCACGTCACGGACAAAAATGGATTTCCCGATCGCCAGGTTGGTCACGTCGATATCGACGCTGGCCGGAATGTCCGCGGGGAAGACCCGGATCTGAAGCCGGTGCATCACCTGGTCGAGCACCCCACCGAAATTGCGGACCCCATCGGCCGTGCCGATGAGATGCACGGGTACCTCGAGGCTAATCCGCTCGTCGGCTCGCACCTCGTAGAGGTCCAGGTGCAGCACATCGGTGTTGCGGAGCGGGTTTCGCTGGATCTCACGAATCAGCGCCTTCACCGGGGCCCCGCCGTCCACCGCCACATCCAGAATGGTGCTGCCGGCCGAGATGCCTGACAGGAGGCGGGTCAGCGCCGCATGGTCCACGGCCAGAGCCTGGGGCGCGCGATTATGACCGTAGATGACTGCCGGGACCTTGCCCGAGCGCCGGAGGGAGCGGGCCGCGCCCTTGCCGGTCCCGGTGCGACGTTCTACCTCGAGGAGTGCCTGCTTTGCCATGACCTAGCCCTTCTTGGCTGGGGGCGCCCCGCCGGGTCGCCCGTCTCTTCAATCGAACAGCGAGCTGACCGACTGGTCGCTGTGGGTGTAGCCGATCGCCTTCGCAAGCAGTGGCGCGATCGACAGGATCTTCAGCTTCGCGAACCTTCGCTCCGGCGGAAGGTTGAGGGTGTTGGTGACCGCCACTTCGGTCACCGGGCTGTTGTTCAGACGGTCCACCGCCGGCCCGGACAGGAGTCCGTGGGTCGCACAGCAGTAGATGTCCTCGGCGCCCAGCCGCTTCAGGGCGTGAATCGCCTCGGACATGGTTCCCCCGGTGTCGATCATGTCATCGGGGACGATGCAGTCCTTTCCGCGGACCTCGCCAACCACGTTCACGACTTCGGCCACATTCGCGGAGGGCCGCCGCTTGTCAATGATCGCCAGCGAGGCGTTCAGCCGTTTGGCGAAGCCCCTGGCCATCTTGGCACCGCCGACGTCCGAGGCCACTACAACGAGATCCCGCAGGGACTTCTGGCGGTAGTGGTTCACGAACACCGGCGCGGCGTACAGGTGGTCCACCGGGAGATCGAAGAACCCCTGCATCTGGTGCGAGTGGAAATCCATCCCCAGCACCCGGTCGGCGCCAGCCACCGGAATCATGTTTGCCATGAGCTTCGCACTGATCGCGACGCGCGGCTGGTCCTTCCGGTCCTGGCGGGCGTACCCGAAATACGGGATCACGGCCGTGATGCGCGCCGCGCTGGCCCGCCGGGCGGCATCAATCAGCAGCAGGAGCTCGATCAGGTTCTCCGCCGGCGGATTCGTCGGCTGAATGACGAACACATCCCGGCCACGCACATTCTCGTCGATCTTGACGAATAACTCGCCGTCCGAAAACCGCTTCACCGTCAATTGACAGAGCGGCTGCCCCAGATGTGCCGCGACCTCCTCCGAGAGCGGCCGGTTGGCCGAACCGGAGAGCAATAGCATCTGGCTCCGCTGCAGCAGCTCGCTCATGGCAAGGGCCGCAAACATAACGGCGGGCAGAGGTTAGGTCAACGAGGAATGGCGGGATTGGGGAATGGGGGATTGGGGGATTGATGGATTGGGGGATTGGGGGAATGAGCGATTGCGGAGTGCGGGCTGCTGGAATGCCATTGTGGAGTTGAGCTACCGCCGCACCGGCTGAACCGCCAAGATCTCTTGGAGGATCGTTCAATCTCTCAATCTCTCAATCCCCCAATCCCATTGGCCCCGGTGGATTCGAACCACCATTCTCGGATCCAAAGTCCGATGTCCTGCCATTGGACGAGGGGCCAGGTTGCCCAAAGCTAAGGGGAGTGTGGGCGACGGTGAAAGGTGAGCGGCGCGAACGATGACCGCCGCCAGTCGCGGATGCGTCTAGGCGACGGCCTCCGGGCCCGCCGGTTCGATGGCCAGGGTCTCGACTTGGTGGAGCGCGCCGTGTTTCGAGCCCAGCATCATCCGGGCGTCTTTGCGGTCGGCACCGGTGCGGTACACCGCGAACAGGCTGGAACCGGACCCGGTCATCCGGCACAGGAGTGGATGGGTGCCCGCCAGGGCCACGAATGCCTGCTTGAGTTCGGCGTGTCGGCCGAACAGCGCGGATTCGAAGTCGTTTCCGGCCAGCCGCGCGATACTTCCCCAGCTGGCGAGAGCACCCGGCTCGAACGCCACGGCCCCACGCTTGCCAATTCCCTGGCGAGCTGCGTCCACCATCGCGTAGGCCTCCGGTGTGGCAACGCCTCGCGACGGTACCAGCAAGAGGGCCGGAGCCGCCGGGAGCGGGGGCAGCCGGAGCATCCTTTCCCCATGACCCCAGGCCAGGGCCAGCGGCCCGCCGCTGACAAAGAACGGAACATCGCTCCCCAGCCGGGCGGCGAACTGCAGCAGTTCGTGCTTTGGGATCACGTCGCCGGCCAGCCGGTTTGCCGCGAGCAGGGCAACGGCCGCGTCACTCGACCCACCTCCTAGCCCGGAGCGAACCGGGATCCGCTTGGCGAGCGTCAGGCGGATGCCGAACTTCCGGCCGGTCGCCGCGAGCACCATTTCGGTGGCACGCACCGCGAGGTTCTGTTCCGGTGGTCCGCAGTCGGCGCCACTCACCTTCAGCGATACGCCGCCGTCATCGGTGCGCTCAGCGCGCAGGGTGTCGGAGAGGCTCACCAGGCAGAACAGCGTCTCCAAGCCATGGAAGCCGTCCGCCTCCCGCGCCAGGACCCGCAGGAACAGGTTGAACTTGGCGTGGGCGGTGCCTTCGACCGCGGCGATCATGGTTCGTTCCGGCGGAGGGCAGTGAGGCCCAGGTTGGTGCGCACCACCGACCACGCACCGAGGAGGGTGATGGGCAGGAACGTCGTCACGTGATAGGTAAGCGCGTACGCGGCGGCGAGGTTTCGGTCGGCGCCATAGAGGGTGAGGATTTCGATGATCGGGAATTCGAAGGCGCCAACGTACCCGGGCGTCGAGGGAAGGGAGATGCCGAACATGATCAGACCCTGCATCAGCAGGGTCCCGGAGAAATTCACCTCGATGCCGAACGCGGCGAACATCACGTAGAAGGACAGGGCCGAGATCCCCCACAGGGTGAGGGACCAGAGCACGGCCCCGATCACCTTGACGGGCGAGCTGAGCACCCACAGTCCCTGTCGGACTCCTTCGATGAGGCCCACCAGCCGGGTGGCCAGCCTGCCGGGAGGCACCACCGCGCGAATCACCCGCTCGGCGGCGAGCGGGAACGCCACTACCAGCCCGGCGACCAGCAGCCCGGCAAGCGCAGCCACACCGCCGTAGGTGGCGATGTTGGCCATCTTGGTCGAGAGCCCGCCGGCCGGCAGAGTGGTGGTGAAGAGTCCGAGCGCGAGCAGGCCCACGACGGTGATCGCGTCGAACAGTCGTTCGACGGCAATCGAAGCGAGCACCGCCGTGAACCGGGTGTCCGTGAGCCGGGCCGCCGCCAGGATCCGCACCAGTTCGCCTACCCGGAGCGGGAGCACGTTGTTGGCCATGAACCCCATGGCAATCGCATGCCACAAGGGGGCGGCGTGGAGCCGCCGGCCATCGTCCCCTCGAAGCAGGAGCTGCCAGCGGAAGATCCGGACCACGAAGGTGCAGGTCGCGAGGATGATGGCGACGACCATCGGCAGGAGCCGGGCCGTCCGCACATGCGCCAATACCTCGGAGAACTGAATGCCGCGGAGAGCGGCGTAGAGCAGAACCGCCGAAATGGCGATCCCGAGCAGGAGCTGCCAGACCGGTGGGCGCCGGGGAGGAAGGGACGTCAAGGGACGTCAGTCGGCGACGGCCAGCTCGACCAGGTCGAGCAGCTCGTCCACAAGCGGCCGGATGGCGCTCATGGGCTGCTCGGCCGAAATGGCCGAGCGGATCACCCGCCGAAGCTCGTCGGCGCGCTGGAGGGCGGCGCGGCCGTGGTAGAGCAACTCCTCGATCTCGACCAGCGGCAGTTCCGGCGCGACCGGCGCGACCGCGGGGCGCGGGGCGGGTGCGGCGATCGTGCCGCCGTCGCCGCTCACCAGCAGGGCCTCGAACCGCGCGTAACTCGCTGCGAGATCCCAGCCGCTGGACGCCACTTCCACGACCGCGGCCTCTGCCGGCCCGTCCGGTGCCAGCCACTCGATCGGGACGACCTCGGCTTCGGGCTCTTCATCCTCGGCGGGGAGGCGCTCGCCCACCTGCAGATAGGGGAGGTCGGGGCCGGGGGTGACCTCCGCTGGAGCGAGCGACTCGATCGGAACCACGTCGTCGTCGACGCCGACCGTCAGGCTCGGCGGGGACGCGACGGGCGCGGCTTCAAAGCGACTGGCGGCGGCCGGCGTCGGCGCGGGCTCCGTTCCCAGCCGATCCATGGCCGCGGTCAGGTCTTCAAACATGGCGGCCAGGGTGGCGGGCTGAGTGACCTCGGTGAAGCCTCGCAATCGGCTGCCCGCCTCGCGGATGAGATCGGCGTACTCCGCCGACAGGTTCACCGCTGTGCCGCGCACGACGGCGGCCTGGGCCGCCGCGGCGAAGGCTTCAACCGCGATCTCGAGCCCGAACGGAAGGCCGGCGGACAGGGTCCGCAGGTCGCCCCCCAGGACATGGAGCCGCAGGTGGCGCTGAGCCATCGAGGAGGCCGCGATGATTTCGTCGGCGGCCTGGCAGAGGTGCTCTCCACGGCTCACTACGGCCGCGGCGCCAAAGGAGGTCGCCGCCGCGGAGCGCGGAGGGGCGCCCTCCTGAATGATTCCATCGCCATCCTCGAAGAAGAGCGATTCGATGGCGACGATCGGTGTCTCCTCGGGGGTGGCCAGCAACAGGTCGGCGAACTGCCTGAACTCGACCGCATCGGGGTCGGGCCTGCCGTGTTCGGCGATGTCGCGTGCCGCCCGGGAGAGGCCGGCGGTCGCGGCATCCAGGCGGGTGGCGCCTTCCGCGGCCGGCAGCTCGAGGCGACCGACTCCCGTCACCGTTCGCTCGATGCCCTCCAGCAGATCCGGGAGCGGGGGGAAATCGGTCAGCGCGGCGAGACCGCGGAGCGGCTGCATGCGACGGAGCACCCCCTGAACCGTCTCGGCGGACACAGTGCCTGACTGCATGGTCCGGGCGGCCTGGTCGAGGACACTGCTCAGCGCCGCGGCCTCGCGAGCCACGAAGGCGCGGACTCCCGCGTCGGACCGGGGCGTCGCCGCCCCGGCGCTCGGTCGGGGCGCGCCGCCGATCGAGCGTTCCAGGTGCAGGGCTAGCCGCTCGGCCCTCGCCCCATCCTCGGGGGTCCAGTTGCGGGCCCGCTCCACCAGCGTGCGAAGCACGTCGGCCGCCTCGCGGACCAGGGCGGCCAGCTCGCCATCCCAGGTCCGGCGCCCGTCGCGATAGCTGCGAACCACATGCTCGAGGCTGCCGGTCGCCCGGGCGATGGCCTGCTGGTTGGCCATGAGCGCGCTCCCGCGGAGCGCGCGAGTGAAACGGACCAGCTCTTCGGCGCTCGGTGGCGTCGGGCCCGCCGCCAGCCCGGCGAGCCGGTCCAGATACTCGCCCGCCTCCAGCGCGAAGAAGTCGTCTACCCCGAGTGGTTGGGTCATGCGCCGCCGCGAACGGATCTCTCTGTTGGGAACGGTTCTAATCTAGTGTAGGACAGGACCTGGCAGGGGTCAAATCGTGGCACGGGCGGCATCTATCAGGCCCCGCATCTCGGTGACCGCAGTCCCGAACCCCACCATCACCGAGCGGCTGACGATCGTGTGGCCGATGTTCAGCTCCTCGATCTCCGGCACGGCGGCGACGGCGGTGACATTGCGGTACGTCAGGCCATGACCGGCGTGTACCGCGAGCCCGACTGCGCCCGCGTAACGGGCCGTACTTGCCAGCTCTTCCAGCGCCGCGGTGGCCTGGGGCCAGGCATGGGCATATCGCCCGGTGTGCAGCTCCACGGCGGGCACGCCGAGAGCCTGGGATCGCTCGACACTCTCCCGGGTCGGGTCAATGAACAGGCTCACCCGAATGCCCGCATCGCGCAGGCGGGCGATGGTATCGCGGAGGCGGGGCAGGTTCTGGGTGAGATCCAGCCCACCTTCGGTGGTCACTTCCTCCCGCCGCTCCGGAACCAGGGTGCACTGATGAGGGCGGAGGCGGCAGGCCAGGGCGACGATCTCCTCGCTGGTCGCGAGCTCGAGATTCAACACAGTCTGCAGTCGCGGCGCGAGTCGGGCGACGTCGTGGTCCTGAATGTGGCGACGATCTTCGCGCAAATGAACCGTGATACCGTCGGCTCCACTGGCTTCCGCCAGCAGCGCGGCGTCGACCGGATCGGGCTCGTCGGTCCGGCGCGCCTGTCGCACGGTGGCGACGTGATCGATGTTCACGTACAGTCGCATCGGCGTCATTGCCCGCTCCACAGGGCGCGTTTAAGTTGCGCCCATTCGTTCCCCGAAGGCCGGAGGATGCTGTGTCCCGACCATGGGTATGTGGGGCCGTGTTGCTCAGCGTCGCCTGTGGCGGGAGCGGGGCGAGTCCCGCGCCGCAGGAGATGGCCACCACGCCCGAGGGGGCAGTTCGGAACTTCATGCAGGCGGTAGCGGACAGCAATATCACCCGGATGGGGCGCTACTGGGGAACCTCGCGGGGGCCGGCCTCGACAACCGGCCAGCCACAGGACTACGTCCAGCGGCTGTCAATCACCCAGGCATTCCTGCGAGACTCGCCGTTCAAGGTGAGCAAGACCGACCCAGTGGTGAACGATCCCGCCCGGCAAACGGTGCATCTGGAGTTCGACCGGAGCGATCGCGACGGCAAGCGCTGCATCCGGAAGGTCCCGTTCACCGTGGTGAACACCGGCAAGCAGGGCTGGATCGTCACGGCCATCGACCTCACCCAGGTCGGGACTCCGGGCCGCTCCTGTACTGCCCCGATCCCGGCCGCCGAGCCGCCGAAGTCGTAACGGCTCGACCGGTCACTCGGTCAGCTCAATCAGGATACCCGCGGTGCTCTTGGGGTGGATGAAGGCGATGCGGTGGCCGCCGGCGCCCACACGGGGAACCTCGTCGATCAGCCGGTATCCGGCGGCCCGGCAGGCGGCCAGCGCGCGATCCAGATCAGGAACGCGATAACAGACGTGGTGGATACCTGGACCTCGGCGGGCCAGGAACCGGGCGATGGGACCGTCGGCTGTCACAGACTCGAGCAACTCGACAGTCGCGGAGCCGAACCGGAGTGACACGATGCGCGCGCCGTCAGCTTCCTCGGGCGGGCCCGGCGTAAGACCGAGCACGTCGCGATAGAAGGGTAAGGCGTCCTCGATGCGCGAGACGGCGACGCCGATATGGGCGATGACGGGACGATCGGGGAGGCGCAGTCCGGACGGCGGCTGGGGCATTGGAATTCCGGCGCGGAGCACCGCGCCTCGCTCAGAGTAACGGGAAAGGACCTGGAACGCATGGCCAACGCCAACATTGTCAATGTCACCGACAAGAACTTCGCCTCGGAGATCGAGCATGCCAAGGGCCTTGCCCTGGTAGACTTCTGGGCCGTGTGGTGCGGGCCGTGTCAGGCGATCGCACCGGTGATCGAGCAACTGGCGGATCAGTTCGAGGGAAAGGTGAAGATCGCCAAGCTCGACACCGACACCAACCAGAACACCGCTGTAAGGTTCAACGTCCGGTCCATCCCCACCATCATGTTCTTCAAGGACGGCAAGCACGTGGACACGGTCATCGGGGCCGATCCGCGGATCAAGACGATTCTCGAGGGCAAGATCCAGCATCATCTGTCCTGAGGGCCTCTCCCCCGTTAGGGTCTCCCCTCTCCCCTCCCCGGGGCCGGCCTTACCTTTCGCCCATGCCGGCCACTCTGTTCGTCGTCGCCACCCCGCTCGGGAACCTTGGGGATCTGTCGTCGCGTGCGGTTGAGACGCTCCGCCAGGTCCCGGTCGTGGCGGCTGAGGACACGCGGCGGGTGCGGGGGCTGCTGTCCCATCTGAATGCCCACCCCAAGGTCCTGAGCTTTCACGCTCATTCACCCGAGCGGCGCCAGCACCGGGTGCTGGAGATTCTGGGGGAAGGTCGGGATGTCGCCCTGGTTTCGGATGCCGGGACGCCCGGCGTGAGCGATCCCGGGGAACAGCTGGTCCGGGCCGCCCGTGAGGCGGGCTTCGCCGTGGTGCCGATTCCCGGCCCCTCAGCGGTCACTACGGCGCTGTCCGCCGCCGGCCTGCCCGCCGACCGGTACCTGTTCCTCGGCTTCCTTCCCCGCAAAGGTCGTGATCGCGAGCGATTGCTGAACGCCCTCGCCGAATCGCCCTGGACCGGCGTGCTGTACGAGGCGCCCGCACGACTGGTCGACCTGCTGGATGATCTCGCCGGTGTTCTGGGGCCCGAACGGGAGGCGGTGGTGGCGCGGGAGATCACGAAACTGCACGAGGAATTCCGGCCGGGAACCCTCGCGGATCTCGCCTCGTACTACCGGCAATCAGAGGTTCGGGGCGAGGTCACGGTGGTTGTGGCGGGCCGGGGTGACAAGGCGTCTCCCTCCGCGCCCCTGTCGGATGTCACCGGGCTCGCCGCGGCGATGCTGTCCGACGGACTGACCCGCAAAGCCGTCGTCCAGCGCCTGGTGGCCGACCTGGGCGTGTCACGCAACGAGGCGTACCGAATCGTAACGTCGCTGCCATGACCCGCTATCTCTGTTTTGGTCTCCAGTTGCTGCTGGCGGCGACGCCGGCCCGCCTGGCGGGTCAGTCCGCGCCGGAACCGGTCGCCACGATGACCATCGGGCGGCTGCACTATGATGGTGGGGGGGATTGGTACGCGAATCCGTCAAGCCTTCCCAATCTGCTCCACGCCATTGAGACCCGCACGACGCTGCGGGTCGCTGCGCGGGAGAAGGTGGTCCGACTGCTCGACGACGAGATCTGGACGGTGCCGTATGTCCACGTGACGGGACACGGCAACATCCACTTCAGCGACCCGGAGCTGGTCGTGCTGCGACGCTGGCTGCTGCAGGGCGGGTTCCTCCACGCGAGCGACAACTACGGCATGGACGAATTCTTCCGCCGGGAGATGCTCCGCCTGTTCCCCGATCACCCGCTGGTCGAAGTGCCGCTGGACCATCCCATCTACCATCTGGTCTACGACTTTCCCAAGGGGCTTCCCAAGATCCACGAACACGACGGCAAACCGGCCCAGGGCTTCGGTATCTTCCTGGATGGGCGCCTGGCCGTATTCTATGACTACCAGTGCGATCTCGGTGATGGGTGGGAAGACTTCGAGGTGCACCGGGATCCGCCGGAGAAGCATGAGGCGGCACTCAGGATGGGCGTGAACCTGTTCTCCTACGCGGTCGGGTATGGAGGGAGCGTCCGGTGAGCCGTACGGGAACGGTGCTGCGAGCTCTCACTGGCGGATTTCGGCGTTTATCGCTCACCGCCTGGGCCATGGGCGCGAGCGGGGGTGTGGCCCTGCTCCTGGGACTTGGTGCCTGGGGCGCCCGGCTGGGGTGGTTCGGCCAGCCGTGGTGGGTTCTGGCGGTGTGGGGCCTATCGCTCGTGCTGGTCGCATCGCTGGCCCTGCTCGCGCTCCGTCAGCGGCGGGTCCTGACACCGGCCTGGCTCGCGGGCCAGCTCGAGTCGCGGGGCTTCCGGCATGGCTCGCTGAGCGGCCACCTCGAGGCGGCGGCGCGCGGGACGAGCGAGGCCCTGCTCTCCGTGGCGGACGGACGCCAGGCGGCGGAGCTGGCGGCACGGGCGCCGGCGCTGGTTCCCATTGTGCGGCGGCCCTTGCGGCGCCGGGCGCTGCAGGCCGGAGCCGGGCTCATCCTTGGTGCGCTGTTGCTGATCTCGGCCCGCTCCACGCATGGGCCGGCGGCACTCCTGTGGCGGCCGTCCGACGCCTGGGAGGCCAGCCTGGCTCCGCTGGCCATCTCGCTCAGCAGCGAAGAAGTGGATCGAGGAGGGCAGGTGGACGTCGCGGTCATCGCCCGCGGCCGGCAGCGGGCCATTCTGTGGGTGCGTGCTCCCGGCGAATCGTGGAAGGGTCGCGGCCTCGTGCTGGATTCGTTAGGCAGGGCCACCACGACCCTTGGGCCGCTCGACAGCGACCTGTTCGTCCGGCTCACCAGCGGCGGGCGCAGCTCGGACACGCTGCAGGTCAGGATTCGCATGGCCGCCTTCCTCGGCACTCTCAGAGTCACCGCCCGGTATCCGGGTTATCTCGGACTCGAAGACGAGCAGATTCCGACCGACGGGGACACGGTGGTGGTTCCCGAGGGCACCCGACTGGAAACCCGCGGTGAGGCGACGGCCGCCCTGGTCCGCGCAAGCTGGCAATCGGCGGGGAGCGAGGTTCCGCTTTCCGTCGCCGGGCCAGCGTTCCAGGGCGGCTTCACACCGGCCGGCACGCGAGTCTGGCGGCTGGCGCTCCGGACGGCGAGCGGCCACCCGCTTGCCGGCGACACCGTTCGCATCCCGGTGATCACCGTGCCGGACAGCGCCCCCCGGGTGGACGTGCCGGTGCCGGGCGCCGACACCGTGGTGCCCCTGACCCTCCGGGTTCCTCTGATCGTGGACGCGGCGGACGATCACGGCCTGAGCCGGGTGGTGGTGGAGAGCCGGCGCATCAGTCGTCTCGGATTCGAGGATCCGGCCCGGCTCGAGACCATCGGGCTTCCGGACGGCGCGCACGATCGCGCCATCCTGCCCTATGAACTGGATCTCAACCAGCGGGGCCTGTTGCCGGGCGACACCGTCCGTTTCCTGGTCCGGGCGAGCGACAACGCCCCGGTGCCGCACGTTACCCGGTCGAGGGAATTCGTTCTCAGGCTGCCGACGCTGAGCGAGGTACGGGACGCGGCGCGGGAGACGGCCGCGCAGGTGAGCCGGCAGCTCGACAGCGTCGCTCAGGCCAGCCGGAAGCTGGAACGCCAGACCGAGGACCTCTCCCGCGAGCGTCCCCGGGCGGGTCAGAATGCCGGCGGGGGACCAGAGGAGTCGCTCAGCTTCGAGAACGCCAAGCGGGCGGAAAGCGTGGCGGAATCACAGCAGGAGCTGGTACATCAGGCGGAGCAGATCAAGGATGCGCTCGAAGCGCTGCAGCGAAGTGTCGAGGCGGCCGGCCTCAACGATCCCGCGTGGCAGCAGCGCCTCAAGGAAATCCAGGAGCAGCTTGACCGGGCCCTCACCCCGGAGCTTCGGGAGCGCCTGGCCGAGCTGCAGCGGGCACTCAAGGAGCTGGATCCGGAGCGGACCCGGGAAGCGCTGGAGAAACTGGCAGAGGTGCAACAGCAGTTGCGGGACGCGTTGGAGCGGAGCCGGGAGCTCTTCAAGCGGGCCGCCATCGAAGGGGACATGGCGAACCTGACGGCGGAGGCCAAGGACCTGGCCCTGGAGCAGAAGCAGTGGACGCAGCAGGTGCCGGCCCTGGATTCGGTTCGGGCCGCGCGAGAGGAATCGGCGCTGGCGGCCCGGACGGACTCGCTGGGCGCCGCGCTCGAACGCCTGGCGAAGGAGCTGGCCCACGACAATGCCGACCGGCAGGCCGCGCTGGACCAGGCCGGGGAGCAGGCCCGGCGAGCGGCCGACCGAATGGAGCAGGCCGGCACCTCGGCCAGTCAGGGAAACAAACCCAGGGCTCAGCAGCAGGGCCAGCAGGCCTCCGAGGAGCTGGACCCCCTGGGCGATCAACTGGCCGAGCAGCGCCGGCAGCTGCAACAGGAATGGCGGCAGGAGGTCGTGGAGGCACTGGACCGGGCCCTGAGCGATGCCAGCCGGCTGGCGGAGCGACAGTTGGGCGTCGCCGATCAGTTGCGGCGAGGCGATGCCTCGCCGTCCGTGCGGGCGGAACAGGGGGCGATCGAGGAGGGTGTGGAACGGCTGCTTGAGCAGGTAAAGGATCTGGGTGGCAAGAACGCCCTGGTGTCCCAGCAGTCGAGTGTCGCCCTGGCCGCCGGCCGCGATAACATGACCCGGGCCCGGGAGGCACTCGCCAATGCCGCGCCCAACACCCGGGAGGCCGCTCGTCGTTCCGAGGACGCCGTCGATGCGCTGAACGCCGCCGCCCACGCCCTGCTGCGCAGTCGCGGGTCGGTGGAGGGGGCCGAGACCGGCTCCGGACTGCAGGAGGCGATGGAACAGATGGCCCGGATGGCTCAGCAGCAGGGTCAGATCGGGCAACAGTCGGGCGGAATGCTGCCGCAGATGGGTCAGGGCGGCGGTCAGATCCAGGAACAACTCCGTGCCCTCGCGGCCCAGCAGCGCGCCCTGTCGGAGCGGCTCGACCGGATGCGGGCTGGAGGCCAGATCCCCGGCGCCGCCGACATGGCACAGGAGGCGAAAGACCTGGCGCGCACCCTCGAGGCAGGACGACTCGACCGACAGACCGTGGAGCGCCAGGAGCGGCTGTTCCGGCGGATGCTCGATGCCGGCCGCACTCTGCAGGGCCAGGAGCAGGATGAGAAGCAGGAGCGCCAGAGCACGACGGCCAGGGACGACAGTGTGCGATTGCCACCGGCGCTCCGCACCCGGCTCACCGGCGATGAGACGCTGCTGCATATCCCCACCTGGGAGGAGCTGCAGCGGCTCTCGCCCGAGGACCGTCGTCGAGTGGTCGAGTACTTCCGCCGCCTCAGCGAGCAGCCTGGGGAGCGGGAGAAGCGACCGTGAGCGGCCGTCCCACGCCGATCTTTCTTGCGCTGGGCAGCGTGCTGACCGGACTTGGCATGCTGTTCCTGCCGACGGTCGGGTTTGCCCAGAATCCTCTATCCCGAGCCTTCGACCTGGAGCGACGAGGGAGCTACGCCCAGGCGGCCGAGCTGTACAAGTCGGTTTTGAAGGACCGCCCGGCCGAGATCGCCGCTCTGCTTGGCCTGGAGCGCTCCCTCACTCCCATCAATCGGCTGTCGGAGCTGGTGCCGGCGGTGCGGGCGGCCATAGCGGCCAATCCCGCCGCGCTTCCGGTCTATGCCATAGGCATCCGGACCTACGCTGCCGCGAATCTGCTCGACAGCCTCCCTCACCTGGTGGACCAGTGGTCGAGTGTGGCTCCGGGAGACGAGACTCCGTACCGGGAATGGGCCGCCGCCGCCCTGCAGCGCCGCGATCGACCGATGGCGCGCCGGGCCTACCAACTGGCGCGAGAGCGGCTGCGAAAGCCCGACGCGCTCGCGGCGGAGATCGCCCAGCTCGCTGTGGTGGAGGAAGACTGGCTCACCGCATCCCGCGAATGGGCCCGCGCCGTCCGCCAGCTTCCCGGCTATCGCTCGACCGCCATTGCGACGCTGGGGGCGGCGCCAGAGCGCGCGCGGGGCGAAATCCTCAAGGTCTTGGACAAGGAGCCTGGACCCGATGCCGCGCGGATTGCCGTCGATCTCCGGGCCCGGTGGGGCGATCCGGTTGGAGCGTTTGAAGCGCTGCTCAAGGTGCTGCCGCCGAATGCACCGCAGCAGGTCGACGCATTGCAGGCCTTCCTCGAAATTGCGCGAACCGAAACCACTCCGACCTACCAGCTGGCACAGGCCCGCGCCCTTGAGGCGATCGCCGACCGCTGGGCCGGCGCCGGGCAGCGGGCGCGGTTCCGGCTCGATGCTGCGCGTGCGTATGTTGCCGCCGGCGACCGGCCGGCTGCGCGCCGAATGCTGACCCAGATTGCGGGTGATACCTCCAGCGGGCCGGCGGTCACCGCTGGGGCGACGGCAACGCTCATCGAGCTCCTGGTCCGGGAGGGGAAGACGGAAGAGGCCGCGGCCCAGCTGGATCACTACCAGGGTGCGCTCTCGGTGGATGATTACCTGCGGCTTCGTCGTGCCATCGCCGCTCGCATTGCCCAGGGTGGAGACCTGCGGCGTGCCGAGGGTCTGCTGGCTACCGATAGCGGGGTCGAAGGGCTGGCCCTGCGAGGACGCCTGCGGCTGTACGCAGGGGACCTGAAGGGCACCACGGAGCTGTGGAAGCAGGCCGGGCCGTTCGCCGGCAGTCGCGACGAAGCGACGGCGCGGTCGGTAATCCTGGCGCTGATCCAGCCGCTTCCGGGGGATACCCTGGCTCCCCTGGGCCGGGCATTCCGGATGCTCGATAGCGGGGACACCGTCGGTGCGGCAAAAGCACTCGAGCAGGTGGGTCGGGACCTGCCGGCTGCCGGTGGCCGCGCCGACATGATGCTGTTCGCCGGTCGCTTGTATGCCGCCTCCGGCGATGTCGAACCGGCGGAGCGCCTGCTGCACGCCGCTGTTCTCAAGGAAGCCCCCAATACTGCGGCGGCCGCCCTGCTCGAGCTGGGACGGATGTTCATCGCCCAGGGGCGACCTGCAGATGCCGCCCAAGTGCTGGAACGGATGATCCTCGAGTATCCCGCCAGCGCCCTGGTTCCTCAGGGGCGGCGGCTCCTCGACCAGGCCAAAGGCGCGGTGCCCAGAACATGAGACGGCGTGAGTTTCTCGAGTTCCTCGGCGGGACGGTGGTCGGCGGCCTGGCGGCTCGGCGGCTTGCCGGCTCGACCGGCGCGCCCTGGCTGCTCATTCCTATGGATGACGCGCAGGCCGATCATCTGAAGGCCTACGGCGTCGCCTACCGGGTACTGGAGCGCAGCGGCCGCGCCGAGTGGTTCCTCAACTACCGGGGCGGATCCTTCCTGGTGCCGGGCGATCAGGGGGTCTTGCGGGACGCGGCGCTGGCGGGCGTCACCGCCCAGCCGATTGGCGACGGCCCGGTGGCCGACATCAAGGCGCAGATCCAGCAGGAGAACATGGATGCGATCCCCCTGGAGAAGGCGCCGAAGGTGGCGGTGTACGTCCCTCCCAACGCGTCTCCCTGGGACGATGCCGTGACCATGGCCCTCAATTACGCCGGGATCTCGTTCGAGAAGATCTGGGACGCGGAGGTGATCGCCCGGGGGTTGACGAACTATGACTGGTTGCACCTGCACCACGAAGACTTCACCGGACAGTATTCCAAGTTCTATCTGAACTACGCCGGCGCGCCGTGGCTGGCGGACATGGTCCAGCGCAACCAAGCGATGGCACGCCAGCTGGGCTTTCCGAACGTCCCGGCAGAGAAGCGCGCGGTGGCCCGCGAGATTCGGGCCTTCGTGGACCGGGGCGGGTTCCTGTTCGCCATGTGCACCGCGACGGAGACGATCGAGCTGGCCCTGGCTAGCGAGCACGTCGACATCGCCGCGGCGTATGCGGACGGTTCGCCCATGGACCCCGACGCCTCGCGCAAGATGGACTGGAGCCGGTCCCTGGCATTTCAGGACGCCCAGCTCGAGCTCTCCCCCAACATCCCGGCGTTCTCCGATATTGACGGCCATCAGGTGAACAGTCTCGATCGGCGCCAGCCGCTGGGCGCGTTCAAACTGTTCAACTTCAGCGCCAAGATCGACCCGGTTCCGACGATGCTGGTGCAGAACCATCGTGATGTCATTCCGGATTTCTACGGTCTCACTACCTCGTTCACGCGGCGGACCCTCAAGCCATCCGTGACCGTGCTGGCCGATGAGCCCGGCGCGCCATGGGTCAAGTACATCCACGGCGAGCTGGGCCAGGGTACCTGGACGTTCTACGGCGGTCACGATCCGGAGGATCCACAGCACCAGATCGGCGATCCGCCGTCGGACCTGTCGCTGCACCCTCATTCACCCGGCTATCGCCTGATCCTGAACAACGTGCTGTTTCCCGCGGCGAAGAAGCGGGAGTTGAAGACGTAGCAGCTGTGAGCTATCGGCTATCGGCTATCAGCTATCAGCTACGGGATTCCAGATGTTTGGCTTCCAAGTTGGCCCTGGCGGGCGACCGATAGCCGATAGCTGATAGCCGACAGCCGGCCGCCACCGCCATCACCCCGCAGTCGCTGATTACCTTTCCCCCATGTCCCGCATCCATCCCGACGTGCAGCACTACCTGGCCGGCGAGATCACCGGGGCTGGCGGCCGGGAGGTATCCTTCGTGGCCCAGGTCGACCCTGATGGACAGGTGTGCGGGGCGCGGGTGGTGGCGCGTGGCACCGTGGACCGGGTCCTGGCGCTCCCGGGAATCGCGGCGGCGGGGGAGATGCTGCTCCACAATCACCCGACCGGCATCCTGGAGCCCTCGATGGCCGACCTGTCGGTCGCGTCCCGGCTGCACGACTCCGGTGTGGGGTTCGGAATCATCGACAACACCGGGTCATCGCTCTACGTGGTGGTGGAAATCCCCCGGGCCAGGAGCGCGACTCCGCTGGACCCTCTTGGCGTAGTCGATCAGCTCGGCGAGCGGGGCAGCGTGGCCGGGGCGCTCGGACAATACGAGGATCGCCCCAGCCAGCGGGATATGGCGGCGCACATCTCCGACGGGTACAACGACGGCGGGGTCCTGCTGCTCGAAGCCGGTACCGGGGTTGGCAAATCCTTCGCCTATCTGGTGCCGGCGCTGGCCTGGGCGCGGGCCAATGGCGAGCGGACGGTGGTGAGTACCAACACGATCAATCTGCAGGAGCAGCTGGTGGGGAAGGACCTGCCGCTGCTTCAGGAGGCACTCTCGACGGACGACCACTCCCCGAGCTTCGCGTTGCTCAAGGGGTGGCGAAACTACCTTTGCCTGGCGCGGCTGCACCAGGCCGTCGGTGCGCAGCGCTCCCTCCTCGAACCCGACAAGTACGACGAGCTGCAAGCCCTGTACGCGTGGGCTGGGCGCACGTCGGACGGGACGCTGGCGGATCTGCCCGTCCCTCCGAGCAGCGAGGTGTGGGACGAGGTCAGCGCGGAGGCTGATCTGTGTCCCCGCCTGCAATGTCCGCACTTCGATGCCTGCTTCCTGTTCCGGGCCCGGCGCAAGGCGGCGGAGGCGGACGTCGTGGTGGTGAATCATCACCTGCTCGCCGCCGACCTTGCGGTACGACGCGCTTCGGATAACTGGCGCGAGGCCGCGGTGCTGCCGCCCTATGATCGCCTGATCCTCGACGAGGCCCACCACCTGGAGGATGTCGCTGCCACTCACCTGGGGGCGCAGGTGACCAGTCGCGGCATCCGCCGTCTGCTGGGCCGGCTGGAGCGCAACGGCAAGGGACTGCTGCCGACCCTGGCCCACGAGCTGAGCGCGTCCGGAGACTTGCTCTCCCGCGCCAGTCTCGACCTGCTCCGGGAGCGACTGCTGCCCGCGGTCCTTGATGCGCGCCGCTCCGCGGATCTGCTGCTCCTCCGCCTGCACGGGCGCGTCGATCGGGAGCCGGGTGGGGTACTCCGGCTCACCGACGAGTTCGCAGGCGACCCGGTGTGGCCGGAGGGGCTCGGGCGGGAACTGGAGGCCGCCTTGGTGGCTTTTGGTGCGATCCGGGATTGCCTGGAGACCATTGTTGATCGGCTCGCGGACGGCGAGGTCTCCGATGGGCGGATCCAGCTGCTCGGTGAGCTCCGCGGAGTCATGCGTCGGCTGGAGACCGTCTCCGACTCGCTGAACCAGGCGCTGCGCCCCGCACCAGGTGGAGCCCCGGTGGTCCGCTGGCTGGAGCGGAGTGGCCCGAGGGGTCAGCAGGTCGCCCTTGCCGCGGTGCCGCTCGATCTGGCGCCGATTCTGCGCGAGTCGATTTTCGATCGCGTCACCACCGTAGCGCTTACCAGCGCGACGCTGGCAGCCGGAGGCGAGTTCGACTTTCTCGAGAGCCGCCTAGGGCTCGGGATTGATCCGAACCCGGTCACCGTCCGGGCCATTCTGCCCTCCCCGTTCGACTACCCGTCCCAGTGCCTGTTCGGCATTCCGGACGATCTCCCCGATCCGCGGGAAGACGAACCGGGGCATGCCGGCGCCGTTCTGCAGGTGGTCCACGATCTTGCCTGGGCCTCGGATGGCGGGATGTTCGTGCTGTTCACCAGCCACGGCGCCCTTCGCCGGGTCGCCGCGGAGCTCAGGGCATCCACCGGTGAGCGATGGCCGATCCTGGTGCAGGGAGAGTCGCCAAGGGACCTGCTGCTCCGCCGCTTCCGGGAGCTGGGCCGCGCCATCCTGCTGGGCACCGACTCCTTCTGGGAAGGGGTGGATGTGCCCGGCCGGGCGCTCCGGGCGCTGGTGATCACCAAGCTGCCATTCAAGGTGCCCTCGGAGCCGATCACGGCCGCCCGGCTGGAACGGCTGGCCGAGCAGGGGGAAGATGGCTTCATGGGCTACCTGCTGCCGCTCGCGGCCCTGAAGCTCAAGCAGGGATTCGGACGGCTGATTCGGACCCGGCAGGACGTCGGGGCGGTGGTGCTGCTCGACAAGCGGGTCCTCACCAAGCGGTACGGCCCCTTGGTACTCAGCGGACTTCCCAGGGCCGACCGGGTGATCGGCCGCTGGCAGGACGTGCGCACCCGGATCGAGGACTTCTTCGCTCGCCACGGCATCGGAGCCAGCGTATGATCGCCCCGGTGAAACCGTCCAAGATCATCTGCGTGGGCCGGAACTATCTCGCCCATGCCCAGGAGCTCGGCAACGCCATCCCGCCCCAGCCGATGATCTTTCTCAAGCCGCCTTCGGCGGTACTCGCGCCGGGTGAGCCGATCGTGCTTCCCGCCCAGTCGGAGCAGGTGGAATTCGAAGGGGAAATCGGAGTCGTGCCGCTGGAGCGCCTGCGGGATGTGAGCGTGGCGGCGGCGGAACGGGCGCGGCTCGGCTTCACCTGCGTCAACGACGTAACCGCCCGGGATCTCCAGAAGCACGACGGCCAGTGGGGAAGGGCCAAGGGCTTCGACACGTTCTGTCCGGTCGGGCCTTCGGTGGTCGAGGGGCTGGATTGGCGCACCCTGGAGGTCACCACTCGGGTCAACGGCACGATCCGCCAGCACGGCAAGGCCTCGGAGATGGCGTACAGCATTCCAGCGATTGTCGCATTCATTTCCAGCGTCATGACGCTGGAGCCGGGCGACCTGATTGCCACCGGGACGCCCGCCGGCGTCGGTCGCCTGGCGCCGGGAGACATCGTCGAGGTGGAAGTATCGGGGGTCGGCGTTCTCAGGAACCCGGTCAAGTGAAGGAAGCCAGTCGGCTCACCCGGCTCCCCGGCTATCCACTCGCGGACCTGCCGGCGCGAAAGCGCCACCTGCTGGCGCAGGGCGTGGATGTAATCGACCTCGGCGCAGGGGACACGGACTATCCTCCACCAGCCGAAATTATCGAAGCCCTGCGCCGGGCCGTCGGAGAGACCGCCCTGAACAAGTACGGATTCCAGCAGGGACTCCCCGAGTTCCGCCGCGCGGCGGTGGATTACATGCGGCGCCGGTTTGGGACCGTGTTCGAGCCCTCCACCGAGGTGCTTCCGCTCATCGGCTCGAAGGAAGGGCTGGCCCATTTACCGTTCGCGGTTCTCGATGCGGCCGCGCTGGCCGTCGTTCCGGAGCCGGGTTATCAGGCATACCTGGGAGGCACCGTGCTCGCCGGCGGGGCACCGGTCGTCTACCCGCTGAGCGCCCGGACCCGGTTCCTGGTGGAGCTGGAGGAGCTCGGTGAGCACACCCTTCGGCGGGTCGGCCTGGTGTACCTCAACTACCCCAACAATCCCACCACGGCCGTGGCTCCTCGCGACTACCTGAAGCGCACTGTCGAGGTATGTCGCCGTCACGGCATTGTCCTGGCCTACGACAATCCGTACTGCGACGTCACCTTTGACGGGTATCGGGCGCCGAGCATTTTCGAGATCGAAGGTGCCCGGGATATCGCGATCGAGTTCTTCTCGCTGAGCAAGAGCTTCTCGATGACCGGGTGGCGGTTGGGGTGGGCCGCGGCCGCCGCTCCCCTCATCGCGGGGCTCAGCCGCGTCAAGTCCTACGTCGATACCGGGCCGTGGCTCGCCGTGCAGCAGGCGGGGGCCTACGCCCTGGACCACGCGGAAGGGCTGATGGTGCAGAGCCTCGCCGAGCTGGCGAGGCGGCGCGACGCCGGGGTGTTGGCGCTCGGGGAAGCGGGGTTTACCTGCGAGACTCCACTCGCGACCATGTACCTGTGGGTCCCGCTACCGCCCGGACTCCGGTCGGCAGAGTTCGCGAGCCGGGCACTCGACGAGCAGGGCGTCGTGGTGCTCCCGGGGAGTGCCTTCGGATCCGGTGGCGAGGGGTTCTTTCGGGTCGCACTCACGGTTGGAGTGGAGCGGTTGCGGGTGGGCATTGCCCGGCTGGGACAGGTGCTGAGGAGCTGTCGTGCGGCCTGACCGGAAACCGCCCGGCGCCCGCTGGTGGCGCGCCCTGGCGCTGGGTGTCAGCCTGGCAATCCATAGCCTCCTCTTCCTGGTGGTCATTCACGGACATTTGCCTCAGGTGCCGGAGCTTTCTCCGCCGCTCATTCAACTTGCACCGCCGGAACCCGAGCAGGAGCGGACCTCACCAGTGCGGTATTACCGGCCCAGCACGGAGCAGGGGCTGGCGACCCGTCCTCGGGCAGTGCCGCCGGTCCGGCCAGAGCCGGTCGACACGACCAGAATACAGGAGCCGTCGGCGGAAGCCCCCATCCGCGACAGCAGCAACGTGCCACGGACTCCTGCGGCACGGATCGGTCCCTATCTGGGTGACGGGCGACTGTGGGTGCGGCCGCTGCCGCTCCCACCGCGGGCCCTGGCTGAGCGACTTCGGCCCAGTCACGCCGAGCTCGTGGACAGCGCGGTGACCGCCATCGTGCAGCAGTATCTCGACTCGATCGCCCGGGAGCCCGGCGCAGACCGGGTCGAGCTGCCGGACTGGACGACCCGCATTGCGGGGAGCAAGTTCGGGCTGGATGGGAAGAACATCTACATCGCCGGCTTGAAGATCCCCGCGGCGGTGTTGGCCCTGCTCCCCATCCCCGCCACGGGCAACCAGCAGACGGCTCTGGACCACAACGGACAGTGGATTGCCGAAGACCTGCGGCGAGCGGCGCAACGGGCAACGACGATCGACGACTTCAAGCGCGCGGTACGTGAATTGCGCGCCGAAAAGAAACGGCAGAGAGACCTGGATCGCGCGCAGCACGAGCAGCCGGATTCGGCGTCCGCAGAGGAGCACTGAGGGCTCTCGGCTATCGGCTATCAGCTATCGGTCGGAGATGGCGTGCCGGAGGTGGTCCATGCGCGCCGAGAATGATCCGGCCGTCAGCCGATAGCTGGCCGATAGCTGATCGTCGATAGCCGATAGCCGATAGCCGATAGCCGATAGCCGATAGCTGATAGCTGATAGCCGATAGCCGAGAGCAACTGAACGCACGACCGAACCCAATGTTCCCATGAAGCTTGTCGATACCGACGAAACCGTGGTCCTGGTCACCGGTTCGGACATCCGCGCCGAGGAGCGGGATCGTCCGACTGCCTACCGGCTCAAGCAGGAAATCGATCGCCGCAGTGACGGCCAGCCGTTCCGGCGCGCGGTGGTGGTCGGGGACGCCTGGTTTCTGGCGAACCGGATCTTCCACCTGAACCCGGCTATCGCGATTGGCGGCCCGGGCGTCAATGGTCTGGCCGCGGAGCTGTCACAGCGGGTACCGGTGGTCTGGACCCAGGACCAGCGGGCCTTTGTGCAGGCCGAGTTCGAAGAGGACCCGAAGCGGGCAGTCTTGTGGGGAATGGATGCCGAGGCGACAATGGTGGCAGTACAGGCATTCGTCAGCCAGGGGTTTCTGGAGGACTTGCTGCGCCGCATCTGGCGCTTCCGGACTGAGGTCTACGTATGAGGATCCGTCGCGCGGCCCTGGGCCTGGTGGTGCCGGCTTTGCTTGCCACGTGCAGCGAACCCCCCGCGGGGCCTGGAGCGTCGGGTCCGGCGCGCATTGCCATCCAGGCGGTGGCGCCGCCGTCCCTGGCGCAGTTTGCCACCACGATTTTGACGGTGGACTCGGTGCAGGCAAGCCTGATCCGGGGAGGCCGGCAGATTCCGGAAACCTTGGCGACGCGGACGGTACCCTTCGGCGCGAACAGCAGCACGATCAATGTCTCCTTCAATCTCGCCATCGACTCGGCGGAAACCCTTACGGTGGACCTCGAGTACCGGACGATCACCGGGCTGAGGCTCTGGAGCGCATCGAGTCAGGTCGTGGTGCGTCCAGGCTCGCAGGCATCGACGCCACCGCTGGTGCCGAGCTATTCCGGCCCGGGAGGTAATGTCGCCAGCATCGCCATTTCCCCTGCTACGGGGACCGTGGTTGCCGGCAACACCCTGCCGTTCACGGTCACCGCTCTGGACATCCAGGGGGCGCCGGTCGACAGCTTCTACCTCTCCTGGTCGGCGACCACTGGCAGCGTAAACGCGCTGGGCGTCTTTCAGGCTCCGAACAGCACCGGCCAGGTGCAAATCTGGGCGAAGACCCCGAATGACGTGGCGGATACGGTGGCGGTGACGGTCCTGGCAGCCGGGGCGAGCCCGCTCACCGGAACGGTTCTTGACGGATCGACCCAGGCCGTACTGGCCAACGTCGCGATAGAGGTCCGGGACGCCACCAATGCGCTGGTGGCCTCGGCCACGACCGCAGCGGATGGTAGTTTCACAACCGGCCCGCTTGCACCGGGTGTCTACACGGTCACCGCTTCGCTCAACGGCTTCGTGACGGCAACCTTGTTCGACGCGCTTCTCGGCGGGGGTGTGCCGATCACGGTGCAGCCGATCCCGCTGGTTCCGAGCAGTACCCAGCTGGGAGATCTCAGTGGCAAGGTGAAGGACGCGACGACCGGCGACTCGGTCGTCGGGGCGGTGGTCGAGCTCCGCGCCGGCGTGAATGCGATCACCGGTTCTCCGATCGCCACAACCACCACGGACACCGGGGGGAATTACTCCTTTGTGCGGCAGGCGGCCGGGACCTATACCGTTCTGGCGAACATTCCCGGGTTCACCCCCGGCAGCCGGACCTCAGTCGTTCTGGGTGGCCAGTCCAGCCTTGGACAGGACGTAAGCCTCTCTCCCATTGGGACGGAACAGGTGCGGATCGTGCTGACCTGGGGCGCGTCACCGTTCGATCTGGATGCGCATCTCACAGGACCCAGTACCCTGGGAGGGCGGTTCCACATCTACTACGCCAACCAGGGCAGCCTGACCTCCGATCCCTTCGCGGCCATCGACCTGGACGATACCGATTCCTTCGGGCCCGAGACAACCACGATCAGCAGTCAATCGCCGGGGACATACCGATTCTCGGTCCACGACTTCAGCAATGCGCTTGCCAATCCCAGCAGCGCGCTGGCGGCGTCCGGCGCCAAGGTCGATCTCTACATCATGGGCGCCCTGGTGCGGAGCTTCTTCGTGCCGAACCAGCCGGGGACGCTGTGGACGGTCTTCACGCTGAGCGGCACGACGGTGACCCCGGTCAACACCATGTCCTATGTCACCGATGAGACGACCATCCCGATCGTGGCTGCGGGCACTGAGTCGTCTTCCGACGGGCCGGTGATCGAACGCGACCTGGCCCGCCACCCGAAGTAAGGGCCGGATGAATCCGGCCCCTCACGCCGGAGAAATCCAGCCCCACCCTGCGGTCTCTATCGGGGCGCCCGGACGGTCCCGTCCGGGTCGATCACCGCACCGGTCTTTGGAAAATCCAGCCGAGTCACCCGCCGGAGCAGCTGCACGGCCCTGCCATCGGGATCCGGCCCGGGACCGACCTGCGGTTCCTGGATGAACGCAGGCATCCTGGCGGAGCGGAACCGGCCATCGCCGTCGAGCTCCAGCTCGAGCACCGTGGTGAGCCCGAGCGGCCCGTCCAGATTGAAGCCACGGTAGGTCAGGAAGTTCCCCAGCGAATAGAAGATCGGCTTGCCGCGGTAGAACTCCACGCCTCGAAGCACATGGGGGCCGTGGCCGACCACCGCGTCGGCGCCCGCGTCGAGCACCGCCCGGGCCCAGCGGCGGAGGTTGCCCCGCGGCTCCATTCCGAGGAACTCCGGACCGGCCGGTGTCCGGACCGCCGCGGCACCTTCCCGCCCGCCGTGAAAGGTCACGACCAGCACGTCCACCAGCGAGCGGACCGAATCGACGATGGCGGTACTCCGCGCGAGATCGAGGAGGTTATACGCGTGGGGGTAGGTGGCGAAGCCGACGAGGCCAACCAGCGTCATTCGCTCTCCCCGCCAGACTGGCGTGATGGCCACCTCCCCCAGGGGACCGTAGGGCGTCAGGTCCAGGCTGCGGATGACGGCTTCGCTGTGCCGGCGCCAGTCGAGCCCGTAGTCGTTGGCGTGATTGTTGGCGAAGTTGAGATGGGTGAAACCGGCCTCCCGGAGCCTGGAGGCGAGCCAGGTGGGCGTGGCGAAGGCGTAGCACTGGGTCGACTTGGGTGCGCACTTGTCGGAGGTCCCGGAGTCCGCCAGCACGCCCTCGAAGTTGCCCACCACCAGGTCGCCCGTCAGGAAGGAAAGCGCCCCAGCGAACAGTCCTCGACCGCTGTCTGGCGGCAGCCCGTCTTCGAGGGTCCGGGTACCCAGGTTGATGTCACCTGTGAAAGCGAAGCGGACTGGAAACGGGTCGTGGACGACGCCTTCCTGGGCGGGCAGGCGGGCGGGCGGGCCGGCGGACAGGAGCAGA
>DATBLR010000022.1:0-19620 GCA_036555275.1 Gemmatimonadales bacterium | reverse complement strand
CGGCGCATGAACAATGGCGCCTGGCAGCGGATGTGGTTCTGGTTTCAGCGGGAAGTCGGTGGCCGGTGGATCGCGGGTGCCGCGGGCCCGCTGCTCCAGG
This sequence comes from Gemmatimonadales bacterium, assembly GCA_036555275.1. Lineage (GTDB taxonomy): Bacteria > Gemmatimonadota > Gemmatimonadetes > Gemmatimonadales > GWC2-71-9 > JADJOM01. Next base: position 19,520 of record DATBLR010000022.1, on the reverse strand, counting down.
TCCACGGGCTCGAGTGGGTCAGCACGACCTCACGCGAGCGGCCGCTCCTGCTCGTCGCCAATCACCGGACCTACTTCGATCTGTACGTGGTGATGAGCGTGCTATTCCGGCGGCTGCCCGGCTGGCGCGCGATCAATTTTCCGGTGCGGGGCAGGTACTTCTACCAGTCGGTAGGAGGCCTGATCCTGAACTGGCTCATGTCCTGGTGGGCCATGTACCCGCCGTTCTTCCACCAGCCGAAGAAGCGGCGTTTCGACCAGTGGGCGCTGGGCGAGCTGGTGGCCCTCTGTCGCGAGGGGCGTGGTCAGCTGGTCGGCTTCCATCCCGAAGGCACCCGCAACCGGAATCCCGATCCGTACAGCCTGCTGCCGGTGCAACCGGGCATTGGCCGTCTGATCTGGGACGCCCGTCCCCAGGTCGTTCCGGTATTCGTCGCGGGCCTGAAGAACAACATCGCCGAGATTCTGTCGCGGCGGATCCGCGGTGGGGAGCCGATACGGGTCTGGTTCGGGCCGCCCATCGACTATTCGGCCTTTCTGGAGCGTCCGGCGGCGGCGGGGACCTACCGGGAGCTGGCGGACCATGTCTTCGGGGAGATCAGAAAACTGGCGGAGCTGGACCGCGCCTCCCGGGCCGTTCCGCGGCCCGAGATCGCTCACCTTCGTCCATAGCGCGCATTCGCCTCGGCGGCGGCCTGCTGCACCACCCCGGCGACCGAGCTGGGCACCTCCAGGACAATGCCGTCCTCCCCTCCCCCGGCGATCCGGCTGGGCAGTCCCACCGGAGTCCGGCCCAACAGCTGCCCGACCATCACCAGCGCCGTCAGATAGCTGCCCAACAGGGTGGGATGCAGGTCATCGCTGGAATAGAACGCCAGAGTGGAATCGCGGCGCCACGCCGCCCGCCAGGCCTCGCTCGCCGGAAACAGCAGTCCATCCACCGCCTCGGCCGCAGCGGTGTAGGACTCCCGGACGCCAGTGGTGTCCTGTTGTCGACCACGCGAGGGCCACACCATGTAGAGCGCCGGGCGTCCGCCCGCGCGCCGGATGAGAACGGCGAAGCGCCCCACGAACTCCCGCAGGACCCGCCGCCCCTCCGGCTGTGACGAAGGCCCCTGCTGCAGCACGACCACGTCCCAGCCCCCCTCCGCGATCCGCCGCCTGGCGGTGCCTTCGTTCCAGTGGTCCTCGAGGCTCGCGCCCGGTGCGGTGACCCAGTCGATCTGAAGCTCAACGCCCGCCGAATCCGCCAGCGCCCCGACCATTCTGGGGAGATCGTTTACGTAGGTGTAGCTGTTGCCGATAAACAGGACCCGCCGGGGGAGCGCCGACCGCTGGGCGTTGGCCACGGCAGGCGCTGCCAGAAGAGCCACGGACAGCGTCAGACGCGCCAAAGCTGACACTCGGACTCCAGCTGAAAGGGTTGCCCGTCTTACCGGCCAGAACCCGATCCGGCTTCATGGGGACTGCCACCCCGGCGCTCGGTTCTGCCGGGTTGGGACGACGGTGCGGTCCTTGGCTGCCAGCCTGACCGATTCTCTGGCCATTTCCTCGGCACGCGGAATGCAAAAAAGCGCGCCGCGGACCGGGAGTGGCCTACCGGTCGAACGCTGAACCTATATCGATCAGGAACGGAGGAAACCATGTCGCTCGTACTTCGTCGCCCGGCGGAGTTCCGCCGCCTCAACCAGATGTTGGACGCCGCCTTCACCGGCTGGCCATTCATGGCAGAGAGCCCAGACCTCGTGACCTCTGCGTGGGTTCCGGCGACCGACATCTTCGAGGATGCCGAGGGGATCAAGATCGCCCTCGAGCTGCCCGGCCTGAAGCCGGAGGATGTGAAGCTCACCATCGAGAACGACTCGCTGACCATTCGCGGCGAGAAGAAGCAGGTCGCGGAAGAGCAGACCACCAAGGTGCATCGCTATGAGCGGAGCTACGGGGCGTTCGAGCGGTCGTTCACGCTCCCGAACACAGTGGATGGCGAGAAGGTGGCTGCCAAGTTCGACAACGGGGTGCTCACGGTGACCCTTCCCAAGGCCGAGCGGGCCAAGCCGCGGGAGATTCAGGTCAAGGTCAGCTAAGGAGCAAGTGCGACCTGCGGGTCGCCCCGCGACGCCAGGCGCCCTCCGGGAGTTCCCCGGAGGGCGCTGGTCTCCGGAGCCGGCCGGGGCCTAGTACCAGGCGATCGGCGCCTCGTCCAGGTTGATGTAAACCTGTTTGGTCTCGAGGTACTCCTCCACACCCCAGTGGCCCAGTTCGCGGCCGAAGCCCGACATCTTGTACCCGCCCCACGGCGCTTCCAGCATCGTGGGCTGCATATGGTTCACCCACACGATGCCCGCTTCCAGGTTCCTGACCACCCGGAAGGCCTTGAAGATGTCCCGGGTCCAGACCGCCGCCGCCAGGCCGTACTGGGTGGCGTTGGCGATCTCGATCGCCTGGGCCTCATCCTTGAAAGGGATGACGCTCATGACGGGACCGAAGATCTCCTCCTGCGCGATGGTGGCCGAGTTGTCCACGTCGTAGAAGATGGTCGGTTCGACGTACCAGCCCGAGCCGAGTCCCTTGGGCACGCCGCCGCCCGCCGCGACCTTCGCCTCCTTCCTGCCGACGTCGAGGTACTTCTTCACCCGGTCACGTTGCTCGGCGCTGACCAGCGGACCCATCTTGGTCTCGCGCTCGATGCCGGGCCCGACCCGGATGGTCTTCGCCTTCGCCGCGCAGGCGTCCACGAATTTCTTGTAGATGTCCTGCTGCACCAGCACCCTGCTGCCGGCGGAGCACACCTCGCCCTGGTTGATGAACACCCCGAACAGGGCGCCGTCCACCGCGGCTTCGAAGTCGGCATCGCTGAAGAAGATGTTCGGCGACTTGCCTCCCAGCTCCAGCGAGACCCGCTTCAGCTGATCCGCGGCGTTCCGCATGATGAGCTTGCCCACTTCGGCGGAGCCGGTGAAAGCGATCTTGCGGATGTCGGGATGGGTCACAATCGGTCCGCCGGCCTCGGGTCCCATGCCGGTCACCACGTTGACGACGCCCGGCGGAAGCCCGATCGCCTCAAAGTCCTTCGCCAGCTCCAGCAGGGAGAGCGGGGTCTGCTCCGCCGGCTTGATGACCACGGTGCAACCGGCGGCGAGCGCCGGGCCCAGCTTCCAGGCCGCCATCGCCAGCGGGTAGTTCCAGGGGATGATCTGGCCGGCCACCCCCATCGGTTCCTTCACCGCCAGGACCATGGCGTTGGTGGGGACGGGGATCACCTCGCCGTTGATCTTGGTCGCGAGGCCGCCGTAGTACTCGAAACAAGTGGCCGAATCATCCATGTCATACTCGGACTCCACGATGGGCTTGCCCGAATTCAGGGTCTCGAGCCGGGCCAGTTCATCCCGCCGGGCCCGGATCCGGTCCGCCAGGCGGAGCAGGATCCGGCCTCGTTCCTGGGCGCTGGTGCCCCGCCAGACTCCGTGGAAGGCCTTCTTCGCCGCTTCCGCAGCCCGGGCCACGTCGGCCGCTTCACCGGCAGGACAGGTGCCGATCACCGCCTCCGTGGCGGGGTCGAAGACGTTGAACGTCTTGCCGCTCTTCGCGGCGACGAACTTTCCGTCGATGAACATCTGATAAGCTTTCACAGTGAAACTCCGCGCTGAAGTGCCTGGCGTCGGGCTCAGGTTCCGGGGCCCAGTCGATGTGTCAATTTCTTGACATGGCTGCCAAGATTCTTGGCATCTCGCCGATGGCGGGGGCCTGATTGTGACAAGCTGCGAGAGAGGGACTTGTTTGAAATGCGGCCTGCCCCCAAGTTCGCTCTATTCTACCCTTCCCCAATCGGACGGCAATGCGCCTCGTCTGGTGCCTCGGGTCCGCCCTTCGCTCGCGTGCGGTTCTCGGCGTCGCGCTTGCGCTCGGCGCATGCAGCGAGGACGTGACCGGTCCGCGGCCCGTCCCCACGTCCATGAGCCTCGCGGCGGGGAATGACCAGCAGGGCACCGTTGGACAGCCGCTGGACACCGCGCTAACGGTCTTCGTGGCCGACAAGTTCGGGGATCCGGTTCCCGGAGTCCTGGTCCGGTTCGCGCTGTCCGGCCGTAGTGGCAGCCTCACCCCTCTCGCCCAGACCACCAGCCCCAGCGGCCACGCTCATTCAACCTGGTCGTTGCCCACGAGCGCGGGCGCCTACTTCGCGACCGCGACCGCGGCCGGCCTCGATTCGCTGACGTTCCGGGCCACCGCGCTCCCGGCCGCTCCGGCCACCCTGACTCTGGTCGCAGGCGACTCGCAGGTCGCCCTGGAGGCCACCGCACCCGACAGTGCGGTGACCGTCCTGGTCGAGGACGGGTTCGGCAACCCGGTCCGTGGGGTGAACGTGTCCTTCACGCCGTTGGAGGGATCCGGGATCGCGACGCCGGAGGCGGTACGCAGTGATAGCGCGGGGCTGGCACGCACCGTCTGGACCCTGGGTGCCCAGGCCGGCGTACACGCCCTGATCGCGAAGGTCGACTCACTGCCGGTTCTCCGGATTCACGCCCGGGCGTTGCACCAGCCACCCACCTCCGAAATCGGCATGGCCACCGGCTACGGTGCAGGACTCCCCCCGGAGGAGGCGGTCATCACGGGGCCGGGGGCCGCGGTGCCACTGGATCACCCGGTGTACAGGAGCGCTACTCTCCCCTGCTGGCAGAACGCGCTGGGTAGCGTGGAACTGTTGCCGGATACCGCCGCCCTGAAATGGAGCGGATCGGGCGAGTATCCGGACTTCACCCCCGCTTGCGGAGAGGGGCGCATCGCCTTCTAGGCGCCCGGGCTCGAGCAGACCACGACCCCCTGCCGGACCTCCGGCGAGGGGGTCGTTTCGCAACCGCAGGGGCCGCATCAGCCGTCACGCAGGATCTCGCGAGCCGCATTGTAGCCGCAGGCCCCCATTACCCCGCCACCCGGGTGAGTGGCGGCACCGCACAGGTATAGTCCCTTGATGGGGGTGCGATAGTCGGCGTAGCCGGGCACCGGCCGCATGAAGGAGAGACTCGAGAGCGACATCGTCCCCTGCATGATGTTGCCCCCCGTGAGGCTGAAACGGCTCTCCAGGTCTGCCGGGGAGAGCACCTGATAGTCGATCACGGCTTTCCGGAAGTTAGGGGCGTACTCGGTCATGATATCGATGCACCGCTCGGCGTAGCGAGTCTTGTTATCCTCCAGCGTTCCCGCGTCTGCCGCCAGCCGGTAGGGGAAGTACTGGGTGAACATTGACATGACGTGCCGGCCGCGGGGCGCGACCGTATCGTCGAGCGAAGAGGGGATGGTGGCCTCGATGATCGGGTTGTCCGAGATGTAGCCGTACTTGGCCTGGTCGAAGGCCCGCTCGATGTACTCCCGCGTGGGACACAGGTGAATGGTGCCACGGTGCTGCGGGCCCGGGGTGTTGCCGCGAAGACAGGCGAAGTCCGGCACCTCGGAGAGCGCCAGGTTGATCTTGCAGCTCCCGCTGGCATAGTCGAGGTGGCGAACCGAGTCGGCAAATTCCGCCGGGAGCTCCGCCGGATCCATCAGTTTCAGGAAAGTGACGTTCGCGTCCACGCCGGAGACCACCTTCCTGCCGTGGTACTCCACGCCGTCCTGCATCGCCACGCCGTACGCCCGCCCGCCCTTGATCAGAATCCTCGCCACTGGCGCGCTGGTCTTGATCTCGGCCCCCCCTTCACGCGCCGCGGAGGCAATAGCGTTCGAGAGGCCCCCCATGCCCCCCCGCACGTATCCCCACACGCCGCGCACCCCGTCGCACTCACCCATGACGTGGTGGAAGAGCACGTAGGCCGTTCCCGGCATCGACGGGGTGGCGAAGGCGCCGATGATGGCGTCCGTGGCAATGGTGGCCTTGACCTCCTCGGACTCAAACCAGCGGTCGAGGATCGGGTTGGCCGCCCCGGTGAGGATCTCGACCGCCTTCTGACCGTCGCGCCCGAGCCGGCGGAATCCCAGCCCGAGCCTGAGCAGCGCGAGCAGATTCCGCGGCGCCATCGACCAAGGGTTGGGTGGAGTCTGGACCAGGGTGGGCTCGAGGAAATCGGCCACCCGCTCAAGCATCGCCTCGTACCTCGGCAGCGCATCCGCGTCCCGGCGGGAGAACTTGGCCACCTCGCGGTGGGTCATCTCCTTGTCGGGCCCCATCAGGAGATAGCGACCATCCGGGAAGGGAGTGAAGCTGGAAGGGTTGCGAGGCAGCATCTCGAAGCCGTGCCGCTTGAGCTCGAGATCGCGGATGATCTCGGGGCGGAACAGGCTGTTCACGTAGCTTGCCGTCGAGACCTTGAAGCCGGGCCATAGCTCCTCGGTGACGGCGCAGCCGCCGAGCAGTTCGCGGCGCTCCAGCACCAGGACGCTGCGGCCGGCGCGGGCGAGGTACGCCGCGGTGACGAGTCCGTTATGGCCGGCGCCGATGATGATGGCGTCGTAGATGGTGGACACTTATCCGGTCTCCTCCCGGAGCAGCCGCGCCCAGATCACGATCACCACTACCGAAAGCGCGAAGGTGACCGTCGCGGCCGCGTTCACCTCCGGAGTGATGCCGCGGCGGAGCAGGCCCCAGATCTGGAGGGGAATGGTGTTCTGGCGCCCGATGAGAAAGAAGGTAACCGCGATTTCATCGAGGCTCAGGGTAAAGACCAGGAGAGCGCTTCCCAGCACCGCCGGCCGGATCACCGGCAGGGTCACGTTCCAGAAGGTCTGCCATTCGTTGGCATAGAGGTCCTGGCTGGCCTCCTCCAGCACCCGCTCGAAGCGTCGCAGCCGGGCGAAGACCTGGGTGACGACCACCGACGTCAGCGCGGCACCATGGCCCAGGACAACCGGCCAGCCGGGAACCACCGGAAAGCCGCTCGACAGCGAGAGCCCGATGAAGGAGAAGAAGGTGAGCAGCGCCACCCCGGTGATCACTCCCGGCAGGATAAGCGGCAGCAGCACCAGCCGCTCGAACGCGGCCTTGCCGGGGAAGTCGAGCCGATCCAGGATGAAGGCGCCGGGAACGCCGAGCCCGAGCGCCAGCAGCACCGCCAGCAGCGCCAGTTTGAGACTCGCGCCCGCCGCCGCCAGCATGCCGCGGTCGCCCGCCAGCGTGGTGAACCACCGGAAGGTGAACGGGTGAAACGGCCAGGCCACGATGTTGGCGTCGTGGAACGCGTACAGGATGACGACGCCGAGTGGCAGGTAGACGAAGAGGAAGACGGCGATGCCGGTGGCCCAGAGGGTTTGGCCCCACCGGTCGGCGGGACGGCGGGCAGGCGGACGGGCGGACGGTCCCGACGTCATGCGTGAAGAGCCCCGCGTCCGACGCCGGCTGCTGGTGGTCCCCCGGTCCGCCCGTCCGCCTTTCCGCCCCCGGTCATCCGATCCTCGATGCGTCTCGCGATGGTGAGCAGCGTGATCGTCATCGCCAGCATCACCACCGAAACCGCCGCGCCGAGCGGCCAGTTGAACGCGACCCCGAACAGGCTCACCACCAGGTTGGAGACCATGAGGGCGCTGTCATTGCCGCCAAGCAGCGAGGGCGCGATGAAATCGCCCATGCTGAGCACGAAGGCGAAGGTGCACCCCGCGACCACTCCGGGAAGCGACAGGGGAAACACAACGTGCCGGAAGGTCTTCCACCGGGTGGCGTAGAGATCCTGGCTCGCCTCCTTGAGGGCCGGGGGGATGGCCTCCAGGACGGCGTAGATCGGCATGAGCGTGAACGGCGTGTAGATATGAATGAGGGCGATGGTGACCGCCCACTTGCTGTAGAGGAGAACGGTGAGCGGCTGGTCGATTATCCCAACGGCTTGGAGCAGGCCGTTCAGGATCCCCTCCTGCCCCAGGATGATCTTCCAGGCATAGGCGCGTACCAGGTAGCTCACCCACAAGGGAATGATGACGGCCATGTAGAGCAGATTCTTGTGCCGTTTGACCTTGAAGGCGAGGAGGTAGGCGAGCGGGTACGCCAGCAGCAGCGAGGCCAGGGTGACCCGCCCCGCGATGCCGGCCGAGAAGAGAATCGTGTTCGGGTACAGGGCGGTGCCAAACAGGCGGGCGTAATTATCGAGGGTGAGCTCGTGAGTGAGCTGGCCGCCCTTGAGGCGAAAGAACGAGTGCGCGAAGAGAAACAGGTAGGGGAGCAACAGCAAAAGCGACACCCACCCTATGGGGAGGGAGGCGAACAGGATGGTCCTCAGCCGGCCGGGCCGCGCCGGACGGCTCGGCGGCTCCGCGAGGGACTCCCCCGGGGCGGCTGGGCGGCTAGTCGCCGACACAGAGCCCTCGTTCCACTGGCCAGGTGACGTTGAGGCGAGCTCCGGCAGCGGGGACGGTCTCCCCCGGGGGCCAGTGCATGACCAGGCTGCTGCCGTCCGGGAGCCGGGTGTAGAGACGGGTCACCTGTCCGGTGAATACCGCCTCCGTCACCGTCACCTCCAGGCGGTTGGGCCCGGAATCCGCGCCGTCGGCGACGCGGATGTACTCCGGCCGGACGGCCAGCCAGGAGGGACCGGCTTCACTCCAGGAGGGGCTGACGGTGGCGTCGAGTTCCTTGCCCGCGACGGTCAGCCGAGCCGCCGAGTCGCCGAGCCGCCGAGCTATTGCCTCGAACAGATTGGTTTCTCCGATGAAGTCCGCCACGTAGCGTGACACCGGACGCTCGTACATCGCGTGGGGCGAATCCAGCTGTTCGATCCGGCCCTGCCGCATCAGGGCGATGCGGTCCGACATGGTGAGCGCTTCTTCCTGATCGTGTGTGACATACAGGAAGGTGATCCCCAGCTGCCGGTTCAGGTGCTTGAGCTCGAGCTGCATCTCCTTCCGCAGCTTGAGATCCAGCGCGCCCAGCGGCTCGTCCAGCAGCAGCACCCGGGGGCGGTTTACGAGCGCCCGCGCGAGCGCCACCCGCTGCTGCTGGCCGCCGGAGAGCTGGCGCGGCGTCCGGTCGGCGAGGTGCGTGAGTTGCACCATCTCCAGGGCTGCCGCGACCCGCTGGGCGGCCTCCGCGTGCGGAGTGTTCCGCATCCGGAGACCGTAGCCGACGTTGTCCCGCACCCTCATGTGGGGGAAGAGCGCGTACTGCTGAAAGACCGTGTTCAGGTCACGGCGGTACGGGGGCAACCCGGTGATCGGGCGGCCGTCCATCAGGATGTCGCCCGACTCGGGGTGCTCGAAACCCGCGATCATCCGAAGGGTAGTGGTTTTCCCCGACCCCGAGGCGCCCAGCAGGGTGATGAACTCCCCGGCCGCGACGGTCAGGCTGAGGTCGTCGACCGCGACGAAGTCGCCGAAGCGCTTGGTGACGCCCGCCAGCTGCAGGATCGGATCAGGCATAGGTGAGGGGACGGGGAAAGCGGAACGGGGAACGGGAATGCTCAGGCCCCCGTTCCCCGTTCCCTGTTCCCCGCTCCCGCAGTTATTTGCCGGACTTCACTTCGTTCCAGATCTCCTGGTACTTGTCGCGCTTGGAGCCCCACTGCCAGAAGTTCACCCGGCTGCCGTAATCGGCGATGTCCTTCTGCAGCGCCGCTGCCTCGGGAGCCATGTACGAGCGGGCCGTCGGGTTGGCGACGTTGTAGGCGGTCACGTCAGACATCAGCTTCTGGGTAAACGGCTGCGCGGCGTACTCGAGGAACGCATAGGCGGCGTCCAGATTCCTCGCCCCCTTGGTCAGCACCCAGTGATCCGCCCAGGCCGTGGTGCCCTCCTCGGGGATGAGCTCTCCGGCAGGGAAGCCGGCGGTGCGGAGGGTGTTCGTCATGAGCGGCCACCCCTCGCCGGCGAGGATCTCACCGCTCTGGAACAGCTGGGTCATGTCGCCGGCGGTAACCCAGTACTTCCGGACATTGGGGACCAGCTTGAGCATTTCGGCCTTGACCTTGGCCAGATCCTCATCACTCAGGTTGTAGAGCTTGCTCGGATCGCTTGGATCGTCGAGCCCCAGGGTCTGGGCCACCATGTACAGGGTGGCGATATCATCCTGAAGCGAGAGCTTGCCCTTGTACTTCTTGTCCCACAGCTCCTTCCAGCTCTTTGGCGCCGGCTTGACCTTGGTGGTGTCGTAGATGAGCGGGTTCGGCCCGAAGGCCCAGGGAAGCCCGTACACCAGCGTGTCCTTGCGGGCGACCTTGAGGTCGCGGAAGCTCTGCATCAGGTCACCGTAGCTGGGAATCCGCTTCAGGTCGAGCGGCTGTGCCAGACCGGCGTCGATGATCGCCGTGACCGCGTCGGAGGAGGGCGAGATCAGGTCGATGGTCTCCGCTCCTCCGGCCCGGAGCTTGGCCACGAGGTCGTCGCTGGAGCCCATGTAGGTGGCGTTGACCTTGACCCCGCAGGCCTCCTCGAAGGGCTTGGTGAAGAGGGTGTCGGTGTAGCCCTCCCACACCATGAAGTTGAGTTCTCCGCCGAGGGGCTTCGGACAGAGCAGCTTGGTGTACGTTGTCGCATCCGCCCGGGCATCGCTGGTGGGCTGAATGGCGATCTTCTGGACGGCTCCGCCCTGTTTGCTCTTCGAGGCGTCGCCGCCGCAGGAGGTGAGAAGGGTCGCGCCAACGCACAGAGCGAGGGCGCCGCGGGCCATGCGCAGAACGGGCAGCATCGGACAGGAACCTCGTTGAGGGAATGGGGGTCGGAATCGAGGGTAACCTACACGCTGGGAGTCAGATAGCAAACACGGCCGCGGCACCGATCGCCCTCGACATTTGGGCCATGTGGCGCTAAGCTCGGCCATCCGTTTCCCTCGGTGGAGTTCCCGATGGCCCGCGTAATCAATCTCAAGACTGCCGTTCCCGGACCCCAAAGCCAGGCGCTTCTTGCCAGGCGGCAGCGCGCAGTGCCGCGCACCGTGTCCCAGGTGACTCCGGTCGCGGTGGCGCAGGCCGAAAACGCGGTGCTGACCGACGTGGACGGCAACCACTTGATTGATTTCGGAAGCGGAATCGGGGTGCTCAACGCCGGACACCGGAACAGCCGGGTGGTGGAGGCGATCCGCCACCAGCTGGACCAGTTCACCCACCTGTGCTTTCAGATCTCGATGTACGAGCCGTTCATCGAGCTGGCCGAGCGGCTCAACGCTATCACCCCCGGATCGCACGAGAAGCGCACCTTCTTCGCCAACAGCGGCGCCGAGGCCGTCGACAACGCGATCAAGGCGGCGCGCCGCTTCACCGGCCGGCAGGGGATCGTCTGCTTCGAGCACGCGTTCCATGGGCGCACCTACATGGGCATGACCCTCACCTCCAAGGTGACCCCCTACAAGGCGGGGTATGGCCCCTTCGTGCCTGAGGTGTACAGGATGCCATTCCCGTACTGCTATCGCTGCGAGGCGGACCGGCGGACCGGCGGACCGTCCGCGTGCTGCATGGCGAGCAAGGAGTGGCTCGCGCGATGGTTCGCGTCCAACGTGGATCCTCAGTCCGTTGCCGGCATCATCATCGAGCTGCAGATCGGCGAAGGGGGCTTCATCCCGGCCCCTCGCGAGTTCGTGACCGCCCTCGCGGCGTTCGCTCGGGAGCAGGGGATCCTGTTCATCGCCGACGAGATCCAGACCGGCTTTGGGCGCACCGGCAAGCTCTTCGCCTGCGAACACTACGACCTGGTCCCCGATCTGATCGTCACGGCGAAATCTCTTGCCGGGGGCCTGCCGCTCGCCGCCATCACCGGCCGGGCCGACATCCTCGACACCGGCAACGTGGGCGGACTGGGTGGCACCTACGGGGGCAATCCGCTCGCCTGCGCCGCGGCGCTGGCCGTGCTGCAGGTCATGGAGCAGGACCGGCTGCCGGCTCGCGGGCAGCAGGTCGGTGACCGCATCCGGAGCCGGTTCACCGAATGGGCGACCCGCTTCCCCGAGATCGGCGATGTGCGGGGACTGGGCGGAATGGTGGCGATGGAGCTGGTGAAGGACCGCACCACGAAGGAGCCCGCCAAGGAGCTGACGGGCAAGGTCCTCGCCGAAGCGCTCAAGCGGGGGCTGCTGCTGCTCAGCGCGGGAACGTACGGTAATGTCGTCCGGGTCCTGGTACCCCTCACCGTGGAGGATGCAGTGCTCGAGGAGGGGCTCGGCGTCATGGAAGAGGCGCTGGCGGCAGCCAGGAAGACGTGAAGCCCGGTCGCTCCTTCCGGAGCGACAGACCACTACGACAACCGGAGCTGCACCATGCGGAGACGGCTCGTCGGATGTCTGCTGATGGCCGGCCTCGCTCTTACAGGCGGCTGTCGACCCACCGCTCCGAAGCCTTCCGCATGGGAGGGATTCCGCGACGGATTTCTCGAGGCCTACTTTCGGGCGCGGCCGTCCTTCGCCGTCTACCAGGGGCGCCATGAGTTCGACGGGCAATTCCCCGACTGGAGTGATGCGGGTTTGCGCCGCTGGATCGCCGAGCTGCACCGGTGGCGGGACTCCGCCATCGGGATCGACTCCGCCGGGCTCTCCTCCCCGGAGCGCTTCGAGCGCGAGTACCTGGTGGCACAGATCGATAAGGACCTCTTCTGGAATGAGACGGCCGAGTGGCCGTGGAAGAACCCGGCCTACTATGGCTCGGCGCTGGACCCCAATGTGTATGTCGCGCGTCCCTACACGCCGCCCGCCACCCGGCTCCGCGCACTGACCCGCTGGCTCGCCGGCGTTCCCGAAGCCCTGGGGCAGATCCGCGCCAACCTCCGAACTCCTCTGCCCAGGCCGTACGTGGAGATCGGCCGCATCCGATTCGGCGGATTGATCGGTTTTCTCAGCCGGGACGCGCCTGCGGTCTTCGCCGGCGTGTCGGATACTGCGCTCCAGCACAGCTACCGCGCGGCGACCGATTCAGCGGTGGCCGCGCTCAAGGCGATGGATGACTGGCTTGCCGCCCAGCTACCCCACGCCACGGGCGATTTCGCGATGGGGCCGGAGCTGTTCGCGAAAATGCTGCGAGAGACCGAGCAGGTGGACGTACCCCTGGCCGCACTGGACAGTCTGGGACGAGCGGACCTCAGGCGGAATCGGGAAGCGCTCCGCGCCGCCTGCGAGGAGTTCGCGCCCCATGCCCCGGTGGCCGAGTGTGTCCGCCGCGCCGACCTGAAGAAACCAGCTGGGGGACCCATCGCCGGCGCCCGCGCGCAACTGGTGCTCCTGAAGGAGTTCCTCACCGATGCGAAGCTGGTCAGCATTCCGGGCCAGGAGAAACCGGAGGTGGAGGAATCACCGCCCTACCAGCGGTGGAACTTTGCCTATATCGACATCCCGGGTCCATACGAGCACGGGCTTCCCTCTGTCTACTACATCGCTCCTCCCGATCCCAACTGGTCCGCGGCCGAGCAGGCGGAGTACATCCCGGGCGAAAGCCAGCTCCTCTTCACCAGCGTGCACGAGGTGTGGCCGGGCCATTTCCTCCAGTTCCTGCACTCCAACCGCGCGGCGTCGCCATTCGGGCAGGTGTTCGTCGGATACGCCTTTGCCGAGGGGTGGGCACACTACTCGGAGGAGATGATGTGGGACGCGGGGCTGGGCAAGGGAGATCCGCTGTTCCACATCGGCCAGCTCCGCGAGGCGCTGCTGCGGGACGCGCGGTTCTTGTCGGCGATCGGTCTCCATACCGGGGGGATGACGCTGGCCCAGGCAGAGGCGCTGTTCCGTAACGAGGCCTACACCGACGCCGCCACCGCGCGCCAGCAGGCCGCGCGGGGGACGTTCGATCCCGCCTATCTCAACTACACGATGGGCAAGCTGATGATCCGACGGCTGCGCGAGGACTGGACCCGGAGTCGCGGGGGGCGCGCCGCGTGGCAGAGTTTCCACGATGCGTTTCTCTCCTACGGCGGGCCGCCCATCCCCCTGGTCCGCCGGGCCATGCTCGGTCCGGACAACGGTTCGCCGTTCTAGATCCCGCTGCGGACGGAGCCGACGGCGGGCACCGCGCTACCTCCCCCCTCACGAGCGCCGTGAATGACGATGACCATCGATCGCTCCCGCCTCAAGCGGCTTCATGCCGCGGAGCAGCGGCGCTTCGAGGACAGCCACCCCAGATCTCGTGATCTGTTTCGGCGCGCCCGGGCGATCCTGCTCGAGGGCGTGCCGATGCACTGGATGGCGAAATGGGCGGGCGGTTTCCCGATATTCGTGAAGGAGGGACAGGGCGCTCACTTTATCGACGTGGACGGACACCAGTATCTCGATCTCTGCCTCGGCGATACCGGCGCCATGACCGGCCATGCACCGGCCCCGACGGTCGAGGCGGTTCGGCGGCAAGCGGAGAAGGGGTTCACCTTCATGCTGCCTTCGGAGGACCATCTCTGGGTCGCCGAGGAGCTGGCCCGGCGCTTCGGACTTCCCTGCTGGCAGTTCGCCATGACGGCGACCGACGCCAATCGGTTCGCGATCCGGCTGGCCCGGATGCTCACCGGCCGGCCGAAGATCCTGGTGCACAACTGGTGCTATCATGGGACGGTCGATGAGACCTTCGCCACGCTGCGGGACGGCGTGGTGCGTCCGCGAGCGGGCAATATCGGCCCGCCGGTCGACCCGGCGCTGACGACCCGGGTGGTGGAGTTCAACGATGTCCCGGGCCTCGAGAACGCACTGGCGCACGGAGACGTGGCCTGCGTCCTCGCCGAGCCGGTGATGACCAACATCGGAATCATTCACCCCAACCCCGGCTATCACGCCGCGCTCCGGGAGCTGACCCGGCGAGCCGGGGCGCTGCTCATTCTCGACGAAACCCACACCATCTGCGCCGGCCCCGGCGGCTACACCGGGGCGAATAGCCTGGCGCCCGACCTGCTTACGCTGGGAAAACCCCTCGGTGGCGGCGTGCCGGGCGCGGTGTACGGATTCTCCCGCGAGGTGGCGTCTCGACTCGCGGGACGCATCCAGCTCGCTGATTGTGACACCGGAGGCATCGGCGGGACCCTGGCGGGAAACGCCTTCTCCCTGGCGGCGATGCGGGCAACGCTGGAGCAGGTGCTCACGGCGGCGGCCTACCAGCGGACCATTCCACTGGCCGAGCGGTTCCAGGCCGGAGTGGAAGCGGTGATCAGCGAGTTCGGACTGCCGTGGATCGTCAAGCGTCTGGGTTGCCGGGCGGAGTACTGGTTCCGGCCGGAGCCGCCCAGGAACGGCAGCGAGGCCGCCGCCGCGACGGACTTCGAGCTCGACCGATTCATGCACCTGTACGCGCTCAATCGCGGCATCCTGCTCACCCCGTTTCACAACATGGCCCTGGTGGCGCCGGCGACCACCGACGCGGATATCGACCGGCATACGGCGGTGTTCCGGGAATCGGTGGCCGCGCTTCTGGGGCGGTAGGCCGGGCACGGAGGCCCGCCCGCACTCAACAGTCATGATCCAGGAAGCAGTGCTCTGGCAGGCGCTGAGCCCCCGGGCGGAATTGCCGGAGGCAGCCCTCCCGGCACGGGCGGATGTCGCTATCGTCGGTGGGGGCTACACCGGCCTCGCCGCGGCGCGAGCGCTGGCCTCATGCGGGGCCGCCGTCGTGGTCCTCGAGCGGGAGACGGTGGGCTGGGGAGCGAGCGGCAGGAACGCGGGCATGGTGCTGCCCGGGTTCAAGGCGGAGCTCTCCGACGTCGTCCGCCGCTCCGGGCTGGATGTGGCTCGCCGGCTGTTCCAGGAGTCGCTCGCCGCGATCCAATTCGTCGAATCAGTGATCCGGGACGAAGGGATCGCCTGCGACTGGCGCCGCTCGGGACATGTCACCCTCGCCGCCAAGCCATCGCACCTGCCTCCGCTCCAAGAGGCCCGGCAGCTGCTCGCCCGGGACTTCGGTTACCAGACCGACCTGCTCGGCCCGGGAGAGATCGGCCGGGAGATCGGGTCCCCTCGCTACCACGGGGGACTCCTGGATGCAGCGGCGGGGAGCCTGCAGCCGGCGGCGTACGTCGCCGGCCTGGCCCGGGCGGCGCTCAGGGCGGGGGCAACCCTGTGCGAGGGAACCGAGGTCAGAGGCATTCAGCCGGCCGCGGCCGGCCTGCGGATGGACACCAGCCGGGGGCCACTGGAGGCGAGCGAGCTGCTCATCGCAACCAACGGCTACACCGACCGGCTCCTGCCATGGCTGGCCCGCCGGGTGGTGGCGATCGGGAGCTACATCATCGCCACGGAACCGCTCCCGGCCGGCCTGCAGCAACGGCTCGTTCCGGGCGGCCGGATGCTCTCCGATACGAAACACCTACTGTACTACTTCCGGTTGTCACCTGATGGCCGGCTGCTGTTCGGTGGCCGGGCCGGATTCGTGCCGACTGCGCTAGAGCGGAGCCGGGAACTGCTGCGGCGCGGAATGGTCGAAGTCTTTCCCGAGCTGGCCGCCACCAGGATCGCATACGCTTGGGGCGGCAGACTGGGGTTCACCCGCGACCTGCTGCCACACGCGGGACGTCACGGCCCGGTCTGCTATGCGCTGGGCTATGGGGGACACGGTGTGGGCATGGCCAGCTGGCTGGGTGACCGGGTCGGTCGAGCCATCGCCGGCCAGGGGCCATGGCCACCGCTGGCGAAGATCCCGTTCCCTGCCATCCCTCTGTACCTTGGCCGTCCGTGGTTTCTGCCGATGGCGGGAGCATATTACGGGATTCGGGACCGGTTGTCTTAGGCCCTGGGTGGTGCGTAGCGCGTACCGAGTACCGAGTACCGAGTACTGAGTGCCCAGTGCCCAGTACCCAGTGCCCAGTGCCCAGTGCCCAGTGCCCCATGCCCCATGCCCAGTGCCGAGTGCCCGGTAGAGTGCCCAAGGCAATGGGCATTGGATTCGAGTTGCCATCCGCACGGGAACAGGAATGAGCGAGAGTGATACGGTCGAACACTTGGGTCAGGGTCTCGCCTTGGGGAGGCTGAGCCGGCGCGACCTGCTGGCCCTGGCCGGCGCGCTGGGGCTGAGCCTGAGCTCGCTCGGCACGCTGCTCACCGCGTGCGCACGCGGGGAGACAGCGGACGAACAGGCCACCGTCGCCGACGAGCTGGGCGCGATCGAGCGGGAGCTCAACGTCTACAACTGGTCGGATTATGTCGCCGCGGACACGATCGCCAACTTCGAGCGGGAGTTCGGCGTCAAGGTCACCTACGACACCTACGAGAGCAATGAGGAGATGTTGACCAGGCTGCAGGCCGGGGGCTCCGGCTACGACATCATCGTCCCGTCGAATTACGTCGTACCGGTGGCGGTGGCGGCCGACCTGGTGGCTCCCCTCATGAAGCAATACATCCCTAATCTGGAGAACCTCGATTCGACCTTCCTGGATCCGGTGTTCGACCCGGGGAACCGTTACGCCGTTCCCTATCAGTGGGGCACCACCGGCCTGGCCTGGCGAACCGACAAGCTCCGGGTGGAGCCCGACAGCTGGAGCATCCTTCTCGACGTGAAGTACCGGGGGAAGATGACCCAGATGGACGACATGCGGGAAGTCATCGGGGCCTGGCTCCGGTTTCGCGGCAAGTCGCTCAATTCCACCGACCCCACGGAGCTGGCGCAGGCCAGGGCCGACGCGCTGGCGGCCAGGAAGAATCTCAAGGCCTACGTATCGGCTGCGGTGAAGGGGCAGCTGATTTCCGGGGATGTGTGGGTCGCCCAGCTGTGGAACGGAGACACGGCACAGGCGCGGGCCGAGCAGCCGTCGATCGGGTACCTGGTCCCCAAGGAAGGCTGTACGATCTGGACCGATTCGATGATGGTCACCAGGTCCGCCTCCCACCGCCGGGCGGCCCATGAATTCATCAACTACATCCTGCGGCCCGAGGTGGGCGCGGACATCTCCAACACGACGGGTTACGGCTCGCCTAACAAGGCTGCGTTTCCCTCCATGAAGAACCCGGTCGCCTACCCTACGCCGCTGGAGCTCCAGCGGCTGGAATACCAGCAGGATCTTGGCGGGGCCATCGGGCTGTGGGAAGCAATCTGGACGGAGTTGAGAGGAACCTGACCGTACCTCGGCCCGGTGCCTCGGCCCAGCCGCCGAGCCGCGGAGCCGCCGAGCCAGCGAAAGGAGCGCCGATTAATTGCGGTTGCCTAATGACGATGTCCTGAAGCTCACGCGCCGCTACCTCGATCTCATCGGGGGACGGGAGATGTCGGCGGGCGAGAAGGAGACCTTCATCGCCGAGACGGTCGACAGCTACGAGAAGTACGTCAATCGGGGGTTTCTCACCTACCGCAAGTCGGTCACTCAGGCGGGGCAGTTCGCCGCCCTGGAATGGTCGGGCCAGGGATCGATGCTCCGCGACCTGCTGGGGCGGGAGTACATCGACTGCCTCGGAGGCTACGGAATCTTCTCGGCCGGGATCAACCACCCCAGGATCCTCAAGGCGGTGCGGGACCAGATGGGGCGCATGGCGCTGAACAGCCAGGAGCTGCTCGAGCCGTGGCGCGCCGGCCTTGCCCGGATCCTGGCCGCTGTCACGCCGGGCGATCTGGGCTGCTGCTTCTTTATCAACAACGGTACCGACGCCATCGAAGGCGCCATCAAGCTGGCCCGGCTTTACACCAAACGACACGTCTTCATTTCGACCCTGGGCGGCTTCCACGGCAAATCCATGGGCGCCCTTTCGCTGATGGGCAAGGCGTCGTTCCGCGAACCGTTCGCGAGCGGCCTTCAGGACGTGCGCTTCGTCCCCTACGGCGACGCCGAGGCCCTGGAACGGGAGATGGGTACCCTCGAGGCCGTAGGGCAGAATGCCGCCGGCGTAGTCATCGAGCCGGTGCAGGGCGAGGCCGGCGGTGTGGTCCCCCCCGATGGGTATCTGGAGCGGGTGAGGGGGCTCTGCACTCGGTACGGGGCACTGTTCATCGCCGACGAGATCCAGACCGGTATGGGCCGGACCGGCAAGCTCTGGGGCGTTGACCACGCCGGGGTGGTTCCGGACATCATGTGCATGGGCAAGTCTATCGGTGGCGGCGTCATGCCGCTCTCGGCCTTCGTGTCGACGCCGGAGATCTGGGAAGTGCTGATCCCCAATCCCATCATCCACTCCACCACCTTCGGCGGCAACCCGATCGCCTGCGTGGCCGGGATCGCCGCCATAACGGTGACGCTGGAGGAGGATCTGCCGGGCCAGGCGGCACGCAAGGGCGACTATCTGCTCACTCAGTTGCGGGCGCTGCAGCTCCAGTATCCCCAGGTCCTGACCGACGTCCACGGCAAGGGGCTGCTGATCGGCATGGAGTTCCCCACCGACCCGATCGGCTTCCAGTGTGCGGCGGGGCTCTTCAAACGGGGAGTGCTGGTGGCGGGGACCTACTCCAAGGCCCGCACCATCCGGATTGAGCCGGCGCTGGGCATTTCGGATGCGCTGCTCCAGGAGATGCTCAATCGACTGGAGGATACGTTCAAGGAGATCGCGGGGGGGATGTAGGGCGGGGAACGGGGAACGGGGAACGGGGAACGGGGAACGGGGAACGGGGAACGGGGAACGGGGAACGGGGAACGGGGAACGGGGAACGGGGAACAGGGAACAGGGAACAGGGAACAGGGAACAGGGAACAGGGAACCGGGAACAGGGAACAGGGAACAGGGAACAGGGAACAGGGACCAGGGAAC
>DATBLR010000006.1:0-2132 GCA_036555275.1 Gemmatimonadales bacterium | reverse complement strand
TCCGGGCGCCCCGTTGGGTGCCAGCCGGCCGAGCCCAGGGAGCGCGGCCCCCGGATACGCCAGATGAAACCGCATCAGCCAGGACAGCACCATCCCGGTCACGACCGCGACCAGCGCCAGATCGAGATACTGCTTCCCGATCACCTTGTGGTCCAGGCTGAAGACATGCTTCCGGAGGAATCCCTCGGGCGGTACGTGCTTGAGCTCGGCGATCTTGTCCGAGGTCTCCCGGCGATAGCCCGTACGGGGAACCGACATCTCGTGCATGGGTGTCTGACCTTTCGGGGAGAGAGGCGGATGTCCATCGGGCGTGCGCCCGACCCCATCGCCGATCCGTTACTGTCCCGCCTGCTCCTTGAGCCACTGTTCGAACTGGTCCTCCGGCATCACCTCGAGATACGCGCGCATGTTGAAATGCCCCAGCCCGCAGAGCTGGGTACAGACGATCTCCTTCTTGACGGCCTGGGTGGCGGTGAAGTGGAGCGGGATGACCAGGCCGGGAACGAAGTCCTGCTGGATTCGCAGATCCGGCACGTAGAACGCGTGGCCCACGTCCTTGGCGTGCATGGTCAGCAGCACGGGCCGATTGAGGGGCACTGCCAGCGTCGCCGAGACGATGTCGTCCCGCGCCGTGGTATCGTTCGCCGGGTCCAGCCCGAAGAAGTTGTAATTACCCTCGTCGATCAGCTCCGGGTGCGTCGCTCCGAACTTGCCGTCTGCCCCGGGATACCGGAAGTAGTAGGCGAACTGCTCCGCCTGCACGTCGATCTGGAGCGCGTTCGGATCGGGAGGCGCCAGGAAGATCTTCCCCCAGATCTTGGTCCCCACCAAGGAGAGCACCAGAATTTCAATCCCCACCAGCACCGTGGCGATCACCACCATCGGGGTAGCCCCGCCCGGGAAGGTCTTGATCGGCCGCCCGTCCGCCGCATCGCCGTATCGCCACACGAAGAACGCCAGGATCAGCTGAGCGCCCACGAACAGCACGCCCGACGCGACCATGGTTTCGGAGAGCTGGTGATCGATGCCGGAGCCGAGCAGGGAGATGTCGGGTGGCAGCCACCAGATACGCGCGATAAAGATGGCCGCGGAGATCACGGTGAGCAGAGCTACAATGACCGCAAACAGTTTACCCACGACCCCTCGCCTCCGCTGGTGGGAATGAACCGGCAGGGGCCGGGTCCTCCCCATCAAGGGGAGGACTCAGCCGGCGCCCTGCGGTCCGGAACCTCAGTAGGGCAGCGCCTTGAAGACGAAATCGGCCGTGGCGGGTCCGGCATCGCCGACGGTCACCTCTGCGGTCTGCGTGCCGAACCGCTCATGCCACGCCGTGACCGTGTACTTCCCCGGTGGGACGTCCTTGATGGTATAGGTGCCGCCGTTGCTGGTCAGCGCGGCGTGCGAGGTGCTGAGCACCGCAAAGTATCCGTGCATCCAGGGGTGGACATTGCACTTGACGGCGATGAACTCCGGCTTGTCGTAACTCGCCTTGATCGGCGGCGCCCCTGCCGGTTGGGACTTGTTCCACTCGGCATTCACCTTCGCGAGCGGGTGGATGTTATGGGAGGTCTCATCGTCGTTGTAGATCTCCAGCGGCTGACCGGCCTGCAGGATGGCCACATGAGGGAGGTATTCGCACCCCTTCTGGTCGTACCGGACGACCTCGCTGGGCGGCGCCGCGGTCTGACCCCCGGCTGAGATGTACACCACTACGTTTTCGAGAGTGTTGCCGGGGCCGGTGACGACCGTCTCGGTCATCGCCGGGGTCGCGTGCTGCTTCGCGCAGGAGGGCTCCTTGGCCATGTCGATCGGTCGCATCTTCGGCGGGGTGCCCGTAAAGGTCACCTTCCCGGTGATCCCGCCCGCGCTCGCCTCGTGCCGCGCCATGGCTCCCGTCATCGAGGACGCCAGCACCACCAAGGCCAACGAAGAAATGTATGTCGTGCGCATCGGAAAACCGTGCCTCGCAATGGGGGTCGTTAATGTCACTGGCCGCCCTGTTCCGGTCCGAGCGGCTTGAGCTCGCCGGCGTGCGCGGGCAGCCAGGCCTGCCAGAGCGCGGCCTCGGGCGTCTGGAGCGGCTGAAGGGTCCGGAGAAAATGCACCAGGTCCCAGGCATCCTCCGGCTGGAT
>DATBLR010000031.1:0-8846 GCA_036555275.1 Gemmatimonadales bacterium | reverse complement strand
TCGGCCAGCGGCCGTTTCATTGTCTCGTTCAACGGTGAGATCTTCAATCATCTCGAGCTGCGGCCCGCCCTGGAGCGCCAGGGGAGCCGGTTTCGGGGTGGCTCGGACACGGAGACCCTGTTGGCAGGGGTTGAGCAGTGGGGTCTCGAGGAGACGCTGCGCCGCAGCGTGGGCATGTTCGCCCTCGCGCTGTGGGACGGTCAGGAGAGGGTGCTGTCCCTGGCGCGCGACCGGCTCGGCAAGAAGCCGCTCTTCGTTGCCCGCTATAACCGGCAGATTGCGTTCGGATCGGAACTGAAGGCCATCGCGGTCGACCCCGAGTTCCCCCGGGAGCTCGACATGGGCTCGGTCGCGAGCTATCTCCGGCATCTGTATGTCCCCGCTCCCCACTCCATCTATCGTGCCGTGGAGAAACTGTCCCCGGCCACGATACTCACTATCCGGGTCGACACCGGCGCCGAGACCCGGTCGGTGTATTGGTCCCTGGCCGACGTCGCTCGGCGCGGCACTGCCGATCCTCTCCCGGACGACCCGGAGGCCGTCATCGAACTGCTTGACGACCGCCTGCGAACCAGTGTCCGTCGCCGGCTGCTGTCGGACGTGCCCCTCGGCACCCTGATTTCCGGCGGGGTTGACTCCTCCATCGTGACCGCCATGGCCGCCCGCGAGGGCGGCGGGCCCCTGCGATCCTTTTCGGTGAGCTTTCCGGATGCCCCGGAGCACAACGAGGGGCCGTTTGCCCGGGCCGTCGCGGAATACTGCGGGACGGTGCACACCGAGCTGGAGGTGCGGGGGCAGGATATGCTGGACGTCGTGCCCTCCCTCCCGACGATGTTCGATGAGCCGATGGCCGATCACTCCCTCCTGCCGGCGCATGCGATCTGCCGGCAGGCGCGGCAACACGTCACCGTCGTGCTTACCGGCGATGGAGGAGACGAGCTGTTCGCGGGGTATCACCGCTACTTTGACGGCGACCGGCTGATCCTCCGCGCGAGCCGCGTTCCCTGGCCACTACGCCGCGTCGGTGGCGCCTGCCTGGAGATGCTGGGTGATGGACCCCTGACCGCCATCGCCGATGCCATGGGCCGGGTGACGGACGGGGGCCCCAGGATGCGATTGCCCGCGCAGCGGCTGCGCAAGGCGGGCCGTCTGCTCCAGCAGCGGTCGGCCTCGGGAATGTATCGCAGCCTGGTCAGCGCCTGGGCGGCGCCGGCAGCCCTTGCGGTCGGCGGCCAGGAGCGGCGGGTGGTGTTCGACGATCTGTTGGAAGGTCCCGAGCCGGTCGCGCTCATCGACCGCATGATGCTGGCGGACCAGGCGTCTTACATGGTTGACGACCAGCTTGCCAAGGTGGACCGGGTGAGCATGGCGGTCGGACTGGAAGCCCGAGTGCCAATGCTGGATCACGAAGTCGTGGAGTTGGCCTGGCGCATTCCGGCCAGGCTCAAGGCCCGGAACGGGCAGGGTAAGTGGATCCTGCGTCAGCTGCTGTACCGCCGCTATGTCCCGGCCCACCTGGTGGATCGGCCCAAGGTCGGTTTTACGGTGCCAATGGGAGCGTGGCTGCGTGGTCCGCTCCGGCCCTGGGCGGAGGATCTGCTCGGTGGTTCCAATGGGAACTCGGCGGGGATCTTGGCTCATGCGTCGTTACGCCGGGAGTGGGCCCGCCTGGTGAAGGGGGATGACTCACGGGCCAATGGGGTGTGGGCCGCGCTCACACTCCTCGCATGGTCGGAGGCCTGGTTGCATTGATCTCCCGACTGCCGGTCTGGCCGGGAGGGTAAGGGGCGAGACGACGGGGCCGGCTCGCGCTGGGGGGGAGTTCTCGCGGTGGCGGTCTCGGGTGGCCTGAAATGATCGGGCGGGAGGCAAGCCAGGTGGCGTCTCTGCCGCCGGGCACGGAGACAGGACGCGGCCCGCCGGACTCACGCCGGCGCCGCGCGTGTCGGCGTCCCCCGGCTTCGAGATTCGGTCCCGTTATTCCAACTTGGCTGCCAACGCGGCGGACAGCCCGGTGTCGTAGCGGTCGACCCGGAACACCTTGGCCACATCGATGGCCGCGCGCCCTGGCCTGAGCAGCTTCTGGAGGGCCAGCGCGGCGAGGGAAAGCGGCCTGAGCAGCCACCACGGCAGCCAGATGACGGTCAGGTCAGGATTGGTCTTCCGAAGTCGTTCCAGCAGTGCGGCCTTGGTCGGTGGGTCCGGCTCAAGCAGGTTCAGTTTGGCCGGGGCCCGCGCGAAATCGAGGACCAGGTGGGCTAACGTCCGGGCCGCGAAATCCAGCCCGACCACACCCAACCGATCGCGCGGGGAGCCGACCGCGACGAAGATGTTACCGATCCGTTTGCCCAGCCGTCCGGGCGGGTCGAAGTTCTGGTAGTCGATGATGGCCCCCGGCCGGACGATCCGCAGTCCGAGGCCCAGATCTCCCGCGAGGGTTTCCGCGAGTCGTTCCGATTCGAGCTTTCCCCAGGCGTAGGGGCCCGCGCTCCTGCTGTCGGCGAGCCTGGGTGTCTGCTCGTCGATCCTCGCGTCGCCTCCGCTCTCCAGGACCGCGAGACTGCTCACGTGGATCACCCGGCTGACACCAGCCGACGCCGCACTGCGGAGCACTGTTTCGGTGCCGCGGATGGAGTTGGCTTCGTGCTCCTGCCAGCCGCCGGCGGTCTCCGCTGCAGCGTGCACCAGGACGTCGATGTTTCGGAGGGCTTCCTGCGCCGACGCCCCGGCCAGATCGCAGACCCGATAGTCGACCCCGGCGATGCGGTCCCATGGAGCAGGGGCCCGGCGGGCGACCACCCGCACCGAGCAGCCCCGCTCAACCAGCTCACGTGCCACCGCGCGCCCGAGGAATCCGGTCCCGCCGGTCAGCAGCACCGAGGGTCCGACCGCCCTGGTGGCCGCGGATGGGGCAGCTGCCCTGAGATCCAGAATGGAGGCCCTGACCTGCTCACAGACCCGGACGGTCTCGGCAATGGTCGCCTCGCTGATCGGGCCCGGGGTTCCGGTCCCGATGCTCTGATAGAAGGCCTCAAACAGCTCCGTCAGGCCCGGATAGCTGCGCTGGCGTTTCGCGACTCGACGGAACAGTGACCGGGTCGTTCCCCAGACCAGCTGACGGGCGATCCGGTAGGGGTCTAGGATCTTGTCGATCGCCGAGGAGCCCGGACCAATTTGCCTCTGGACCGTGCCGCGCACGAAATCCGCGTGCAGCGTGCCGTTAGTCCCCACGATGCGGACGTAGCTGTCGACGGGGCGCCCGGTCAGCGTGACGGTCAGGGCGCCGCTCACCCTGTTCCGGCGGAGAATGCCGTGCACAGTCCCGTCGTTCCCGACCGAGACGGTGATGGCGTCCTCGCCAGGGGCCCCCGGGGAAGCCGCCTCGAGGAAGTGCAGCAGCAGATACACCGGGTGCGGAAGCACGTCCAGCAGTTGAAGGTCGGCTTGGAGCGCCACCCGGCCGGCAGCGGTTCTCCGCGAAGGCCGGAACGCAAAGTAGCTCTCGACATGGCACACCCTGCCGATGGCCGGCAGCAGCGCAAGCGCGACCCGCGCCGGCTCCTCGAACAGGAGCTGGTGTCCAGCGCAGAGCGTCCGCCGCCCCGCCCGGGCCAGACGAACCAGCTCGTCGATTTCACTTCCTCGTTCGACGACCGGCTTTTCCACGTACACGTGGCAGCCAGCCACCAACGCCTCACGCGCCAGTTGGAAGTGAGTGTCGAGCGGGGTGACGATGTGAACCACATCGGGTCGCTCGACCTTCAGGAGCTCGGAGAGCGAGGGGTACGCCGCTGCCCCGGGCGCGATCCGGGCGATCGCCGAGCGTCCAGCCTCGGAGGGATCGGCGACGGCCACCAGCTTGGCCGGAGTCGTCGTTCCTGCAATGGCCCGGGCGTGATGTTCGGCCATTCTCCCTCCTCCGACCAGCGCCACGCGCAGGGGGCTGCTCCAGCCGGAGACAGGTGCAGCCTGAAGCGACATCGAGCGCGCTGTGGCGAGAGGGGAGCCGGGGGGATCAGAGAGGGGAGTTTTCACGGCGCACTTGGTTTCATGAAGGCTCAGGGGCTTTGGGAACGGGTCGCGCACCAGCAATCCCTACGCCACGGTGGCCCCGGGAGGCCAGGTCCTTGGCCTCAATCCCGGGGGCGCTCCACTGCGGCTCATGGGAATCTACAGGTGTGGCCTGCAAGCCACACCTGCATGCCCTTGGCGGCGCCTATTGAGGTGCGTAGCATCATTAGCGGAGGAGATTCCCGGGCCACTTCAAGCCCCCTTCACCGAGACGCTCGGCACGGGATTTGTCTACAAAAAGCAGCTTCATGACGCTGCGGGGCCTGGCGGGCCCCGATCGTAACCGGATGGGATCAGGCTCCCGACCGGTTGGCACCCCTCGACCCTGAGCAGGGAGATACTGGTGGAGAGTCAGGAGGTGGCCAAGCTTCTCGGCGCAGGGTCGACGGCGGGTCGGGTGGCGAGCGCTCCGACCGTTCAGCCACGCCGCTCCGCCTCACGTGTCGTGCCGCACCTGCCGCTCGTCCTCGACGGCCTCAGGGTGTCGCTCTTTCTCCTGATCGTCATCAATGTCAGCCGGGTGCACCAGGCCATCGCTATTGTCGGCAAGGCACGGCCTGCGCTAACCCTGGTCTTTCTCGCCGGGGCCTTTGTCCTCCTCCGGCCGAAGGCCGCCAGTACGGCGGCCCTGTTCAAGACCACCGAGGCCAAGCTCATCGCGGCGCTGTTTGTCCTTGCTTGTGTTTCGGCAGTGGCCGGCATTTCTCTTGGGAATAGCGCCAAATTCATCCTGGAAAACTATGTGAAGGTCGTAATCGCGGCCTTCCTGCTGCTCGCGGGGATCCGCCACACGCGGGACCTCTACACCCTGGTGCTCGCCTATGTGGCAGCCTGCGGGATTCTTGCCGGGATGGCCCTATTCATGTTCAGGCTGACACGGGGCGCCGAGGACCAGGTGGCTCGGCTCGGCAAGCTCTACACCTTCGACGCGAACGATATTGGCGTGGTGCTGATGGTCGGGCTGCCGCTGGCGATCCTGATTTTCCGGCATTCCACCGGGCTCAGGAAGTGGCTGGCCATCGGGGTGGTCATGGCTATCGGCGCTTCGCTGGCGAGAAGCGGATCTCGTGGCGCCCTGGTGGGACTGGTCGCGACGGGCGGCTTCCTGCTCCTGGCGCTCAAGACCATCCCGGTCTGGAAGCGGGCAGCCTTCGTTTGCGCCGTCGGGATCGGGCTCGCGATTGCGGCCCCACCTGGCTACTGGCTGCAGATGAAGACCATCCTCGGCTATCACCACGATTATAACTGGACCAGCGAGGATGGCCGTCGACAGTTGATCGTTCGTGGCTTGGGCTACATGATGAGCAACCCGGCCACTGGGGTGGGCATCTACAATTTCGCTCGCGCGGAGTGCCTGAGCGATCTGTCCGAGAAGGTCCGCAACTACGTCCGCGGCACGGGCATCCGCTGTACCGCTCCCCACAACACGTACATTGAGGTGGGGGCGGAGACCGGCATCACCGGCCTGGTGCTCTGGAGCCTGCTGGTCCTCTGCGCCCCCTGGCGAATGCGAAAACTACGCCGCAGGCTGCCGGCAGGCTGGAAGAAGGGCGATGCCGAGCAGCGTTTTCTTTATGACGCGACGCTCTACCTGCCGGTCGCGGTCATGGGCTTTGCGTTCACCAGTTTCTTCGTGACCTTCGCGTGGATCGACATCATCTATATCGTGATGGTCTTTCAGGCCGGTCTGACTCTGGTAGTCAAGAAGCGGCTCGCCCAGGAGCAAGGGGCTGTGACGCCGGCGCCATCACGCCGGGGATCCGTCCCGCTGCCTGTGCAGACTGTCCCCTCCCTCCCCAGCCCCTGAGGAGCGGCTTCGCCAGCGCGTTCCATCTTAACCGCCTTACCGCGCAGAGGCCGGGCGGCGTCCGCCGGCGAGTTGAGGGAAAGTGGAGAGGCAGTCACCCCGGGCTGCCTCCCTCAGCAGCCGCAGCACCGCGGCAGGATGGCGGCGCAGCGAACTCAGCGCATATGGCAGGAAGGCGTGCCCGAAGGCGACGTACACCCGGACCGGCACGTGGAACTCCTCCGCCAGCGCGACCTGGATGCCGACCGGCAATCCATACAGCAACTCCAGCTCGCAGGGTGTATTTGCGGCCTTGAGGATGCTCAGCGACTCCCTGGCTACGACCGGATCGTGCGTCGCTACGCGCACGCCCCTCGCCCTCCCGGCCAGGGTTCGAACCACTGCTAGATACCCCGCTGCCGGGTCCCGGTCCGGATCGGCTGGATCGGGGCTCTGGCCTTTAACCACTCGGACCATGAGACCGAGAGCGATGGCCCGCTCGGCGTCGCCGAGACTTCGCTGCCAGCGGCCCGGGAGGGTGCATCCGACTTCGCCTCCGGAGCGGGCCGCTTGGTCCGCGATGAAATCGAGGGTCGCCGAGGCGTTACCGGTGTCTAGCGCGTCGAAGTGGAGTGGTACCCCGGATTCCCGACTTTTGCGTTCGAGCGCCCGGAACCTTCCACTGTCGTAGCCGAGCGCCGGAATCTTGATCGACAGGTAGTTCCTGCCTCCGAGGCTGGCGAGATAGGCGCAGCTGGCGAGATACGTTTCCAGCACGAGGTCGGCCGAGTCCCCGCTCCCATCCCAATAGCCGAGGGTGAGCCAGTACCCACGCGACGCAAGTGGCTGGCCGACCCGTGCGGCATCCGCCAGGGTCGGGCCGGCAATGTAGTTCCGGCTGACGACCCCCACGAGGGAGTGGACTCCAGCGCGCAACGCCCTGACCGGGCTCACAGACTTCCCGGAAGAGGGAACCGGGTCGCCCGCGACCGAAGTCTCGCCGGCGTCCCTTGCGCGGGCCTTCCGGTGAGCCTCGAGTCGCAGGCCGACCTTCCGGCGAACAGATCGGACCACCTCCCGGCCCAGGGTAAACATGCCGGCGGGGCGGAAAGGAAACACCGCAATCCGGACCGTGGACCGCTCCGCGGTCGTCCAGCGCTGGGTCCAGCTCTCGGCGCTGCCGAGAAACTCGTAGGATTCCAGGCCCCGGTCGACGGCGTAGCGCAGGGTGTGGTGCATCAGCAGCTGGCCCGGCGAACACTTCGCGAAGGCCTCGTCATAGCCTACCTTGAACAGCCAGAATGCCCCATTCCACTCGACGGCGTATTGCATGGCGGCAAGGACCCCGTCGATCCTGAGGCACGCCAGCCGGAGCTGCCCTGCCTGGCTCGCCAGCTTGCCGTACCGTGCGAAGAATGCGCGCTGTTTCTCGTTCTTTGCTACCGCCGATCCCCCTCTCCCCTTCCAGCCCGCCGCCTCGACCTTGAGGGCCTGTTCGTACAGCGGGAGGAATTCAGCGGCCGTCCGTGGCGCGTGTATTTCATAGCTCACCTTCCCCAAGGCTTCGGCCTTGCGCTCGGCCCGGCGCAGATCGCTCCGGAGGCTGGCGGAGAGCAGCTGATCCGGGGTCTGCCCTCCGGGCCGCAACGCGATGTAGGGGCAGTTATTCGCGGGACGGACGATGACGACGCCGGCGCCTCGGAATCCCCGGCGGATCGCTTCCACGGACGCCGAGGACGCCGGCACCCGCTGAAACATCAATGGGATTCGCTCGTGGACCAGCACGCCGACCAGTGCGGCGAGCGCTTGCCCATCGCGGTAGATCAGGTCGGATGGCTCGCCCAGCTCATTCACTCCGACCAGCTGGCCGGTCCGGGGGAAGCTCGGGTTGCAGATCAGCGGCGCCACTCCGGCAACGCCCTCCCGGTCCTCGACGACGAGGATGTTCAATCCGCGGTCCTGAGGGAACGCCTCGGCGCAGGCCGCAATCCATGCCCGGCTCTGCATGGGCGTCATGGCTCCTGCCCCGAATACTGCAGGGTCCCACTCCGGGAGTTCAGCCGTCAGCGAGGCCGGGTGCGTGAGCCGTCTCATTCGGTCGGCACCCGTCGATTCCTTCGGGCTGATGTGCAGCGTACTCTGGTTCACGATGACGTTCCCCATCCCCGTTGCGCCGCCCTTCCAGGAAAGCGGAGACCTTGAGGTTCTGAACGCTGCAACCAGCTTTGGGCTGGGAGAGCGTTCGAGTGTGCAGACCGCGTACCATGAGCTTGAGGACTGGTTCCGGTTCCCCGCCGGCCGGCTGTCGCTCCCGATTCCAGGTTACCTCGCGCGAGCCTAGGTTGGATGGGGGGCAGAGTGGCGTGAATCTTGAGTGTTTCCACGCGGTTTGAGCGGCCCCAACCGATGTCGGATTGTAGCCAGGAGGTGGGATGGTTGAGCCAAGGCAGTCGCGCGTCGGTCAGGACGGCTACCAGATCGAACTGCTGAAGGGTGGAAGCCGGGAGCATGAGACCGCCGAGCGCGACCTGCTGGCTCGTGGGGTACGGGTCCCGCTTCCCCACCGGGCGGTGTGGGCGAGATTCCGGCCCGCCGCCGGCTTCTGGTTCCTTCAGGTGCGCGACGCCCAGGGTGAGTCCCTGGGGGGCTTCATGCTGGAAGTGGCGCGAAGCCGCGCGCTCCCCGGGCAGCTGATACTGGTCAGCGATCGCTTCGGCGATTCCCTCCCGCAGGAGGTTGCGGCTCCGGCCCTGCACGCTCTGTCGGCACTGGTCCGGCGCGACGCTCGCATCCTGCGGGTGGACATGGAAGTCTTCGCTGCGGATGCTGGTCGCCGGGAGCATCTGGGCGCCGCTCTCGCTGCGGCGGGGTTCACCCCCGCACCCTTGCAACGTAGTTATGCGAGGACCCTGACCGCAGACCTGCGGCTTTCCGACGAGGCGCACCTGGCGGAGCTGTCCGGCAATACCCGCCGCCACGTTCGGGCCGT
>DATBLR010000118.1:0-45441 GCA_036555275.1 Gemmatimonadales bacterium | reverse complement strand
GCGCTCCAGGAGGCGCTCTCCAACGTCCTGCGGCACGCGGAGGCACGCTCGGTAGACATCGGGATCTCGGTCAATCGAGACGGGGTCCTGCTCGAGGTGCGCGACGATGGCCGGGGTCTCGCCGCCGGGGCAGCTCCGGAGCGGCGGGAGCGAGCAGGGCACATGGGGCTGACCGGCATGCGGGAGCGAATCGGCGCGCTGGGCGGGTCGGTGCGCTTTCACGGCGAGCCCGGGGCCGGCGCGCTGCTGGAGGTGCGGGTGCCGGCCGAGGACCCGAGCGGCCGGTGAAGGAATCACCCGACATCCGGGTCCTGGTGGCGGACGATCACGCCATCGTGCGGACCGGGATCCGCCACGTGCTGGAGAGCGAGCCGGGCTTCACCGTCGTGGCCGAAGCCTCCACCGGGGCGGAAGCGCTGGAGCTGGCCGCCAGCCTTCGCCCCGACGTCGCGGTGCTCGACATCTCCCTGCCGGACGACTCCGGCCTCCGGGTGGCGGCCGAAGTCCGCCGGCGCTCTCCCGAGACCCACGTGCTCATCCTGAGCATGCACGACAACACCGAGTACGTGCTGGAGGGCCTCCGGGCCGGCGCGCACGGCTACCTGCTCAAGGACACCGCGGCGACCGAGTTGCGCGACGCCATCCGCGCGGTCCGGCGGGGCGAATCCTACTTCAGTCCACCCATCGCGGGCCGGCTGAGCGCGGTGGTCCGCGGGGACCCGGTCGAAGCCCAGGCAAGCTCGCTGGGACAGCTCACTCCCCGGGAGCGGCAGGTGCTGATCGGGGTGGCGAAGGGGCATACGAACCGCGAGATTGCGGTTCAGCTTGGCATCAGTCACCGCACGGTGGAAACCCACCGCGAGAGTCTCATGCGAAAGCTCGGGGTTCGCACGGTCGCGGGCCTCACGCGGCTCGCCCTCGAGGCGGGCCTGGTCGGCCCCTAGGCCCTCGGGATCTTCGGATGAGCAAGATCAAGACCGGCATCGTGATGATGAATCTGGGAGGTCCGGCCACGCTGGATGAGGTCGCGCCCTTCCTGCTGGAGCTGTTCGCCGACCGGGAGATCATCCAGCTCCCGTTTCAAAAGTGGCTCGGCCCGTTCATCGCGCGCCGCCGCGCACCGCGGGTCCGGCGGCTCTACGCCGGCATCGGTGGCGGGTCTCCCATCCTGAAGCACACCCGGGCACAGGGCCGCGGCATGGTGGAGCGGCTGGACCGGCTGTCACCCGAGACCGCTCCGCACCAGTTCTACGTCGCCTTCCGCTACGCCAAGCCCAAGAGCGATGACGCACTCAAGGCCATGCACGCCGACGGCGTGGAGCGGGCGGTGGCGTTCACCCAGTACCCCCAGTACTCCTGCAGCACCACCGGGTCCAGCCTGAACGAGCTCTGGCGCGCGGCGGGTCGGACCGGGCTGCGCGACGCGTTCCGCTGGAGCATCATCGACCGCTGGCCGGTTCATCCGGGCTTCATCGCCGCGATGACCGAGACGGTTCGCCAGGGCCTGGACCAGTTCGCAGCCGACGAGCGGGAGCGCGTGGTGCTGCTCTTCAGTGCCCACTCCCTTCCGCTGGACGTGATCGACCGCGGCGACGCCTATCCCCAGGAGGTCGGCGCCACCGTGCAGCGGGTGGTCGAGCTGCTGGGGACCGCTCACCCCTACATCCTGGCCTATCAGTCGGATGTCGGGCCGGTGCGCTGGCTGGGGCCCAGCACGGAACAGGTGATCAGACGCTTGGGCGCACGGGGGGAGAAACGAGTGCTGGTGGTGCCGATCGCCTTCACCAGCGATCACATCGAGACGCTGTCGGAGCTGGACCGGGAGTACGGCGCAGTGGCCCACCAGGTGGGGATCACCCACTACCAGCGCGCGCCGGCGCTGAACGATCGGCCGCTGTTCCTCGACGCGCTCGCCGACATGGTCCGCGAGCACCTCGCCTCGGGCGAGGTCTTCAGCAGCCAGTACCCGATGCGGTGCGCCGGCTGTACCAACACGCAGTGCCGGAACATACTGAACCCCGCGGCCCGAGCCACTCGGCGCACGCGGGGCACCACGATCAAGACGGCCGCCGCCGACTACTGACCGCCGGCCGGCTCCGGGATCCCGCCGGCCGCCCGCACCGAGCGACTCACCGGGTAGAGCACCCGACGGACCAGCCGACCCGCCATCTCCCGTACCACCTTCTGTTCCCGCTCGTCCAGGCCTTCCAGCTGCGCCAGGGCCTCATCGGCCTCTTCCTCAGCCAGCCGCGCCGCGATGCGATGCAGCTCCGCCAGACGGGGAGCGGCCGCTCGCGCCCGGAGCGTGACCTCGAGGCGCTCGAGCTCCTCGCCCAATAACTGACGCGCGCGGTCGATCACTGGAGAGGCGAACCCCTCGACCGGGCAGCGGAGTCGCTGGAGGTCGTCCAGGTCGAACAGCAGGATTCCGGGGAGGCCGCGGGCGGCAGGTTCAACGTTGCGAGGAACCGAGAGGTCGAAGACCGCGAGCTGCCGGTCGTCCGGGCCGGTCGACTCCGCCAACCGCGCGGCGCTGATCACCGGCTGGGCGGCGGAGGTCGCCACGAAGACCAAGTCGGTGGCGGCCAGGAGCGCGTCGAGCTCATCCCAGGAGGCTGAGACCGCTCCCCAGGCCGCCGCGAGCGCGGCCGCACGATTGGCATGGCGATTGACCACCGCGGTGCCGGCAGTGCGCTGGTGCAGTGCCTTCAGCACCCCTTCGGCCACCTCCCCCGCGCCCAGTACCAGCGCGCGACGGCGGGCCAAAGCGCCGCTGGTCGCGGTCGCCACGTCCACCGCCGCCGAGCTCACCGACCCCGGGTGCCGGCCGAGCATCGTCTCCCGCCGCACTCGACGCCCAGCCACCAGCGCGCCCGAGAACACGAAGTCCATCACCCGGTTGGTGGCGCCCGACGCACGGGCCGCGTCGTAGGCCCGCCGGACCTGGCCCAGGATCTCGGTCTCACCCAGGATCTGGGAGTCGAGTCCGGCGGTCACCTCGAAGAGATAGCGCATCGCCTCCTCGCCATCCTTGCGCAGCAGGACGTCGCTCAGCCCGGCATTGCGGAACCACGCCTCATAGTCGTGGTCACCGGTCCAGTAGATCTCGCAGCGATTGCAGGTGGAGAGGAGGAGCGCCGTGCGGCCGGCGGCGCCTTCGGCTGCGAGCCACGCCGAGACCTCCGCGGGCCCAAAAGCGAATCGCTCGCGCCGCTCGATGCCCGCGGTACGGTGGCTTACTCCAACGACATGGAAGGGCACGTCACGGAGCATGCTGGTACGGTACGCTGTCCGGGCCACCCCGGCAATCCGACATGCTCCGTAAGCAGGGTCCGTAGGACTACGGAGGGAGGGGAATGCACCACGGAAGCACGGTTCCGTGCTTCCGTGGTATGCTGCATCCGCCTTACGCCGACCGAACCGGGATCTCCCGGGGACGGGCCTTCTCCGCCTTGGGCACCGTGACCCTCAGCACGCCGTCGCCGTACTCGGCCGAGACCTTGTCGCCATCCACGGTGCTGGGCAGCACGAACGCCCGCTCGAAGGAGCCGTAGCTCCGCTCGTAGCGGTGCACCCGCTCGGTGCGCTCCTCGGCCTCCTGCTTCTTCTCACCCCGGATGATGAGGACATTGTTCTCCAGGGAGAGCTTCACATCCTCGGGCTTCACCCCAGGCAGCTCCGCCACGATCCTCACGGAATCCTTGTCCTCGAAGACATCAACGGCGGGCTGCCACGCCGATGTGATCGCGCCGCTCTCGTCCTGCTGGAACGGCCAGTTGCCGAACGCCTCGTCCAGCACGTTGTTGAGCCGGCGAAGAGTCTGGAAGTTCTCCAAGGGACGCCGGGTAGTGGTCAGGAACATCGTTCGCCTCCAGATAGCACGAGTTGTACGGTGACATCGAGCCACCGACCATCGGGGCTCGCTGCCCTCCGTTATGCAGCCCGCATGCCGACCCTGGAGTCGCATTCCTTGCCAGAATGACTGACATTTCTGCCATGTCGAGCACCCTTCGGTACCGAATGGCAATCGCCATTCTGGCCCTCATCGCGGCCCTGGTGGCGCTCTATCTGCACCTCTGGAAGCTGGGGCTGGTGGGACGGCTCACCTGCACCGGGAATCGGGGCTGCGAGATCGCCATGACCAGCAGCTGGAGCTGGTTTCTGGGATTGGACGTGGCGCTGATCGGGGCGGTGGGGTACTCCCTGATCCTGGCCGCCGCGATCTGGGGGGCTCACCCCAGCCGGGCGTGGTCGAAGGGGCCGACGGTGCTGCTCCTGGTACTGGTTGTCCCGGCGGTGGTGTTCACCCTGCGGCTCAAGTACTACGAATGGTTCGTGCTCCGGACCTTCTGCGTCTGGTGCTTCGAGAGCACGGTGACCATCCTGCTCTGCTTGGTGCTGGCCTGGCTGGACTGGAGGCGGGTTCGGCACGCGGCCGGCTAGGGCGCCGCGCGCATGCGCTCCTGATACATCGCCACCAGCTGCTCCACCTGGGGGATCAGCTGGTCCACCTTCCGAGCGGGCAGTGCTGCCACGGTCCCCGCTCCACTGCCGAACTCCCGCATCAGCGAATCCGAGCGGCTCCAGAATTCGCCCGTGTCGGTGACGCCCATCCGGTTGAGGTCCGCTTCCATCGCATTGACCAGCGTGCCGACACCGTTCTTGAACGCAGTGAGGTTCTCCTCCGTCCTTCCGGATGGCTCCGCGATCGTGGCCATCTGGGCCCGGACCGCCGGGATCAGCCGAGGAGCCTCGAACTCCACGCCCGGCTCGCTATCGCTCAGCTCCGCGCTGCCGGTGCGGTTCGCGACGTCCGGCCTCCTGGTGTGGTCGCGATCGGAGAGGGCTTCTCGGCATCCGGAGAGAGCCAGGATCAGGAACAGCCAGCCAAACGAGCGCGACATACCAGCCTCCAGCCAGGGTCCCCTCCGAAGTAACGTGAGGTCCCGGCGGGTTCGGTGTCGCCGCTCACCGGCGGCTAGCGACGGAAGATTTTGTCCAGGAGCCCGGGGGAGTGGGCGGCTTCGAGGGCGAGTGCCATTTCGGTCATCGAGCCGTAGCGGTCGCCCAGGTCCAGGGAGAGGGCGCGGTTGATGACCGCCTCCACCCGGGGCGGGAAGTCCGGGAGCACGTCACGGAGCTTGAGCGGTTGCCCACGAAGGCGGGCGATCATGGTCTCCTGGGCCGACTTCCCGGCAAAGGGCAGCCGGCCGGTGAAGAGCTCGAAGGCCAGCACGCCCAGGGCGTACATGTCGCTCCGCCCATCGAGGGGCTTGCCTCGGATCTGCTCGGGACTCATGAACTCCGGGGTGCCGAGCACGATGCCGGTCGCGGTCAGCTTGGCCACTTCCGGTCCGGCCCGGCGCTCCTTGGCCAGACCGAAGTCCATGACCACGGCCCGGTACTCCGGCTGTCCTCCCGGCTTCGCAGGCAGAGGGACCAGCATGATGTTTTCGGGCTTGAGATCGCGGTGGATGATCCGGAGCTCGTGGGCGTGCTGGAGCCCGTGGCAGATCTGGATGAGCAGCGGCACACCCTCGGCCACCGGGAAAGGACCCCGGCGAGACTCGTGCTCGCTGAGCGGCTCCCCCTCGAGAAACGGCATGACCAGGTAGATCAGCCGGTCGGGGGTCTCACCCAGGCGCAGAATGGGACAGACGTTGGGATGATCCAGCCGCATCGCGATGGTCGCCTCGCGCCGCAGTCGCTCCACCGAGGCGGGATCCCGCGAGAGCCGGGGCAGCAGGATCTTGAGTGCCACCGTGCGACCGGTCTCGATCTCCTCCGCCCGATAGACGTACGACATACCCCCCTCGCCCAGCCGCGAGATGATGTGGTAGCGGCCGTCGAGCACCTGGCCGGACAGGGTGGTGAGCGGGTCGGGTCTCGAGGGAGCCGCGTGACCGTGCGCGCCGGCGTCGCCGTCCGAGCTGTCGGCGAAGCGCTCCCGGGGCGAGTGGGAGACCCGTGGTGCCGCCGGCTGCCCCGATTCTTCCACCAGGAGCGAGCCATCCTTGACGCAATACCGTGCAGGTGCCGGGTAGGACTGATTGCAGCGGGGACAGCGGCGGGTGGTCAATCCCGAAACCGGTTTCGGCCGTCCGACTTGGCTCGATACAGGTGGGTGTCGGCCAGCTTGAGCAGCGACTCGCCGTCGCTGACCCGCTCGTCGGGGAAGGAGGCGATGCCGATGCTGATGGTGACCCGGACCGGATGGCCGCTTTCGCCGAAGTCGTGGGTGGACACCCGGCGCAGGATACGTTCGGCGAAGTTGCGCGACTCGGTGCTGGTGGTCTCGGGGAGCAGCACCACGAACTCCTCGCCGCCATAGCGGGCCACGATGTCTACCGACCGCTGCTCCCGCTTGAGCAGGGCCGCCAGCTGCTTGAGCACCCGGTCGCCTACCAGATGGCCGTAGGTGTCGTTGATCTGCTTGAAGTTGTCGATGTCGACCATCATGCCGGTGAGCATGGTGGCGTAGCGTGCCGCCCGGTCCATCTCCTGCTCCAGCTTTTCCATCAGTGCACGGCGGTTGAAGCAGTTGGTGAGCGGGTCGGTTTCGGCCAGGTGGCGCATCTGCTCCTGGCCCATCACCGCGTTCTCCAGATCGTACGCTTTTTCCAGTGCCGCCACCGCGGCGTTGATCACCTGCTCGGCGAACTGGACGTCCTGTTCGTTGAGGGGAGAGTCGCCGTCGGTCGTGCGCAGGAAGAATACGCCCGCCGGCTGCTGCTTGAGCGAGAACCGGATGGCGATGGCCGAGCGGGCCGGCACCGCGCGGCCCTCCGACTCCCACACCGCCCGCATCCCCTGGAACAGCGGGTCGGTCAGGACGTCCCGCACCAGCACCACTTCACCGGTGGCGAGCGAATGCTGGATCTCGGGATAGCGGCGGAGATCGACCGCCAGGTTGTGCAGCATGGGGTTCTCGAACGCGGCGACCACGGTGCCATGGTCGTCGTCGGGGCCGGCGATGATGATCGAACAGCGGGAGATGTTGAGTCCCTGGGCCACCCGGCGCACCAGGATCTGGTAGATCTCCTCCGGCTTGAGGGAGGCGGTCACCTCCTGGAGGATCTCCATCATCTCGGAGCGGGAGCGGGCCTCCGCGCGGGCCTGGTTGAGCTCCCGCCCGGCCCGCAGGTGGGCCTTTACCCGGGCCAGCAGCTCGCGTACCCGGAACGGCTTGGGGATGAAATCGGAGGCGCCGAGACCGAGCGAGCGGACCGTCGCCTCCTCGGGCGGCATCGAGGAGATCATGAGGACCGGAAGGTCCTTGTGGCGCGGATCGGACTTGACCCGCTGGAGCAGCTGGAGCCCGTCCACCTTGGGCATCATGATGTCGAGCAGCAGCAGGTCGAACTGGTCCGCGTTCAGATGGTCGAAGAGATGCTCGCCCCCGGGGACGGTGAGCACCTCGTAGCCGTTCTCCTTGAGGATCCAGGACAGGGTCCGGGACAGCGCCTGGTCGTCGTCGGCGACGATGATCTTGGGAGCCAGGGTCATTCCGCCAACCGGTGAAAGAGATCGGGATCCACGTTGCCGCCACTCACCACCGCGACGGTCGGCCCGCTGAGACGGAGCCGCCCCGCCAGGATGGCCGCCGTGGTGACCGCGCCCGAGGGCTCAACCCGGAGCCCGGCCTCGCGGTGAAGATACCGCACGGCCCCGGCGATCTCGGTCTCGCTGACCCGGACCACCTCGCGGACCACGCGCTGAATGATAGGAAATGTGAGGCGTCCTATCGAGCGGGTCAGCAGGCCATCGGCGATGCTTTCGGTTCGCTCCAGTGTCAGGGGGGCTCCGGCCGCCAGGGCCGCGGAAAGTTTTGCCGCCCCCTCGGGTTCCACGGCCACCACCCGGATCGACGGCTTCAGGCCGGTCACTGCGACGGAGATCCCGGCGAGGAGTCCGCCACCGCTCACCGGCACGACCACGGTGTCGACGTCGGGGCACTGTTCCACCAGCTCGAGCCCGCAGGTGCCCTGGCCCGCCATGACGTCCGGATGATCGTAGGGCGGGATCAGGACCAGCCCCTCCTCCCGCTCGATCGCCTCGGCGCGCTGCTGCTGCTCCAGCGAACGGACGGTGCCGGCGAACACCACCTCGCCCCCGTACCGCCTGACCCCGTCCACCTTGATCTGCGGCGCCGAGCCGGGCATGACCACCACCGCCCGGAGCCCGAAGGCCCGCGCGGCGTACGCGAGAGCCTGACCGTGATTGCCACTGGACTGGGTGACGACCCCGCGGGCCCCCTGGCCGGCGGCCCGGGCCACCGCATTGTAAGCGCCCCGGATCTTGAACGCGCCGACGGGCTGGAGCTGCTCGCACTTGAGCGAGACCGGGATACCCACCCTGGCCGTCAGGGCGGGCACCTCGACCAGCGGAGTGCGGACGACGACGCCCTGGAGCGTGCGAGCCGCTGCCCGCACGTCTTCCAGGGTGATGGCGGCGGGGGGATCTGCGGTGAGCGGCATCGGGCCCGGGCTATTCCTCCGCCGCCGTGGGCGCGACGGCATCGCCGCCGGCCCCTTCCTCGGCACCTCCTTCGTCCTCCTTCACCACCCGCGCCACATCCACCACCGTATCGCCGGCGTCGAGGTTCATCACCTTCACGCCTTGGGTATTGCGGCCGATGACCCGAATGCCGTCCACCGGCAGCCGGATGATCACGCCATGCCGGGTGATCATCATCAGCTCGTCTTCGGGAATGACTTCCTTGAGGGCCACGATCGAGCCGGTCTTGTCGGTCTTCTTGAGGGTGATAATACCCTTTCCACCCCGCTTCTGGACCCGGTAGTCGGCCAGCTCCGAGCGCTTGCCGAAGCCCTTCTCGCTGACCACCAGCAGGGTCGCATCCCGCCGGACCACGACCATGCCGATCACCTCGTCGCCCTTCTCGAGCTCGATGCCCTTCACGCCGGTGGTGGCCCGGCCCATCTCGCGCACGTCGCCCTGGTGGAACCGGATGCTCATGCCGTCCTTGGTGGCGAGCACGATGTCGCTGTTCTGGTCGCAGACCTGCACGTCGATCAGCTCGTCGCCGTCCTCGATGTTGATGGCGCAGATGCCGGTGGTGCGCACGTTGCCGTAGGCCGAGAGGAGGGTCTTCTTCACCGTTCCCTGGCGGGTGGCGAAGATCAGGCACTTGTCGTCGGTGAACTCCCGCACCGGCACCAGCGCCGCCACCTGCTCGGTCTGCTTGATGGCGATGCAGTTGACCACCGGCTTGCCCCGCGCCGCGCGACCCGCCTGCGGAATCTCGTGCACCTTGAGCCAGTAGAGCTGGCCCGTGTCGGTGAAGAAGAGCAGATAGTCGTGGGTGCTGGCGATGAACAGATGCTCGACCCAGTCGTTCTCCTTCAGGTCGGCCCCGTTCAGGCCCCGGCCGCCCCGGCGCTGCCGCTTGTAGGTGCTGACCGGGATCCGCTTGATGTAGCCGGTGTGGGAGATGGTGATGACCATGTCCTCTTCGGCGATCAGGTCCTCGACCGTGAACTCGCCCTGGTCGGCCACGATCTCGGTCCGCCGGTCGTCGCCGAACTGCTCCACCACCTCCGCCATCTCCCCCTTCAGGATGCCCATCCGCTTGGGCTTGGACGCCAGGATGCTCTTCAGCTCCTTGATCGTGGCCCGGACCTCCTTGAGCTCGGCCTCCAGCTTCTCGATCTCGAGGCCGGTGAGCTTGGCCAGCCGCATGTTGAGGATGGCGTCGCTCTGCTTTTCGCTCAGGCCGAACCGCTTCCGCAGCCGGGCATCGGCCTCGGGGGTGTCCTCCGAGCCGCGGATGATCTTGATCACTTCGTCGATGTGGTCGACCGCGATCTTGAGGCCCTCGAGGATGTGCTCCCGCGCCTGCGCGGCCTCGAGGTCGAACTGGGTCCGCCGGACGATGATCTCGTGGCGGTGCTCGACATAGCGCTCGAGCAGCTGCTTCAGGTTCATCACCTTCGGCGCGCCTTTGTCGAGCGCCAGCATGATCACGCCGAAGGTGGACTGCATCGCGGTGTGCTTGTAGAGCTGGTTCAGCACCACGTTGGGGATCGCGTCGCGCTTCAGGTCGATGACGATCCGCATCCCGTCCTTGTCGGACTCGTCGTTCACCCCGCTGATGCCCTCGATCTTCTTCTCCATCGCCAGCTCGGCGATGGCCTTGACCAGGTTCTCCTTGTTGACCTGGTAGGGGATCTCGGTGACGACGATCTGGGAGCGGCCCGACCGCTCCTGCTCCTCGATCTGGGCCCGGGCCCGCATCACCACCCGGCCGCGGCCGGTCTCGTAGGCCTCCTTGATGCCCTCCCGGCCGTAGATGAAGGCGCCGGTGGGGAAGTCGGGGCCCTTGATCGCCTTGCGCAGGTCGGCGATGGTCGCCTCGGGGTTGTCCACCAGGATCTCGACCGCCTTCGCGACCTCGCGGAGGTTGTGCGGCGGGATGTTGGTGGCCATGCCGACGGCGATGCCGCTGGAGCCGTTGATGAGGAGGTTGGGGACCTTCGAGGGCAGTACCGCCGGCTCCTGCAGCCGGTCATCGAAATTGGGCTGGAAGGCGACCGTGTTCTTGTCGATGTCCTCCAGCATCGTGACCGCGACGTCGGTCAGCCGGGCCTCGGTGTACCGATAGGCGGCGGCGTTGTCGTCGATCGTTCCGAAGTTGCCCTGACCGTCGATCAGGGGATAGCGGAGGGCGAAATCCTGCACCATGCGCACCAGCGCATCGTACACCGAGCTGTCGCCGTGGGGGTGGTATTTCCCCAGCACATCGCCCACCACCGTGGCGGATTTCTTGTAGGGGCGGCCGGGCACCAGGCCGAGCTCGTTCATCGCGTACAGGATCCGCCGGTGCACCGGCTTGAGCCCGTCTCGCACGTCAGGCAGCGCGCGTGAGACGATCACGCTCATCGAGTAGTTGATGAACGACTGCTGCATTTCCTCTTCGATGAGCCGGGGCAGAATGCGTTCGCGCTGGGCAGGGCCGGTCATGCGGATCCGTGGTTAGGGCGACCGGGTCGCCCGTCCGTGGTCTGGGTGATTCTGGCAGCTCTCAGGCTGGTCCCCGAGAACCTCGAAATATAGCCGCCTCAAGGGCCGTCAGGCAAACCCGGTTGGCCACCACAAGTCCTTTCAGCACAGCAGGTTGCAGATGGTGACCAGAGCCCGATCCCGGGCCTGGCGACCCGCCCCGCTCCGCTGCCCCGGGGCGGGACCCTGCCCGTCCGGAGTGGACGGGAAGCCGGTCCGGATTCAGGGCGTTCAAGCGCAGCTTATCGAAAGAAGGCTTTGAGGAGCGAGGACCGTTTCCTGACCGGAGCCGGCCTATCGGTCCGGCGACATGGGCGCCCGGGCCGGCGCCACCCCGACCGGCGCCGCCAGCGGAACGGGGGCCTTCCGGCGCTGCCAGCGCTCGGCCAGCTCGGCGAGTAAGGTGTAGATGACCGGGGTCACGTAGAGGGTCACCAGCTGGGAGAAGAGCAGTCCCCCCACGACCACCAGTCCCAGCGGCCGCCGCGCCTCGGCCCCGGTCCCCGTGGCAAAGGCGATCGGCAAGGTCCCGAGCAGG
Organism: Gemmatimonadales bacterium; assembly: GCA_036555275.1. Taxonomy (GTDB): domain Bacteria; phylum Gemmatimonadota; class Gemmatimonadetes; order Gemmatimonadales; family GWC2-71-9; genus JADJOM01. The sequence goes on along the minus strand of DATBLR010000118.1, from coordinate 33,884 downwards.
GCCGCGAAGGTTGTCATCATGATCGGGCGGAACCGGACCGCACTGGCCTCCAGAATAGCGTCGTGAGGCGACTTCCCTTCCTTCCGCTCGGCCTCGATGGCAAAGTCGAGCATCATGATGGCGTTCTTCTTGACCAGCCCGACCAGCATGATGATCCCCACGAAGGCGTAGACACTCAGATCCAGCCGGGTCACCAGCAGGATGACCAGCGCGCCGAAGCCCGCGAAAGGGAGCCCGGAGAGAATGGTCAGGGGATGGATGAAGCTCTCGTACAGGATTCCCAGCACGATGTAGATGACCACGATCGCCAGGGCCAGGAGCAGCAGCAGCCCGCGCTGCGAGTCCTGGAACGCCTGGGCGGTCCCCACGAATCCCGAGGTGAGCGAGGCCGGCAGGACTTTCCGCGCCTGGTCCTGGACCACGGCCACCGCCTGCCCGATCGATACCCCGGGGGCGACGTCGAAGCTCAGGGTGACGGATGGCAGCTGTCCCGAATGGTTCACGGTGAGCGGTCCGACGTCTGGCGTTACCTCGGCCAGGGCAGTGAGCGGAACCAGCGAGCCGGTGTTCGAGCGGAGCCCCAGCAGGCTGAGCGCCGAGAGGTCCCGCTGATAGCGGGGCAGCAGCTCGAGCACGACCCAGTACTGGTTGGTTGCGGTGTAGATGGTCGAGACCTGGCGTGCCCCGTAGGCATCGTACAGGGCCTGCTGAACCTGCTGCACGGTAAGCCCATACGCCGAGGCCCGCTCGCGGTCGATCCGGACCCGAACCTCGGGGTTCTTGATCTGCAGGTCGCTGGTGACGTCGCGGAGTTCCGGCCGCGCCCGCAGCCGGGTCTCCAGCGCCGTCGCGGCCTGATACAGCTCGGCGATGTCGGGGCCCTGCACGCTGAACTGGTACAGGCTCTTGGTGACGCGTCCGCCGATGGAGATGGGGGGCGGATTGGAGAAGAAGACCCGCAGTCCGGGAACGGCGGCCATCCGGGCGGAGAGCGATCGGGCGATCTGGTCGGCGCTCATGCTGCGCTGCCGCTTCGGCGTGAGGTGGAGGAAGAAGCGACCCTGGTTGACGCTGGAGCGGCCGCCGCCCAGTGCTGACATGAACCCCGCCACGTTGCTGTCCGCCTGGATGATGGCCGCCGCGGCCTGCTGGTACCGCACCATGGCGTCGAAGCTGGCCCCTTCGGCCGCCTCGGTGGAGCCGCGCAACTGCGCGTTGTCTTCGCTGGGAATGAAGCCCTTGGGGACCACGATCCCCAGCCAGATGGTGGCCGCGAGAATCACGGCTGAGGCGACCAGGGTCGCACCCCGCCGGTCCATCACCCAGCGAAGCGATCGGAGGTACCGGTCGACCGCGCCCTGATAGATCCGCTCGCTTGCCTCGTAGAGCCGGCCGTGGCCAGCCTGCCTGCCGGGACGGAGAAACCGGCTTCCCAGCATCGGCGTCAGGGTCAGCGAGACGAAGCCGGAGACCAGAATCGCGACGCCGATGGTGATCGCGAACTCGCGGAACAGCCGCCCAATGAGCCCGCCCATGAAGAGCAGCGGGATGAACACCGCTACCAGCGAGAGGGTCATCGAGACGATGGTGAAGCCGATCTCCCTGGCCCCGTCCAGCGCCGCCTGGCGGGCCGGCTTTCCCATCTCCAGATGGCGGACGATGTTCTCCAGCATCACGATGGCGTCGTCCACCACGAAGCCGACCGACAGCGTCAGGGCCATCAGGGAGAGGTTGTCCAGGCTGAACCCGAGCAGGTACATCACGGCGAAGGTCCCCACCAGCGACATCGGCAGCGCCAGGCTGGGAATCACCGTCGCGGAGACATTGCGCAGAAACAGGAAGATCGTCAGCACCACCAGGCACAGCGTGAGGCTCAGCGTGAACTTCACTTCGTGCACAGACTCCCGGATCGTGACCGAGCGGTCGTACAGCCTGCCCACCTTCACCGCGGCGGGCAGCTGGGTTTCGATCTGGCTCATGACCGCACGGACCCGCTCGGCCACGGCCACGGTGTTCGTGCCGGGCTGCCGCTGGATGGCGAGCACGATGGCCCGGGTGCCGTTGAACCATCCGGCGGCCTTGGTATCCTGCACGCTGTCGATGACCCGGCCGAGATCCTGCAGCCGGACCGGCGCCCCGTCGCGGTAGGCGATGACCAGCGGCCGGAACGCGGCCGCGTCGGTGAGCTGCCCCTCCGCCTGCACCGCATACGCGCGATCGGTGCCCCACAGCACGCCGCTCGGCAGGTTCACGTTGCCGGTGGCGATGGCGTCGGAGACCTCATCGAGACCGATCCGCCGCGCCGCCAATGCCTGAGGATCGAGCTGGACCCGTACGGCATACTTCTGGGAGCCGTACACCTGCACCTGCGCCACTCCTTCCACCGTGGAGAGCCGCTGGGCGATGAGGGTCTGCCCGTACTCATCGAGCGTCGAGAGCGGCAAACTGCCGGAGGTCAGTGCGTAGAACAGAATCGGCGACGCCGACGGATCCACCTTCGAGTAGGAAGGGGGCACCATCCCCTGCGGCAGCTGCCGGAGGGCCTGGGCCAATGCGGCCTGCACATCTGCGGCCGCCGCGTCGATATCGCGGTCCAGCGCGAACTGCAAGGTGATGGAGGTCGTGCCCTGGCCGCTGCTCGAGGTCAGGGCGTCGAGCCCGGCAATGGTCGAGAACTGCTTCTCAAGGGGTGTGGCCACCGACGACGCCATAGTCTCCGGGCTCGCGCCCGGCAGGCTGGCGTTCACTGCGATGGTGGGATAGTCGATGCTCGGCAAATCGCTGACCGGAAGCTTCTGGTAGGCGGCCGCTCCGAACACCAGAATGCCCGCCATGACCAGGGTCGTCATGACCGGGCGCCGAATGAACAGTTCCGCGATATTCATCGTCCCCCGCCCCCGGCTCCCGTGGCCGGCGTGAGCACCTGGACCCGCGTGCCATCGGTGAGGCGCACCTGCCCGTCGGTTACGACCGTGTCGCCCGCCTCGACGCCGCTGCTCAGCACGGCGATCCGGTCGGTGGTCCGGCCCACCGTGACCTTCCGCAGATGCACTCGTCCGCTGTCACCCAGCACGAAGACCGACGCGCCCTGCTGGCCGGTCAGCACAGCGCTCAGCGGGACCACCAGCGCGTCGCGCTCGATCGTCACCGTCAGTGCGACCCGGACCAGCGCCCCGGGCCAGAGGGCGTGGTCCCGGTTCGCGAAACTGGCCTTCAGCAGGATCGTTCCGGTGAGTGAATCGACCGCATTGTCCACGAAGGTCAGGGTGCCCGTCGTCCCCGCGCCGGAATCACCGACCGGGATGGCCCGCACCGCCAGCCCAGGCCCGGCCCGCTGCAGTCCGGGCAGCTCCGTCGCCGGGACCGCGAATCGGACCAGGATCGGCGAGAGCCGGTTGATCACCACCAGTGGCTCTCCGCCCCCGGCCCGCACCAGGTTGCCGACCCGGACCAAGACGCTCCCGGTGCGGCCCGCAATCGGGGCGCGGACCGTGGCCCGGTCCAGATCAAGACGGGCGCGGGCGACCGCGGCCGAATCGGCTTGCAGCGTGGCCCGGAGCGCCGCGGCATTGGCGCGCGCCTGATCGAGCTGCTGGGGTGTCACATACTCTTTCTCAGCCAGATCCTCAAAGCGAGCCCGGTCGCGCTCGGCAATGGCTGCCTGTGCCTCGTCCCGAGCCAGGGCTCCCTGAGCCTGCCCCAGCGCCGCCACGTAGGGGCGTGGATCGATCGCGAAGAGAACCTGCCCCGCGCTAACCTCGTCCCCCTCCCGAAACGAAACATGCTGGACGATGCCGTCGACCTGGGCCGCCACCGCCGCCGTCTGTACCGGTTCCACCGTACCGGTCGCTTCCAGCACCACCGGCAGGTCCTGGCGCTCGACCGCGGCAACCATCACACCGGCGGGTGGCGCCGATGGCGGCGCGGCCCGATTGCAGCCCAGGGCGACGGGTAGCAGGAGGGCTATGGCGACGGATGAGCGGAAGCTCATGGCAGCGTGTCTGACGGTGAAGGCGCCGGTCCCAGCCGAAGGGTGCTTCCGCCCCGCAGGTCGAGCAGACCGGACTGAAGCGCCAGCTGCACCAGGGCGGCCTGCCAGCCCAGCCGGGCCTGGATCCGCTGGGCGCGGGCCGAGGCCAGTGCGTTCTCGGCGCTGAGCAGTTCGAGGAGCGATCCCACGCCTCCCCGGTAGCGCCCCCGCGCTGCGTCGGCCGACTCGCTGGCGCTCGCCAACAACTCCTCGGCCGTACCCACCCGCACGGTGGCGGTCCGCAGGACGTAGTACGCTTGAAACACCTGAAAGATGACCTGTTGCGCGAGTCCCTGCGCCTGGGCCTGCGCCGCCTCGGCCTGCGCCTCCGCCCGCTGCTGGTTGTACTCCCAAGCGAAGCCGTTGAAGAGCGGTATGCTCAGGCCCAGTGTCAAGTTATAGGAGCTTCTGCCACCGCTCTGGCCCGGCTGGAAGTTGACCCCGGTGGCCCCGCCCGCAGTAACAGACGGCAGCCGCTGACCCCGTGCCGCTCGCACCCGGGCCCGGGCCGCATCGTAGTCGGCGTAGGCCGCCATGAGATCTGGACGCTCCCGGAGGGCGGTCTGAATCAGGGTGTCGATCCGCTCCGCGATGATCTTGACGGGTGCTTCGACGGAAGTGGTGTCGATGTCGTACTCGAGTGTGGCGGGATAGCCGGTCGCCGCCGCGAGCGCGCCCCGGGTGGTGAGCAGGTTTCCTTCGACCGCCTGCAAGTCGAGCCGGGCCTGGGCCGCCGCAGTCCGGGCCTGCAGTACATCGGCGATCGTGGCCACCCCGACCCGCCGCCGCTCTTCCGCTGCCGTCAGGTTGACTTCGGCTTCGCGGAGCGTGGTCTGCTGCGCCGCGAGGAGCGCCCGCGCAGCCGCATAGTCGAAGTACGCGCCGGCCGCGCGGGCCACAACGCCCTGCAGCGTCGCGTTGTGGGTCCAGTTGGCGGAGATGAGCTCATTCCGGGACGCCCTGATGGTGCCACTGCGGCCGCCGACATCGAGGAGCAGCCAGGTGAAAGAGACACTCGGTTCGTACACCGTCTGCAGCACCGCCGAGCGTCCCTGGGTGGCCGCCGTCTTGATCCGGGTCACCGAGGCGTCGCCGGTTACCTCCGGGAACAGATCGCCGCGCGCCGCGCCATACCCGGCGGCCGCCGCCCGGGCCACGGCCCAGCTGGCTCTGACGGCGGGACTCCCGACGAGCGCCAGGGCAACCACGTCTTCCAGCGTGAGGGAGGTCCGGCGCGCGGCCAGAGCCGGCGGCAGGTCCCGGCTCCCCACCTGTACGGCAACGGCCTCGGCCGCCGCATGCGACGGGGCCGGAGGCGCCCATAGCGTGTCTGGTTTGACTGCCGCAGGGCGCGCTCCGGCCGGTCCCGGGAGAGGGGGCCGACAGGCCAGGATTGTAAGCAGCAGGGCCGGGACAACGAACCGGCCGAACCAGCGAGGTGAGGTGGGCGTCGCCATAAAGGTCTATACGATACGAGCAGTCCGGATTGAGCGTTGAGCATGGACTGCCTCCAAGGTACCCCCTTCCTCCAGCTCTGCGCCCGCCGCCTCCGGCCCGCCCTTCTCTGGTGAGGCACGATTCTGCACCGGGTCCCTGCGGTCCAACAAGTTACGGGGCGGCTGCAGAACCGGAGCCGCGGCGCGCTAGTGAAGGGGGCGCTGGACCCTGGTGACCCGCGATCGACTCCGAACCGGGATCACGCAGTCAAGGACTTGCTGCCCCACCGGGAAGCCGGGCCGCATTACATTTCCCGCCCCATGGCAGACCTGTCCTGTCGCATGACCAACCGGCGGTCCACCCCATGCTTCGCCTCCCTGATCGCGATGCTGGTCGGTGTGACCGGTTGTTCGAGAGAGGTCGCTCAGGTCGCAACGACCGAGCTTCAGCCGACGCCGGACACGGTCATCGCGGCCTATAGCGAGGTTACCGGCGCGGCCTGGCTCGGCGGTGATCGCTGGGCGGTGATCGCACCGCTGGAGCGGGCGGTGGGCGTGGTGAACTTCGATCGGAAGACGTTGGGGAGATTCGGGGGGAGTCGCCCCGGCGAGCTGCAGCAGCCATTCCACCTGTTTCGCTCCGGCGACTCGATCTACATCGCCGACTGGCTCCGCCGCCGGATCACCCGCTGGTCCCTGGCCGGGAGCCTCGAGGGATCGATCCCGGCGCCCGAGCGGTTTCGCGGGACGCTCCCGAAGGCCAGGGATGCGGCGGGACGGTGGTACCTGGAACTGCGCCCGGCTCCGGGCCGGGACGGCCAGGGCAACCTCGATTCCGCCGCAATTGTCCGGGCAAGCCCGGACTTCGCCGAGGCGGACACCGTGGTGCGGCTGGCGCCCTTCGATCTGGCCGAGGTCCAGACCGAAGCGGGGCGCCGATTCGAGCGGCGTCTGTTGTCGGGGGAAGATCAGTGGGATGTGTTGCCGGATGGCACCGTGTGGATTGCCCGGGTCACCCAGAATCGCGTGGATTGGCGCGACCCGGCCGGACGACAGGTCCGTGGCAATGAGCTCCCGGACCGAGTGCTTCCGGTCACCCAGAATGACCGCGACGTGTTCCTGCACCGGTTCGAGCCCGGCCTCAGACCGACGGTCGAGCAGATACCCTTCGCCGCGATCAAGCCACCCTTCGTCGGCGCCCTGACAGACCCGACAGGCCGGGTCTGGGTAGTAAAGAATCGCGCCATCGGAGACAGCCTGCGGACCTACCAGATCGTAGACCGCTCGGGCAAGCTGGTCCGCCTGGTGAGCCACCCGGGACTGGGCCGGATCCTTGGGCTGGGCAACGGGCGCGCCCTGGTAGGCGAACCGTTCGCGAACGGCGTCCGGCTGCTGCTCTTTCGGGTTCCGGGAGACTCCAGCAGCGCGGGGACATGACTCGAGCCACAGTGGGGAGATTACTGCGATGACTGTCTGGCGTTGGGAAGCGGCGGGAGTGGCCTGCCTGGTCGGGCTCCAGGGATGCGGCAAGGCCGAGTCCCCCCGACTGGTGCTCGACCGTCCGGAGGCCACCCTGAGCCGGACCTTTCAGCAGGTCAGTAACGTGGTCGAGCTCTCGGATGGGCGGATTGCCCTCGCGGAACTCAAGGACAAGACCTTCCTCTTCGCGGACTTCAAGACCGGCGAGACCACGCCGATTGGCGAGCACGCCGACACAATTCGACCCGACGATCCGGCGCCGGGCCGGCACAAGCTTCCGGGCTACGTGCTTCGACTCGGGGGTGATACCGTCGGCCTGATCGACTTCGCGGCCGAGCGGACCACGCTCTGGAACGAGGCGGGCCAATACCTCACCGTCCTGGGAGCAGCCGGAGTCGGCGGCCACAACCAGGCGGTCAACTACGACGCTCGCGGCAACCGGTACAAGGAGGACGTGCGCTCGGTGCTTGGTGGGCTGGAGCCGGGACGGGAGCTGATGTTCGACAGCCTCAGCGTGCTGCGCATTCCACCCGGCGACACGGTCGCCGACACCATCGCCAAACTGAAGCTCCCGCCCTGGGGTCGAGGACAGTTCGGGGAGCAGGTGAAGATGGTCTCCATGATCTTTGCCGGCCGGGATCTGTTTGGAGTGCTGCCGGATGGCTCGCTATGGATCGCGCGGGCGTCAAACAACGCGGTGGATTGGCTGTCGCCGTCCGGTCAGTGGACCCGGGGGCGGGGGCGGCGCTTCAGCAAGATTGCGGTGCCTCAGGAGGAGAAGGACACCTTTCTCGGGCGACTCAGGGAACAGATGGCCCGGATGGGAGCGCCGGCGGGAATCGAGCTCAGCTATCCCTTCGCCGATGAGAAAGGCCCATTCATCTCGGGAGTCACCAACCCGTCAGGTGAGGTCTGGCTGGAGCGGCCCCGCGCGTGGGGAGACTCGATTCCGGTCTGGGACGTGGTAGGCCGGGACAGCAAGGAGGTCCGGGTCGTCCAGTTGCCCAAAGCGTCCTCGGTGGTCGGCTTCGGCGGAGATGGCAGGGTTTACGTCCTGCTTCGCGACGGGGATGGGCGGCAGAGGGTGGCGAGATACGTGCTCAGGTGAGCGAAGGGAGAAAGCAGAAAGGAGAAAGGACAAAGGAGACGCAGGACGGGAGGACTTCCGTTGCTTTCGCCTTCTGCTTTCTCCCTTCTCCTTTCTCCCGTCTCCCTTCTTTCTCGCTACTCTACTCTTTCCCCTCCGCCTGTCTTGGTGTGTCGGTCTTGCGCCGGTTCCGGAACAGTCCTTCTTCATACCACCGCCGGGTGATTTCTCCAGCCAGCTCGCGATTGCCCAACCCGAAGGCCAAGCCCGCGGCGAGGGCGATGGAGCCCAGCACCAGGGTAAACGCCGAGGTCACCAGCTCCTCGCTGACCCCGACCGTCTGCAGGGCCATGAAGAACGCGATCATGACCATCGCCCCCTTGAGGAGCTTGGCAACCGTGATCACGCCCTGCACGCCGCCGGCCGAGGCGATGATCACCGCCCGGACGAATTCGCCGACAATCATTCCGAGGATGATGATCACGGTGCTGGAGATGAGAGTCGGGATGAAGCCCAGCATTCGCCCGAACATTTCGCGCACGTTCTCGAGGCCCAGGGCCGAGCTGGCCAGCAGCACGGCGACCAGCATGGCGAGCCAGAACACCAGCTTTCCGAGGGCCCGGGCCGGATCCATCCTGACCCGGGCGGCCGCTTCGGTCAGTCCCCCGGCGTCAGCGAGACGCTTGAATTCGACCCGCTCGAGGGCCCGGTCAGTCCAGCGGTTGAGCTGCCGGGCCACGAAATAGCCCGCGAGCATAATCACCACGGCACCGAGCAGCCCAGGCAGCAATCCCGTCAGTTGATCCCAGCCGAGCCGGAGCCGCTCCCAGAGTTCGCTCATGGAGCCACCTCGATGATGATTTTTCCGAACCGGGCGCCATCCGCCAAGCGGCCGAACGCCGCCCGGGCATCGGCCAGCCGATAGGTCCGATCCAGTTCGGGCCAGAGACGGCCGGCGTGGGCCAGCCGCACCACCGCCTGGAAGTCGGCGTCGCTCCCCATGGTGGATCCGAGAATGCTCCACTGGTACCAGAACAGCTTACGCACGTCCGTGGTGACCAGAGGCCCCGTGGTGCCGCCGCAGGTGACCAGCCGTCCGCACCGGGCGAGGCACCGCAGGGACTGGCCCCAGGTCTTCTCGCCCACGCTGTCGACGACGACCTCGACTCCGCGGCGGCCGGTGAACGACCGAACCTCACTGGCGACGTTCGTCGTGGCGTGATTGAGGGTCAGCTCCGCCCCGAGGGCGCGGGCCCGTGCCAGTTTCTCATCGGACGAACTGGTTACGATGACTCGGGCACCCGCTTCCCTGGCGATCTTCAAGGCGGCCAGGGCGACTCCCCCGCCGATCCCCCAGATAAGCACCGTCTCCCCGGCCAGGAGCCGGGCGCGGGTCATGAGCATCCGCCATGCGGTAATCGTGGTGAGCGGGAGCGCCGCGGCTTCCGCCCAGGGCATCGACGGCGGGATGGCGGCCAGGTTGCGCTCCGGGACCACAACGTATTCGGCGAGGGTTCCCGGTCGGTGCTCACCCAGGACCGCGAAGTCGGGACACAGGGGCTGCTCTCCTGCAAGGCACCATTCGCACCTGCCGCAGGAGACGCCCGGATTGAGCAATACCGGCGTGCCCACCTGGAACCGGGTCGCCCCGGGGCCGACGGCGAGGACCACGCCGGCCCCATCGGAGCCGAGCACGTGCGGGAAGGAGTACTTCAGGCCGGGGAGCCCGTCCACCACCCAGAGATCAAGTCGGTTGAGCGCAGCGGTGTGTATGCGCACCAGCACGTCGTCCGGCGCACGGACGGACGGCGTGGATACGTCCTGGACCTGCAGATGTTCCAGACCGCCAGTGGCGGTCAGGGTCAGCGCTTTCAAAAGGCGGGACTCGTGATCCGTTCTCCGGGGAGGAGCCGCACGCTGGTTTCGGTACCGCTGGCAAGCGACCGCCACTGGAATGTAAACTCGATCGCGTTGCGGTTGTGCTCCTGGGGGCGACTGGCAACCCACGCCATCCGCGACCCGTCGCGGGCAAAGGCGACGTCGACGACCGACAGCTCAGAGGAGACAATCGTCGCCGGGAGCCCGCCTGCCGGCGGCTGCCGCTGGACCTGATCGGGCTCGCGCTTGTCCCGGCGCAGCAGCACCCAGGCCAGCTCGCCGTTGGCCAGGTAAACCGGCCGCGTCTCGCGCCGGTCCCGGGTGTTGGTTGCCGCCACCGGAGCTCCACCCCCGATTGGCACCACCAGGATGTCCGACTGCCCGTCCCGCCCGGCCGGAAAGCCGGTGAAGGCGACCGCCCGGCCATCCGGGGAGAGCGCCGGCTCCTCGGCGCCGCCGGGGAGCATGGTCAGCTGCCGCAGCTCGGTGCCGTCCGCCCGCATCACGTACAGCTGCCGGGTCCCGGTTCTGGCGGAGGCGAACACCACCCGCTGGCCGTCGGGGGTCCATACCGGCTGGAAATCCAGTGCTGGATCGGCCGTCAGCCGCACCGGATTCCGGCCGTCCGCGTCAGCCACGAATATGTCGTAGTTGCCGGCCCCCGATCGATCCGAGGCGAACACCATCCGGGTCCGGTCGGGGGAATAGCTGGCGTCCACGTTGTTGGCGAAAGTATCGGCGACCAGCGGGAAGAAGCTTTCCGGCTGGCTCGCCTGGAGCGCGTAGATGCCGAATCGGCCGCCCCGGGTGGACGCGACCAGCAGATCCCCGGTCACGAAAACGGTCGCCCGTGCCGGCTCCGCCCCGGGGGCCTGCGCAGTGATCACAGCGCGGCCGGGCGCCACGGCCTCGATCGTTCCATCCGGCGCCACCTTCGCCGCGTTGGCATTGTCGGTGACCCAGGTGATCCCCGTCGCCGGGGCAACCGGCTGGCCGGCCGGATCCACGAAGCGGGGGTCGAGAGTCGTGCGCTCACCCGGCCGAAGCGCCAGGTTGGGCCGCGCGAAGGCGACGGCTCCCGGGACTACCTGGATGGCCCAGCCCTTGGCCAGAAAGCCCCGGCCGGAAAACTGGAGCGTCGTGGCGCCGGGCCGCCGGGCGGTGAGCCGGCCGCTGGCGGCGTCGAAACTGGCGACACTGGTGTCCCCGACCGTCCAGGTGACGGGGAACCCTTCGATCGGGACCGAGTCGGCGGTCTGCGGGATCAGCGTGAAGTCCCGGGAGCCCGACATCGGGAGTCGCACGGTATCGCTCAACCGCGGCGCAACGGCAAAGCGGGCTACCCGCTGGTGCACGATCACGGGCACCCGGAGCTCCTGCAGAAATCCATGCACAACCACCTCAGTGCGGCCTACCGCCAGCGCGTGGATAGTGCCGTCGGCGGTGATCTCCGCGATCGCATCGTCGCTCACGCTCCACTGCAGGTCCCCGGACCGAAGCCGCCGGCGCCCCTGAGTCGGCACCACCACGGCGAGCGTGTCACTCTCGTCGGGCGAGAGCACCACGCGGTCATGGTCCACAGCAAGGCCGGCAAGAGCCACTGTCACCGGGACGTCGAGCGGCTGGCCACCGACGCTCAGCGCCTGGATCGTGGCCTGCCCGGTCGAGATTCCGGTGATCGTGCCGGAAGAATCCTCCACCGTGGCGATCGCGGTGCGGAGCGACCGCCAGTGAATCACGGCGCCAGGCGCGGGCGTCCCATCCGCGTAGAGTGCGCTGATGCGAACCCGCCCGGCCTCTGACGGCAGCAGCTGGAGCGTGGCCGGCTCGGCGACCAGATGCACGATACCCGCTGTCGCGCCGCCCACACCGCTGCCGATCGCCGTCCGGGTGGCCGCCGGTGACGGGCCGACCACCACCGCGACGGATTTGGTCTTTCTGCCGGACTGAACCAGGATCTGGGTACGGCCCGCGCGACCGGCTGTTACCGTTCCATTCGAGGCGATCTGGGCAACCAGCGAATCCTGGACGTAGTAACGGATCGCGAGACTCACGTTCCCCGCGTCGTCGAAGGCCTGCACAGTAAGGCCCTGGCGTTGGCCGGGCTCCAGGCGGATAGTGTCCGGCGTCACGTATAGCTCGGTCACATTCTGGGCGGAGGCACGCTCGACGCCCAGAACCACTAGCAGCAAGGTCACGCCAACCTGCAGGATGCGGTCTCTCATGGTCTCAAATCGGGCAATGACGCCGATTTGAATGAGCAAGCCGCAGACCACTTCAGGCCACACCGTAACCCACTGTGCCGCAATCACTTCGAGAATGCGATCGGGGCCTCCATACGGCCGCCGAGGAGAAGATGCCAGACCGGAGGCGGTCTGCGTCTCCAAATCAGGCATGGGTGGTGGGGTGCCCCGTCGCAGCCTGGATTCGGAACCGCGCCAGCAGATGTCGCCGACAGCTCAGGGTCGCAAGCCGGGCTCGAAACGGTTCGCAACGGAGTCGGAGCCGATGGCATGGTCAGCGTTTCGCGGAGCCGGTGTCTCAGATCAATCGGGAGCGCACCGCCGTCGCGTGCAAGAGAGGCCGTGGATGGGCCGGGTTTCCTGGTGAAGCCGATGGTGGGAGCGGTGATTCCCCTGCCGCCCTGAAACAAGGACCGGTGCTTATGACGATGGTACTACCCGATCGAGCCACGTGGCGCGCTCAGTCTGCCCCCTCGTTCGAACGTGGCTCATTGCACAAATTACACAATGGCAATGAGTTACGTCACAGTGTGACGTCAACGCTCGGGTGGCCACCCACGTCGAGGCCAGCAGCGCCGGCACTGCCGGCCTCGACCGGGCGCGGAAGCACGGTATGATGTTGCCGCCTTGCACTAGTGGAGAAGAAGTGCATCTTATCTGCGTCGCACGCTGCGGGCGTCGTGGCCCGCACCACCGGCGGCGGGTCCTGCGCCGCGGCAGTCTCTGGAGGGAGCAATGGCCGAGCTGCACGATATGGAGATGAGCTGGACGGACTCCGGGTGGATGGATCCCGCGCCGACGCCGATGATGCCGCCCGCCCCGTCGCCGGCCAGCCCGCTGGCGCCCTCGCCTGCAACGCCGACGCCTGCGCCGAAGAAACCGGCTGTGAGGAGGAAGAAGGCCGCGAAGCGGAAGCCGGCGAAGAAGGCGGCACGGAAGAAGGCGGCGAAGCGGCCGGCCCGCAGGGCAGCCGCAAAGAAGAAGACGGCCAAGCGGAAACCGGCGAAGAAGCGTAGCAAGCGGCGGTAGCCTTCGCTCAGAAGGGCCTGCGCCGGTTCTGCCTCGAGCGCTCCGGAACCCCGGAGCGCTCGCGCCGTTTCGGACCCGGCCCCGGTGTCTCATCGTCCTCGGCCAGGCCAGTCCCTCGCGCCGCGGGTTGGTCCCTTACCTACGGGCCGGACTCCGACTTCCTGGAGCGCGCCGCGGCCAGCCGATGCAGCCAAGCGGCGAACGTGGAGGGGTGTCGGGTCCGGAAGTTGGCGCCACGGGCACCGGTACCGACTACGACGGTCACGGCGTCGCCCCTCAGCGCCGCGAAGGCATCCTGATCAGTCGTGTCGTCGCCAGCGTACAGCACCGCGCCCGCCGCAGGCACGGTGGCCAGGTAGCGGCGAACGGCAGTGCCCTTGTCCACTCCCGGGAGCTGCCCGTCGATGACCCGCTTGCCGCGGAGCACCCGGAGACCCACGCGCCTCAGGATCGCTACGATCACCCGAGTGGTCGCGGCTCGCGCGCCCGGGGCAAGTCGAAGGTGAATGGCGAGGGAGCGGTCCTTGTGTTCCAGCCGGACGCCGCGCAGCTGCTCGAGGGCCGGCGCCACCTCCCGCACCACCCGCGCGAGAGTCTCGGCGTCCGCCCGAAGCCAGGGCCGTACGACCCCACGCGTCCAGATCCGGGCGCCATGGTCACCGAGAATCGCGTCCGGCCGCATCCGGGCCACATGAAGCACCCCGGCGACGGACCGCCCGGACACCAGGACGACCCGGGCGCCACTCGCCTGCAGCCGCCGCAACACCCGGCCGGTCGCGCCGGGGACCCGCGCGTCATCGGGATGATCGACCAGCGGGGCCAGAGTGCCATCCAGATCCAGAAACAGCACCGGCATTCGCGCCTCTGCCAGGCGCCGGAACGCTTCCCGGCCGGCCCTGGTCCGGACCAGCGGGACGCTCACCACCGGCGTCGGAGGCGACCGACCTCCGCGAAGACATCGTTCATCCAGTCCTGGATGGTGTGACGGCGGATTCGGCGGTGGAGCTGTGCCATGCGGCGCTCCCGCTCCTGGGGAGGCAGGGTGAGCGCACGATACAGCGTCTCGGCCACGGCCCCGATGTCGTAGGGGTTGGCCAGGAGTGCTTCCCGCATCTCCCGCGCAGCCCCGGCAAAGCGGCTCAGCACCAGTACCCCCAGGCGGCCTTCCTGGCAGGCGACGAATTCCTTGGCGACCAGGTTCATCCCATCCTGAAGCGGGACGACCAGACAGACATCGGCTGCCCGGTAGTAGGGGACCAGAGCATTCTGCTCGAGGCTCTCCTGAACCAGATGAATCGGGGTCCATCCGCCGCGCGCGAAGCGGTGGTTCACCTCAACCGCCAGGTCGGCCACTTCCTGCTCATACGCGAGATACTCCGGGACGTCGGTCCGGGTCGGGGCACCGATCTGCACCAATGTGACCTGTCCGCGCAGCTCCGGATGCTCCTCCAGCATGCGGGCGAAGGCCAGGAAACGCCGGGGGATTCCCTTGGTGTAGTCGACCCGGTCGACCCCCAGCAGTAGCTGCCCGCCGCGAGGCAGTGATGCCCGGCGAATCTGGCGCGCCACCGCCTCGGTTTCGGACGACTTCGCCCGTTCTGCGAACGCCTCGACATCGACCGAGATGGGGAAGTCCCGCACCACGGTGCGCTGGCCCTGCACCCGCACCAGCCCGGCTCCCGCATCCACGACGGCGCCACGGATGAAGCGCCGCACGCAAGCCAGGAAGTTCCTCGAGTCCCCCGCGGTCTGAAACCCGAGGAGATGATTGCCAAGAAGCCCGCGAAGCAGCGGCCTGGTCTCGGGCAGGACCCGGAGAATGTCGGGCGGCGGCCAGGGGATGTGCCAGAACTGATGGACAAAGAGGTGGCGAACCCGGCGCAGCACCGCGGGCACCAGGGCGAGGTGATAGTCCTGGACCCAGCAGATCGCGGGCCGCCCGCCGGCCTCGGCGACAGCGGCGGCCGCGAAACGCTCGTTCACCTGGCGGTAGACCAGCCAGTTCGCCGCGTCATAGACAAACCGCGCCAATTGAGAATGGCACAGGGGCCACAGGGTCCGGTTGGCGGTCTCGACGTAGTAGCCGGAGACCTCCTCCCGGCTCAGGCGAAGCCGCCGGAGACGGTAGGCGGGCCGCTCCGGCGGCACCCGCACGGCATCACCAGGGTCGGTCACCTCGAAGTCGGCGGAGCCGCTGCCCCATGCCACCCAGGTTCCGCCTGCGGTCACCATCAGCGGCTGCAGCGCCGAGGTCAGCCCGCCGGGAGGCGCCGCGACCGAGATCGAACCGTCGCACGTTCGCTGGTGCACGAACGGCTCGCGGTTGCTTAGAAGGATCAGGGGCTTTGCGGGTGCCCGGGACAGCCAGGTCGCTACTCCCATGCGCCCAAGGGTACGCTCGGATCCCCAAGGGAGGGAAGACCTTGACTCATCTTGCGCCACTCGGGGGGGAGGGTCACGTTTCAGCGTCCATTCAAGGCGACACGATGCCTCGTTTCGCGACGGTGATGGCGCTTCTGGTGGCCTGCGCACCGCCCGGGCCCCGAGCCGCACAGCTTCCCGACGTCAGGCGGCTCACCGACACCGTGGTCGCCCAGTTCACCCGGTCGGCCGAGGCCTGGAACCGCGGCGACCTCGATGCCTTCGTCGGTGACTATGCTCGCGACAGCCTCACAGGGTTCGTGGCCCGGGGCCACGTCCACCGAGGCTATGATTGGATCCGGGCGAACTACGCGCCCCGGTTCGCGCCGGGGGCGGCGCGTGACAGTCTGCGATTCGAAGAGGTCGACGTCCGTCCGCTCGCCCCCACTGTTCTGCTGGCCACGGCACGGTTCATTCTGTTCCGCAATGGGCAAACGACGGCGAGTGGCCCTTTCACCCTGATCATGGAGCGCCGGAGCGATGGCTGGAAGATTCTCCACGATCACACCTCGAGTGACTGAAATGGGGCGGCTCGGCGACCGAGGGGCCCATGGGAGCGCGTCAGCGCGACCCGGGCGCGAGAGAGTCCCTCAGGGCGGCTCGGCGGCCCGGCGCCTGGGGGTAGTTCTTCTCGTCCTGCTGACGGCCTGCACGCCCAAGCACAAGGACCGGATCGCCCTGGTAGGTGGGAACATCATCAGCGGCGCCGGAGATGCCGTGCTTCGTGATGCAGTCATCGTGGTGCATGACGGCCGAATCGAGACCGTGGCGCCCCGGGAGGGCTTCACCCTTCCGCGATCGGCGGCGGTAGTCGACGTGTCCGGCTCGTGGATCATTCCCGGGTTGATCGACGGCCACGGGCACGTGGAGCGGTGGGCACTGGGCCGCTATGTCGCGGCCGGGGTGACCACCGTGCGGGACGTTCACGGCGAGCAGGACTCGATTCTCTCCCTCCGGGAGGAGGTGGGCCTCGGCGGTCTGGTCGCTCCCCGCATCTATAGCGCCGGAGCGATGATCGATGGTCCGCCGGCGACCTATTCGAATGCGACCGAAGTCCGGTCCGCCGAGCAGGCCCGCCGCGCCGTGGACGCCCGCGCCGTTTCCGGAGTCGATTTCCTCAAGGTCTACACCCATATCACGCCGGACCTGCTCCGGCCGATCATCGGCGAGGCCGGCACGTTCAATCTGAAGGTGACCGCCCACCTGGGCCTCACCGATGCCGTCACTGCGGCACGGCTGGGAGTCGGCGGGATCGAGCATCTGAGCGGCGTTCCTGAGGCCGCGAGTCCCAAACCGGACCGGTTCTTCGCCGAGCATCGGGCCTCGTTCTGGCGGGGATGGACCTACTTCGAGAAGAGCTGGGCCGGGCTGGACAGCGCCGCGCTCAACAAAGTCGCCCTCATCCTGGCGGAGACCCACGTGGTGTGCGTGCCGACCCTGGTGCTGCATGAGACGTACAGCCGCCTGGACGACCCCGCCACGCTGAACAACCCCGATCTCCGGACCGTGCCGGATTCCATCCTGAAGCGATGGAACCTTCAGGAGATGGTGAGCCGGGCTGGGTGGACCACGGCGGAATACCCCGCCTTCCGGGCGTCCCGGAACAACCAGGATCTGTTCCTACGGGAGTTCCGGGCGGCCGGCGGACGCATCGTCGCGGGAACCGACGCGAGCAATCAGTTGATGGTGCCCGGGCTGGGCCTGCACACCGAGCTGGAGCTCCTGGTCAACGCCGGGCTCACCCCGGTGGACGCGATCGCTACCGCCACTCGCAATGCCGCCCAGCTCCTCGGCGCCGACTCCCTCGGCCTGATCGCCCCGGGGAAACTCGCCGACCTCGTCGTGCTGTCCGCGAATCCCCTGAGCGACATCCGGAACACCCGCACGGTTCAGCGGGTGATGGTGAGGGGCCAGCTCTACAGCGCGGACTCCCTCCGCACCGGCCTGTAGCCGATGGCATTGTCACGGCTCCTGCTCGCCTGGGGCGCCGTCACCCTGCTCCTGATTCTGTGGCGCGAAGTCGAACGCCGGCTTTTGCCGTCCCCGGGTGACGCACCTCCCATCTTTCCAGCGCTCGTCGTCGAGGCCCTGTTGCTCACCCTCCTGGCCGGGCTCTGGTTCGCGAGCCTGGGATCCGGAGGGGCTGCCCTGCTGTTTCTTGTGGCAGGAGCGCTGATCGAAATCCCCGGACGATTGCGCAGCCGAACCTGGCCGTGGAGAACGATCCTGATCGGCATCGCGCGGGTGGTAGTCTCGGGGTTGGTGCTGGGGGTGGTGCTGGGATAGAGACGAAGTACCGAGTATCGAGTACCGACTACCGAGTACCGAGTACCGAGTGCCGAGTGCCGAGACGATGCTGAGGGAAGTGCGTGCTCCGCACGAGCGCAGTTGTCCAGATCGAAGCGATCGGCCAATCTTTATTGTACGCGGTACTGGGGACTCGGTACTCGGTACTTCTTTCGGAGGCCCACCATGTCCACTGAACCCCACGACCAGAAGCCCCGCATCCGGCTCACCACCCTCTCTCACGGCGCGGGTTGAGCCTGCAAGCTCGGCATCGCCGAGTTGGCGCAGGTACTGCGCCACGTGCCTGCGGTCGGGGACCCGAACATCCTCGTTGACGCGGCATCCAGGGACGACGCGGCGGTCTACCGGCTGAGCCCGGATCGGGCCCTGGTCGCCACGGTGGATTTTTTCACGCCCATCGTCGACGACGCACGCACGTGGGGCCGCATCGCAGCGGCCAACGCATTGAGCGACCTCTACGCGATGGGGGCGACGCCGCTGTTCGCGCTCAACCTGGTGGGCTGGCCGCGAGAGACCCTTTCCCTCGACATCCTGGGCGAGGTTGTTGAAGGGATGGCCCAGACCGCTTCCCTGGCGCGCTGCCCCATCGTGGGAGGGCACTCGGTGGATGCCCTGGAGCCCCACGTGGGCCTGGCTGCCGTTGGAGAGGCGCATCCGGACCGCCTGTTGACCGTCGCCGCCGCCTGCCCCGGGGACCGGCTGGTGCTGACCAAACCGATCGGAACAGGGATCCTCAGTACCGGCCTCAAGCGCGGCCTGCTGAGCGAGGCGGACCTGGCCGAGGCCATCACATCCATGACCACCTTGAACGAAGGCGCCATGCGGGTCGCGCTGGCACACGGCCTCCAGGCGGCGACGGACGTCACGGGCTTCGGCCTGCTCGGTCACCTGGGCAACATCATCGCGGCAAGCTCGGTGGGAGCCCGGCTCCAGGTGGCGCGGGTGCCCCTGCTGCCGCATGCCCGGCGCCTCGCCGAGGCGGGAGTCGTGCCGGGCGGCACCACCCGAAACCTCGCGGCGGCGGCCGGTGTCCAGTGGGCGGATGGAATCTCCCCCGCCGAGCAACTGCTCCTGGCGGACGCGCAGACGTCCGGAGGCCTGCTGCTTGCCGTCCCCGAAACCAAAGTGGACGCGGTGCTCGAGGGCCTCCGGCAGAAGGCGACCCTTGCGCGCGCGGTGGTCGGTGAGATCACAGACCAGCGCGGGATGCTTCGTGTCGAGTCCGGCGATTCCTGAATGCGCTGGACTCCGGAGCGACTGGACCAGCTGGAGCGTGCCATTCGTGATGGACGCCGGGTCGCCGTGATGCGTCGCGGAACCGAATACGTGGTCCTGGCGCTGCGGCTCACGACCTGGGGGTCGCGCGAGGCCTTCGTCGGCCGGCTGCCCATGACCGGTGAAGAGCTGGTGTTTGTTCTGGAGGATCTCGAAGGCTTTCAGGTGCTTTAGGAGGCATCGTAGGGGCCGCATATATGCGGCCCCTACGACGCCTCCCACCCCTTGACACCTCCCCTCCGGCGCCCCACCGTGGAGGCATGTTCACCTCCCTGCTGGTCGGGCTCGACGGCTCCACCGAGGCCCAGGTGGCCCTGGCGCAGGCGATCATCATCGGCGAGCGATTTCACGCCCGGATCGTGCTGCTCTACGTTCCGCCCGCGCCCGGTCACACCGGGGAAATGGCCCTGGGAGCCCCGTGGATCGAATACGGCACCGGCACCGCCCAAGCCAGCCGGGGCGACATCGAACGCGCCGCGCAACAGATGCTGAACGACGCCGCGGAAGCAGTGCGGCGCGCGGGACTCGAGGCCGAAACGGTGCAGCGCTCCGGCGCGGTCGCCGACGTGCTGCGGGAGCTCGCCGAGGATGTCGGAGTGATCGTAGTCGGGCGGATTGGCGTGCGGGGCCGAATGGCGACCATGGGGAAGGATCCGCTGGGTCCGGATACCCGTGAACTCATCCGGCGCTCCCCGCGCCCGGTCCTGGTGTCAGGCACTCGCCCCACCCAGATGGATCGGGTGCTTGTCGCCTATGCGGGCGGCCCGGCGAGCGAGGGCGCGCTGGCCCTTGCCTCACGTTTCGCGGGAATCACCGGCGCCCATCTCGACGTTCTGCACGTCAGTCCCGATGAAGAAGAGGGACGTCAAGCGCTTGCGCGGGCGTCCGGCGCCCTGTCGCTCGATCCCCTCGACTTCGAAACCCACCTCATCGAGGGAGATCTGGAGACCGCGATCCCCGCGACCATCCGGCGTCTCGGCTGTAACGCCCTGTTCACCGGCGCCCAGCGTCGTGGCGGGTTCTGGATGGTGCCGACGCACACCGAGGTTATCTTGCGGGTCACCGACATTCCGGTGCTGGTCCACCTGCAACCATCATCCTCCGGTGCCCGGGTCTCCGCTTCCTATCGCCGTTCTGCATTTGGATGAGAGCTGTCTCGGCAATGGGCAGGAAGGCGCAAACCCCGGCGGCGCCGGCGGCCTGATCGAGGTTCGGGTCGGGCAGCGCATCGAACGCCGCGACTTCTTCATCCACGCCCCCGATACCACCAATAACCGGATGGCGCTCGCCGGTGCGATCGCCGCGTTGCAGCTGCTGGCCGGAAAAGGCAAGCGGCTCCGCGCTCTCCTGGTCTCCGATTCGGAATACCTCGTGAAGGGCATGCGTCAGTGGGTGCCGGACTGGAAAGCGCGAGGCTGGAAGCGCAAGGGCGGGACAATCGAGAATCTGGAACTCTGGCGAGTGCTCACGGACTCGGCCCGCCAGCATGAGGTGCAGTGGACCTGGGTGCGTGGACACCGGGGACATCCGAAGAACGAGTACGCCAACGACCTGGCGATGCAGGCGGCCCGGGAGCAGCGCACCTCCCATGGGGCGGTGGAATCGGGATTCTCCGACTGGCTCACCGCGCGCCGCGGGCGAGGGCAGTTCACCGACTACGACCCCGATGCCGCGTTCGCTGATCTGGAACGACGCCTCGCCGCGGGAGAGGAGCTTCCGCTGTCGGAGGCGTAGGCCGGGCCGGTCAGCTCTGCATGGATGGCGACGCTGCCATACGCGCGCACCTTGCTTGACAGTGCGGGAAGCCGGATCTACTCTGCCAGTTCCATGACCGACCTCGAACGGCTCTTCCGGCGGCTGGTGGACAATCTCATCGCGATCGACCCTGCCCGCCTGCACCGGCCCATCGCGCTCGGCGATCTGGTCACCTCGGTCATTCCCTACCGCACCAATCGTCGCTCCCTCGACATTGACTCGGCCGAAGATTACGACATGCTGGTGCTGAGACTCTGCGCCGGCGAGGGGGGATACATCCGCATGGCCTCGGACGACATGGCGCAGCTGTTCCGGGACCAGATCACCAGCCCGAACCCGGACCTGTCCATTCTGCGCGATCACCAGCAGGCGGAGTTGATGCTCGGCACCGAACCGCTGGCTCACGCGCTCGGCCCCGGCCCGGAGGAAGCCTACGCTCCGCCGGATCTGGATATCGTCGACCCAACTCCAGCGGTCCGGACCCCCGAGCTGGTGCGCGACATTCCCCTCGAGTCGGTCCGCCGTGTGCCATTCAGTGCCGAGCCGGTACCGCCACCTGCCGCGCCAATGGTTCCGCCACCGCCCCGAATCACCGCAGAGCCGGAACCCAAGGTGAGGCTCGGCCAGGACTCCGGACTTCGGTGCGGGTATTGCGGCGGCCGCCTCCCAGCCGGACGCACGGTGAACTTCTGTCCCCACTGCGGTGAGAACCAGACCTTCACCCGCTGCCCCGAATGCCAATCCGAACTCGAACTGGGCTGGCGCCACTGCATCAACTGCGGGCACCTGGTGGGGGAGGCATAGAGGGAACGGGAAACGGGAACCAGCGGGGAATGGGGAACGGGGAATGGGGAAAGGGGAACGGGGAACGGGGAACGGGGACATAGGAGACCACGGGCTCGGCATTGCAGCTCCCTGTCTGCGTATGCCGCTCGTCGATTCCTGTCCCAGCGTCCCGTTCCCCGTTCCCCATTCCCCATTCCCCGTTCCCCCGCAACTCGCAGTCCATCAATCACTTACGTCATCGCTCGACTTCCCGGCATGGCTCCGGCGATATTTCGTCCCCGGTCTGCTTCTTTCCTTATATAGGAAACCCACAATGGGTACGCAGGGCCATCCGCAGGACGTCTTGTTTCTCGCCGGGGTCCGGACCGGCTTCGGTTCCTTCGGCGGGGCACTCAAGGACTTCTCCGCCACCGACCTGGGGACGATCGCGGGCAAGGCGGCGCTCGAGCGGGCGGGGGTGAGCCCGGACGCAGTCGATCATGTGGTGTTCGGCAACGTGCAGCAGACCAGTGCCGACGCCATTTATTTTGCCCGGCACGTGGCCCTGCGGGCCGGCTGCCCGGTGGAAACGCCGGCCGTCACGGTCAACCGGCTGTGCGGCTCGGGTTTCGAGGCAATCGTCCAGGGTGCCCAGCAGATTCTGTTAGGCGAATCCAGGGTCGTTCTGGCCGGCGGCTCGGAATCCATGAGTCAGGCGCCGCACGTGGTGCGCGGGGCGCGCTGGGGACTTCGACTCGGAGCGGCGGCACCGCTCGAAGATTCCCTATGGGAAGCCCTGCGTGACGGCCAATGCGGTCGCTCGATGGCGGAAACCGCTGAAGCGCTGGCCGAGCAGCACGGGCTGTCGCGAGGAGACGTGGACGCAGTGGCCCTCGCCAGCCAGCAGCGCGCGCGGGAGGCCTGGGGGAGCGGGGTCTACCACGAGGAAGTCGTACCGGTCCCGATTCCAAATCGGAAGACCAAACAGCTCGAGCCTTGGGCCGCCGACGAGCACATGAGGCCTGATAGTACGGCCGAGGGTCTGGCCAGGTTGCCGCCCTACTTCCGCAAGGACGGGGTGGTGACGGCGGGCAACGCCTCGGGGATCTGTGATGGGGCCGCGGCGCTGGTGCTGGCGGGCGCCGACGCGGTGAAGGCCCACGGGCTCCGTCCGATCGGGCGGCTGGTGGGTTGGGCCGTCACCGGCGTGGACCCCGGAATCATGGGCATCGGGCCGGTCCCCGCCAGCCGCAAGGTCCTGGCGAAGACGGGCATGCGCCTGGAACAGATGGATCTCGTGGAAATCAACGAGGCCTTTGCCGCACAGTATCTGGCGGTGGAACGGGAGCTCGGTCTCGATCGGAACCGGACCAACGTCGACGGTGGGGCGATCGCGATCGGCCATCCCCTCGCGGCGAGCGGCGCCCGCCTGACCCTGCACCTGCTCCACGCCCTCCGGCGCCGGGGAAAACGCTTCGGACTCGCCAGCGCCTGCATCGGCGGCGGGCAGGGACAGGCCGTGATCGTGGAGGCGCTGGGGCGGGCGGCGTAGGGACCGCGGAGATACCGTGCGCCACAGAATGAACGATGCCTGGCAACCTGCCCGACCGAATTGACCGGCCCGCCATCGAGCGGGTGATTCAGCGCGCCGCCGAGTTGCAGACCGGAGAGCGTGACATCGGGGACGGCCTCACTCCGGATGAGGTGATTGCCCTGGGCCAGGAAGTCGGGATCCCCGAACGCTACCTCAAACAGGCCCTGCTCGAGGAACACGCGCGTCCCGGGTTGCCCGAGGCGGGGGGGCCAGTGGAGCGGCTCTTCGGCATGGGAACGGTCACCGCCCAGCGGGTGGTGCAGGGCGAGCCGGCTCAAGTCACGAGCAGGCTCCTCACCTGGATGGACAGGGAGGAGCTGTTGACCCTCCAACGCCAGCAGCCCGGCCGGATCAGCTGGGAGCCGGTCGGGGGTGTCGCGGCGGCGGTCCGTCGGTCATCCGCCGCCCTTTCGGGGAAGAAGGCCTTCATGTTGACGCGGGCAGAACTGGTGACCGCCGTGATCACTTCGCTCGAACCCGGGTACACTCATGTGATCCTGTCCGCGGACCTCACCAGCGCCCGCCGGTCGGTGGCCGGTGGCGCCGTCGGGCTGGTGGGTCTGGGGGTAGTCGCCAGCGGGGTCCTGGCAGTGATGTCGCCGTTCCTGTGGGTGGCGTTGGCCCCGCTTCCGCTGTTCGCGGGACTGGGGCTGGCGGTCTCCCGCCAGCATCGCCCGGTCGCTGCCCGCGCCCTGCTCGGCCTGGAGCGCGCGCTGGATCATGTCGAACGCGGAGAGGTCAAGGCATCGCACGCCCTCCCGGCCCGATCCGGCGGGCTGATGGGGCTGGTACTCGACGAAGTGCGGCGGGCCCTCAACCAGTAGGCCGGCCCGTTCCCGTCATCACGGATCCTCCATGACAACCATTTCGACCGTCGCCGTCCTCGGCTCGGGACTCATGGGAAGCGGTATCGCCCAGACCTCCGCGGCCGCGGGGATACGGACCATCGTTCAAGACACCAGCGAAACACAGCTCAAGTCGGGGCAGGCCGCCATCGCGAAGTCGCTGGCAAGGTTCGTCGAAAAAGGGAAGCTCTCGGCCGAACAGCAGGCCGCGACGCTGGCCCAGTTGACGTTCACCACAGATCTCGCCGGCGCGGCCGAGGCGGATTTCGTGATCGAGGCGGTCACCGAAGACCTCACCGTCAAGAACGAGCTCTGGCGGGAACTGGACCGGCGCTGCGGCCCGGCCACGATATTCGCCTCGAACACGTCCAGCCTCAGCGTCATCAGCATGGCAGCCACCACCAGCCGTCCCGATCGCTTCCTCGGGCTGCACTTCTTCAACCCGGTACCGCTGATGCCTCTGGTCGAGGTTGTGCGAAGCGTCCAGACCAGTCCCGCCACGTTCGAGCAGGCCTGGGCGCTGGTGCTGCGTCTCGGCAAGCAGCCGGTAGCGGCCCGCGATGCCTCGGGGTTCATCGTCAACCTGCTGCTGATCCCATACCTGCTGGACGCGATCCGGGCGCTGGAGCGCGGTGTAGCCTCCACGGTCGACCTCGACACCGCCCTGCGCCTCGGGGCCGGTCACCCCATGGGCCCGCTGACGCTGGCGGACTTCGTGGGGCTCGATACCCTGGCCAGGAGCGCGGAGATCATGCACGAGGAGTACCGCGAGACGCGGTACGCGCCGCCGGCGCTGCTCCGGCGGATGGTCACAGCAGGTTTCTACGGCCGGAAAAGCGGGCGGGGATTCTACGATTACCGCCACGACCCGCCGGTGGCGACGGACCTGGGGTTGTGAGGGGAAAAGGGGAACGGGGAATGGGGAACGGGGAACGGCTCGGCGATTGGAGAGGGGTTGATGCGACGTAAGCTACTGCTGTTGCTGTGGGCCAGTGCCGCCTGCAATCCCAGGACCGCCCGGCCGTATTTCCCGCCGGTCACGGGGGCGGCACAGGCGGAGATCCGGCTCAACCAGAAAAACGCCACCTCGGCCCTCGCCGATGTGCTGCGATCCGACTCCCTGCCCCTGACCCGGGTTGTGGTGGGTGATGGTTACCTCGAGACCGCCTGGTTCGACAGCGCCAGCAAACGGGCTACCGGGTCACGCCGGCTGGGCCCGAAGGTGGTGCAGGTGCGGGCCTGGATTGATCCCACCCGGCAGGGTTACAGCCTCATAACCGTAGAGACCGTGTACCGACCGCTGGCCGACCCGAGTCTCTCTTTCCGCGATCTGGACCGTCAGGTCCCGACCGACCATCCGGTCGGCAAGCGGATGACCGAAATCGTCACTGAGCTGGCGAAGCTGTATGCGCCCGAGACGGGGGGGAAGTGAGGAGGGGAGAAGGGAGAAGGGAGAACGCCTCGGCTCCCCTTCTCCCTTCTTCCTTCTCCCCTCTCCTTATTCCAGGTACGCTCGTACCCAAGCCTCGAGCCGGCCGAGATCCAGCCCCGCATCCTTGCATGGTCCCGCGGGCAGGGTCATGGTCAGACCCAGGACAGGGACTTTCCCGGCCACGTCGTGAAGGCCGGTCACCATATCGCGCTCACAGGCCACGGCGACGACCGCACGGGGGCGTCGCTCCCTGATCACCCGGCGGGCAAGCTGACCCCGGGTAGCAACGAAGACGGGGACCTCGTACTTGCCGGCCACGGCCAGGACCCCGTCCAGCGCCGCCCGGGAGAGGCAGCGTGGGATGAGCACCAGCAATTCGCCCTTGCCCACCTTGCGGCCGCGGGCTGCCGCGAAACCGTCATAGACCTTCACCGCGGCGTTCTCGACCCAATCTCTCCGCCCGAACCAGCCTGACACCAGCGACGTCCATCGCATCAGCCCGAGGAGCGGGCCCCGCTCCGCCAGCCGTTCGGGGAGGAGCGGTCGTCCCAGGACCTGCGAAGCAGCCACGAGCAGCCACCACAGCCAGACGACGGCCGCGGCCCCCCCTAGGACCACCCAGAGCGCGCCCGGCAGACTTCGCTCGAGGAGCGCCAGCCTCGGGTTGAGCAGGAACAGGACCGCCGCGATGCCACCCAGCGCCCCGGCGAGCACCACCGCCGACCACCCGATGAACAGCCCGGGTGGACTGTCGAAGTTGCCCTGATTCGGCAGCATTCGACCGTCCCACTCGTCCCATTCATGCCCGAGTCGGCGATCGACGTCGAGGTGCACCAGTTGAGCGTGGGGGGCATCCGGCATGGTGGGTAAGCCTTTCTCCCATGCCATTCCTTGTCAAGGGAGGGCGGCCTACGTTTCTGCCATGTCGACTGCCGTGGATTCCCCTCTGGTGAGGACCGATCCTCGCCTGCGAGCCGCCTACTCGGAAGGCGCGGGCATCTATCGGATCATCCCCGCCGGCGTTGCCCTTCCGCGCAGCATTGCCGATCTCCAGGCGCTGGTGGAGTGGGCCCGAGGAACCGGGACGCCACTGGTTCCCCGGGGGGCGGGGAGCGGCATCCCCGGAAACGCCGTCGGCCCGGGGGTGATCGTGGATCTCCGCGAGCGGATGTCGCGGGTCCTGGAAGTGGACAAGGCCAGCGCCACGGCGGTCACCAGCGCCAACGTGACTCTGGCGGATCTCAATCGCAGCGCCGAGGCGGTCGGCCTGCGTCTCCCTCCCGATCCGTCCAGTGCCGCCTGGGCAACGCTGGGGGGGATGGTAGCGACCAACGCGGCCGGCGCCCGCAGTGTCCGCTACGGCCCAGTGCGGCCCTGGGTCATCGGAATGGAGGTCGTCACCGCAGACGGAGAGCTCGGCTGGTTCAGTCGCGGGGAGACCAGCAGCCCGCCGGTGGGTCAGGAGACCCGCGGCCCGGCTCTCCCCGCGGCGATCGACCGCCTTCACCGCCTGACGGTTCCGCTCATCCGCGGTCGGGCTGAGCTCATTCGGGAGCGCTTCCCAAAGGTCCGGAAGAACACCGCGGGATATGCACTCGATCAGTGGCTCCGGTCGGGGGACGATCTCGACCTGCTCATTGGCGCGGAAGGAACCCTGGCCCTCGTAACCGCCATCCGCTGGCAACTCGACCCCATCCCGCGTGCCCGGACCGGGCTCCGGGTCGCGCTCCGCTCCCTCGACGATCTGGAAGAGGCGGTCACAGCCATCGTGGCCCTCGAGCCTTCGGCGGTTGAGCTGCTGGACCGGACCTTCCTGGACCTCCTCACTCCGGCCGGCCATGGTGGTGAGGGGCCCGCTCTGCCGGAGGGTAGCGAGGCGGTCCTGCTGGTGGAATTCGAGCGGGACAAGGCGGCCCGGGCCCGGGCGGCGACCGCGGACGCGGCCCGCGCCCTCAGGTCGCTGGCAACCGACGTCACCGCCGCGCTTACCCGCGATGAGGAGCATCGGCTCTGGCGACTGCGCCACGCGGCGAGTCCCATCCTCGCCAGCCTTCCCGCCGACCGCCGGTCCCTTCAGGTCATCGAGGATGGCTGCGTGCCCCTGCCCCGGCTGGGTGAATACGTGAGGCTCATCCGGCGGACCGCGGACCGGCTGCGCATCACGGCAGTCATCTTCGGCCATGCCGGAGATGGCAATATCCACGTGAACGCGATCTCCCAACTGAATGAGCCGGATTGGGCAGAGCGGGTACAGCAGCTTTACACAGAGGTGAACGCCGCCGCGATCCAGCTGGGAGGCACGGTGAGCGGCGAGCATGGCGACGGGCGGCTCCGAGCCCCCCTGCTCGAGGCGCTATACGGGTCCGAGATCGTCGAGCTGTTCGCAGGGGTCAAGACGGCGTTCGACCCCGATGGTATCTTCAACCCGGGCGTGAAACTGGCACCGGACGCACCGGCTCTCACCCGGCTCAAACTGGGACCGGATGCGGCCGCCATTCCGGATGACGTGGCCGCGGCGCTCAGGGACATCGAGCGGACCGGAGGCTACGCCAGAAGCCGGGTGGAGATTGCGGAGGGGTGAAGGACGGGGAACGGGGAACGGGGAAAGGGGAACGGTGGATCCCGTGGCTGAGAAGGTCCGTACCCTCTGGTGTCGAAGGTCAGACTCGTATCTCCGTTCCCCATTCCCCATTCCCCGTTCCCTATTCCCCGTTCCCATTCCCCCTGGACTACATGGACATCCTCAAGGCCCCCCGCATCACCCTGATCGCCCGCCCGCAGTTCCTCGAGCCACCGCACTTGGCGGTCCAGTGGGAGGGGCAAGCCTCGGGTGGAGAGCGACTGGCGGAGTACGCCGGGCGCATCTGCTACATGAGCCAGCAGAACCCGGCCCATCGCACGACCTCCGAGTATCTGGAGAACATTCTGCGGCAGGGCCACGGGTCGGTATTCGAGCACGCCGTTTACGTCCTGCTGATCGAGGGCATCAGTCGCTCGTGCAGCCACGAGCTGGTACGGCACCGGGCCGGCTTCGGCTACTCCCAGCTGTCTCAGCGCTATGTGGACGAATCGCACGCGGCATTCGTGATGCCACCTGCCATCATCGGTGAGCCCGACCTGGAGGCCGAGTGGCTGGGCCAGGTGGAGATGGCCCAGACAGGATACGTGCGGGCGGTGGAACACCTGATGGAGAAGTACAGCTGGGTCAGCGACCGGGTGCATCGCCGGAAGATGGCGCGGGAGGCCGCCCGCAGCGTGCTGCCCAACGCCACCGAAGTGAAGATCGTCGTGAGCGGGAACATCCGGGCCTGGCGCACCATGCTGGAGCTTCGCCTCGGGGAGGGCGCCGAAATGGAGATCCGCCGGATGGCGGTGGCATGTCTCCGGATCCTCTCCGAAGAGGCACCGGCATTCTTCACGGACTTCGAGATCTACCACGCGGCGGACGGGACGGAGGCGGGACGGGTGGGGTATCACAAGGTGTGAGGCTGAGGAGAGCGAGGGAGAAGGGAGAAAGGAGAAAGGAGAAGGGAGAAGGGAAAGGGTCGGAGAGCTATTCCTTCCTCCCGTTCTTCCTTCTCCCTTCTCCTTCTCCGCTTCTCGACGTCCGCCGGGAGGCCCCATTCTGAAAAAAGTGCCCAAAAAACTATTGTGCCTTTGAAACATGTTTCTTACTTTAGTTGCTGGAGCTGCGCGACACCGCGCCGACGCGCTCGCCACAGGGTGGGCGGAATCATCAGATCGCGGTGACCAGATGCAGAGAGGACCCGTTTGGCAGTTCGCATAGGACTCGCCTTCAACCTGAGACCGGCAGCACCGGCCAAGCCCGCCGGGGCAAACAGCGTCTCTCCTGCTGCTCGCGGCTCCACACGGGATCTCCGCTACGATCTCCCCCAGCCCGACCTCTACGCCGAGTGGGACGAGCCCGAGACGATCGATGCCGTCGAGCGCGCGCTCCGTCCGCTCGGTGAGGTGATCCGCCTCGAGGCGATCGAGAACTTCCCGACCCGCCTGGCCAAGACCCGCCCCGATTTCGTGTTCAACATCGCCGAAGGATTGTATGGTGCGAATCGCGAGGGGCACGTCCCTGCAATCTGCGAATTTCTCGGCATCCCCTGTTCCGCATCAGACCCGCTGACGCTCTCCCTCGCGCTTCACAAGAGCCGAGCCAAGGAGGTCCTTCAGCTGCGCGGTGTGCCGACCGCTCCGTTCCTGCTGGCGCGGACCGCGAGCGATGCCCGCAACTGTGTCCTGCCGTTCCCGCTCTTCGCCAAGCCGGCGTTCGAGGGCTCGGGCAAGGGCGTGAGCCTCAAGAGCCTGTGCACCAACCGGAAAGAGCTCGTGAAGCAGGTGGACTACCTGCTCGCCACCTACCGGGAACCGGTGCTGGTCGAGACGTATCTGCCGGGGGCAGAGTTCACCGTCGCCCTCCTGGGGAATGGCAAGGAGGCGCGCTGCCTTCCCATCGTCGGGATGCGCTTCGATGAGCTGCCGGAGGGAGCCCCGCCCATCTACGGCTACGAGGCCAAGTGGATCTGGGACCGTCCCGACGATCCGCTGGAGATCTTTGAGTGCCCCGCGCGCATCCCCGCCCGCCTGGCGAGTCAGATCCGGGCCGCGGCGCTGGGCGCCTATCACGCGCTCGAATGCCGGGACTGGTGCCGTGTGGATATCCGGTGCGACGCGGAGGGAGTGCCCAACGTGGTCGAGTTGAATCCCCTGCCGGGCATCCTCCCCGACCCCAGGGACAATTCGTGCTTCCCCAAGGCGGCCCGGGCGGCGGGGATGAGCTACGACGAACTCATCCGGACGGTCGCGGATGTCGCCTGGCGGCGCATCAGCGGCCGGTCCCTTCTCGCGGAGGCGGCGGCGTGAAGGCAGCGGTGCTGTACGACGGTGGCTGGGACACCTGGGACGCCAAGGACGTGGCCTCGGTCTGGGAAAGCGTCAAGGAGGTACAGGCGGCCCTCAAATGCGCCGGCTACGAGACGACCAGCATCCCGGTTCGTGCTCCCGGCGATTTCAGCTGGTTGCCGCGGGTTCGGCGGGCCGACCTGGTGTTCAACCTGTGCGAGGGGATCGGCGGGCATTCACGCTACGAGGACTTCGTCGTCGCGACGCTGGAGCTCACCGGAGTGCCCTACACCGGCTGCCGCCCGTGGGCGGTGTCGGTCGCCCACCGAAAGCACATAGCCAACACCCTGCTGGCCCGGAACGGGACTCCCATTCCCCGATTCGTGCTGTCCAGCGGGAACAAGATCCCTCCCGACCTTACCCTCCCGGTCATCGTGAAGCCCGCATCCGAGGACGCCAGCGTGGGCATCGACGCAGGCTCGGTCTGCACCACGAAGCGCGCCTTGAAGAAGCGGCTGGCGGAGATGGTCGAGCAGTGGGACGAGGTGCTGGTACAGGAATACGTGGCCGGCCGGGAATTCAACGTGGGCTTCGTAGGGGATCAGGTCCTGCCTATCGCGGAGCTCTGCTTCGACAACATGCCTGAAGGAAGCTGGCCGATCCTTACCTACTCCGCCAAGTGGGATGTCGGGAGCCCCGAGGACCTGGGCTCGATGCCGGTCTGCCCAGCGGAGCTCACGCCGGAGCTGCTCAAGCAGCTGGTCGCGGTCGCCCGGGAGGCCTGGGAGGGCCTCTGCGGCGCCGAGGGGTACGGGCGGGTCGATCTGCGGGTGGACGCCGCCGGACAGCCGTACGTCCTCGAGGTGAATCCCAACCCCGACATCTCCGACTCCGCCGGCCTGTCGCGGATGGCCAAGGCACGCGGCTGGGAATACGACAAGCTCATCGCTGCAATCGTGGACGAGGCCCTGTCCCGATCTTCTTCCCGTCAGGCTGCGGCCGCCCTGGCCGTCGGAGCCGCCACCCCCACTCCGACATGACTCCCCGCGTCGCGCCTCGTCTCCGGAATCTGACGAGCGCAGACGCGGTCCGGGTCCTGGAAATCACCCGCGCTACCGGCGTCTTCCGTGAGGAGGAGCTTGCCATCGCGGATGAGGTGTTTCACGACGCCGTCGAGACGGTTCGGCGGTCGGGCGGCGAGGCCGACCTCTCCAGCCGTCCGGCCGCCGAGCCGCCGTATTACGCCCTGGGCGCCGAGGTCGGGGGCGACCTGGTCGGGTGGATCTGCTGGGGAAGGACGCCCTGTACCGAGGGCACGTGGGACCTCTACTGGCTCGCGGTTGACCCGGCGGCCTGTCGCCAGGGAGTCGGCACGGCCCTGGTCGCGGAAATGGAGCGCCGGCTGACCGGTCAGGGGCGGCTGGTCTCGGTCGACACGTCCGGCAGGGCCGATTACGGCCCCACCCGCGCCTTCTATGCCGCTCGCGGCTACACCGCAGTCGCCCGGGTCCCGGATTTCTACGCCCCCGGTGACGACCAGGTAATCTTCACCAAGTCGCTGGGCTGATCACCTTCCTCACTCCCCGCGTTTGACGTGACGGCGTTTCGGGGGCACATTGGCTCGGTCATCCGCCGGGCATCCGGATCTCCACAGGTCACCTCGCGCAACTCTCCGGAAACACCGGCTCCCTGCGATACACCGGCCGCCGGCGAAATCGCCGCGCGGCCGACCGCGAAATGCTTCGCGGCCGTGAGCGCAAGGACGGCATGGCTCGGACCATTTGACGTGGCGCGGTTTCGATGCCACCTTGGGCTTGAGTTCTCCTTCGGTTCCGCACGCCCGCATGTTGCCGTCGCAACGGCTCCCCGGTTCCCCCTTCCAGGGGAGCCGGACCGCGTTTGAAATCCGCTCACGGATGGAACGTCCTATGAACCTGCGATTCTGTCGGCCCAGCCTCCAGATCCTTGCGGTGATCGTGACAGTGTTCGCATCCAGTGGCCCACTGCGCGCCCAGGCCGGTCGCATCAGCGGCAGGGTCACCGATCAGTCAACGGGAGCCGCCCTGGAAGGCGCCCGGGTGCTGGTCACCGGTACGTCCCTTATCGAGACCACGGACCAGGAGGGTCGGTATACGGTGCGCAGCATCGTCCCGGGCAGTTATCAGGTCCGGGCCCTCCGGATCGGGTACCAGCCGAGGGTGGATTCGGTGACGGTGGGGCCCAGTGAGACGGCGGCGCTCGATTTCGCCATGACCCCGGCTCCGGTGCAACTGGACGAGATCGTCACGACGGCCACGGGAGAGCAGCGCAAGCTCGAGGTTGGCAACGCGGTCTCCACCATCGACGCCGCTTCTGTCGCGTCCGAGCAGCCCATCACCGCGGTCACCGACCTGATGTCGGGTCGGGCGGCCGGAGTCCAGGTGCTCAAGAGCGGCGGCACCACCGGTACGGGCGCCCGCATCCGGATCCGGGGCTCCAACAGCATCTCGCTTTCCAACGAACCGCTCTACTACATCGACGGCATTCGCCTCGAAAGCTCCGCGTCCTCCAGCACCCTGGACATCGGCGGCTTCGGCGCTGGGGACCCTCGGACCAGCGGACCCTCGCGGCTCAACGACCTCAATCCGGACGACATCGAATCGATCGAGATCGTGAAGGGGCCGGCCGCGGCCACGCTGTACGGGATCCAGGCCTCGAACGGCGTAGTCCGGATCACGACCAAGAAGGGCCACGCCGGCCGGGCGAAGTGGAACTTCTTCGTCGAGGAGGGGGGCGTCAGGGACAACAACACGTACCCCCTCAACTACTTCGGCCGCTGCCCCACGGATGCCAATGGCGTCTGCATTCAGCCGGGGCCCGCCCTCCCGGACAGCATCGGCGACTTCACCTGCATCCTGCAGAGCGAGATCGACGGCCTCTGCACCCAGTCATCGGTGCTGCGCTATTCGCCAATTGAGAACTCCAGCACCCGGCCGCTCAAGACCGGCCTCCGGCAACAGTACGGCGCCAGCGTCGCCGGCGGGAACGAGCTCGTGACGTACTTCCTGTCCGGCAGCTACGAAAACGAGGACGGGGTCTTCCGCCTCCCGAGGATCGAAGAGGACTCTATCCGGAACGCGCTCGGCTCGGTGCCGGCGACGCAGATCCGGCCCAACGCCCTCGAGCGTACCAGCATACGCGCCAACCTAGGGGCGAATGTCAGCAGGAACTCGGACCTCCAGGCCAACGTGGGCTACACATCCAGCGATTCCCGCTTCGTGGAGAATGACAACAGCGCCCTCACGATCACCGGCAGCGCCGAGACCTCGACCAATCCGCCGGATGTGGCCAGCGGCTGGTACTACACCCCGGCCCAGCTGTTCGCCGAGCTGGCCCAGCAGTCCATCGAGCGGTTCACCGGCGGCCTGACCTACAACTGGCGCCCGCAGTCCTGGCTGACGACGCGGGCCACGCT
>DATBLR010000027.1:0-12281 GCA_036555275.1 Gemmatimonadales bacterium | reverse complement strand
GGCCCGCACCGCCACGGCGCTGGCGTGGCTCGACGCGTTCTACGGCAAGTTCGCCTGGCCCCAGATCACCAACCTGCACCGGATCGAGGGGGGCGGGACGGAATTTCCCATGGTCATCATGGACGGCTCCCCGTCGCAGGGCCTGATCGTCCACGAGCTGGGCCATAACTACACCATGGGCATACTGGCCAACAACGAGTGGCGGGAAGCCTGGCTCGACGAGGGCTTCACCAGCTTCCAGACCTCGCTCTTCGGCGAGGCGACCCAGCCCGGCAGCGACAGCTACGCGGCGGACGAGCCGTTTCTCACCGGGCTCGATCTGGACGGTTTGTCGGAGCCGGCCAGCCTGGTGAGCGAAGACTACCGCGATTTCAACAGCTATAACATCAGCGTTTACAACCGGGGCGAGCTGTTCTTCCATCAGCTCCGCTACATCGTGGGAGACGCCGCCTTGCTGCGCATCATGCGTACCTTCTACCAGCGGTGGACGTTCAAGCACGTGGACGAGGCCGCCTTCCGCGAGGTGGCGGAGGAGGTGTCGGGGCAGGATCTTTCAACTTTCTTCGCGCAGGCGCTGCACGGGACGGTGCTGGTGGACTACGCGGTGGGCCGGGTGAGGATGGAACGGGAGGGCGGGGAACGAGGAACGGGGAACGGGAAGCAGGGAGACAGGACGGGGTGGAGCACCCGGGTGGAGGTGGTCCGGAAGGCCGAAGGGCGATTGCCCCTGGAGGTGTGGGTGCTGGGAGAATCGGACACGGCCGTGGTGCGGACCGACGGGGTGGCCGAGCGGGAGTGGGTCACGGTCGGGACTCGATCCAGACCGAAGCAGGTGCTTCTGGACCCGCGGCTGAGGACGCGAGACTGGAACATGCTCAATAACACCTGGCGGCGCGGCTTCCTGTTCGCGTCCCGGGAGCCGGCGCGGAAGCTCTACCTGGATACGGGGTTCAGCCAGAAGGCGGCGCGCGATCGCAGAGTCCAGGGGCTTCTGCCCACCATCTGGTACAACAACGCGGCGGGAATCACCCTGGGGGTGAGGAGCCGGGAGAACTACTTCGATCGTTTCTCTCAGATTACCTACTTCGCCTCGGTGGGGACGGGCTGGGGGCTCGGGGGTGATCCGGCACCGGTCAGGGATCAGGATTTTCTGGTGCGTGTCAGGAACCCGACCTGGCTCCGGTCGTCTGGACTGAGCGAGACCCTGGAGGCCTACAACGTCGAGGGCCGATTCGGCGCGAGAGTGGCGGTGGAACGGACGGCTCACGATCATTTGTTCTGGGGGCCGGTGCGGACGACGGGATTGTCGGTTACCTGGCTCCAGCCCGACGACATGCGTTATCTCGACCGGGGATTCTACGAGAACGCCGGCACCGTCGAGCTGGCTCTCAGCGGCGGGGTGACCGACCGGCGGGGTCCCTGGGAGCTTGCCGTGGAGGGCAGGGGGACTGGCGGACTGGTCTACAATCGCAGCGGCCTGGCCGCGGTCACGGGCCGCGCGGTGCCGCCTTTCTATGGACGCTTTACCCTTACCGGCAAGGCCCGGCGCTCGTGGCCCGGGGGGCTGAGCATCCTCCTCCGCGGCTATGCCGGGTTCACTGCGGCGGATGCAGCGCCCGTGAAGCAACGGCAGATCTACCTCGCAGGTGCCGACCCGCTGGAGCGGTTCGACAACCCGCTGCTTCGCTCGGATGGGGCGGTTCTGGCCGAACCGGATGTCCGCTACCACGCTCCCGGGGGCGGTGACCTGCGAGGCTTTCTGCCACAGCTATCGGTGAGGCATCTGGTGGCGGTGAACCTGGAACTCGAGCGGACCGTGTTCAGCCGGGCGAGGGCCAGCCTGTTCCGGCGAGTCGCCTTCGCCACCTTTGGGGATATGGGATACACCTTTGGTGAGACCCGCTCGCCCGTCAATCCTTACGACATCGGCCTGCTCGCCGACGCCGGCCTGGGGTTGCGGGCAGAGCATCGGATCGGCCAGACGGTGTTCGTGACCCGGGCGGACGTCCCGATCTACGTCAGCCGCCCGGCGCTGTCACTCGGCTCCGAGCGGGATCGGAGGGCGGCCTTCCGGTGGGTCCTGTCCTTCTCCTCCATATGGTGATCGTTCCCGGGCTGCCCGACTTCTCGGACAGGCGCGCCCTGTTCCGGTCGACCGCCGGCCGCTGGCTGGAGCACCTGATGGAGCAGGCCGAGCGGCGGGTCGCGCCGAAGCGCTATCTGCGGCCGCCGGGTGCGCTTCCCGAGATGGCGTTTCTCTCGGCATGCACCCGCTGCAGCGAATGCGTGACCGTCTGCCCGCCGTTTGCGATCCGGAAAGTGCCGGCGGGAGCCGGGCTGCAGGCGGGGACCCCCTACATCGACCCGGCGCTCCAGCCCTGCACCGTGTGCGAGACGATGCCCTGCGCAAAGGCCTGTCCCACGGGCGCACTCACGCTCCCGACCCAGGGGTGGACCGGGTATCGTCTGGCGGCTCTGGAGCTGGTCCCCGAGCGCTGCGTCACGTTTTCCGGGACGGCTTGCCGTGCCTGCGCCGATGCCTGTCCGGTAGGAGAATCGGCGCTCGCTATCGACGAGGACGGGCATCCCGTGCTGAAGGCGGAAGGCTGCGTAGGTTGCGGGGTCTGCGTCCGCGCCTGCATCACCTCGCCGTCCTCGTTCCTGCTCAGACCGCTGGAGGGTTGATGTCCGAGGTACCGTACCGGGTGGAGAAGCCGTGGGGTTATGAGCTGGTGTGGGCCCGCACCGATCGTTACGTCGGCAAGATCCTGCATGTGAATGCAGGCCACGTGCTGAGCCTGCAGTACCACAATCTCAAGGACGAAACCATGCACGTCCTCCGGGGGGAGCTCATCCTCCGGACCCAGTCGGGCGAGGGCCTCGACGCCCGACCCTTCCGCGCCGGTGAATCGGTGCGTATCCCACCCAGGCTGGTCCATCAGATCGAGGCGGTGGTAGACAGCGATATCCTCGAAGCCTCGAGTCCCGAGCTGGACGATCTGGTGCGACTCAACGACCGCTACGGAAGGAGCTGACTACCATGCAGGTCATCATCCCGCTGGCCGGCAAGGGCACTCGGCTCCGACCGCATACCCATCTGGTGCCGAAGCCGCTGCTCAAGGTCGCCGGCCGGCCGGTGATGGACTGGGTAATGGACCGGCTGGAGGGGCTCCAGATATCGGAGCTGATCTTCATCACCGGGCATCTCAAGGAACAGGTCGAGGAATACGCCCGGGCGCGGTATCCGTACTCGTCGCGCTTCATCGAACAGAAGGTCCAGGATGGTACGGCCGGGGCGGTGAACCTGGCGCGACCCCACGTGAACGAGCCGGTGCTCATCATCTTCGTGGACACGGTGTTCGAGGCCGACCTCACCCTGATCAACCGGACCGAGGTCGACGGGATCATCTGGGCCAAGGAGGTGGAGGACTATCAGCGCTTCGGGGTGGTGGTCACCGACAAGGACGGCTACATGACCCGCATCGTGGAAAAGCCGTCCACCCCGATCTCGAAGCTCGCCAACATCGGCCTTTACTACATCAAGAACACTGCGGCCCTGTGGAAGGGTATCGATCACACCCTCGCCAGCCCCGCCAATCGGGGTGAGTACTTCCTCACGGATGCCTTCCAGCACATGATCGAGCACGGGTGCAGGATCCTCACGGCCGAGGTGGGCGGCTGGTACGATTGCGGCAAGCTCGAGACCCTGCTCGAGACCAACGAGATCCTGCTTCGGAAAGGGTCGGGGCGGCGCAGAGACTTCCCGGGGGTCACCATCCACGATCCGGTGCTGATCCAGGATGGGGTGACGATCGAAAAGAGTGTCATCGGGCCGAACGTGACCCTGGAGGCGGGCACCCGGGTGGCAAACAGCAGGCTGGAACACGTCATCGTGGGGGAGAAGGGCAGCGTGGTGGATTCCACCCTGCATCACTCCATGCTGGGCGACCGGGTGAGCGTGCGTGGGCTCAAGGGAACAACGACGCTGGGTGATGACAGCGAAGTGAACGTAGGATAGGGGATAGGGGTTGGTAGGGGCCGCATATATGCGGCCTTTACCAACCCCTATCCCTTATGCAAACCGCCCCGCCACCTCCGCCACTTCCTGCACCATGGCGCGGATATCCTCGTCGGTCGTGCGCCACCCGCAGGTGCAGACCCTGATGGCCAGAGCCCCGCGAACCCGGGTGGTCGACAGAAAGAAGCGCCCGTTGGCATTGACCCGTTCCACCACCGCCTGGTTCAGGGCGTCCAGTGGGGCACCCGGCGCCAGGCCGGGCGGCCGCGACCGGAAGCAACACACGCCGAGCCTTGCCGGCGACAGGATCTCGAGCCCGGGCGTCTCCCGCACCAGTCGTTCGGTCAGCTCCGCGCGGGCCATGCCCGCCGCGATGGCCTCGCCGAGGACCCGGGTTCCGTAGTAGCTCACACAGAGCCAGACCTTGAGCGCGCGGGCATAGCGGGAGAGTTGCTCGCCGTAATCCGAGAAGTTTACCTCCCCGCCCGCGCCCCCGAGGTCGCGCAGGTAGTCGGGGAGGATGTGAAACGCGTCGAGCAACCGGCGAGGATCTCGCACCATGAGGGACCCGCACTCAAAGGGAACGTAGAGCCATTTGTGCGGATCGAGGGAGACGCTGTCGGCGAGCCCGATGCCCTCGAGCGCCGCCCTGCCGCTCGGCGTGAGGGCTGCGAAGGCGCCGTAGGCGCCATCCACGTGGAGCCAGAGATCCTCGCTGCGGCAGAAGGCCGACAGCTCCGGCAGCGGGTCGGTAGCGCCCGTATTCGTCGTTCCCCCGCTCGCCACCACGGCGCAGGGGAGGAGCCCTGCGGCCCGATCGGCGGTGACCGCCTCACGGAGGGCGTCCAGGCGGAGCCGGAACTCCTGATCCACCGGGAGCACCCGAATGTTGGCCCGGGGTATTCCGGCGATCCAGGCGGCGCGGGTCACGGAGCTGTGCGCCTGATCCGAGTGATAGACCGTGAGGCGGGGCAGCCGGGCCGCTGCTTCGCCAACCGAGCGGTGCCGGGCCGCGACCATGGCCATCAGGTTCGCGGTGGACCCGCCCGAGGTCAGCAGGCCCCCGGCGCCTTCGGGCATGCCGATCCACTGGCGGAACCAGTCCAGCACCGTCACTTCGAGCATGGCGGGCCCGCTCGCTACATACCAGGCGCCGCCAAAGAAGTTGTATCCGGCCGCGAGCCAGTCTCCGAGCACCGCCGGGAAGGTAGGGCAGCTCTGGACATAGGCCAGAAAGCCGGGATGAGGTTCCGGGGTATGATAGGCAAAGACCCGGGATTCCAGGAATCGGAGCAGGCTGTCGAAGTCACCCTCTTCGGTCGGCGGTGGCGACGCGATCAGCCGTTCTGCCTCCGGTCGCGAGATGCACTTGAAGAGCCGCTGCTCGCGAAGGCTCGCCAGGTGCGCGGCCACGTGATCGGCCACCTGGCGGCCCAGCCGCTGCATGGTGGCCTGGTCGAGGTCCAGAGGAGATGACATCACGGGCAGAGAAGGGGAACGGGGAAGGGGGAACGGGGAACGGGAGAATCTACGCAGGCGCGGCCTGAGAGTCGACGATCCCGAGGGCACTTCCCATTGCCCGTTCCCTGTTCCCCGTTCCCCCTCATCTGAGTAGCCTTATCGTCACCATATGACCGCGACCGCCGACCTCTACCGATCCTATCTCGACCTGCGCTGGCATTTCGACCCGGCGGCGGCGACGGCCCACGGCCTGCGGTCCCACGACGACCGGCTGGCGGACTACTCGGCCGGCCAGATGCGCGAGCACCTCTCGGCGTTCAAGGCCATTGCGGGAGCACTGGAACAGCTGGAGATCGAGGACCCGCAGGAGGAAATCGACCGCACCGCCTTCCTGGACGAAGTCCGAATCAGGATCGCCCGGTTCGAGCGGGAGCGACCCCACGTTCACGATCCGAGCTTCTGGCTGGGCCATCTGTACAACGCCTTCCATGCGCTGCTGCGCCGGGGGGACGAAACGCCCCACGACACCGCCAGGGGTCTGCTGGGCCGCCTGCAGGCGACGCCAGACTTCCTCAAGGCGGCGCGGGAAACCCTGCGCGATCCTCCGCGAGTGTTTCTGGACACCGCGCAGGCCCTGGCAGACGCGGGCCCCCGCCTGCTGACCGACGTCGCCGCGGCGGCCCGGCTCGCCGATGGGGAGCTGGGACCTGCGGTGGACGACGCGCTGGGCGAAGCCGAGTCGGCGCTGTCCCGCTTCAGCATGGCGCTTGGCAGCGAGCTGCGCGCGCATCACGACGACCTCTCCTTTGCCATCGGTGAGGATCAGTTCAACCGCCGGCTCCACTATGAGCACGCGCTGCAGGCGGAGGCGCCCGAACTGTACCGCTACGGGCTGCATCTGGCCGACGAGGTCGAGGCGGAGGTCGCCGACCTCGCCCGCCAGATCGACCCCGGAGTTCCGTGGCGCAGCACAGTCGAGCGTCTCCGGGAACAGGCCGCGCCCGGGCCCGACCTGGTCGGTGCGTTCCGCGACTCGGTGGAACGGGCCCGCCACTTCCTGGAAGCTCGGGGGCTGGTCACGATCCCCGAAGGGACGCTCGACGTGATCGAGACACCGGCCTTCCTCAGGCCGCTGATGCCCTTCGCCGCCTACAGTGCTCCCCCGGCGTTTGGCCCCAGCCGGAAGGGGACATTCTACGTGACCTCGCCGAGAGCGGGGGACGCCCAGGCGAACTGCCAGTGCTCGCTGCACGAAATCGCCGCCACGGCGGTACACGAGGTGTGGCCCGGCCATCACCTGCAGATGCTCACGGCGCGAGAAGCGACGAGCGAAATCCGCCGGATCAGCTGGACCCCGGTGACCGTGGAAGGCTGGGCGCTCTATTGTGAGGAGCTGATGGCGGAGCACGGTTTCTTTGCGTCGCTGGAGGAACGGCTCTTCCAGCGGCTGCACCTGCTGTGGCGCGCCATCCGGATTGTGCTGGACGTGGGGCTGCATACCCGCGGCCTGACGCCTGACGAGGCCGTGGACCTGCTGGTGGACCGGGTTGCCATGGGCCGGGCCCAGGCCCAAGCCGAGGTGAGCCGGTACTGCGCGTGGCCCACCTATCAGCTCTCGTATGCGGTGGGCCGGCGCGAGCTGTTGCATCTGCGGGAAGCCTGGCGGAGCGCGGCGGGCGCTGCGGCGCTACTGCGCGACTTTCACGATGCCGTGCTGGCCTATGGGGGACTTCCGGTCTCGCTGATCCGCTGGGGAATGGGACTGGGGATCGATGAATAGGGGGCATGGGGAACAGGGAACGGGGAACGGGCACGCGTTGCCGCCGTTCCCTGTTCCCCGTTCTCCCGTTGTCCGCATTCCCCCCGCGGTCAAGGGTCTCGCCCTGGTCTCGCTCTTCAATGACTTCGCGAGCGAAATGGTGTACCCACTCCTGCCGGCCTTCGTCACCGTGACCCTGGGTGGAAGTGCCACGACCCTCGCCGCCCTGGATGGCGCGGCCGACCTGGCCTCGGCGGCGACCAAGTGGGCAAGCGGTGACCTGGCCGATCGCCCGCGCTGGCGCAAACCGCTTATCGTGTTGGGCTACTTCTCCGCGATCCTCATCCGCCCGCTGGTCGCGCTGGCGGGTGCGGCATGGCAGGTGGTGGGCTTTCGGGTTCTGGACCGAATCGGCAAAGGGCTCCGCACTCCGGCTCGGGATGCCATGATCGCCGACGTGACCGCTCCGCCCATCAGGGGCCGGGCCTTCGGCTTTCACCGGGCGGCGGACCACTTCGGCTCGATTCCGGGGTCACTGATCGCCTGGTGGCTCCTGAGTCACTCGGTGGATATCCGCCAGGTGCTGAGCCTGAGCGTGCTGCCCGGCCTCCTGGCTGCGGTCATCCTGCTGGTCGTGCTTCGGGGCACCCCGGGCCACCAAGCCGCCGGGCCGGTCGGCGACGCTGTCGCCGCCCCCACCGGGCGGGTCTTCTGGGCGCCGGTCCTGACGCTGGCCGCACTGGCCCTGCTTCGCCTGCCGGAAACCCTGCTGCTGCTCCGGCTCCAGGACCTGGGAGTCGCCGTCGCCATCATCCCGCTGGTGTGGGCCGGACTGCACGGCGTGCGAACCTTGGTGTCGTACCCGGGCGGGTGGCTGGCGGATCACCTCGGGCCTCGGAGCACGGTCGCGGCGGGCGGCGCCTGC
Source organism: Gemmatimonadales bacterium (assembly GCA_036555275.1). GTDB lineage: Bacteria > Gemmatimonadota > Gemmatimonadetes > Gemmatimonadales > GWC2-71-9 > JADJOM01. Next base: position 4,118 of record DATBLR010000027.1, on the reverse strand, counting down.
TTCGCAGCGGGAGCGGTGGTGCTGGGGCTTCCCCTCACCGTCCCCCTCGCGATCGGGGCGTTTCTGGGCCTGGGCACCGTCGCCGGCCTCACCGAGTCGGCCGAGCGGAGCCTGGTGGCGCGGCTCTCACCGAGGCGAACCGGCCGGGGATTCGGCGCCTATCACGGAACGACGGGACTGGTGGCGCTGCCCGCGGCACTTCTGTTCGGAGCCCTGTACCAGCGCTGGGGCGCTCCGACGGCGCTCTGGGCGTCGGCCGCAGGTATCCTTCTCACCACGCTCCTGTGGCTGGCGGTTTCTCCCGCCGGCAGAACCTGATTCCCGAGGGGTGGTGATGGTTCGCTCGCGGGCTTTACACCTTCTACTGGTCTTGTTGCCGGCATTGCCCGGACGGCTCGACGGTCAACTGCAGATTCGGGTGGGCGATTCCGCGCGAACGCTGTATTCGGAGATCCACGAGGGGCTGCGGGAAGGCACCCCTGCTGCCGATTCGGCTGTGGAGATCCTCCGTTCGCCCAGCGCCCGTACGCTGTGGCCCATCGCCCGGGGGATGCTGAAAGGCACCGTCGCGTGGAATACCGGTCTCCTGGCGTTGACCCGTATCGCGGAGCTCCGCGACCCGCAGAGCCTTGACAGCGTGGTGGCCTGGCGGCGGCAGATCCTCAGTGGCCAGCTCACGCCGCCGCCGGCGACGGATCTCAAGGACCTGCTTCCGTTCCTGCACGCCATCGAGCTGGAGCTGTCGCGGGCCAAGGTCGGGGACCTCACGATGCTGAACGGGTTTCTGCCGCGGGTTCCGGGCGGGCGGTACGATCTCGCCGATGCGTGGATCTTCGGCCGGTTAGCGGTGGGAGCGGCGGATTCCGTGGTCCGGCGGTTTCTCGAGACGAGCGATCAGGCACTGCGTATCCGCTATCTCACGCTCCTGTCGTTCACCACCGATACCGTCGCGATCCCGCTTCTGGCCAGGATCTACGTGGCGCCGGACAGCTTCGGTCTGCCGCTCAGGATCGGAACCAGGGCGTCCGATGGGCTCATCTGGATCGGCACCAGGCGGAGCGTGCAGGCTCTCCTCGACGCCCGCTCTGCCGCCCGGATCCGGGCCACCTACGCGGATCCCCGGTTGCGGCATGCCGACCTGGATTTCCTGGGTAACGACAGCTCGCTGGTCGTGAGCCGGACGGGACGCTGGCTCACCGAATGGCTGGATCGGCTGCCGACCATGGCACCGCAGCCAGTCCCGGGTACCGATCTCCGCGGACCCTGACCGAGGACGCCCAACGGAGCGCTCGTCGCAGCGCTCAGCGTCCGCACCAACAGGCCGTCCTCGGTACCGGTGCGGGCCTACCCCTTCGTCACGTCCGCCACTCCGCCCGACACCACGAAGGTCATCACCTTGGCGCTCGGCGCCGCGAGCATCGCCACTCGTTCGCGTGGGAAGAGCAGCGTCTGGCCGGCAAAGCTGTAGGAGAAGGGGAGGTAGACGGTAACGTGGTCGGGCATGCCCAGCTCCTCGAGCGAGTCCTGGGTGAGAAAGCCGATCGCCTTGGAGCCGACATCGGGATCGATGGTGACAACCACCGGCTGCTGGAAGCGCTTCTTCTCGCCGACGAAGGCGCCGGTCACATCCCTGATACCACTGTAGAGCAGCCGCACCCCTGGCAGCCGTTCCAGCAGATCTTCCACCCAGTCGAGGAGCCGCCGGGCCAGAAAGTTGGAGGCCAGGAACCCCACCATCGTGATGACCGCGAGCGTTATGAGGAAGCCAACCCCGGGGATCGGGATGCGCAGCCAGCCGTCCACGGTGGTGAAGACCGCCCAGATCACATAGATGGTGAGAGCGGCGGGCGCGGTGAAGATGAGGCCGTTCAGGAAGTAGCCGACAACGCGTTTCATGCAGGCCACCGGGATGAAGGGTCAGCAGCAGCGGGTCGGACCGTCACCGTAGCGCGCCCGCAGATACAGATCGAAGAACTCACGCTCCGATGGCACCGGCCAGGAAGGGTGGGTAACGCGGAGATGGTTCACGTACGCGGCGTAGTCGGGCATCCCGACGACCCGGCGGAAGTGGCCGAGGCAGCGTTCCAGGCCCTCTCTTGCCCGGACCCAGAGACCGTCCCGCAACTGCCAGCCGGGGGCTCGGCGGCTCGGGGGCTCGGCGGCTGGCGACTCGGCAGGTGAGATTGGGTTCGAGGGTCGGACCAAGCCTCCTGCGCCGGGGGGGCATTTGTCTCCGAGGCGTGGTCCGCCGGTTTGCCAGTCCGCCGGTCCGCCCGCCCGTTCAGCTCGCATATGCCGACTCCACGATTGGGGCCTCTGCCATCACCGGCTGTTTCCCGCCCCACAGGATCCTGGCCCATTCCCGGATCGAGGAGACCACCACGGCCAGCACCGCGGCGACGAAGATCGCGGCGACCACGGCGTTCAGATAGTCATTGAAGATGAGCCGGCCGCCCCGGACGGCATCCATCGTTCCCGCGGCGATTTCGGCGTTGAGGGCGCGGGCATCGGCCAGGAAGCCGATCCGCCGTTCCGGCGAGAGAATCTTCTGGTAGCTGGCCGTGAGGGTTACGGCGAGGACCCACGCAAGCGGCGCCAGGGTCACCCACGAGTAGCGGGCCTTGCGGTACTTAATGATCAGGGTCGTCCCGACGCACAGGGCCACCGAGGCCAGCAGCTGGTTGCTGATTCCGAAGAGAGGCCAGAGAGAATTGATGCCTCCCAGCGGGTCCAGCACGCCCTGCACCAGGAAGTAGCCCCAGGCGGCGACCACCAGCAGGGATGCGATGATGACGCTCGGATACCAGGAGGTGCGCCCCAGCGGGGCCCACACATGACCACCCAGCTCCTGCAGCATGAAGCGGCCCACCCGGGTGCCGGCATCCAGTGTGGTCAGGATGAACAGCGCCTCGAACATGATCGCGAAGTGATACCACAGCGCAAGCAGATGATTCCCGAAGGCGCCGCTGAAGAGCGTTGCCATCCCGACGGCCAGCGAGGGGGCCCCGCCGGTACGGCCGAGCAGGGTGGTTTCGCCGACCGCGCGGGCAAGCTGGTCGATCGCCTCCGGGGTGACCGTGAAGCCCCAGGTGCGGATTGTCTCGGCCGCCGTGACGGCACTGCCGCCGAGCGTGGCGAGCGGCGCGTTGATGGCGAAATAGATGCCCGGATCGAGCACGGCTGCGGCGCACATCGCCATCACCGCCACGAAGGATTCCATCAGCATCCCGCCATAGCCGATCAGCCGGGCGTCGGATTCCTGGCGCACCATCTTGGGAGTCGTGCCGGAGGCCACCAGCGCGTGGAATCCGCTGATGGCGCCGCAGGCGATGGTAATGAAGGCGAAGGGGAACAGCTTCCCGGCGAAGACCGGGCCGGTGCCATCGATGAACTGAGTGAGCGGGGGGAGCCGCAGGGCCGGGGCCTCGATCAGGATCGCCAGCGCGAGCAGCAGGATAGTGCCGATCTTCATAAAGGTCGACAGGTAGTCACGCGGGGCCAGCAGCATCCACACGGGCAGCACGCTCGCGATGAAGCCGTAGGCCATCAGGCTGCCGGCGAGCACGACCGGCGACCAGGTGAAGAGCGGTCCCAGCACCGGCGACTCCGCCACCTGCTGGCCGGCCAGCAGCGCCAGCAGCAGCAGAGCGATCCCGACGAGTGTGGCCTCGCCGGTGCGGCCGGGGCGCCAGCTCTTCATCCAGAAGCCCATCACGAAGGCGATCGGAATGGTGCAGGCGATGGTGAACAGTCCCCAGGGGCTGCCGCGCAGCGCGTTGACGACCACTAGGGCCAGCACGGCGAGCAGAATGATCATGATGGCGAGAATCGCCACCATGGCCGCCAGGCCGGTGAACGGGCTGATCTCTTCCTTGGCCATCTGGCCGACCGACTTGCCGTCGCGGCGGATCGAGCCGATGAGGATGATGAAGTCCTGGACCGCGCCCGCGAGCACTACGCCGACGATGATCCAGATCGTGCCGGGCAGGTAGCCGAACTGCGCGGCGAGCACCGGGCCGATCAGCGGACCTGCCCCGGAAATGGCGGCGAAATGGTGCCCGAACAGGACCCAGCGGCTCGTCGGCACGTAGTCGCGGCCGTTGTTGAGTCGCTCCGCC